>UQDG01000010.1 GCA_900539695.1 uncultured Oscillospiraceae bacterium
GCTGCTTGAACAATTTTTACTTCAGAATATTGTCTAACTTTTTGGGGTCACTTCATCATCCGGCTACGCAGAACTGCCATAGGAAGTGGACCAATCATTTTCCAACCCGATGTTTGAAATTGCTGTACCCAAAGGTTGTGATTTCCCGTGTTGTACCGTCAGGCCTGCGGGCGTAGATGGCGGGCAGTGGCATACCGTTGAAGGTGTTGTTTTTGCAGGTGGTATAAATCGCCATATCGCCAAAAACCAGCAAATCTCCCACGGCGGGCACGGCGTCAAAGCTGTAATCGCCGATGATGTCCCCCGCAAGGCAGGTCGGGCCTGCAAGGCGCACAGTGCAGGCTTTTTCACCGGGTTCACCCGCGCCCAGCAGCGGTGGGCGGTAGGGCATCTCAATGACATCCGGCATATGGCAGGCGGCGCTGGTATCCAGAATCGCAATTGTGGTATCGCCGTTTTGCACTACATCCAGTACGCGGGTTAGGAGATACCCCGCGTTCAGGGCGCAGGCCTCGCCGGGTTCCAGATAGACCGTCACGCCCCAGTCCTGATGGGCGCGGCGGATGCAGCGCTCCAGCGTGGTCATATTGTAGCCGGGGCGGGTGATGTGGTGCCCGCCGCCGAAATTCAGCCACTGCATTTTGGACAGCAGGTCGCTAAATTTATCGGCCACTGCGTCCAGCGTTACGGCCAACGCGTCGGCGTCCTGCTCACACAGGGTGTGGAAATGCAGGCCGTCCAACAGCGCGGGCAGTGCTGGGTCAGCCGCCACGGCGGCATCCCACTGCGCGCGGGTTGTGCCCAAGCGGCTGCCGGGGGCACAGGGGTCATAAATCGCGTGGCCGTCCTGCGTCGAGCACTCCGGGTTGATACGCAGGCCCACGCTCTTCCCCGCTGCTTTGGCCGCGGGGCCGAACTTTGCCAGCTGTGCCGGAGAGTTGAAGACGATATGGTCGGCATATTGCAGCAGTTCTTCCATTTCGTCCGCGCGGTAGGCCGCGCAGAAGACATGAACTTCTTTGCCGGGCATTTCCTCCGCGCCCAGCCTCGCTTCAAACAGGCCGCTGGCTTCGGTGCCCGCCAAGTGCGGCGCCAGCAGCGGGTATAAATCGTAGTTGCTGAACGCTTTTTGCGCCAGCAGCACCCTGCACCCAGTGCGTCGGGAAAGATTGCCCAGAATTTCCGCGTTACAGGTCAGGGCGGCTTCATCCAACAGGTAGCAAGGCGTGGGCAGGGCGGCAAATTCCGGCGACACCGCGCCGC
This sequence comes from uncultured Oscillospiraceae bacterium, assembly GCA_900539695.1. Taxonomy (GTDB): domain Bacteria; phylum Bacillota; class Clostridia; order Oscillospirales; family Ruminococcaceae; genus Gemmiger. The sequence continues at coordinate 1,264 of UQDG01000010.1, forward strand.
CGATGGCCGCAAACGGCGGCCGTGCATCGCGCTGTACCATCAGTCCACCAGAACCGGGTTATGGTTCTCACTGCGGGGCAGGCCGTACTTGTCCAGTGCATTGAGGAACGGATCAGGGTTAAATTCATCGACCGTGTAGACACCGGGCTTCGTCCACTCGCCGGTCAGCATCATCAGCGCGCCGCACATGGCGGGCACACCCGTGGTGTAGCTGATGGCCTGACTGCCGACCTCGCGGTAGCATTCCTGATGGTCGCATACATTATAAATGTAGTAAGTCTTGTCCTTGCCGTCCTTTTTGCCGGTGAAGATGCAGCCGATGTTCGTCTTGCCCTTGGTGCGGGGGCCGAGGCTGGCGGGGTCAGGCAGCAGAGCTTTCAAGAACTGGATGGGCACGATCTCCTGACCGTTGTAGTTGATCGGTGTGGTGGAGAGCATGCCCACATCCTCCAGACAACGCATATGGTCAAGGTAGCTCTGGCCGAAAGTCATAAAGAAGCGGATGCGCTTGACACCGGGCAGGTTTTTGCCCAAGGACTCAATTTCCTCGTGATGCAGCAGGTACATATCCTTCTGCCCGACCTGATCGAAGTTGTATTCCCGCTTGATGCTCATGGGCGGAATCTCGACCCACTTGCCGTTCTCCATGTAGCTGCCGGGAGCGGAGACTTCGCGCAGGTTGATTTCGGGGTTAAAGTTGGTGGCAAAGGCGTAGCCGTGGTCACCGCCGTTGCAGTCGAGAATGTCGATCGTGTCAATAGAGTCGAACTCATGTTTGGCGGCGTAGGCGCAGTAGGCCTGCGTCACACCCGGGTCAAAGCCACAGCCCAGCAGCGCAGTCAGGCCGGCATCCTCAAACTTTTTCTTGTAGGCCCACTGCCAGCTGTAATCGAAGTAGGCGGAAAAGCCTTCCTCCTTGCAGCGCTTCTCGTAGATGGCACGCCAGGTGGGGTCGTCGGTGTTTTCGGGTTCGTAGTTGGCGGTGTCCATGTAGTTGACGCCGCAGGCAAGGCAGGCGTCCATGATAGTTAGATCCTGATACGGCAGGGCAATGTTCATAACGAGGTCAGGCTTGTAGCTGTTGATGAGGTCGCACAGCTGCTGTACGTCGTCGGCATCGACCTGCGCGGTGGTGATTTTGGTCTGGGTGGTGGGTGCCAGCTTGGCGGCCAGCGCGTCGCACTTGGATTTGGTGCGGCTGGCGATGCACAGCTCTGTGAAGACATCGCTGACCTGACAGCACTTGGAGATGGCGACGCTTGCCACGCCGCCGCAGCCGATAACAAGAACTTTGCTCATGATAGAACTCCTTTATGTTTGAATTTATAACAGATTTTTATTTTTCCAGTGCCAGCAGCAGCTCCCGCAGCACCTTGCAGGCCATAGCCGTGGAAACGCCGCTCTGGTCGAGCATGGGAGCCAGCTCGTTGACGTCCGCGCCGACGATGTTCGCTTTCGTCACGGTGCGGATGGCCCCAAGCAGCTGCAAAAAGCTGACGCCGCCCGCTTCGGGCGTGCCTGTGCCGGGGAAGGCCGACGGGTCAAGGCAGTCGAGGTCAATCGTCAGATAGACAGGCACATCAGCCTGGCATAGCCAGTCGGTCAGCTCGGCCAGCCCGGTAAAGTCGAACTTGTGCATATCGGTGTGCCGCGCGGCGAACTGAAATTCCTCCCGTTCACCGCTGCGGATGCAGAACTGGTGGATGCGCCCGTCGCCGACCAAATCATGACAGCGGCGCAGCACGCAGGCGTGGCTCAGCTGTGCGCCGAGGTAATCGTCCCGCAGATCGGCGTGGGCGTCAAAATGGACGATGTGCAGATCGGGATATTTGCGCACGGCTGCGCGCACGGCACCCAGGGTCACGAGATGCTCGCCGCCGAGCAGAAGCGGCAGCTTGCCGTCCCGCAGGATCTCCGCCGCGCGGGATTCGATGTCCACCAGGGCGCTCTCGCTTGAGCCGAAGCACAGCTCCAAATCACCGCTGTCAAAGACGCTGCCGTCCGTCAGGTCCTTGTCCTGATAGGGGCTGTAGGTTTCCAGCCCGTAGCTTTCGTGCCGCATGGCAGCGGGGCCGAACCGCGCGCCGGGACGGTAGCTGGTGGTGGAATCAAACGGTGCGCCGTACAAAACAATGCTTGCCGTGCGGTAGCTGCTGTCGCAGCCGATGAAATTTTCAACATTGCGATGCAGCATCAGTGTTCCTCCACTTCGCGCAGCATTTCCTCCAGAAACGCCGGCAGGTAAAATGCACCGACATGCAGCCGGGTCGTGTAATAGCGGGTGCGCATGTTCAGCGCATTCCACGCATCGGCGTCCATATCGTTGATGGGATGATATTTTTTGCTGGCAAAGCCGAACAGCCAGTAGCCCGCCGCAAAGGTAGGGATGTGTGCCTGATACACCTTGCTGATCGGGAAGGTGCTGGCGATGCGCTTGTGGCTGCGCTGCATGGCGGTCGCGTCCTCAGCATAGAAGGGGCTGCCCTGCTGGTTGACCATGATGCCGTCCGTGCGCAGCGCGTTGAAGCAGTTGCCGTAAAACTCGCGGGTGAACAACCCCTCCGACGGGCCGAACGGGTCGGAGGAATCCACGATGATGAGGTCGTACTCTTCCTCGCACTTGCGGATAAATTTCAGCGCGTTCTCGTAATAAATGTGTACGCGGCGGTCGTCCATGCGGCAGGCGTTGCCGGGCAGATAGGCACGGCAGGCTTCGATGACCTGCGGGTCCATCTCCACAAGGTCGATGCGCTCCACGCGGTCGTAGCGGGTCAGTTCCCGCACTACACCGCCGTCGCCTGCGCCGATAACAAGAATGTCCTTGGCGTTTTTGTGTACCGACATCGGCACATGGGTAATCATCTCGTCGTAGATGAACTCGTCGCGCTCGGTCAGCATGACGTTGCCGTCCAGCGTCAGCACGCGGCCAAACTCCGGTGTCTCAAAAATGTCGATGCGCTGGTAGTCGCTCTGCTTGGAGTAAAGCTGGCGGTTGACCCGGATGCTGTGCTTGACATCAGGGGTGTGAAATTCCGAAAACCACATTTCCATACTGCAAACCTCCCTGTCAAGCCAGCACATTCAGGCGCAGAATGTCCGGGTCCTCGGGGCCGGTCATGCTGCAGCCCTTGGCCTTGGCATACTCGATATAATCCAAGATCTGCGCGGTGATGCGCTCGCCCGGGGCAAGGATCGGGATGCCCGGGGGATAGCACATGACGAACTCGCTGCAGACCATGCCCTCTGTCTCACGCAGGGGCAGGCTCTTTTTGGGGGCGTAAAATGCTTTCTGCGGGCTGGCGGCAACTTCGGGGTCAATGTACTCCTGACTCAAAAGTCCCGCACCGTCGGTGTGATAGCGGCGTTTGATCTCGGCCAGTGCGCTGACAAGGCGCTCGACCTCCTGTGGGCGGTCGCCGATGGAGAGATACGCGAGAATGTTGCCGATGTCGCCGAACTCAATCTGAATGTCATATTCGTCGCGCAGAATGTCGTAAACCTCGATGCCCGCAAGTCCGATGTCCAGCGTGTGGACGCTGAGTTTTGTCGTATCAAAGTCAAAAACGGAGTTGCCGTTGCAAAGCTCCTTGCCGAAGGCATAGTACCCGCCCACGGCGTTGATCTCCTCGCGCGCGTACTCGGCCATGTCGGCCACCTGATGGAACACCTGCCGGCCCCGCAGTGCCAGATTGCGGCGGGAAATGTCAAGGCTCGACATCAGAAGATAGCTGCCGGAGGTCGTCTGGGTCAGATTGATGATCTGCCGCACATAGCCCGCGTGGACGTTGGGGCCGGTCAGCAGCAGGCTGGATTGGGTCAGGCTGCCGCCGCTCTTGTGCATCGAGACGGAGGCCATATCCGCGCCCGCCGCCATAGCCGAGACCGGCAGCCCGCCGCCGAAATAAAAATGCGTGCCGTGGGCTTCGTCCGCAAGGCAGAGCATCCCGGCGTCATGCGCCATCCGCACAATGGCGCGCAGATCGCTGCAGATGCCGTAGTAGGTGGGGTTATTAACCAGCACCGCCACGGCGTTGGGGTGCTCGGCAATGGCCTTGGCCACCTGCTCACGCTTCATGCCCAGACTGATGCCGAGGCGGTTGTCCACCTCCGGGTTGACGTAGACCGGCACCGCGCCGCAGAGCACCAGCGCGTTCAGCACGCTGCGGTGGACATTGCGTGGCAGGATGATTTCATCCCCGCGCTTGCAGGCCGTCAGCACCATGCTCTGCACCGAGCTCGTTGTGCCGCCCACCATCAAAAAGGCGTGTGCCGCGCCAAACGCATCGGCGGCCAGCTCCTCGGCTTCGCGGATGACCGAAACCGGGTGGCAGAGATTGTCCAGCGGCTTCATGCTGTTGACATCCACACCAACGCACTGCTGGCCCAAAAACGCGGTCAGCTCCGGATTGCCGCGCCCGCGCTTGTGCCCCGGCACGTCAAAGGGAACAACGCGCATCCGGCGAAAGTTTTCCAGTGCTTCATGGATGGGGGCGCGGCGCTGATCCAGCCGGGTGCGCTTTGCTTCTCCGTTCATTTTTACCTCCGTTCGCGATCCCTTTGCAAAACAAAAAACGCAAGCCATGCACAGATGTGCAGACTTGCGTTTGAATTCAGCATATTTGGACACAGACCGATTGCCCCCCGATACCTCACCGAGAGAACGTCCTGCATGATTCAAAAAGGCTGAGCGTGTCAGAGTCTATATAGCAATCTTACTTTTACTACTCTTTATTGACCGTTTCACAAGTCTGCACGCCAAAACGTGCAATTTCATGGCTGTAAAGGAACCAACTTATAAAATTTGAGCTTTTAACTCAATCAATAAGGCAACCCAAAGTTGCCGATCGGCAGTGGACCCGGCTGTCCGTATGGCCTTAGCCCCTGACGGGCGGTCCGTAGGTAAATTGCTTTGAAAAACTCTTACAAACTCGATTCGTCTTTCAAAATCGAGACAAAGTATAGCATAGGGAAATCGCGCTGTCAATATTTTGATGAAAAAATTTCTACGATTAAAAAGTTGTACTCTTATGTCACCAACAAAAACCGAGTTGGTTCACAAAACAGGGGCAGTAAAAACGCCCCGGAAAAAGAAAGTAAGGGTACAAAAATGAAGTACGAAATCGTAGGTATCGAACACGCAGTTGGCGATTTCACTCCGACCTCTGGCCGGAATGCAAACACCGTCCAGCACTATGATGTTTACCGTCTGCATACGCTGAAAAACAGCAAGGACGCTTACGGTCAGATTACCGCAGTAGTACGTGCCACTCCTGACCAGATGGGCCAGATTATCGCTGACCTCGGCGGCAATATCGCAGACGTTCCCGGTCACATCCTCGATATGGAAGTCCGCAACAGCTTCGACAAAATCAACCTCACCGACTACGAGGTTGTAGAGTAATGAAGCCTGCCCCACCACCAGTCGTTCGACCACCACCAGAAGCAGCAGAGGTGGTTACAGTGCCAGAGCCAAGCAGCAAAAGCCCAAAAGCATATCAATTCATGTTCGTTCTTTACCCGGATTCCCAATAGGAAGTTATAGACTTCGTAAAAGCGAACTTGCCTTGTGCATAGGCTTTGCATGACAAAGATACCCACACCGAAGCAGAGTATTTAGAGTACGCTAAAGAGCATGAGGGCAACTACCCGGAGTGGCAAGTCGGCGATTTGAAACCGCCACACTACCACTTCTTGGTAAGCAAGGTCTTTTCCCCGGAATAGAGCGCAGGTCCGGCATACGAAAATTCGGCGAGAACGAGCTTAAAGCCCTGCGGATGATCGAATGTCTCAAAATGTCGAGGCTTGAGATCAAGGACATCAAGCAGTTTATGGACTGGTGCGTGGAGGGTGCGTCTACATACCCTTTGCGCCGGGAATTGCTGGAAAAGCAGAAGGAGACCGTCGAGGCGGAAATTGCACACATGAATAAAGTTCTGGATATGCTCCGATTCAAATGCTGGTATTACGATCAGGCGATTCAGGACGGCAGCGAGGATCGGATCAAGAGCCTGCTTCCAGACCATCTGCCGGATGATATTCAGCCCCTCTATGACCATGCACATCAATAAAAAGAACGTCTCAGCCAATGTTCAGACAGACATCGGCTGAGACGCTTGTTATAAAAGATTACTCAAATTTTCGATCATACAGCAGTGCTGCAATCAGCATGGTGGTCGTCTGCCACATACAGGCTGGAGTGCCGGCCATTGTGAAATGGGAAGAGGGCCATGCCGTAATGGTTGACCTCCATACCGTACGGGCAATATCATAGGGGCCTTTGCCCTCAATGGTCAGTTGGAAGATGCGTCGCACCACGGCAGCCGCTTCCTCGTCAATCAGCCAGTGGTATTTGTTCTCCGGGTCTTTCTTATAGCCATAGATGGCACAGTTGGTGGTAAACTGTTCCTGTTTCGTTTGCTCCATAGGCTTCCTCCTTGCGTGATTGGTTGGTTTTTGATATAATGTGTTTGGTTTCGTTAGCTGTAAGCCAACCGTGTCTTTCTGTTTGTTTTCCATGTTCTTTTTCTCCTTTCTGTCCTTTGTGTTTTATGACAGTAACCTTAGTAACTCGCGTTTAGATTACCCTTTCACTAATAGGAGAAAACCGGGTGTAAATCGGAACTGTTTTTTAAAAAAAGAAAAACATTTTTTCGGGAGATGAAGCTATTGTGGAACCATGGGAGCATAATCTAAACAAAGTGAGGTGCACAAACCTATGAAACGTGTTGCCGCTGCCCTTACCGCTGCTGCGGCGGCAGGCCTGGGCGCTGCCTATGGCATCTACCACCTGGCTTTTTTCCAGCGGCCGAAGCTGGATATTCCCACGGCAGAGGAGTGGGCGAAGGGTTCTCGCTTTTTGCCGCAGATCCGCGAAAACGTGGAGTTTGTGGACAGCCTGCCCTGCGACTATGTACATATCACCGCCGATGACGGTACTTCGCTGTCGGCTCGGTACTGCCACGAGGCCGACGACGCGCCGATTGCCATCATCATGCACGGCTACCGTTCCACTGCGATGCGCGACACGATGGGGCTGATCGTGCTATGCAAAAAGCTGGGCTACAACCTGCTGATGCCGGACCAGCGTGCCCACGGGCGCAGTGACAGCTACACCATCACCATGGGCGCGCAGGAGCGCTACGATGCCCGCGCCTGGGCGTACTGGGCTTCAGTGCGGTCCAGCGGCAAGGTGCCCATCTTTTTAATGGGCGTCTCGATGGGCGCAGCCACCGTTCTGCTGGCCAGCGGGCTGGACCTTCCGGACAGCGTTCACGGCATCATCGCGGATTGCGGCTACTCCAGCATCCGGGACATCTGCCGCACCTGTCTGCCCAAGTACCTGCCGCACGTGCCGGTGGGGCCGGGCTATGCCGTCGGCAAAGTTGGTGCCAAGATCTTCGGCCGCTTTGACCCCGATACCGTGGATTGCCGCAAGGCCGTGGCGCAAAGTAAGGTTCCGATTCTCTTCATCCACGGCAGCGCGGACGACTTTGTGCCCTGCAGCATGAGCCGCGAAAACTACGACGCTTGCGCCAGCGAGAAAGAGCTGCTCGTCATTCCCGGTGCCACCCACGCCATGTCCTACTACTACGACACACCCGCCTACACCAAGGCCGTGACAGACTTTTTGAAAAAGCACATCTAAAACCAAAATTCAAAACGCTCCCTGCAGGCAGGACCGCATCGCATGCACAGGTCCGCCGCCGGGAGCGTTTTTATTTCAATCGCTCAGGCTGCAAAAGGGGAGTGGTCACTATTTTTCCAAATACTCCATCATACCGTCCAATTTTTGCTGCATTTCCTTGTAACCGCGGATGTAGAGTTCCGTCAGCTTCTCGGTACTGCCCTCGAAGCGGCCGATGCCTACCGGCTCATCGGGGCGGATAACGCAGATGCGTCCCTCGTCTTCCAGCGCATCGATCTGGTCCAGCAAAGCGTTGTAGCGCATCTCCTGGGTCAGCAGTGTGGCCAGGAACAACGGTTTATCGCCATAAAAATCATCATACAGGTCCACCATGCGCTGGCTGGGCTGCTTTTTTCGGAAACCCTTCTCCCGCGTGGCCACGATGACGATCTTGGCAAAGCCCTGGCGCAGCGCCCAGTTGATGGGGATGGGGCAGGCGCAGCCGCCGTCCAGGTAGCTGTGGCCGTCGATCTTGACCGGCACCGATGCCAGCGGCAAACTGGCCGAAGCCTTGACCGCCTGCTTAAAGTCCAAACCTGGCTGGTCTTTTTCAAAGTAGACTGCCTTGCCGGTCTCCACGCAGGTGGCCACGGCAAACATTCGCTGGCCGCCCTTTTTAAACATATCCTCGTCAAAGGGGACTTCCTTTTCAATGTCATTCAGCAAAAAGTTCAAGCCGAACAAGCTGCCGCCTTTCACTGCCGCCAGCGGGCCAAAGTACCGCCGGTCGTGGCGGTAGCGCAGGTTGATGCTGGCCGCGCGGCCAGGCTGGTGGGCCACATAGTTATAGGCGTTCAGTGCCCCGGCCGACACCCCCGCCACGGCGGGGAAGTACAGGTCATGCTCCATCAAAATATCCAGCGCGCCGGCGGTATACAGCCCGCGCAGCGAGCCACCCTCCAACAAAATCAACGAATTTTCCGGCAGTTTTGTGTTCATAAGCGCACCCTCCATTTATACAGATTATTGTAGCGCGGGGCGGCGGGTATCGCAAGCGAAAGCTGTTGTACAAAACCCAAAAAATGTGGTAAAATGCAGGCAAAGTATTGCTGCCAACAAAAGGAGTGCCTTATGATCGAACTGCACGCCGAAGCTCCCAAAATTATCGTCCCGCTGTTTGCCCGCACTCTGCCGGAGCTGACCGCCCAGGCCGCCGCTGCGCAGCGTGCCGACGCCGCTGACCTGGTGGAGCTGCGTCTGGACCCGCTGCCCCGGCAGGATTGGCCGACGGCTTTGGCCCAGGTGCGCGCCGCCATAACGAAACCGCTCATCGTGACCATCCGCACAGCGCGGGAGGGCGGTGAAGTCGACCTGACCCCCACCGAGTACGGCGAAGCCTGCCAGGCACTTTTGGCGCAGGGCAGTGCAGACGCACTGGACATTGAATGGCTGGCGGACAAGACCCTGACCGAGGAGCTGCGGGACGCCGCCCACCGGGCGGGTGTTTCGGCGCTGTTCAGCGAGCACCACTTTGGTTCCACGCCCGACACAGGCGTCATGACTGACACACTGGTAGGCATGCTGGATCTGGGCGCAGACATTGCCAAGCTGGCCGTCATGCCCCGCAACCGCGCCGACGCCGCCCGCCTGCTGTTGGCTACGGCTCAGGCGGCCGCCCAGCGCCCGGGCAAAGCCCTTATTACTATGAGTATGGGCCGCGACGGCGCCGTGACCCGCTACTGCGGCGGCGCGTTTGGCAGCGCGGCCACTTTTGGCACGCTGTCCGCCGCCAGCGCCCCCGGCCAGCCGCCGGTGACCCTGCTGAAAGAAAAGCTGATTTTAGGCGAAGATTTATGAAATACCGTGCATTTTTACCGGCTCTGGCCCTTCTTTTGCTGACGGCCTGCGGCAAAGCGGAGCTGACCGGCATCAGCCTACAGCCGGTCACCGTGCAGGCCGGGGAAACCGCCAAAGCCGCCGTGCAGTACGAGACCGCTGGCAAAGCTTCAGACACCGCGATCCAAACTGCGGTGGATGCCAACCACTGGACCTGGCAGACCGGGGACGAGAGCATTGCCACCGTGAACAGCCAAGGCGTCGTCACTGGGCTGCACGGCGGTGAGACCACCCTGACCTTGACGGACGCCAGCGGCGACCTGACCGCCAGCTGCACCGTGCAGGTGGCCAATCCGCTGCGGGAGCTTATTCTAAACGACATTGTGCTGTACCTTGACGAGCGCACCGAGATCGTTTTGGATTATGACGGCACCGAGCGAATCTCCCATTATCCGTCCAGCCATGCCAGCATCCTCTGCCGCTTTGTGCCGGAGGATGCCACCGGCCGCGAGCCGGTGACCTACCAAATCGCGGATGAAAGCATCGCCAAGCTGGACGGGCAGTGGCTGGTGCCGGTGGCCTACGGGACCACGACCCTGACCGCCACATGCAGTGGCAAGACGGCCACCGCCACGGTCACTGTGGTGCGCATCCCGGAGGAGATTCATCTAAACATTAAGGAGATTCGGCTGAAGCCGGGGGAGACCGTCCAGCTTTCGGCGGAGTTTGAGCCAGCCGACGCGGACCTGTACACGGCCCTGCGCTGGACCACCGACACCCGGGGCGTTGCCACCGTAGACGAAAACGGCCTGGTAACCGCGGTCGGCCCCGGATACACCTACATCCGGGCGACCTCCACCCTGAGCGACTACCCGGAAGGGTATTGCGACGTCACGGTGGAGAACGGGGAATAATATTGATAAAAAGGGGGCTGCACCACACCCGGTGCAGCTCCCTTTTTTATGTATGAGTATTTACTAAAACTGTAAGTATCGAAGTTCCTGTTGCTAATTATAAAAAAGCACACGCTAAAATGTTCCATGTGGAACATTTTGCGGCCTACTTTTCTATTAAACATAATTGCCGTAAACTAGGCTTTATGTTATGATAAAGATAACTTTCGTGCTATGAGGTGACCGCTATGACTGCTGCGCAGCAACAACAAGCCGCAAAGAATTTTGCCGCCTACTGGAAAGGCAAAGGCTACGAAAAAGGCGAGAGCCAACCTTTTTGGCTGTCGCTTCTTCGGGATGTGTACGGGGTCGAACACCCTGAGCAGTTTATCCAGTTTGAGGAGCAGGTCCACCTCGATCACACCAGCTTTATTGATGGCACCATTCCCGCCACCCATGTTCTGATCGAACAAAAAGGCCTGGGCAAGGATTTGAACAAGCCCATCAAACAATCCGATGGGGCACTGCTGACACCTTTCGAGCAGGCAAAGCGGTACATTTTGGAACTACCCGTATCGCAGCACCCGCGCTGGGTCGTGACCTGTAATTTCAGTACTTTCTATGTGTACGATATGGAACGCCCGCGCGGTGAGCCTGAAATCATCGAACTTGCAAATCTGGAAAAAGAATACTATCGGCTGCAATTTCTTGTCGATGCCGGAAACGAACACCTCAAACGGGAGATGGAGGTTTCCATAGCGGCAGGTGAAATTGTCGGCTTGCTGTATGATGCCTTTTACAAACAGTATGCAAATTCGGAATCCGAACATTCGCTGAAAAGCCTGAACAAACTGTGCGTTCGATTGGTGTTTTGCCTGTATGCCGAGGACGCCGGGATTTTTGGGCATCACGGTATGTTCCACGATTATCTGGCTGCGTTCGACACGCGCGGTATGCGCAAGGCGTTGGTGGAACTGTTTCGCGTGCTGGACACCAAGCCGCAAGACCGCGACCCCTATCTGCAGGACGATAACCCGGAGTTGGCCGCGTTCCCTTATGTCAACGGCGGCTTGTTCAGTGATGAAAATATAGAGATACCGCCCTTTACCGATGAAATCCGCAATTTGCTGCTGAACAAAGCCAGCGAGGATTTCAACTGGGCGGAAATCAGCCCCACGATTTTCGGCGCGGTGTTTGAAAGCACCCTGAACCCCGAAACGCGCCGCAGCGGCGGTATGCACTATACCAGCATTGAAAATATCCACAAGGTTATTGACCCTCTGTTTTTGGACGCACTGAAAGCGGAATTAAATGAAATATTGGCACGTCCACGCTCTGATAGCTGGAGAACTCGTTTACTGACGGCATTTCAAACAAAACTTTCTCAACTTACCTTTTTTGACCCTGCGTGTGGCAGTGGTAATTTTTTGACGGAAACTTATCTTAGTCTGCGGCGGCTGGAAAATATGATTATTGCAGACCAGACCAAAGAATCGCTCGGTCAGATCGTTATGCGTGGCTTGGGTGCTGATTTTGCCGGTATAAAAGTTTCTATTAGTCAATTCTATGGTATCGAAATCAATGATTTTGCTGTAACAGTAGCAAAAACTGCTTTATGGATTGCCGAAAGTCAGATGATGAAAGAAACCGAGACAATCATCTCTATCCCTTTGAATTTTCTCCCTCTAAAGACGAACGCTTATATTATGGAGGGCAACGCCCTACGCACCGATTGGGAAACCATCGTTCCTAAAAGTAAGCTAAATTACATAATGGGCAATCCACCTTTCCTTGGTGGAATGTATATGTCAGAAATTCAAAAGGGCGAAATTCACAGCATTTTCCCAGATGTTACCGGTGCGGGTGAGTTTGATTATGTGACAGGTTGGTATTGTAAAGCAACTGAATATATTTCAAGCAAAAATATTCATTGTGCATTTGTTTCAACCAATAGCATTTGTCAGGGAAGTCAGGTTATTACTTTCTGGAAATATTTGATTGAACATTATCACGTCCATATTGATTTTGCCTATACTCCCTTTGTCTGGAATAGTGAGGCAAAAAGTCAAGCTAAGGTGCATTGCGTTATTGTGGGCTTTTCTCGTACAATGTCCTCTAATAATTGTCGCCTGTTTTCCTCTGCAGGTAATTACAAACAGTGTGCGCAAATCAGTCCTTACCTTACCGATAGCCCTGTAGTTTTTGTAGAATCACGCAGCACTCCCATTTGCAATGTTCCTAAAATGCGCTTTGGCAGTATGCCGCGTGACGGCGGCGGATTCATTTTGACTGCCGAGGAAAAAACTGCTTTGCTGCAGTCTGAACCTCTTGCGGCGCAGTGGATTCGTCCCTATGTAGGTGCAACTGAATTTTTGAACAGTAAGGAACGCTATTGCCTATGGCTGGTAGGTGCAGACCCCGGAGAAATCAATAAGTGCCCTACTGTCAAAAAGAGGGTTGAATTTGTAAGAGATTTCCGTGCTTCTTCAAAGGCTGCCGCAACAAGAAAATTTGCCTCTACTCCAACCTTGTTCTGCCAAATTGCACAGCCGGATAGTACCTATATTATTGTTCCTGAAACATCTTCCGGCAAGCGTCGCTATATTCCGCTGGGCTTTATGGATAAAGACACTATTGCCAGCAACCTCGTTTTTCTGATTCCTAATGCAGGATTATATGAGTTTGGCGTTCTTATGTCAAATGTGCATAATTCTTGGATGCGTTTGGTTGCTGGTCGCCTAAAAAGCGATTATCGTTACGCCAAAGACATTGTTTACAATAATTTTGTTTGGTGTACACCATCGCCGGAGCAGAAAAGACGTATCGAACAAACTGCACAGGGGATTTTAGACGCGCGCAAACTTTACCCTAAAAGCACATTAGCAAATCTTTACGATGATGTTCTTATGCCGCCAGAGCTGCGCAAAGCCCATCAAGCCAACGACCGCGCTGTGATGGACGCTTACGGCTTTACAAAGGGTACTGCCGCCCGCACCAGCGAAAGCGCCTGTGTGGCCGAGTTAATGAAACTCTACCAGCAAAAAGTATCGGAACTGGAGAAATAACAGCAAAGCGCCCCTGAGCCACGGGTCCAGGGGCGTTTTCTTGTTATAAAACATTCAATTTTCAATTCTCTGAAAGGGACGGTGTGGCCCGTACGAGAATCTTCCGCGCCTTGTTCGATTCCTCGTACGGAAGTATAAAAAAGCACCTGAGCCTAAGCTCAGGTGCTTTTTTATGACCCGTACGGGAATCGAACCCATGTTACAGCCGTGAAAGGGCCGTGTCTTAACCGCTTGACCAACGGGCCTTAGAAATACAGAGCTTCGCTAAAACCTCCGACTTTCATCATCCACTATTGCGGACGACCGTCCCCCTTATCTTAGCGAAACTCTGTAATGTGGTAGCGGTAACTGGATTTGAACCGGTGACACTTCGGGTATGAACCGAATGCTCTAGCCAACTGAGCTATACCGCCACATTTGTTGAGGTGCACTCGAAAGTGCTTTATTATTATACGAAAAAGCGGGGTCCATGTCAAGTATTTTTCCCGACTTTTTTGAAAAAATACCAAAAAAATTCCCGCATTGCGGCTGCAGTGCGGGAATAAGCGCTTGTTACAAAATTACTTCTTGTTGGGGACCAGCACGGCCTTGCCGCCCATGTAGGGCTGCAGGACTTCGGGGATGGTCACAGTGCCATCGGCCTGCAGATGGTTCTCCAGGAAGGCGATCAGCATACGCGGCGGGGCCACGCAGGTATTGTTCAGGGTATGGGCCAGCTGGGTCTTGCCGTTCTCATCCTTATAGCGGATGTGCAGGCGGCGGGCCTGGGCGTCGCCCAGATTGGAGCAGCTGCAAACCTCAAAGTATTTCTGCTGGCGGGGGCTCCAAGCCTCGATGTCGCAGCTCTTGACCTTCAGGTCAGCCAGGTCTCCGGAGCAGCACTCCAGCTGACGGACGGGGATCTCCATAGAGCGGAACAGTTCAACAGAGTTCTTCCACAGCTTGTCGTACCAGGTCATGCTGTCCTCGGGTTTGCAGACAACGATCATCTCCTGCTTCTCAAACTGGTGGATACGGTAGATGCCGCGCTCCTCGATGCCGTGGGCGCCCTTTTCTTTACGGAAGCAGGGGCTGTAGCTGGTCAGGGTCAGGGGCAGCTTCTCGCCATCAATGGTCTGGTCGATGAAACGGCCGATCATGGTATGCTCAGAGGTACCGATCAGGTACAGATCCTCGCCCTCGATCTTGTACATCATGGCATCCATCTCGGGGAAGGACATAACGCCCTTGACCACATCGCCGTGCATCATGAACGGGGGGATGACGTAGGTGAAGCCCTTGTTGATCATGAAGTCGCGGGCGTAGGCCAGCACAGCTTCGTGCAGGCGGGCGATGTCGCCCAGCAGGTAGTAGAAGCCGTTGCCGGAAACGCGGCCGGCGGCATCCAGATCGATACCTTCAAAGCTCTCCATGATGTCCACATGGTAGGGGATGGGGTAATCGGGCACAACAGGCTCGCCGAAGCGCTGGACCTCGACGTTGCAGCTGTCATCGGGGCCGATGGGCACGCTGGGGTCGATCATCTGGGGGATCGTGTACATGATCTCCTGGATCTTGGCCTGCAGCTCGGTCTCTTTGGCCTCCAGCTCTTTCAAGCGGTCAGCCTGAGCGGTGACCTGCTTCTTGATTTCCTCGGCCTCGGCTGCCTTGCTGGGGTCCTTCTTGGCCTGGCCCATCAGAGCACCGATCTGCTTGGACAGCTTGTTGCGGTTGGCGCGCAGGTCGCTGGCCTCGCCGATGGCAGCGCGGTACTCGGCATCCAGCTTGATGACCTCGTCGACCAGGGGCAGCTTGGCATCCTGGAACTTTTTGCGGATGTTTTCCTTGACTGCCTCCGGATTTTCACGGACAAAACGAATGTCTAACATGATGATTCTCCTCTATATTTTTCTATACTTTATAGAAAACCAGGTTGATTATTCGGCCTCCGGGTCGTAATGGCCCAGCAGATCGGCGAACTTTTGCAGCATTTCATCGCTGTAAAAGTCGATCTTCAGCGAGCCTTTGCCATCTTTGTATTCCACGTGGACCTCACTGCCGGTCACTTCTTTTAGGGCCGCTTCGATCTCCACCGCGCGCTTGGGGCGGCTGAAGGGGTCTGGCTTTGGTTTGGGCGGTTTGGCAGGCTTGGCCAGCTTTTTGCAAAGGGCTTCGGTCTGGCGGACGTTCAGCCCGTTGGCCTCGATTTCCTCGGCCGCCTGCTGCATCAACTCCTGTGTGGGCAGGCCCAGCAGCACTTTGGCGTGCCCGGCACTTAAAATGCCCTCACTGACTTTATGGCGGACCTCCTGCGGCAACGCCAGCAGGCGCAGGCTGTTGGTGACGGAGCTGCGGCTTTTACCCAGCTTTTTGGCGGCCGTTTCCTGCGTCAGGCCGTACTTTTCAATCAGCTGGTGGCAGCCCTCGGCTACCTCGATGGGATTCAAGTCCTCGCGCTGCAGGTTTTCGATCAGCGCCAGGGCTGCGGCTTGTTCGTCCGATACATCCTTGATGATGACCGGCACCTCATCCAGTCCGGCCAGCCGGGCGGCACGCCAGCGGCGCTCGCCCGCAATGATGATGTAGCCGGTGCCCAGCTTTTTGGGGCGTACAGCAATGGGCTGCAGCAGGCCGTTTTCGGTAATGCTGTCGGCCAGCTGGTTCAGCGCATCGTCGTCGAACTGCTTGCGGGGCTGCGCGGGGTCTGGTTCGATCTCCCGCAGCGGCAGGGTAGAGGCAGCCGCATCATCCGATGAGGTCTCGGGCAGGTCGGCAAACAGCAGATCAAGGCCTTTGCCTAAGCCGCCCATTTTCTTTTTTGCCATCGGCTCACCTCTCGTTCTTGCTTAAAAATTCCCGTGCCAGTTCCATGTAAGCCTCGCAGCCTTTGCCGTTCGGCTCATAGAAATTGATGGGCATGCCGAAGCTCGGTGCCTCAGACAGGCGCACCGAGCGGGGGATGACAGCCTTGAACACCTTGTCCCCGTAGTACTTTTTGACCTGGGCCACCACCTGCATTGTCAAGTTCAGCCGGCCGGAGTACATGGTAAAGAGCACGCCCTCAATGTCCAGATAACGGTTATACTTTTTTCGCACCATTTTTAAGGTGTTCATCAGCTCCGTCAGGCCTTCCAGCGCGTAGTATTCGCACTGCAGGGGGATCAGCACGGTATCGGCGGCGCACAGGCCGTTGATGGTCAGCAGATCCAGCGAGGGCGGGCAATCGATGAAAATATAATCGTACAGCGGCACAATGGGGGCCAGCACGCTGCGCAGGCGCATCTCGCGCCGGGGCAGGTTGACCAGCGCCACAGCAGCGCCGGCCAATTGGGTGTTGGAGGGAAGCAGGTCGGCATTATACTCGGTCTTGACGATGGCGTTGCGCACATCGTCGTCCTCGATCAGGCAAGTATAAATGTCGGATTCCAGCTTGTTTTTGGCAATGCCGTAACCGCTGGAAGCGTTGCCCTGGGGGTCGAGGTCTACGACAAGGACCTTTTTGCCCAGTGCTGCCACGCAGGCGCTGAGGTTTACGGCGCTAGTCGTTTTGCCCACGCCTCCTTTCTGGTTTGCTACTGCGATTACCTTTGCCACGCTTTTCCCTCCGTCTTTTTGCATTTTAAGACGGTTTTGTCCGTCTGGATTCTATTATAGCACAAGGAAACACTATAAAAAAGGGGGCAAACGCAAAAAATGCCCTGTAAAATGTTCCACGTGGAACATTTTACAGGGTTTTCTCTATTTTCAGTGCTTTATACCTCGGTCGCGTACTCTTTGGCTGGCTCCTGCGGCGGAGTCGTTGACTGCTGCACAGGGCGGCCGTCACTGCCTACGGGGATGCGCACAATGTACTCTAGGCACCCGTCATGCTTATCACAGTGGGTAGTTGCCTGGATGCCCTTCTGGGTCATCAGGTCAACGGCATGCTGCAGGGTATTTACAAAAAAGCGGACATCCCGCACCATGGGGATGGTGCGGCGGCAGGGGCTGGGGCTGTTGGGGGCGGCCAACATCTGGTCCACCAGTTTGTCCGCCTGCCGCACGCTGAGCTTATCCCGCGCCATCTTTTCCAGTGCCGGGGTACGGCGGCTCTCTGGCAGGCGCAGGGCTGCGCGGGCATGGCGCTCGGTCAGGTGGTTGGCGGCGCAAAGCTGCTGCTGTTCCGGTGTAAGGGTAAGTAAGCGCAGTTTGTTGGCCAGGGCAGGCTGACTTAACCCCAGCCGCCTTGCAGCCTCGGCCTGGGTACAGCCCCACAGGCGGATTACCTCTTTAATGCCGCGGGCAGTATCAAAGGGGTCCAGCTGGCTGCGCTGCAAGTTTTCCAACAGACCCAGTGCGGCGGATTCGCTGTCATCGTAGTCCGCCAAAATGGCAGGCACTTTTTCCAGCTTGGCAAGGCGGCAGGCGCGCAGGCGGCGCTCACCCGCGATGAGCTGGTATTTCCGCAGCCCCACCCGCCGCACGCTGATGGGCTGCAGCAGACCATTTTGCAGAATACTGACGGCCAGCGCCGCAATCTCCGGCTCGTCAAAAGCCGTGCGGGCCTGGTAGGGGGACGGTTCGATGCAATCAACAGGCAGCATGACAATGCGCCCTTGTTTTTGTAGTTCATTTTTAGCCACTTTTGATTCCTCCCTGCGGGTGATTATCACATAAAAAATGCTATGCTTTTCCCTGGGAAAAGCATAGCACGAACTGGAAAAAAGTGGAAGAAAAATCGTTCGCTGGATTTTGGCCCTTTTCGCGGTTTTACAGCGGCTTCTTGGCAATTTTGCCGCCGTTTCTGGGGTAAACGGTCGGAGTCTGCGATATTTTTTCGCACACCACCAGCCCGCGGGCACTGCCATCGGGCAGGGTGAATTGCCGGGTCTCGCGGTATTTACCGCCCAGCTTCTTTAAAGCGTTAGCCGCGGCCTTGGCTTCGGCGTCGGCTTCGGGGCCTTTCATGGCGATGAACACGCCGCCGACTTTGACCAGCGGCAGGCAGTATTCACTCAACACCGGCAGGGCTGCCACGGCGCGGGCGCTGGCAATATCGAACTGCTCACGCCAGACTTTGCGGGCGGCTTCCTCGGCGCGTTCCTTGGCGAACTCCACGCCAGTCAGGCCCAGCTCGGCGCAGGCATACTTTAAAAATTCTACACGCTTGCCGGTAGGTTCCATCAAGGTCAGCTCCAGGTCCGGTTTATAAATTTTAGCCACAATACCGGGGAAACCTGCGCCGGTACCCACGTCCACCATCTTGCCCTGCACTTCGGGCTGAGCGGCAAACAGCAGGCTGTCAGTAAAGTGGCGGTCCTCGATGCCCTCGGGGCTGGTGATGGCCGTCAGGTTGACCTTCTCATTATAGCTCACCAAAATTTCAGCGTAGTGATCCAGCTGGTCCAGCTGGGCAGGGGAGAGGCTGATGTTCCACGTGGAACATTTTTCAGCCAGGCGGTTTTTATCGATCATAGTTTAACACTCATTTCTGTTTCAGCAGCACAATGCTCAGCTGGGCCAGGTCGCTGGGGGAGACACCGGGGATGCGCCCGGCCTGGGCCAGCGTGCGGGGACGAATCTTCTGTAATTTTTCACGGGCTTCCAGCGTGATCATCTCAATGGGGCTGTAATCGAAGTCCTCAGGGATCTTCACGTTCTCATGGCGCTGAATGTCCCGGATCAACCGTTCCTCACGGGCGATATAGCCGGCGTAGCGGATCTCGGTCTCGATGCGCTGGGCCATGGCAGGGGTCACACCCTCGCCGCGACCGATGACTTTGGCGATCAGCTCATAGCTGATGTAGGGACGGCGCATCAGTTCCAGCGCCGTGCCGCCGATTTCCCCCAGCTCGGTGTCTTCGGGCACGGCAGCTTTCAGGTCGGCCAGCCGCACCGTGGTTTTGGCCAGGCGGTCCATCTCGTTCTGCTTGATCTCGCGATCCTTGCAGAATACTGCCCACCGGTCATCCTGTACCAGACCGTACTCCCGGCCGATGGGGGTCAGACGTTCGTCGGCGTTATCCTGCCGCAGGCTCAGGCGGTATTCACTGCGGCTGGTCATCATGCGGTAGGGGTCCATGACACCCTTGGTCACCAGGTCATCCACCAAAGTTCCCAGGTAACTGGTGTGGCGGGCCAGCACCAGCTCATCCTTTTCCAGCGCGTGGCGGGCGGCGTTCAGGCCGGCAAGCAAGCCCTGGGCGGCAGCTTCCTCGTAGCCAGAGGTTCCGTTGAACTGCCCCGCGCCATAAATACCCGCGACCACCTTGCTTTCCAGCGTAGGCTTTAAGGTGGTGGGGTCGACGCAATCGTACTCGATGGCGTAGGCCGGGCGCATGATTTCCAGATGCTCAAACCCCTTGATGGTACGGTACATGGCATTCTGCACCACCTCAGGCAGGCTGGAAGAAAGGCCCTGCAGATACATTTCCTCTGTGTCCTCGCCGCAGGGCTCTACAAAAATGGGGTGGCGCTCCTTATCCTTAAAACGCACCACTTTATCCTCAATGGAGGGGCAGTAGCGCGGGCCGACGCCCTGGATGTCTCCGCCGTAGAGCGGCGAACGGTGCAGATTATCCAGAATGACCTTGTGGGTCTCGGGGTTGGTGTAAGCGATGTAGCAATCCACCTTGTTGTGCATCGGCTCTCGCGTTAAAAAGCTGAAAGGCTGCAATTCCTCATCCGGGTCGCCGGGCTGACGCTCCAGCTGGGTAAAGTCGATGCTGCGGCGGTGAACGCGGGCCGGAGTGCCGGTCTTAAACCGGCGCAGCGTAAAGCCCTGCTCCACCAGGCATTTGGTCAGTGCCGTGGTGGCATGGGTGCCGTCGGGACCGCTGTCGTAGTGAGCCTCGCCCACAAAGATGCGCCCGCCCAGCGTGGTGCCGGTGGCGATGACCAGCGCCTTGCAGCTATAGTAGCCGTTTAAATTGGTGATGACGCCGCAGACTTTGCCTTCCTGAATATCCACGGCCACGATCTCGGCCTGATGGATGTCCAGGTTCGGCGTTTTCTCCAGCGCGTGTTTCATCCACATGTGGTAACGCTTGCGGTCGGTCTGCACACGCAGGCTGTGGACGGCAGGGCCCTTGCCCCGGTTCAGCATGCGGCTCTGCAAAAAGGTGGCGTCGGCAGCAATGCCCATCAGACCGCCCAGGGCGTCCACTTCCCGCACTAGGTGCCCCTTGGCGGTACCGCCGATGGACGGGTTGCAGGGCATGTTGCCGATAAAATCCAGCGACAGGGTGAACACGGCGGTCCTGGCCCCTAGTGTCGCTGCCGCGTGGGCAGCCTCGATGCCCGCATGCCCGGCACCGATCACTACCACATCATAACTTCCCAGTTTATCCATACGTTTTTTCCTCTATCATTTACCCACACAAAACGTCTCAAATACTTCCTCTATGGTCGCGTCGCTGGCATCCTCGCCGGTCAGATCGCACAGGGCCTGCAACGCATCGGTCAGGCAGATACCGGTAGCGTCCAGCCCAAAGCCTGCCTGCCGGGCCTTCATCGCTTCGGCAATGGCATCCCGCGCACGGGTGGCGGCCGCCAGCTGGCGGGCACTGCACAACTGCGCTGCTCCGGGGTCCAGCTGGGCTGTGCCCAGCAGTTCGGCCACGGCATCGGTCAAGGGTTGCAAACTGTCAGCCTCTTTGGCGCAAAGGGTGATGATCTTTTTAAAATAGGGCTGCAAGGTCTGGGCCGCGTTCTCCGTGGAATCGGCCAGATCCTCTTTGTTCAAAATTGCCAACGCAGGGCGATTCTGGCAGCGGTGGGCAATTTCTAAATCGGCGTCGGTCAGTGGCTGGGCGGCATCGAACACGGCCAGCACCAGCCCGGCTTCGTCCAGCTTTTTCCAGCTGCGGCGGATACCCTCGGCTTCGATGGCATCGCCGTCGGCGCCCACGTCCCGCACACCGGCAGTATCAAACAGGTTCAGCCGGATCTCGCCCAGCTGGACGGCCTGCTCTACAATATCGCGGGTAGTACCTGCCACCGGCGTTACGATGGCCCGGTCAAAACCGGCCATCAGGTTCAGTAGCGTACTTTTGCCCACGTTGGGGCGGCCCAGCAGCACACAATCCACGCCCCGGCGCAGCACCGCACCGGCACCATAACCACGGATCAGGCTGTCCAGCTCCGCTTTCTGGCCGCCCAGCGTTTTCAGCAGATGCTCATCGGAAAGTTCCGGCACGTCCTCCTCGGGGTAGTCGATCCAGGCGGTCAGGTGGGCGTTCAGGCTTTGCAGCACGGTCTGGATGGCGCCGATGCGTTTTGCCAGCCGCCCATCCAGGGCCGACTTGGCCAGCGCGGCACCCTGGCGGCCGTTGGCGGCGATGACTTCCATCACGGCTTCGGCCTGGGTCAACGACATGCGGCCATGCTCCAGCGCGCGGCGGGTGAACTCACCCGGCCCTGCCGGGGCTGTGCCCGCGGTGATAAGGGCTTCCAGCAAGCCGTCCGCCATAGCGGTACCGCCGTGGACCGAAAGCTCGATGACATCCTCGCCGGTATAGGAGTGGGGGGCGCGGAAGAAGAGGGCGATAGTCTCGTCCATTTCCTGCCCGTGCAGCAGGTAGTGGCCCAGCATGGCGGTGTAGCCCTTGGCCTCGGCCACCTTGCGTCCCACGTGGAGCGGGACGAAGATCTTTTCCACCATGGGGTAGGCGTCCGGCCCTGATACCCGCACCACGGCAATGCCGCCGGTGCCGGGGGGCGTTGCCAGCGCACAGATTGTCTGCTGTAAGCGATCCACTGCGATACCTCCGTGAAGTAAAGTTTCTAACACTTTATCATACCACGAATTTTTTCTTTTTCCTACCTTTTTTCTGCGGTTTTTTGAAAAATAAAAAGCTAAGCTCTTATGTCACCAACAAAAAGCGAGTTGATCCACACAACAGGGGCAAATAAAACACCCTGGAAATCGCCCGCAAGTACAACGCCGACCTGGCTGCTTTCCTACACAAGGTGCAGGCTGTCCGCCGTGCCGAGGATTATATAACTGCGACGACTGCTGAGTGATTTTCAACAGCTTGTTGAAAACTGACCATTTCTTTCCTATACCGAAAATGCACCTGTGGTGGGGAATTGCCGGGAAGGTGCATTTATTATAAGTTAGTTTTTTCTAACTTTACAGGGATGGGTTTGGACGTCTGCAAAATATGCAATTCTGAAAAAAGCGACACGGATCATCCATTTCCAAAAGATCATGGCACAGCCCTACAGCAAACTGCTGGAGACATTCAAAACGGCTTCCGCGGTGCCGAAGATCCCGGCGCGCAGGATCCGAATCTTACCTTTGAAACGCAGACGCTCTGCGGCCAGCCGGTGTTGTACGTTAAGCACAAGCAGCCCGTGCAGAAAGTGTGCATCTACGTGGTGGGCAACGACCTGAGGGATGTAGGTTTTGATTTTGAGGATCTCCGCATCCGAAAGGAAATGATGGGTCGTGCAGACGGAATCTTCCCAGACGGATACCAAAGCATCCAACAGGGATTTCGATTTTAGATTTCGTATAGTTTCATGTTTTCCACAGCCCTGTTTAAAACTTTTGGGATTGCTTGTTTGCGGGCCGATGACAAACATCGGCCCCTGCAATCAAACCGTAAGATTCTACACAAAAAGGGAGACGCCGTGTTACCGGTGCCTCCCTCTTTTTATTTAGGATAATTAAAAGTTCTTTTTCCTACTTTTCTTGAAAGAAAAGTAGGTTAAAACTCGATCTTGCCGAAGGCGAAATCGTCGCCGTCGTGGATGCGCTCCGTGGTCTTGGGGGCCATGGGCTGAGCATTGGGGTCGCGGGGACGATCCGCAAACTCACGGCCCGGCACATTGGAACGGGGGCCGCCGTAGGGGCGGCCGCCATCACGGCGGGGACCACGACCATCGCGATGCGGGCCGCCGATGCGGGGACCGCGGCCGCCGTCACGGCGGGGACCACGACCATCACGACGCGGGCCACGGCTGCCATCGCGGCGGGGACCACGGGTGTTGCGGGCGTTGTCACGATCCGGCAGGTTGGATGCGTTGGGATCGGTGGAGTAAATCACGATGTGGCGGGTAGTTCCTTCGCCCTTGCTCTCGCTGCGCACCCCCTCAATGTCCGCGATAGCGGTGTGGATGATGTGGCGCTCGTAGGGATTCATCGGCTCCATCTCGTAGTAGCAGCCGGTACGGATCACGCGGTCGGCAATGCGCTTTGCCAGGGCAGAAAGATCATCCTCGCGCTTGTTGCGGTAACCGCCCACATCCAGACCCAGCTTTACGTAGGGGCCTTCCATGCGGTTGATGACCAGGCTGGCCAGGTAGGACAGGCTCTCCATCGTCTCGCCGCGGCGGCCGATCAGGGCACCCATGTGCTCGCCGGTCACGCGCAGGATCGTGGCTTCGCCCTTCTTGACGGCGGTAAAGCTGAATTCCTCCACGCCCATCTGCTTAAAAATGGGGGTCAGGTAATCAACAGCGGCCTGCAGGCGCGGGTCAGCAGCAATATCCAGGGGAACTTCCTCATCGGCAGAAGCGTCTTCCTCAACCGGGGCCTCGGCAGACTCTTCAGCGGCAGGCTCAACAGCCGGGGCAGCTTCCTCTGCGGGGGCGGCGAGAGCTTCGACAGGAGCGGGGGCATCCTCCACGGGCTTCACTTCCTCTACTTCCGGCTCCTCGACCTTTACCAGAACTTTTGCGGGGATGGTCTTGAACAGTTTACGGGCAGGGAATTCCAGCACTTCGTAGCTTACGTTGATGTCATCGCGGTCTACGCCCAGGGCCTCGCAGGCAGCCTGTACCGCGGCTTCTACGGTCTTGGCGCTCATTTCAATGCTGCGCATCTTTGTTGCCTCCTCTTATTATTGTTCTTTATTCAACGGGGTGGTCCGTTCATCCTTATGCAGTTCAGCTTCGCGCTTGCGTGCCAGCTCCAGGCGCAGCTTGTTGGCGTCTGCCAGGCTGACTTCTTTGGTAACGGTCTGGCCGTTTTCTTCCACGGTCACGCTGCGCTTCTTCTTTTTCTCGGCACGCTTGGCGGCCAGTTCTTCCTCATACTGCTTCTTGAACTTTTCGGGGCTGTAGATCTTATAGGTCACAAAGCTCTGGCCGATCTGCCAGATGTTGGAAACACTGTAGTAGAAGGAGAAGCCGATGGGGGCGTTAAAGCAGAAGGTAACGAACATCAGGTTGCAGACCAGCATCATGATTTTCATGCTGCCCTGCATCTGGGCGTCCATGCCGGAGAGCTTCTGGGTGATGAAGTAGCTCAGGAACATGGTAACAGTAGCGATGGCCGGGAAGATGGCCAGCGGGGTCAGGGCAAAGCCGGCGATGTCGCAGATATCCAGGCCGAAGAAGGTGGTGTTGAAGTTGGCAATCTCGGCAACCGTGGCAGCCGGAATGATGGACGCATCAATGGATGCACCGTTGTGGATGGCCTGGATCAGGGCCGTCTGCATGGTGGAGGTGTTAGTGGTTACAAGGCCAATTGCCTCGCAGGCAGCCTTGATAGAAGCATTATCCACGCCGAAGATGTAATGGACAGGGTAATACACAACGCCCAGGAAGCCGAACAGAACCAGGAAAGTCAGCAGCATGGGCAGGCAGCCGCCCATGGGGTTATAGCCATGCTCCTGCTGGAGCTTCATCAGCTCCTCCTGCTGTTTCTGAGGGTCGTTTTTGTATTTTTGCTGGATCTCGTTGATCAGGGGCTGGAACACCGACATCTTAGCCGTGGATTTCTGCTGGTGGATCGCCAGCGGGAAAAGCAGCAGCTTCATGATGATGGTGGCGACGACGATCGTCACTGCGTAGTTGCCGATGAAGCTGTACAGCACCTTCATCAGCGGGCCAATCAGGATGGCCAGGAAGTACATAAAGTTCATACTCTATCCATTCTGCCCCGTCTGCGCCCGGGACCTTTTTATTTTTTATGTAGGTCTCTGCCACGCAGAGCAAAGACATGAGAGGCTATTTGGAGCGGGTCAGATTCCGGTTGGGGTTCACCCATTTTCCTTTTTCCGGCACCGGGTCGTACCCGAATTTTGCCAACGGCTGGCACCTCAATAACCGCCAGACCGTTAAAAGTGTCCCCTTAAAAAAACCATGCACGGCCAGCGCCTGCATGGCATACTCGCTGCAGGTGGGCACAAAGCGGCAATGATGCCCCAGATGCGGGCTGATGTACTTTTTGTACCCCTTCAGCAGGGCGATCAGCAGCCGGGTCATTGCGGGGGCGTCTGGGGAGCAGCCAGGTCCGGCAGACCGGCTTTTGCAAAGAGTTTACCCAGTGTTCTGCTCAGCTGGGTACTCTTGAGCTTCGGCGTCTGGCCGCGCGCTACCAGTATTATATCATATCCGCCGATATTTTGCGAGAGGTGTTCGCAAAGTGCTGCCCGCATTACGCGGCGGGCACGGTTGCGCTGTACAGCGTGACCTACTTTCTTGGTAGCCGTCAGGCCGATGCGGGTATAGCCCAGTCGGTTTTTTGCCACATACAGCACCACATGGGGGTGCACGTAGCTTTTGCCGCGGCTGTATACCCGATTGAAATGCCAGTTTTTATTTAAAGTGCGATAACGCATGGTAAAAATCCTTTTTTGAAAAAAGGGCTGCTGATATTCCATCAGCAACCCTTTACTTCATTGTTATACCAAAGATCAGACAGTCAGGCTCTTGCGACCCTTAGCACGGCGGCGAGCAATGACCTTGCGGCCGTTCTTGGTAGCCATGCGGTTCAGGAAACCGTGGACGCGGCTGCGCTGACGCTTCTTGGGCTGGAAAGTACGCTTCATTTTTCATTCCTCCTGTTGAAATTCCCAGTATGGGGCTAGTCCAGGCTATTGCCCTACACTGGGGCAGCCTTGCAGACTTAGATTATACGCGATGTATATAGGTTTTGTCAATACTTTTCGGGATATTTTTTCGCAGAAACGCTAAGTTATTGCGGATTTTTTGTTGGTCTACAAGATGTAGTGTACAGCCGGTTTTTGCCCACATAGTCACACGCCGGTCCTGCTTCTCTTGTCTGCGCGTGATTTTTATTTTAAGGGCGGCCGTGCAATTTTCCACCATGGTTTTTCCACTATCTGTTGAAAACTCGGTTCAGAGCTTGGACTTTTTAAAAAATTTCTACCTTTATATAAAGGGACTGTTGTTTTGGGTGCTGTTTTGTGGTATACTGTATGTGGTATTTTTGCGCCCTGTTGAAAGGGGCGATTTTTAACAGGAAGTGGGGAGTATCGAGATCCATGGATTCCATCAACGACGTATTGAACGCGGCCAAGCAGTATTGCCGTGAACATACTTCCGAGGCGACCTATCAATATTATATCAGCGACATCAAGGCGGTCAGCTTTGAAAATTCCAACACTATCACGCTGGAGATCCGCAATGCGTTTATTTTAAGCATTGTGTCGGACCGCTATGCAACTACGTTGAAGGATGCCTTCAAATCGGTACTTGGCTTTGATGTTGACCTGAAATTCGTTACCCCGAAAGAGGGCGGCGACGAGGAAGGAAAAGAGAAGAAACCCAAGCTGGACGAAAAATCCCTGCCCAGCGGCCGGTATGATTTCACCTTCGAAAACTTCATCAAGGGTCCATCGAACCAGTTTGCCTATGCGGCGGCGCAGGCGGTTGCGGCCAACCCGTCCGGCGCGTACAACCCGCTGTTCATCTACGGGCCATCCGGCCTGGGCAAGACCCACTTGCTGAACGCGATCCAGGTGGAGATTAAAAAGAATCACCCGGATTTCAACATTGTGTATGTGGACTGTGAAATGTTCACCAATGAGATCATCACCGCCGTCAAGACGGCCACTACGGAACAGTTCCGGGACAAGTACCGCAAGGCGGACGTACTGCTGATCGACGATATCCAGTTCCTGGCCGGCAAGGAAAGTACGCAGGAAGAGTTTTTCCACACTTTCAACACCCTGCACAACGACGGTCGTCAGATCGTTATCGCGTCCGATCGCCCGGCAAAGGAGATCAAGAGCCTGGAGGAGCGTCTGCGCACCCGGTTCGAGTGGGGCTTGACAGCCGACATCCAGCCGCCGGATTTTGAGACCCGCGTTGCCATTGTCAAGCGCAAGGCGGAACTTCTCAACCTGGACCTGCCCAACGATGTTGCGGAGTACATCGCCAACCATTTGAAGCAGAACATCCGCCAGCTGGAAGGCGCCGTGAAAAAACTGAATGCTTATTACATGCTGGAAGGCATTGCTCCCTGTATCGGTGTGACGACCACAGCCATCAAGGATACCCTGAATGACAGCCAGCCGATCCCGGTCACGATCGAAAAGATCCTGAATGAGGTCGCCCGCACTTACAATGTACTGCCTGCGGATATCCGCGGGAAAAAGCGCAACGCAAATGTGAGCGCCGCACGGCAGATGACCATGTATATTATCCGCGAAGTTACCGGCATGAGCATGGAAGCTATCGGCCAGGAATTCCAGCGCGATCATTCCACCGTTGTGTATTCTATTAAAACGATGGAGGAAAATATCTCCCGCGACCAGCACCTGAAAGAAATGTGCAGCGACATCATGAAAAACGTGCGTACCTGATTTTACGGGAGTTTCTGTTACTTTCTTAAAAAAAGTTACCAAAGAACTTTTAATATATTATCACCGTTAAGTGGATATATTTTTTTTCCTCACATTATCCCCAGTTCACGTGGGCTGCAAGTTATACTCTGCATCCTCTTAGTTTCAGATCGATATTAGAGTTTCTTTGGTTCTTTCTTTGCAAAGAAAGAACGACAAATCTTTCCACAAAGTTTTTAGTTATTAACAACGGGTTTTCCAAGAGTCGTGTGGAAAAGTTGAGTTTTCCCAGTTTTCCACAAAAGATTTCACGGCGAAATCTGGAAAATCCAACGCTTATTTTCCGCGCAGTGATAATAAACGCGCCATTTTTCCACAGTTTTCACACCCCCTACTACTACTACGATAAAAGATTCTAGTTTATTCTCTACTTTTGCAAACTGAACGGCAAAATTGCAAACAAACTGCCGATCCTTTTGTGGAAAAATGTAACTAAATCAAAAATTTCCCTCTCAAGAGGACTCATTTAAAGTTTCTTTGCTTACTTTCTTTTCAAAGAAAGTAAGTAGAAAGGAATCAATTATGAAATTTGAATGCGAAAAATCCATGCTCGCCTCCGCCATTGAGGGTGTCAGCCGCGCCATCACCAACCGCGCCGCCATCCCCGTGCTGGAAGGCATCTATATGAAAGCCGAAGGATTTAATTTGACTTTGACTGGTTACGATATGGAGATGGGCATCACCACCACCATTGAGTGCAATGTGCTGGTTCCCGGCGAGACCGTACTGGATGCCAAGCTGCTGGGATCAATGGTCAGCCGCATGCCCGCTGGCAATGTCCGCATTGAGCTGAACGACGAAGGTCAGGCAAAAATCAGCGGTGGTGTGGCAGAATTTGAAATTCCTGCCCTGAACGCCAGCGACTACCCCAGCCTGCCCGTGACCGGCGCCGATAATACCATGACAATGAAATGTGGCGTCATCCGCGAAATGATCGAAAAGACCATTTATGCCGTCAGCCAGGACGACAAAAAGCCAGCCCACACCGGCGAACTGTTCGTCATTGAGCCGGGCAGCCTGACGGTCGTGGCTCTGGACGGCTACCGACTCGCCATTATCCAGCGCGACGTCGAGTGCACCCGCGACATCCGCATCATCATCCCCAGCAAAACGCTGCAGGAACTGCTCAAGATCATGGGCGGCGCCGACGAGGACGTGAAGATCGATGCCAACCGCCGTTATGTCGTGTTCACCACCAACGGCTACACCATCATGAGCCGCCTGATCGAGGGCGACTTCCTGAACTACGAGAGCGTTATCCCGAAGGATAAGAAAACACGTATCACCGTTGATTGCAAGACCTTTATCGATACGATTGAGCGCGCTTCGCTGATCATCACCGAGCGGCTGAAGAATCCGCTGCGCATCAGTTTTACCGAGAATAAGATCACCGTGCGCTGCCAGACCCCGCTGGGCAAGGTCGTGGACGAGTTTGCCCCCGTGGAGATGACCGGCGACCCCGTGGAGATCGGTTTCAATAACCGCTACCTGCTGGACGCCCTGCGCTACTCCAAGTGCGAGAAGATGGTACTGGAGATCAACGGACCCTTGAGTCCCGTCAAGATTTTGCCGGAAAACGGCAAGGACTTCATCTACCTGGTCCTGCCGGTTCGCTTTAAGAATGAAGGCTAACGTATGGAAAAAATTCGTATCAACACGGAGTTTATCAAGCTGGATGCCCTGCTGAAATTTGCAGGCCTGTGCGAGACCGGCGGCGAAGCCAAGGAGCTGATCCAGGGCGGCGCGGTCAAGGTCAATGGCGAGGTCTGCACGATGCGCGGCAAAAAGTGTCGCGCCGGTGACACGGTGGAGCTGGAAGGCCAGACCGTGCAGGTCGCGGAGGGCGCGTAATGCGCCTGAACCACCTGACCCTGACCGACCACCGCAATATCAAATACGCCGAGCTGACACCTGACCCTCACCTTACGGTTTTGTGCGGCCCCAACGGCCAGGGCAAGACCAATTTGCTGGAGGCCGTCTGGCTGCTGACCGGCGGCAAAAGCTTCCGCGGGTCCAAGGATGCCGAGCTCATCCGCCGCGGGTGCGACTTTTCGGTGATCGAGGGTGCGTTCGAGACCGAGGATTGCGCCAAAACTATCCGTTTAACGGTGGGCAGTAAAGGCAGCCAACGGCCGGGCCGCACCGCGAAACTGAACGGTGTGGACCAAGGCCGCGCGGCTGCCTTGGCCGGGAACTTCCAGGCCGTTGTGTTTGAGCCGGACCTGCTCAGTTTGGTCAAAGGCGGACCGGAAGGCCGGCGGCGGTTTCTGGATTCGGCGCTGTGCCAGGTGTACCGGCCCTATCTGGTGGCGCTGCGGCGCTACACAAGGCTTGTGGCGCAGAAAAACGCGCTGCTGAAAAGCTACGAAATAACGCCCAATGCCGCGCTGCTGCTGGATGCTTATAATGAGCAGCTTGCCCAGTACGGTGGGCAGATCATGGAGCACCGCCGCAAATTTATTGCGGAGCTGGCCCCCATTGCCGCCAAGAATTACAGCGAGATCTCCCACGATGCCGAAGTGCTGCAGCTGAATTACCAGTTGTGTGCCAATAACACCACTGCAGACGCGCTGGCGAAAAAATTGGAATCGGTCAAAAATGCCGAGCTGCGCGCCGGGTTCTGTTTGGCGGGACCACACCGCGAAGATCTGGAAATCAAACTGGATGACCAGCCTGCCCGCGTGTTTGGCAGCCAGGGCCAGCAGCGCAGCTGCGTATTGGCCATGAAACTGGCCGAGGCCAGCGTGGTCGGCAGCCTTTTTGGCGAACACCCGGTGCTGCTGCTGGACGATGTGCTCAGCGAGCTGGACGATGAACGCCAGACCTACCTGCTGACCCGTATGGGCGAGCACCAGACCATCGTGACCACCTGCGATACTGCCGCATTTGCACGTACCAATGGTAAAATCGTGATGGTGAAAGCAGGCACCGTGACCGAATAAAAGGGGAGCAGGGCATGTATTTCCATGCAGGGCAGGACTTTGTTTTGAATACCCGGGATGTCATCGGTGTGTTCGATCTGGACACAGCCGGGGCCTCCTGCCGGACAGAAGAATATTTCAGAAGTGCCGAGGATAACGGTGCCGTGGTGGATCTGTGTGCCCCAGGCAGCCTGCCAAAAAGCTTCCTCGTCACCGATTTCCCCGATGAGACCATCTACATCAGCCAGCTTTCGCCCGTAGCCTTAAAAAAGCGGGCAGAAAAGGCCGAATTAAAATAAAACTGCTTCCATAGAGGGAAGCAACAGCAGATACCCACCACAACAGGAGGCTATCATTTCATGGCAGAAGAAATCATCACCGAAACCAACCGCGAAACGGCCACAGACCATGCCTACGGCGGTGCGCAGATCCAGGTCCTGGAGGGCCTGGAGGCTGTGCGCAAGCGCCCCGGTATGTATATCGGTTCTACCGGCCCTTCCGGCCTGCATCACCTGGTCTACGAGATCGTCGATAACGCCATCGACGAAGCCCTGGCTGGGTACTGCACCCATATCGAAGTAACGATCAAACCCGGTAATATCATCGAAGTTTCCGATAACGGCCGCGGCATCCCCGTGGACATCCAGCCCAAGCTGGGCATCCCGGCCGTTACAGTCGTATATACCGTGCTGCACGCCGGCGGTAAGTTCGGCGGCGAGGATTCCGGCTACAAGGTGGCTGGCGGTCTGCACGGCGTCGGTGCGTCGGTCGTTAATGCACTGTCTGAGTGGCTGACCGTCCGCGTCCGCCGCGATGGTGCCGAGTATGAGCAGAGCTTCAAGCGCGGCAAACCCGATGGTGATCTGAAAAAGATCGGCGCGGCAGCCTCCACCGGTACTACGGTCACCTTCAAACCGGACCCGGAAATGTTCCAGGAAACAACGCTGTATCGTTACGAAACGCTGCTCAAGCGCTTGCGGGAAGAAGCCTTCCTGAACGCCGGTGTCCGCATCACCCTGACAGATGA
Source organism: uncultured Oscillospiraceae bacterium (assembly GCA_900539695.1). Taxonomy (GTDB): domain Bacteria; phylum Bacillota; class Clostridia; order Oscillospirales; family Ruminococcaceae; genus Gemmiger. The sequence goes on from UQDG01000010.1 coordinate 33,188, forward strand.
GCGTCCCGAGAGTGACCGCCCACAGGAGGAAAAGAGCGAAGGAAACGAGGTCCGCACTGAGACCATGTGCTACGAGGGCGGCATCCGTTCCTTCGTCAGCTACCTGTGCGAGCGCCGCGACCTCACCCCGCTGACCCCGCAGGTCATGTATATGAAGGGCGAGGGCCAGGGCGCCGTGGCCGAGGTGGCTTTGCAGTATTACGATAACAGCTATAATGAACTGCTGCTCAGTTTTGCCAATAACGTGCATACGCCTGAGGGCGGCACCCACGAGGAAGGCTTTAAGCTGGCCCTGACCCGTGTGCTGAACGAGTACGGCCGCGCTAAAGGCATCCTGAAAGATAAGGACGAGAATCTTTCCGGCCCCGATGCCCGCGAGGGTATCATTGCCATCATCAGTGTCAAGCTGCAGGAGGCTCAGTTTGAAGGCCAGACCAAGGCCAAGCTGGGCAATACCTTCATCAAGGGCCTGGTCAGCAATGTGGTCTACAAGGCCCTGACCGAGTACTTTGAGGAAAACCCCGCCGTTGCCAAGGCAATTCTGGAAAAGGCCACCCAGGCAGCCCGTGCCCGTGCCGCCGCCAAAAAGGCCCGTGAACTGGTCCGCCGCAAGAGCGCGCTGGAATCCAACCGCATGCCCGGCAAGTTGGCTGACTGCCATGAAAAAGATCCCAGCAAGACCGAACTCTTCATTGTGGAGGGCGATTCTGCAGGCGGCTCGGCCAAGATGGGCCGAGACTCCAACATTCAGGCCATCCTGCCGCTTTGGGGCAAGATGCTGAACGTCGAAAAAGCCCGCGCCGACCGTATTTACGGCAACGATAAGCTGATGCCCGTGGTCACGGCTCTGGGCACCGGTATCGGCGATGAATTTGATATTTCCAAGGTGCGTTACCATAAAATCTTTATTATGGCCGATGCCGATGTTGACGGCTCCCATATCTGCACCCTGATGCTGACCTTCTTCTTCCGTTATATGCGGCCGCTGATCGACAACGGTTACGTCTACGTGGCTCAGCCGCCGCTGTTCAAGCTGCAGAAAGGCCAGACCGTCAAGTATGCCTATAATGACGATGAAATGAAGATTTTGAGCGCCGAAATGCCCGGCGCCAAGGTCAACCGCTACAAAGGCTTGGGCGAGATGAACCCCGACCAGCTGTGGGAGACCACCATGAACCCGGATAACCGCGTCATCGTGCAGATCAAGATCGAGGATGCCGAGCGTGCCGACGAAGCTTTCAGCATCCTGATGGGTGAGCAGGTCGAACCCCGCCGCCAGTTCATCGAGAAAAATGCCAAGTACGCGAATCTTGATGTGTAACCTACTTTCTTTGAAAAGAAAGTAGGCAAGAAAATTTTAATTTTCCCGCCGTAAAGTGGTTCTAGAGAGATAGATTAGATATTTAAGGTGATAGAATGGAAGAAAATATCATCATGGTGCCGGGGTCCGGCACCAAGGTCATTGTGCGCGATGTAAAACAGGAGATCGAGACGGCCTTTTTGGACTACTCGATGTCTGTTATCGTTGCGCGCGCATTGCCTGATGTGCGCGATGGCCTGAAACCCGTGCATCGCCGTATCCTGTACACGATGCACGAGCGCGGCAATGATCCGCAGCATCCCTACCGCAAATCCGCCGATACCGTTGGTGCTGTGCTGGGTTCCTACCATCCCCACGGCGACGCCTCCGTCTACGACGCTATGGTCCGTCTGGCCCAGGATTTCAGCCTGCGTTACCCGCTGGTCGATGGCCAGGGTAACTTCGGTTCCGTGGACGGTGACCCCCCGGCTGCTTACCGTTATACTGAGGCCCGCATGTCCAAAATGGCCTGCGAGATGCTGACGGATATTGACAAGGATACCATCGATTGGGACCCCAACTTTGATGAGACCAAAAAGGAACCCCACGTCCTGCCCAGCCGCTTTCCGAACCTGTTGGTCAACGGCAGCCAGGGCATCGCGGTCGGCATGGCTACCAATATTCCGCCCCATAACCTGCGCGAAATCGTCAACGGTATGGTCGCCCTCATCGATGACCCGGAGATCGACCTGGCGGGCCTGATGGAGTACGTCAAAGGCCCCGATTTCCCCACTGGCGGCATCATCATGGGCCGCTCCGGCATCCGTGCCGCTTACGCCACCGGCCGCGGAAAAATAACGCTGCGCGGCCGTGCCGAAATCATCGAAAAGAAAAACGGCCGCTACGAGATCCTCATCAACGAGATCCCGTACATGGTCAATAAGACCCGCCTGATCGAATCCATCGCGGACCTCGTGAAGGATAAGCGCATCGAGGGCATCAGCGACCTGAACGATGAATCTTCCAGCCGTACCGGCATGAAGATCGTCATCGAGATCAAGAAGGATGCCAACCCCCAGGTCGTGCTGAACCAGCTGTACCGTTACACCCAGCTGCAGGACACCGTTGGTGTCATCATGCTGGCGTTGGATGACGGCGTGCCCAAGATTATGAGCCTGAAAACCATGATGGAACGCTATATTGAGTTCCAAATGCAGGTCATCCGCCGCCGCACCGCCTTTGATTTGAAGAAGGCCAAGGAGCGCGAGCATATCCTGGAAGGTCTGCATAAGGCCGTCGACATCGTCGATGAAATCATCGCTACCATCCGCGCTTGCAAGGGCGGCTTTGCCGAGGCCCGTCAGGCTGTGATGGATAACTTCGGCTTTGACGAACTGCAGGCGGATGCCATCGTCAAGCTGCAGTTGGGCCGTCTGGCTGGCCTGGAAATCCTCAAGATCGAGCAGGAATTGGGTGAACTGCGCACCGCCATCGCCGATTATGAGGACATCCTTGCCAACGACGAGCACGTGAAGAACATCGTCAAAACCGACCTGACCACCCTGGCCGACAAGTACGGCGACGAGCGCCGCACCTCCATCGAGGCTGTCTCCGGTGAGGTCGACATCGAGGACCTGATCCCCGAGGAGACCTGCGTCTTCACGCTAACCCACGAGGGTTATATCAAGCGCACCACGCTGGACACCTACCAGGCACAGAACCGCGGCGGCCGCGGCGTGCAGGGCATGACCCAAAAGGACGACGACTTTACTGAGGAACTTTTTGTCGGTTCTACGCATGATTATATGCTGTTCATGACAGACCAGGGCCGCGTCTACCGCCTGAAGGGTTACCAGGTACCAGAGGGCAGCCGCACTGCCAAGGGCACCCACATCGTCAACCTGCTGCAATTGCAGGAGGGCGAAAAAGTCACCCTGATGCTACAGCAGGCCGCCGATGTGGACGAGGACAACACCTACGCCACGATGGTCACTAAGATGGGCCTCATTAAGCGCACGCCGCTGTCCCAGTTCCGTAACATTCGCAAAGCGGGTCTGATCGCCATTGCCCTGAACGAGGGCGACAGCCTGGTCTGGAGCCACCTGACCAAGGGCAACGATGAAATCATCGTTGCCACCCACGATGGTGCCGCCATCCACTTTACCGAGAGCGGCGCCCGCGCTATGGGCCGTACCGGCCACGGTGTGCGCGTCATCAAGCTGCGAGAGGGAGACTATGTCATTGGAGCCGGTGTATGCCGCCCAGGTGCCAGCGTGCTGACCATTACCGAAGAAGGCAAGGGACGCCGCAGCCGTATTGATGATTACCGCATCACCAACCGCGGTGGTTTGGGTATCCGTAACTACAACAACGGCGGCGTGGCCGGCATCAAGATCGTGGACGATACAGACGACCTGATTTTGATCAGCCAGAATGGAATCCTCATCCGCATCCATGCAGCCGACATCAACACTCAGAGCCGTTACGGCAGTGGTGTGCGTGTCATGCGCCTGGCTGAGGGTGACAAGGTAGCCGTTGTAGCCCGCGTGGACCGCGACAACGAGGCCGAGACCGTCCAAATCGACAACGAGGGCGAAACCGACCCGACCCCCGAGGAACTGGCCGCCATCGAAGCCGAAGAACTCGCCCAGGAAGCCGCCGAGGAGAGCGCACCGAGCGACGAGGAATAAACGAGGGTTATGTTACTTTCTTTGAAAAGAAAGTAACCAAAGAAACTTTCAATAGAATCACAAAAAAGGACGATGCAGAGGTGAAATCTGCATCGTCCTTTTTATATTTCTGTAAAAGTTTGCAACCCGTTCACGTGATATATGATTAAAGTTTCTTTGCCTACTTTCTTTTCCAAAGAAAGTAGGTTAGTCGTGGCGGATGGCCTCCAGGGCACTGATTTTCACGGCTTTGTTGGCAGGCAGGATGCCAGAGACAAGGCCAATCAAAGTCGCAAACACCAGGGCACCCAGCATCAGCCAGGGTGGGATGATGGAGATGGTCGAACTGGATGCCCCATACCCGCCCATGATGCCGGACAGATCTACGTACTGGCCAAAGGACGCCATGATCGTGGTCAGGTTGTTCAAAATAAAACTGACCAGCAGGCTGATAAGCACGCCCAGCACGCCGCCAATAAACCCAATGCAGGAACTTTCCATCAGGAACATTGTGCGGATGTTATTGATTTCACAGCCAAGGACCTTCATAACGCCAATTTCCCGGGTGCGCTCGTAAATCGCCATCGTCATGGTATTGATGATGTTGATGGCCGCCACCAGCAGGGAAACAGCCGCTACACCGCCAAAAATCATCTGGCTGCGGAAGACTTGCTTTTGCATGTCCTCCCGCTGCTGGTTCGAGGACCAGGTGCTCTGAAAGCCCAGGTCATGGATGGCTTCTTCCACATCGCCCACATTTTTCAGGTCGTCGACCTTGACGTAAACCTGATCGTAGGAAGAATTGGTGTCCTTGATCTTGGCCATCTTGTTGTAGGCAGCCTCGATCACTTTCAGGTTCTGCATGCTCATGATAATGCCGCCTTGGGTCCACCAACCCTTGGAGACATCCTGCTGCAACTTGCCCACCACTTCCAATTCCCAGGTCTGGGTATTGGGGTTGGTGTTGTCGCCGTTGGTGATGGTCAAGGTCATTTTGTCCTTGTCGACGTCCACAAATGGCGGCAACTCGTTGCCGTTGGCATCGGTCTGGCCCTGCCAGCGGTAACGCTTGGGGCTGTTATCGCTGCGGCGGCTGTCGTAAAAATTGTAGCCGGTGTACTCACAGACCAGGACCGGGATTTTTTTGGATTGCGCATTGATGACGGTCGTGTCCAGCCACCGGCCGGATTCCAGCGCAAAGCCCATCGGCTCCAGAGCCACAGGATCCAGCGCCGTAATGTTGCCAATGTCCGATACATACCTGCCATTGCGCCCGGCTGAGATCGTGCCCTGCAAATTGTAAGGGTTGGTAAACGGGGTGGCCGCCAGCACGTTGTTCAGCTCACGGATCTGAGTCAGCGCGGCATCATCCAGCTTGATTGCTTTGCCGTCACTGCCGACAGAAATGCCGCCACCGTAAATTTGGATCTGGGTCAGGTCGCCCCAACTCTGGATCATCTCGTCATTGGCCTGGTTCTGGGCAATTCCCAGGGAAATCATCAGCACAACCATGCAGGTGCCAATCACGACACCCACCAACGTCAGCGCGGTACGGCCTTTGCGGCGTAAAAGATTTCGCGCCGAAAGACTGATCTCATCAGATATCTTCATCGCTGTCCTCATCCAAAGCAGCCAGGGCCTTGGCCTTCTTGCGTTTGCGCAGCACCACGACCACGATAACAGCCACCACAACGCCCACGCAGACTACGATCAGCACCCAGCCCCAAACCGGCATGCCGGTCTGCTGGGGTTCGTCCACATTGGAATCGGGATCCGGCATGTAATCATCGTAGTTCATTTCTTCCGCTGTAGCGGTAAAATCTTTGCTGATGGTGCGCGGGTTGCCGCTGGCATCCTCGTAGTTCAGGGTAATAACGCCGGAGATGTTGCCGGCGGCGTCGGGGGTAATGTCAAAGTCGACGCTGCCCTCGGTGCCGGCATTCAGGTTGCCCAGGTACTGGTAGTTTTCGCCGCCCAGGTTGGTGCCAGTCAGGCGGGCTTCCAGGTTGCCGATGGCGTTTTTGCCTTTGTTGACGTAGCTCAGGGTCACGCTGCCGGTCTCGCCCACCATGATGGATTCGGAGCTTAACTGCAGCTGGCCTACCTCAAAGCGGTCGGGCTGGCTGATAGGCACCGAGATAGCGGTGGTGGAGCTGACTGCCTTGCCGGAGATAGCGCCGGTGCCGGTCATGTTCACGGTAATGTCGGCCACTGTGCCGGTAAAACCGGCGGCAGGCAGCACCGAGAAGGTGATATTCTGCATCGACTTGGCCGCCATGCTGCCCACATAGTTGGACAGGCTGCCGTCGCCCAGCGAGATATTCTCCGGCAGGGTCAGCGAGACGATGACGTCGTTCAGTGCCTCGTTGCCGTCGGTGGCGTACAGGCCCAGCGAGAGGGTAAAGGCGGTGCCCGCCGTTACGGCGTCACCATAATTGGAGGTGCGGACGATGAGGTTCGGTGTGGTGGCCTGGTCTTTGTCCACGCACTGGCCCAGCGTTACGCTGAACTGCTGCAGCGGCTTGCTGGTATCCAGATAGCTGAGGTTGATGGGAAGGGTATTGCCGCCGCCATTGTAGATGACATCGCGGAACAACAGCACATAACTGTAATAATTGTACTGGGGGTCCTTGCGGGTCTGGTCAGGGTCGTCGTTGCTTTCAAACAGCTGACCAATTTCGCCGGTGCCGGTGTAAGTAAAGATGGAAGAATTGATGCGGGCCACAATGTCTTCGGCCTTTACGGCATACCGGGCCGAGGAATGGTCCACCACCTGCAGCACGATGTTGACCTGATCGCCCACGTTTAGCGTGGTGATCTCGCCGCCTGCGGGGGTGGTCACGGTGTAGCCGGTGACATAAACGCCCTGGTTGTCTGTGGTCACGGTCGAAGTATCGCCGCCGTTGTTGATGCCGGAATCAGGGTTACTGTCGTCCGCCCAGACAGGCAGGCAGAGCGCTGCCGCCAGCGTAAGTACCATCAACAGAGAAAATAAGCGTTTCAAGGTAAAACCTCCATATATCAGTTACTTTTTTCTTTTGCCGCGTCGCCTCCGATGGACATATCGCCCTGCAGGTCGGCAAACAGTCCTTCACGGTTGCGGGTTTTGGTGGCCTCGTCCTGCACCACGTTGGAGCAGACTTTACCGTCCAAAATGGTCACGACCCGGTCCGCACATTCGGCCAGTTCCGGCTCGTGGGTGACCATGACGAAAGTGACCTGCTGGTTCTTGGTCAGCTCCAGCATGCGGTACAATACCTGCTTACTGGTTTTGGAGTCCAGGTTGCCGGTAGGTTCATCAGCAAAAATGACTTTGGGATTGCTGACAAAGGCACGGGCGATGCCCACACGCTGCTGCTGGCCGCCGCTCATCTCAGTGGGCAGGTGGTTGGCGCGGCCAAGCAGGCCCATGCTTTTCAGTTCCTTGCGGGCCAGCTTTAGGCGGGTCTTTTTGTCGATACCCTTAAACATTAACGGTAATGCGACATTTTCTGCGGCGGTCATTGTGGGCAGCAGGTTGTAGCTCTGGAAGATGAACCCCAGATGCTGCTGTCGGAACTGCGCCAATTCAGTTTCGTTCATGGCGCTGATCTCGTGTTTGCCAATGAAAACTTTGCCGCGGGTGGGCTTTTCCAACCCGGCCAGCTGGTTCAGCAGGGTAGACTTACCACTGCCGGATTGGCCAACGATGCAGCAAAATTCGCCTTTTTCGATCGCAAGGTCTACGTCATTCAGCGCTACAACGCGCTCTTTTCCAACAGCGTAGACTTTGCGCAGTTTTTCGGTTCGTATGATGGGTGCCAAAGATTCGCCCCCTTTTCGTAAGATGTGTCTATTTTACCATAAAACGTAAAAAATAGGAAGATAGCGAGATGTAAAAATTTGAAATATGGACCCGTTTCTTATATAATAGTAGGAAAAAGAGGGGAGAGTGTTACCGTGGAGACTATCATCCGTCCTATTGCTCATATAAAAAGTGACTTTACCGATAAATTTGGCATCCCGCGGCAAAGCGGCCTGGTGCCGGAGCTGACCGCCCGCATCGTGTTTGAACCGGAATATCGCGACCCCAACGCGCTGGTGGGGTTGGAAGGCTACAGCCATCTGTGGCTGATCTGGCAGTTCTCGACGGTGGCGGCCGAGTATGCCGCAGGCAAAAGCTGGCGTCCCACCGTGCGCCCGCCCCGGCTGGGTGGAAACGCCCGGCGCGGTGTGTTTGCCACCCGCAGCCCTTACCGGCCCAATGCGCTGGGTCTTTCCTGTGTGGAGCTGTCGGGCATCGAGAACGGCGACATTCTGGTAAAAGGGGCCGACCTTTTGGACGGCACGCCGATCTTTGACATCAAGCCCTACCTGCCTTACGTGGATGCCCACCCCGAAGCCCGCGGTGGCTTTACCGAGCAGACAGCTGCTTACGCGCTGGAAGTACAGTGCCCGCAGCCACTTTTGGACAAACTGCCGGAAAATAAGCGGGCCGCTTTGTTAGGTGTGCTGAAAAACGATCCACGCCCGGCCTACCAGCATGACCCGGACCGTGTATATGCCATGGATTTTGGCGGTTACCGGGTGCAGTTTCAGGTCGGTGAGTCTATGTTAACTGTCATTGACATTCAAAAATAAGCATACTTACGATTGATAAAAATATAACAGTCCAGAAAATGTCCCTGCAAAAAGGGTAAAAAAACTGCCATTTGGTGAAAATGGTCAAAATGTACACATCGGACAAAAAAATCTGTGCAATATTCTAAATAAAACCCCTTTACGAATGGGGGCGTTTTTTGGTACAATAAAGCTATGCAAAAGCGTTTATCTATCAGTGCGCCCGGAGCAAACTACAGGCCGCCAAACAGATAAACGTGGGCCCGTGCGGCATGACACCCGCGCGGAAATGCAATACACTCTAATGAAAACGGAGGAAGAAAAATGCCCAGAGCAAAACAGTCTATGGACGGCAATACCGCTGCGGCGCATGTAGCTTATGCATTCACCGATGTGGCTGCCATCTACCCCATCACCCCCTCCAGCCCCATGGCCGACACTGTTGACCAGTGGAGCGCTGCCGGTCTGAAGAACATCTTCGGCAACCAGGTCAAGGTTGTTGAAATGGAGTCCGAGGCCGGTGCTGCCGGTGCCGTGCACGGTTCTCTCGGTACTGGTGCTATCACCACCACCTTCACCGCCTCTCAGGGCCTGCTGCTGATGATCCCCAACATGTACAAGATCGCAGCCGAGCAGCTGCCCTGCGTCTTCGACGTGTCTGCCCGTACCGTTGCTACCCAGTCCCTGAACATCTTCGGTGACCACAGCGACGTTATGGCTGTTCGTCAGACCGGCTTCGCTATGCTGGCTGAGAGCAACCCGCAGGAAGTTATGGACCTGTCTCCTGTGGCTCATCTGTCTGCCATCGAGGGTCACGTTCCCTTCGTGAACTTCTTCGACGGTTTCCGTACTTCTCACGAGATCCAGAAGATCGAGAAGTGGGACTACGCCGATCTGAAGGAAATGTGCAACATGGAGGCTGTCGAGGAGTTCCGTGCTAAGGCCCTGAACCCCGAACACCCCAAGATGCGCGGTTCTCACGAGAACGGCGACGTCTTCTTCCAGCATCGTGAGGCTTGCAACCCCGCTTACGAGGCCCTGCCCGCTGTTGTTGAGAAGTACATGGCCAAGATCAACGAGAAGTTGGGCACCAACTACGACCTGTTCAACTACTACGGCGCCGAGGATGCTGACCGCGTCATCATCGCCATGGGCTCCATCTGCGACGTTGCAGAGGAAGTTGTTGACTACCTGACCGCTAAGGGCGAGAAGGTCGGCCTGGTTCTGGTCCGCCTGTATCGTCCCTGGGTTTCTTCCGCTCTGCTGAAGGTCCTGCCCAAGACGGTCAAGAAGATCGCTGTTCTGGACCGCACCAAGGAGCCCGGCTCCCTGGGCGAGCCTCTGTACCTGGATGTTGCCACCACCCTGCGTGAGGCTGGCATGAACGATGTCGTTCTGACCGGCGGCCGTTACGGCCTGGGCTCCAAGGATACCCCGCCGTCCTCTGTCTTCGCTATCTACACCGAGCTGGAGAAGGACGCTCCGAAGCCCCGCTTCACCATCGGTATTACCGACGATGTGACCAACCTCAGCCTGCCTGAGGTCAAGCCCGCTCCCATCACCTCCGCCCCCGGCACCAAGGAGTGCAAGTTCTGGGGTCTCGGCGGCGACGGTACTGTCGGTGCTAACAAGAACTCCACCAAGATCATCGGCGACCATACTGACAAGTACATTCAGGCTTACTTCCAGTATGACTCCAAGAAGACCGGTGGCGTTACCATCAGCCATCTGCGTTTCGGCGACAAGCCCATCCGCAGCCCCTACTACATCAACCAGGCTGACTTCGTGGCCTGCCACAACCCCGCTTACATCCACATGGGCATGAAGATGGTCCAGGATGTCAAGCCGGGCGGCGTCTTCATGATCAACTGCCAGTGGACCGATGAGGAGCTGGACGAGCATCTGAACGCTGCTGATAAGAAGTACATTGCTGACAACAACATTCAGCTGTACACCATCAACGCTATTGATAAGGCTATCGAGATTGGTATGGGCAAGCGCACCAACACCATTCTGCAGTCTGCTTTCTTCAAGCTGGCTGACGTTATGCCCATCGACGACGCTGTCGAGTACATGAAGGCCGCTGCCAAGAAGAGCTACGGCAAGAAGGGCGACGCTGTTGTCCAGATGAACTGGAAGGCCATCGACGCCGGCCTGGACGCTGTCCATAAGGTCGAGGTCCCCGCCTCCTGGTCCAACCCCGCTGCTGATCCGGCTCCGAAGGCCCTGAAGGGACCCGACGCCCTGGTCAAGCAGATCCGCGATATCATGGAGCCCATCGCCCGTATGGACGGCGACAGCCTGCCTGTTTCTGCCTTCGAGGGCAACGTTAACGGCGAGTGGGAGCAGGGTGCTTCTGCTTACGAGAAGCGCGGCACCGCTGTTATGGTTCCCGAGTGGGATGCTGAGAAGTGCATCCAGTGCAACCAGTGTGCATTTGTTTGCTCTCATGCTACCATCCGTCCGTTCTGCCTGACCGCTGATGAGGCCGCCAACGCTCCCGAGAGCACCAAGCTGGCCGACACCAAGCCCAAGGCAAGCGAGTACAAGTTCACCATGGCTGTTTCTCCTCTGGACTGCATGGGTTGCGGCGAGTGCGTCACCGTCTGCCCCACCAAGGCCATCGAGATGAAGCCGCAGGAGAGCCAGTCCGCTCAGCAGGCTGCTTTCGACTACTGCGTCGAGAACATCCGCAAGAAGGACAACGTCCCCGGTGTTGTTTCCGAGGTTTCCGTCAAGGGTTCTCAGTTCAACCAGCCGCTGCTTGAGTTCTCTGGCTCCTGCGCAGGCTGCGCCGAGACCTCTTATGCTCGCCTGATCACCCAGCTGTTCGGCGAGAAGATGTTCATCTCCAACGCCACCGGCTGCTCCTCTATCTGGGGTGGTACCGCTTCTATCAGCCCGTACACCACCAACAAAGAGTCTGGCCACGGCCCCGCCTGGATCAACTCTCTGTTCGAGGACAACGCTGAGCACGGCCTGGGCATGCAGATCGGTTATGAGACCGTCCGCGCCAACCTGATCACCAAGGTTGAGGCCCTGAAGGGCAAGAATGCTGACCTGGATGCTGCCATTGACAACTTCCTGGCCACCAAGAACAACACCAAGGCCAACGACGCTCCTGCAAAGGCTCTGGTCGCAGCTCTCGAGGCTGACGGCAGCGCCGAGGCTGCTGAGATCCTGAAGGATAAGCAGTACCTGGCTAAGAAGAGCTTCTGGATCTTCGGCGGCGACGGCTGGGCATACGACATTGGTTACGGCGGTCTGGATCACGTCCTGGCTTCCGGCCACGATGTCAACGTTATGGTCTTCGACACCGAGATGTACTCCAACACCGGCGGACAGGCTTCCAAGGCCTCCAACATCGGTGAGGTCTGCCAGTTCGCTGCTGCCGGTAAGGAAATCAGCAAGAAGTCTCTGGCTGAGATCTGCATGACCTACGGCTACATCTATGTTGCTCAGATCGCTCTGGGTGCCAACATGGCTCAGGCTGTCAAGGTCATCGCTGAGGCCGAGGCTTATCCCGGCCCGTCTCTGATCATCGGCTACGCTCCCTGCGAGCTGCACGGTGTTAAGGGCGGCATGACCAACTGCCAGAACGAGATGAAGAAGGCAGTTGCTGCTGGTTACTGGAACCTGTTCTCCTTCAACCCCGCTGCTAAGGCAGAGGGCAAGAACCCGTTCACCCTGACCTCCAAGGCTGGCGATATGTCCAAGTATCAGGAGTTCCTGGCTAACGAGACTCGTTACAGCCGTCTGGCACGCGCCTTCCCGGATCGTGCTAAGGAGCTGTTCGAGAAGAACCAGGAAGTTGCCGATGCTCGTTACACCCACCTGACCAAGCTGGTCGAGCTGTACAAGTAATCTTGCATAGGCACCGTTTAACGGCATAAAAAAGTTCCCACCTGCGCTGAGCAGGTGGGAACTTTTTGTTGTGATGGGGTGAATTTTCCCGTTCTTTCTTTACAAAGAAAGAACCAAAAAAATTATAAACAAAAGTGGGAGGTATGGCCGCAGGCCATACCTCCCGTTTTTAATTAAAAATTCTTTTGGTCCTTTTCTTATAAGAAAAGGATAGAGAACCTCATCCCATTACGCCAGCACAAAAGTCTGCAGTGCCCAAATTCCCAGGACAACGATGCCCAGGGCGATGCGGTACCAGCCGAAGGCGGTGAAGGTGTGCTTCTTGACGTAGTTCATCAGGAAGCGGATGGCCAGCATGGAGACTACGAAAGCCACAATGCAGCCTATCAGCAGGGCCGAGATCTCGGCCAGGGTGAACACGCCGCCTTTGGCCAGGAACTTGACCAGCTTGAGGCCGGAAGCACCCGCCATAACGGGAATGGCCAGGAAGAAGGTGAACTGGGAAGCAGCCGGGCGGCTCATACCGCAAAGCAGACCGCCAATGATGGTGGAACCGCTGCGGGAAGTGCCTGGAATCAGAGCCAGAACCTGCCAGGCACCCACGATGAGGGCCTGCTTGTAGGTGATGCGGCTTAGCTTGGTAGTGGTGGGCACGCGGGGGCGGCGCTCAATGAGGATAAACGCGATACCGTAGATGATGAGCATCAGGGCCACGGTAATGCTGTTGTACAGATGAGCATCCAGCCAATCATCCAGCAGCAGGCCCAGAACTGCAGCCGGGACGCAGGCTACAATGATCTTGCACCACAGGCGCACCACTGGCCAGCGGAAATGCCGGGAAAAACCGGAATCCCGGCCATTGTCGGCGCAGAACGGCCACAGCTTTTTGAAATAGAGAACGACGACCGCCAGAATCGCGCCCAGCTGGATGACCACGCGGAACATCTCCATAAACTCGGCGCTGAAACTGAATTTAAGAACCTGCTCCGCTAGGATCATGTGGCCGGTACTGGAAATCGGCAGCCATTCGGTAACGCCCTCGATGATGCCATACGCCACCGAGCGCAGAAGATTTAGGAAAAATTCCATTGGGGTAAAGCCTCCTTTATAATAAGTATATCATACCATAAAATGTCGAAAGTGACACAGGTTTTCGAGAATTTTACAAGGAATTTCCGGGTTTGAGGGTAAATTGGACAAATTCGCCTTGCTGTTTTTGGCAAATACAACTATAATAAGAAAGAACATGAGAATTTTGAGGTGAATGGAATGTTTAAAACCGTACTGTTTGACCTGGACGGCACCTTGCTGAATACCATCGACGACCTGGCTGATTCCGCCAACCACGTGTGCAAAGCCCACGGCTGGCCGGAACATGACACCGCACAATATAAATACTTCGTCGGTAACGGCATCCCCAAACTGGTGGAGCGGTTCAGCCCCGAGGATCAGCGCGACCCAGAAATGCTGCAAAAAACGCTGGCCGAATTTGATACAGTATATGGCGCCCACATGCACGACAAAACCGCCCCGTACCCCGGTATGCCGGAATTGTTGGCAAAATTGCAAAAAAACGGCGTAAAGATGGCAGTTTTCTCAAATAAAGCCGATGAATTCGCCCGCGCCGTGGTGGCACGGTACTTCGACAGCAGCCTGTTTGAGATCGTACGCGGCGCACTGCCCGATGTGCCCACCAAACCCGCACCCCAGGGCACCTGCGCCCTGATGCAAAAACTGGGCGTGACGGCCGAGAGCGGGGAAGTGCTCTACGTCGGCGACAGCAACGTGGATGTGGCAACGGCCCATAACGCCGGGCTGCCCTGCTGCGGCGTGCTATGGGGCTTCCGCACTCAAGAGGAATTGCAGCAGGCCGGGGCCGAGTACCTGGCCGCGACCATGCAAGACTTGGAAAAGGTGATTTTGCAGTAAAAATCAAAAAAACGGGATTCGCAGGAAGAACGCATTTTCGCAAAGGAGTGTTGTTATTATGATCGCACAGCATTATAAAGACATGCTGGGGGCAAAATCGGTCATCCGCCAGATCTCGGAGTGGAGCACCGCCCGTGGCGCCGAGATCGGATACGAGAATGTGTTCGATTATTCGCTGGGCAACCCCTCGGTGCCCGCACCGCAAAAATTTACCGATGTCTGCCTGGATCTGCTGGAGCATGTGGACCCGGTCACGCTGCATGGCTACACGCCCACGCTGACCCTACCCGACGTGCGCGCCAAGGTGGCCGAAAGCCTGAACCGCCGCTTTGGCATGGACTACACCGGCGACCATATCTTTATGACCACCGGCGCAGCCGGCGCGCTGGCCCATGCGGTGCGCTGCATTGCTGTGCCGGGGCAGAACATCGTCACTTTTGCGCCGTTCTTCCCGGAGTATAAGCCCTATGTGGAGGGTGCAGGCCTGACCCTGCGCGTGGCCCCGCCCCGCTGCGAGGATTTCCAGGTCAACTTTGACGTGCTGGACAGCCTGGTGGACGAGAACACCGCCGCCATACTCATCAACTCGCCCAATAACCCCAGCGGCACGGCCTACAGCGCCGAGACGCTGACTAAGCTGGCCGCTTACCTGAAGAAAAAGAGCGCCGAGTATGGGCACCATATCTTCCTGATCTCGGATGAGCCCTACCGCGAAATCGCCTTTGGCGGCAAGACCATCCCGTACCCCGCTAAATTCTACGATGATACGCTGACATGCTACTCCTTCTCCAAGAGTCTGAGTGTGCCGGGCGAGCGTATCGGCTATGTGGCGGCCAACCCCCGCTGCGAGGATGCCGCCTACATCGTGCCGATGTGCGGCCAGATCTCCCGCGGCACCGGCCATAACTGCCCGTCGGGCCTGTTCCAGCGCGCCGTGGCCGAATGTCTGGAGGAGACCAGCGACCTGTCTGTCTACGAGACGAACATGGAGCTGATCTACGATGAGCTGAAAGCCCTGGGATTTACGGTCTGCAAGCCGGACGGCACCTTTTACATCTTCCCGAAAGCGCTGGAGAAGGACGCCAAAGTCTTCTGCCAGAAAGCCATGAAATATGACCTGGCGTTGGTACCGGGCGACAGCTTCGGCTGCCCGGGCTACTTCCGCATGGCCTACTGCATCGAGACCGAAAAGGTCCGCCGCAGCTTTGTGGCCTTTGAAAAATTCGTAAGCACCGAGTACGGTGTAACAAAGCAACATTAAGGAGAAACTATGACGATTGTGCGCCGTATTTTGCCGGTACTGCTGGCGGCTGTGCTGCTTTCTGCCTGCGGAGAAACTAAGGATGTGCTCCCGGAAATCGAGCAGGAAGTTAAGCAGGAAGTGGAGACCGTGTTGGAGGAAGTAGAACCCACGCCGGAACCCACCCAGACGCCCGAGGAGGCCAAGACCATGGCATCGACGGCCAGCAACGCCACCAAGGATGCCCCGCAGGTCACCGACCCTTCCACCTGGAACGACGCCGGCAAAACCATCATGGAGGCGCTGGAAAAGCAGTATGCCCCCTACGGCATGACCCTGCAGGCAAAAGAGGGCACACCGTACTTCCTGGCCGTGAACCGCGATGCCAACGTGGTGACGGTCTACACCGCAGACGAGGACGGCCGCTACACGGTGCCCTTTATGGCCATGGTGTGCAGCGGCGGCGTGGACACCCCGCTGGGCTACTATGCCACGCCGGTGGATTACGATTGGCGGCTGCTGATGGGCCCCAGCTACGGGCAGTACGCCACACGTATTTTTGACTCCTACCTGTTCCACAGCGTGCCCTACTATAGCCAGCACAAGGACGACATCGAGTACGATGAGTACAACCTGCTGGGGACCTCGGCCAGCCTAGGCTGCATCCGGCTGGAAGTGGTGGATGTCAAGTGGATCTACGATAATTGCCCACTGGGCACGCCGGTGCTGATCTACGCCGACGCCGAGAACCCCGGCCCCATGGGCAAGCCCGGCACCATCTACACCGACCCCGCCGATACCGAGAAGCGTGGCTGGGACCCCACCGACCCTGACCCGGCCAACCCATGGGATGATGCCTTTGAGACCGGCACCACCATCCGCAGCCAGGCAGCCTGGGACCAGTGGGAGGAGCAGCACGAAAGCTGGCAATCCAGCCTGACCCCCACCGACCTGCAGGGCTGGAGCACTGATTCCAGCGTTGTGGGCACCCGCGGCTAAACCCTTACGCAAACATGAACAAAAGAGCCTGTCCTTTTCAATAAGGACAGGCTCTTATCATTTGCTGCGGGAAATGTAAAGGTCACAGGTCAGCATTTTCTTCTGCGTCATGAACAAAGCGCCAAAGCTCGCCGATCGTGAAATCAACGCTCAAATCACTTTCATCGATTTCGGTGCCCACGGCTTCGCCCAGCCCCCAGGCCAACTCGACCATATCCTCATGGTCGGCGCCCAAATCGGCCAGCGTTACACCGCGTTCCAGCTCGGATGTGTCGCAGCTGAACTGCTCTGCCAGCAGTTCCTGCAAGTCTTCAAAAGTCACTCTTGTATTGCCCCCTCTCACTGGCAGGTTTTCTTTAATGATACAGGGCAGGACGGCGTTCGTCAAGCAAAAATTGAACAAAAACCATCCAAATTTATAGGCTGTTGTTTGTAGAATCTGCCGGTGTGGCGGCGGGCAATTGCGGCTGTGCGTTCAAAATCCGCATAAACTCCTCGCCGGAGATGGTCTCTTTTTCGTACAGGTACTGGGCAATCTCGTCCAGCTTGCGGCGGTTGTCGGCCAGCAGCTTGTAGGCCTTCTTGTGCTGCTCCTGCACGATCTCCACCACCTTGGCGTCCACGCGGCTGGCGGTCTGCTCGCTGCAGGCCAGGCTTGCGTCGCCGCCCAGATAGGAGTTGTTCACGGTCTCCAGGGCCACCATGTCAAAGTCCTCGGTCATGCCATAGCGGGTGATCAGGGCACGGGCCATCTTGGTGGCCTGTTCAATATCGTTGGAGGCACCGGTGGTGATGGAGTGGAAGATCAGCTCCTCGGCCGCGCGGCCGCCGGTGAAGGTGGCAATCTTATTCAATATCTCTTCCTTGGTCATCAGGGTGTGGTCGCCGTCCTCCACCTGCATGGTGAAGCCCAGCGCACCCGACGTACGGGGCACGATGGTGATCTTCTGTACCGGCGCACTGTGGGATTGCAGCGCCGCCACCAGCGCGTGGCCGACCTCGTGGTACGCCACGATGCACTTTTCCTTGTCGTTCAGGATCTTGTTCTTCTTCTGCGCACCGGCCAGGATGGTGTCCACGGCCTCCTGCAGGTCGTACTGGGTCACAGCCTTGCGGTGGTGGCGTACGGCGCACAGCGCGGCTTCGTTGATGATGTTGGCCAGCTCAGCGCCGGAAGCACCGGGGGTCATGCGGGCCACAACGGGAAAGTCGCAGTCGGGACCAATCTTGACCTTTTTGGCGTGCAGGCGCAGGATGCTCTCGCGGCCTTTCAGGTCAGGCAGCTCCACGGGTACGCGGCGGTCAAAACGGCCGGGGCGGGTCAGGGCCGGGTCCAGAGATTCCGGCCGGTTGGTGGCGGCCAGAATCACAACGCCCTTGGTGGCGTCGAAGCCGTCCATTTCGGTCAGCAGCTGGTTCAGGGTCTGCTCGCGCTCGTCGTTGCCGCTCAGGCCGCTGGCACCATCACGCTTTTTGCCGATGGTATCGATCTCATCGATAAACACGATGCAGGGCGCTTTTTCGCCCGCCTGTTTGAACAGGTCACGCACCTTGGAGGCACCCATGCCCACGAACATCTCCACAAACTCACTGCCGGCGATGGAGAAGAAGGGCACGCCGGCCTCGCCAGCCACAGCGCGGGCCAGCAGCGTTTTGCCGGTACCCGGAGGGCCTACCAGCAGCACGCCCTTGGGCATTTTGGCGCCGATGTCCTCGTACTTTTGGGGGTTGTTTAAAAAGTCGACGATTTCCTGCAGGCTCTCCTTGGCTTCGTCCTCACCGGCCACGTCGTTGAACTTGATGCCGGTCTTATCATCCACCACGTACTGTTTGGCGCCGGACTTGCCACCGCCGAACAGCATCGAGTTAGCGCCGCCCATGCTCTGCATTTTTTTGCCGATGTAGCGGTTCAGCCACCAGAACAGCAGGATCATCGGAAGCAGCGAGATGGCCAGGTTCAGCAGGCTGTCCCAGATGGTAGGACTTTGGTAGACAGTGCCAAACTCGACCCCTGCATCCTCCAGCCGGGTGACCAGGTTGTTATCCTGGGCGATGGCGTTGGTCTTGTAGGAATTATTCTCGTTATCCACAAAGTAGATCTGCTGATCTTCGATCTGGACGGTGGAAAGCTGCTTGTTCTCCAGCATCTGCAGGAAGGTGCTGTAGTTCACGCTTTTGACTTTGGCCTGCATCATGGCTGGGAACAGGAACAGGTTGCAGGCAAACAAAATCGCGATAATAGCGGCATAACCAATCCAAAGTTTCTTTTTAGGGTCCTTTGGAGGTGTGGTCTCTTTCATAGGGGTTCCTCCTTTTCTTGTACATTCTATAGCATGGACTAAAATTTTGAACGACATATGAATGGACTTTGAAATATTAGCAAAAAGTGCAAAAATCCCTTTGTTTTGCGGAAAATGAGCCATTAGACAGATGGTGAAAATCTGTTACAATTTATTTACAACTATGAGTTTTAAACAGTTTCGACCGGGTTTTCAACAAGAATCCATTCTTTTACACATTGGAAATGTGGAAAACTATGTTGAAAATGTTGAAAACACGGTTGAATCCCGTGGAAACAACAAAAAACTGCTGGTACAACGAACCTTTTATTCCGTGGAAAACTTTGCAAAACTCGCCGCAACGCTCGGAATCAGCAGGGGAAAAGTCCATCCCCTTTGTGGAAAACCTGGTAGTGATTTCTACAGGAAAAAGGTGTAATTTTGGCTATTGTACGATATAACGTAAAACATAAGTTTTCAACACGGTTGGGGAAAACTATGTTGAAAAGTGTAGGAAACCCGGGGGAAAAGGCCCCAATAATCAACAAATGGCTGGGGAAAATAAAAAAAATGGCCGAAATTGTAACAAATCCGAAACATCTTTCGTTATTATATATAGTAAATAACAACGAAAGGAAACAGCCATGACGAAAGATATGATCGTAAAAGCGGCTCAGGAGGCAGCGGCCCGGCGCAATGAGGTGTTTGCCCTCAATGACCTGCGGGTAGATTTGACCGCCCGCCGCGTGTGGAAAAACGGCAAGCCTGTGCGGCTGACCCCGCGGGAATATGCCCTGCTGGAGATGCTGATCCGCAAGCGCGACCTGGCGCTGACCCGCGGCGAACTGCTGACCACGGCCTGGGGCTACGAGTATGTGGGCGCCAGCCGCACGGTGGATGTACATATCAACCGTCTGCGCACCAAGCTGGGCCTGGATAAGGAGATACAGACCGTGTTTAAGGTCGGCTACCGGCTGAACACCCACCCGGGTTGCTGAGTTTAGTCGCCGCGCCAGATTTGCGCCACGCTGTCCTGCTCGGCCGCGGCCAGGGTGGGATAGGCGGTGTTGTTAAATAGAGAATCGTAACGGTACAGCCCAATGTAATCGATGCCAAGTGTGTTCAGTGCGGCCAGTTGGTCGGCCAGGCTGTGGCCGGTCGACCATTCACCGGGGGTGTCACTGCCGTCGCCATCGCCGATGCGGTAGGCCCCCAGCCCGACGGCCAGGGTAACGTCCTCGGCCCGGGGCAGGGCTGCCCACCGCGCGGCCAGCTGGCACAGGCTTTGAGCTGTGCTGCCGTTTTTGGTGTAGTTTTGCCCCCAATACAGCTGGGGCATCAGATAGTCCACATAGCCGCCCTGTGCCAGCCATAGGGCGGCATCACTGTATTGGTCGGCGTAGCTGCGGTCCGGGTCACCAATGGGTGCGACGCCGAACCGTACACCGTATTCGTGGGCGGTTCGGTAGCACAGGGCCATCAGGGCGTTGACATTTTGCCGCCGCCAATCGTCCAGCGAAAGAGCTGTGCCTGCGGCAGCGTAGTCGTCAGCGTCAAAGGCAGGGTCGGTGGTGGGGTAAAAGTAGTCGTCAAAGTGGATGCCGTCTAAGTCATAGTTATGGCACAGCTCGGCGACGGCATCGGAGATGAAAGCGCGGACCTCGGCACTGGCGGGGTTTAGGTATAAGCCGGTGGAGGTGGTTTTGGTCCACTCCGGGTGGAGCAGGGCGGGACTTTGGGCACACAGTAGAGGCATGCTGCCGCTTTGCAGCCGGTAGGGGTTGATCCAGGCTTCCAGCTGCAGGCCGCGGGCGTGGGCCGCCTGCACCAGCAGGGCCAGGGGGTCAAAGCCGGGGCCTTGCCCCTGGGTGCCGGTGCAAAGATGGCTGAAAGGGTAGTAGTCGCTGGGATAGAGGGCATCGCCAAAGGGGCGCACCTGGACCAGCACCACGGTGGCCCCCAAATCAGCGATATTGTCAAACATGGCGGCAATATCTGCTGAAAAGGCCTGCGCGGAGGAAAAGTCTACCTGCTGCCACTCCAGATAGCTGACCCATACGGCATGGTAGGGCTGGCTGGCTGCAGGCTCTGCGGTGGGCGAGGGCACAGGCGTGGTATCGGGGACAGTGATGGGGGCGAAACCGCTATGTCGCCACCCCCAGAACGGTGCTGTAAAGTAAATGATAAGCAGAAAAACCGCCCAAAAGAACCCCCTGCGCCGCATGAATCAACGCCCCCTTTTACCGCCATTGTATGCAAAGAAAAGGGGACATACCTCTTGGCAAGGGGAGAAAATTCTGCTATAATATAAAATACAACTGTGCGGGCCATTAGTTCAGCGGTTAGAACTCTCGGCTCATAACCGGCTGACCCAACCGCATCCACTTTCAAATATGATGAAGTGCCGCAGTTTTTACTGAACTTCATCGCTAAGATTTCTGCTTTGGCGATAAGTTGGCGATTTAGCCATCAACAGCACTTCTTCATCATAATAAGGGCCGTTAGCTTAACGGTTAAAGCCACCGGCTCATAACCGGTTCAGTGGGGGTTCGAATCCCTCACGGCCCATGAAAAAAGAACGCAGCTATGTTATTTTTTAAGATAACACGGCTGCGATTCTTTATTTTTCGTACAATTCACGGCTCAACTGATTGCGTATCGACTCCCGGCGTTTTTTGTATTGCTGGGTGTAGATCATTAAAGTCGTGCTCGGCTGGGCGTGACCTGCTTCAGCGGCAACCGTTGCAACGCCGATGTCAGGATTCGACATGAGCAGGCTGACAAAGGTATGGCGAAACATGTGTGGGTGAATCCAGCCTGAAAGGGCGATGCTCATTTTTTTCGGGTGGCAATGTCCTGAAAGCAGAAATAATCAGGCTGGTGACGGGACTGCGTAAATTCAAACAGCATCCCGGAGGCATTGAATGTCTGGTTTGTGACAACGGCAACGCAGTCATAGCTGTCCATGGCGAGGATTTTTTCATCCTGCGCGGTGGCGTGTTCCACCGTGATACGGCGCTTACTGGTGATAATCTGCATACCCAGTGTGTTTTCTATATAATCGTAAATGGAGTTGGCCGCAATCTCGGGGGTCAGACCGTGAACAAACTCTGTCAAAAAATAGTTGATATCCAAAATGAGTGCTTTTCCATCCAGATACCGCACACGGCGAATGTACCACAATTCATCGCCCACGGAAAACCCACTCAGCGAGGCAAGGCGCTCATCGGCAATGACGGTTTTAAATTCTAAAACCTTTGTCACTGCGTGTAATCGGTTTCGCCGCGCGGTTTCCTGAAAAGTTTCAATACCTCCGATGGTAAATGTGGTTTTTCCCACCGGTTGATAAATCACCCGTACTCCGCGCCCCTGCATGGCCTGCACATAGCCATCGTTGGTCAGTTCAGCCAGCGCACGGCGAACCGTGTTGCGGGAGCAGGCGTATTCCTCGAGCAATGTATTCTCACTGGGCAGCAGGGACTGATAGGGATAGTCCTGCGCTTCAATACGCTTTTTTAAGCTGTGATAAATTCCTTCGTATTTTGCTTTTGGCATAGCGGAAGTCCCTTTCAACTTGTTCAAACATTTGATTTAGTATATCGTATTTTCAGCCAAAATGCAAGAGGAGAATTTGTGCGCTGCACCGAATTTCATGCCTACACATAAAATTCCTGGAAAAACGCTTGACTTGTATGAACAAGTTTACTATACTGAGGCTGTAAGGCAAACTTGTTCATACAAGTTTGAATATCCGCTTTAGCGGGATTCTGAAGGAGGAAAAAATAAAATGGGTAAGTACGAACAGGATGCACGGCTACTGCTTGAGTATGTCGGCGGAAAAGAGAACATTGCGGCGGTATCTCACTGCGTATCGCGTATGCGCTTTGTTCTGAATGACCCTGCCAAGGCAGATGTTGCCAAAATCGAGTCTCTGAAATCTGCCAAAGGTACATTCACACAGGCCGGGCAATTTCAGGTGATTATCGGCAACACGGTCAACGATTTTTACAATGATTTTATCGCGGTATCCGGCATTGATGGTGTTTCCAAAGACGCCGTCAAGAGCGCGGCCAAGCAGAATCAGAACGCACTGCAAAGAATTATGAGCGTGCTGGCTGAAATCTTTGCCCCGCTGATTCCCGCCATCATCACCGGCGGCCTGATTCTGGGCTTCCGCAACTGTATTGACAGTATTTATTTGTTTGGCAACGGCACACAGACGCTTTGTGATATCAGTCAGTTCTGGTCCGGTGTTGACAGCTTCCTTTGGCTGATTGGCGAAGCTATCTTCCATATGCTGCCGGTCTGCATCTGCTGGTCCGTTACCAAAAAGATGGGCACCACGCAGAGCCTTGGCATCGTGCTGGGCCTGACGCTGGTTTCCGGCCAGCTTCTTAACGCCTACGCGGTGGCCTCCACGGCGGCAGCCGACATCCCCAAATGGGACTTTGGCTTTTTCACGATCAATATGATTGGCTATCAGGCGCAGGTCATTCCGGCTATGCTGGCCGCGTTTACGCTCGTGTATCTGGAGCGCTTTTTCCGTAAAATCTGCCCGCCGGTCATTTCAATGATTGTGGTTCCGTTCTGCTCTTTGGTGCTGTCCGTTATCATCGCCCACACGGTTCTCGGCCCCATCGGCTGGAAAATCGGTTCTGTCATCTCCGATGTGGTTTATGCAGGTATCTCCGGCTCTTTCCGCGTTGTGTTCGGTGCTATTTTCGGTTTTGTTTATGCGCCGCTTGTTATTACCGGTCTGCATCATATGTCTAACGCAATTGATATGCAGCTGATTGCCGACTTTGGCGGCACCATGCTGTGGCCGATGATTGCACTGTCCAACATTGCACAGGGTTCTGCCGTTCTCGGTATGATTTATCTCCAGCGCAAAAATGCCGCCGCACAGGAAGTCAACGTTCCCGCCTGCATCTCTTGCTATCTGGGTGTCACAGAGCCTGCCATGTTCGGCGTCAACCTGAAATATAATTTCCCCTTTATCTGCGGCATGATTGGTTCCGCAACAGCCGCAGTGGTCTGTGTGGCAACCTCCACCACGGCCAACGCAATCGGCGTCGGCGGTATCCCCGGCATTCTGTCTATCCAGCCGACCTATATGCTCAGCTTTGCGCTGTGCATGTTGATTGCTATTGTTGTCCCCTTTGTGCTGACGGTTGCCATCGGCAAGAAAAAAGGCGTTGCCTGATTCGGTTCTGAATGTAAGTGGGGTTTGCAATGTACAATTTCAAGGACAAGGTTGTCTACCAAATTTACCCGAAATCCTTTCATGATTCCAACGGGGATGGCTTTGGCGATTTGAAAGGCGTCACCCAAAAGCTGGACTATTTGGCGGATTTGGGTGTAGATTACCTATGGCTGACACCGTTTTTCCCTTCACCCCAGCGGGACAACGGCTACGATGTGGCCAACTACCGTGCGGTGGATTCCCGCTACGGCACGATGGATGATTTGGACGAATTGATTCGGGAAGCCGACAAGCGCGGTATTGGCCTGATGCTGGATATGGTGTTCAACCACACCTCCACCGAGCATGACTGGTTTCAAAAAGCATTGGCAGGCGATAAAAAATACCAGGACTACTACATTTTCAAGGATGGCTCTCCCGACCGCTGCCCCACAAACTGGGTGTCCAAATTCGGAGGCTCCGCGTGGGAGTATGTGCCGCAGTTGGGTAAATGGTATCTGCATTTGTTTGATGTCATGCAGGCTGATTTGAACTGGGAGAATCCTGCTGTGCGTGCCGAAATGGCCGACATCCTGCGCTTTTGGAAAGCGAAGGGAATCAAGGGCTTCCGCTTTGATGTAGTCAATCTTATCTCCAAACCGGAACTGTACGAAGACGACTTGGAGGGCGATGGCCGTCGCTTCTATACTGATGGCTGCAATGTCGGCAAGTATCTGAAAGAACTGGTGGCCGCAGGCGGTATTGACGGTATGATGACTGTCGGGGAGATGTCCTCCACTACGCTGGAAAACTGCATCGGGTACACATCAGAGAAAAACCATGAACTGACGATGTGCTTCAACTTCCATCACCTGAAAGTGGACTATAAAAACGGGCAAAAATGGGAGCTGATGCCTCCCGACCATGGGGCGCTGAAGCGTTTGTTCCGGACCTGGCAGGAGGGAATGCAGGAACACGGCGGCTGGAACGCTTTGTTTTGGTGCAATCACGACCAGCCGCGTGCTGTCAGCCGGTTCGGCAGCGACACGACCTATTGGAGAGAAAGCGCCGAAATGCTGGCCACGGCGATTCATTGTATGCGCGGCACACCCTATATTTATCAGGGAGAGGAACTGGGCATGACGAATCCTCATTTTACCGAAATTGACCAGTACCGTGATGTGGAGAGTCTTAACTACTATAAGATTCTGCGTGAGCAAGGTAAATCCGAGGCTGAGACGCTGAATATTCTGGCACAGCGCAGCCGGGATGACGGCCGTACTCCCATGCAGTGGGACAGCAGCCCTAACGCAGGCTTTACGTCAGGTACGCCGTGGATTGGTGTGGCGGATAACTATAAGAGCATCAACGCTGCGGCGCAGACGAGTGATGCGGATTCGATTTATAGTTTCTACAAAGCGATGGTACGCTTGCGGAAGGAACACCGGGTCATAAGTGAGGGAAAAATTGAATTTCTTTACCCCGACAACACCGACCTGCTGGCTTATCGGCGCTATGGCTCGGCGGACAAGGAAGAACTTCTTGTACTTTGCAACCTGACAGAGCAAGAAATCCACGCTGAACTGCCTGACGCTTGGGCGACTGCAGAAAAACTGATAGGAAACTACGCAGATAACCCTTCAGAGACCCTGCGTCCGTATGAGTGTGTTGTATTGTATACCACAAATGAATAAAAAGTAAAGCAACAAGAGTGTCTACTACGAAGGCAGACGCTCTTGTTGCTTTTTTCGCATTTTTTATATGAGAGGACTTGAACAGGACACAATTGACAAACCACCCTGAATACGTTTTAATGATAGTACAATAAACCTGAAAAAACCAGAAAGGGGAACCCATATGAAACATGCCAAGCAAACCCGTGCACCTTGGATTCTGCTCGCCTGTTTGGCGGCCATTGCACTGTGCATAGTGGCAGCTGTTACACTATTACAACCCAACACCAACCCAAAGAACATCGAGATCCCCGGTACGCGGGGCAATATCCCGGCTACCATCCAGCTGCCTGCCAAATCTGCCCGGGGCGAGGAACTGCCGCTGGTGGTGCTGTGCCATGGCTTTACCGGCAACCGGCAGGGAGACGGCCACTTCGCGCCCCTGGCTGAGGACCTGGCCGCCCATGGCATTGCCACTGTGCGGCTTGATTTCGCCGGCTGCGGCGACAGCACCGAACCTTACGCCAACTACACGCTGGCCAATATGGCGGCGGATGTGGACAGCGTGATCGGCTACATGCAGGCCACCTACGGCACCGGCAAAACGGCGTTGGTGGGCCACAGCATGGGCGGGCGGTTGGCCAGCCTCTACCCGCAGCTGGGGCAGTACCCCGTCACGGCACTGGCCCTCTGGAGCCCCGCCAACGGCACGGGCCTGCAGGGCTTGGAGTTTTTAAGCATTGATAACTTTGCCGCCGTGGAAGAACTGGCCGCCCGCGCCGATGCCGAGGGCAGTGTAGCGGCTTGGGGCGTGGAGCTGAGTGCCGCCTACATCGACGGTATGCGGGACAGCGACCCCAACGTGACCCTGCAGGAAAGCGGCTTGCCGGTGCTGCTGACCTACAGCGGCAATGAGCGCATCTTGAGCGACACTACCCAAACCGAAACCAAGGCGGCCGTCGAAAGCCTGCCGGACGGCCAGGTGGTGCTGGACCCCTTCGTGAACGGTGACCACAATTATACCAGCGAGGACCCCGCCACCAACACCCAGCTGGACGCTGACCTGCGCCAGGTCACGGTAGATTTTTTGACGTCCCATCTGCAATAAATACCAATAAGCACAAAAAGCGCCCCCGTTCGGTTGCGGCTCCGAACGGGGGCATAAGGGGTATCGATTGGTGTGAGGAGGAATCATGTTCCAGAATTACGGTTGCGGCTCCGTAACCCTGTGCTTATACAATACAGGACATCTGCTAAAAAACTATGATACTGGTATGAACATTTTGTAAATTGCATAAAGCAAACAAAAACCTCCGGCTTTCGGGCCGGAGGTTTTGTTTGCTTGTGGTTTAAGCTGCGATTAGCCGAACATGTTGATCAGAATACCAGCAGCAACGGCGGAGCCGATAACACCAGCAACGTTGGGACCCATGGCGTGCATGAGCAGGTAGTTGCGGGGGTTGTACTCCTGGCCGACTTTCTGGGAAACACGGGCAGCCATAGGAACGGCGGAAACACCGGCGGAACCGATCAGCGGGTTGATCTTGCCGTGGGTGATGACGCACATGATCTTGCCCAGGATGACGCCGCCAGCGGTGCCGACACCGAAAGCAACGATGCCCAGGACGATGATCTCGACGGTCTGGATGTTCAGGAAGGTAGAAGCGTTGGTAGTGCAGCCAACGGAGAAGCCCAGGAAGATGGTGATGATGTTCATCAGTTCGTTGCCGGCGGTCTTGGTGATACGCTCAACAACGCCGGACTCCTTCATCAGGTTGCCCATCATCAAGCAGCCAACCAGGATAGCAGCATCCGGCAGGGTCAGGGCAACGATGATGGTAACGATGATGGGGAAAAGGATCTTCTCGGTCTTGGAAACACGGCGGGGTGCGGTCATGACGATCTGACGCTCTTTTTCCGTGGTCAGGGCCTTCATGATAGGCGGCTGGATAACAGGCACCAGCGCCATGTAGCAGTATGCCGCAACCGCGATGGAACCCAGCAGGTGCGGGGCCAGCTTGGTGGTAACATAGATAGCGGTGGGGCCGTCAGCACCACCGATGATGCCGATAGCACCGGCTTCCTGGTTGGTGAAGCCCAGGATCTTAGCGCCAACGAAGGTGAAGAAGATGCCCAGCTGAGCAGCAGCGCCCAGCAGCAGGCTGGAGGGACGTGCGATCAGCGGCTCGAAGTCGGTCATGGTACCGATGCCCAGGAAGATCAGCGGGGGATAAATACCTAGCTTGACGCCTAAGTAAATGTAGTCGACCATGCCGCCGGAAGAACCAAGCAGCGCCCAGTCAATGTGGTTTGTCTCATTGATGAAGATGTCCATGTGGAAGATGCCGTCCAGGGGCAGGTTGGTCATCAACATACCAAAGCCGATGGGCAGCAGCAACAGAGGCTCGAACTGCTTGACGATGGCCAGATACAGTAGCACGCAGGCCACGGCGAGCATGACGGCGTACTTCCAGCCGCCCTCGGTGAAGAAGATCTGTGCCCAGCCTGATTTGGCAAAAATCTCCGAGATGTTGGTTAAAATAGCACCCATTTCCAGACCTCCTTACATAAAGGGCGTGGTATGCTCACGCACACCGGCATCGCCCCAGGAACCACGGCGGGAGCCTGCGGCGGGCTTGGAAACGCGGCGGATGCCGTGGATCACAGCGCCGGAACCCATCACAGTAGCAACAGCGGCAGAAATCGCAGCAATGACCTCGCCGGGGATGCCGCCATTGTCAGCCTTAGCAGCGGGGGCAGCGGGCTTGGCAGCAGGTGCCGGGGCAGCTTTGGCAGCCGGTGCGGCAGGGGCCTGCGGCTTAGGATCAGCAGGTTTTTTGTTTTTCAGGTCGAAGAGCTTGCCCTCCAGGGTAATGATGAGGCACAGGGCGATCAGCATGGCAAAAACCAGGGTAATACTGGTCAGCACCACGGTGCCGTCGCTGGCTTCCAAGGCAAGCAGAGCGAGGTTGGGCATGGGATTTCCTCCTTTTTGGATAAAGCATAAAACTCTTTTTGACAAAAGGGCATTTATCTGTATTATAGCACAATGTGAATTATTTTGGTAGATTTTTTTGCAAAAAAATTAACATACCCGTAAATTTGCCCAAGTTCGACCGCAAAGTTCAATTTGTTGGCAAGCGCTGACCACGTAAAAAAAAACACATGCCTGTAAAACATGCATAAAAATCAACGGAAATTTTTGCAGCTGCAAGCCAAAACTGACAAAATGCAGCAAACTGTGGCAATTCCCCCTTGACCGTGGGCGCAGACAGTGCTATCATAGCGGCAACACAACAAACGGCAAAGGCGCCGGACGGGATAGCAAGCTCCCGCCCGGCGCCTTTTGTTGTTGGTTGTAAAATGCAGTGCCGCATTGTGCGAGGCGGCGCTGTGCAAAGTGAGAGAGGGGAATCTGTTATGTACAACTCTGCGGACGTTACTTGGACACTGGTTGCGGCGTTTCTGGTGTTCTTTATGCAGGCAGGCTTTGCTTTGTGCGAGGCAGGCCTTACTCGTGCCAAGAACACCGGCAATATTCTGATGAAGAATATGATGGACTTCTGTATCGGCACGCCCTGCTACTGGCTGGTGGGTTTCGGCATCATGTTTGCCGGCTCCGGCGCACTGATCGGCGGGTTTGACCCGTTCATCCAGGGCAGTTACGATTTCGGTACCCTGCCGGTCTGGGTCTATGCGGTGTTCCAGACCGTGTTCTGCGCCACAGCAGCTACCATCGTTTCCGGCTCAATGGCTGAGCGCACCAAGTTCAGCGCCTACTGCTGCTACTCCGCCGCCATCAGCCTGATCGTCTATCCCATTTCCGGCCACTGGATCTGGGGCGGCGGCTGGCTGGCTCAGCTGGGCTTCCATGATTTCGCCGGTTCCACGGCGGTCCACTTTGTGGGCGGTGTTACCGCCTGCCTGGGTGCCTGGATGCTCGGTCCCCGCATCGGCAAATATGGCAAGGACGGCAAGGCACGGGCTATCCCCGGCCACAACCTGACCGCCATGGCCCTGGGCGTTTTCATCCTGTGGTTCTGCTGGTTCGGCTTCAATGGCGGCTCTACCGTCAGCATGACCGGCGATGACACGATGGTTTCCGCGGGCCTCATCTGCTTCAACACCAACCTGGCGGCGGCTCTGGCTACGGTGGCCGCGCTGATCGTCAGCTGGGTGCGCTACGGCAAGCCCGATGTCTCCCTAACCTTCAACGGTGCGCTGGCCGGTCTGGTGGCCATCACCGCCGGCTGTGATGTGGTCGACCCCTTCGGCGCGGCCGTGATCGGCATCGTGGCTGGCGTGCTCTGCATCTTCTCGGTGGAATTCTTTGATAACATTGCCAAAATCGATGACCCTGTCGGTGCGGTGTCGGTCCACTGCATGAACGGCCTGTGGGGCACACTGGCGGTCGGTCTGTTTGCCACCGATGGCGGCCTGTTCTACGGCGGCGGTTTTGCCAAGCTGGGCATCCAGTTGCTGGGTGTTGTCAGCGTGGCGGCCTGGGTTCTGGTCACGATGACTATCATCTTTACCATCATCAAAAAGACGATCGGCCTGCGCGTTTCTGAGAAAGAGGAACTGGACGGCCTGGACATCCATGAGCATGGCCTGGCCAGCGCCTACGCCGGTTTTGCCATCAACGATGCCACCTACGCTGAGCTGGATGTGAACGAGAACACCGACCTGGGTGAAGATGACATCGCCAAGGCCAGCCCCGAGAAGGTGGCGGCTGCCGTCAAGGTCACCCAGGAAGCTCCGCTGCCGGCCGAGCTGGATTCCGGCATGCACAAAGTGTCCATCATCGTGCAGCTGGCCAAGTTTGAGAGCCTGAAGCAGGCGCTGAACAAAATCGGCGTCACCGGCATGACCGTGACCCAGGTCATGGGATGCGGCATCCAGAAGGGCAGCGGCGAGAAGTACCGCGGCGCCGAAGTGGATGCCACCCTGCTGCCCAAGGTCAAGGTGGAAGTTGTCGTGAGCAAGATCCCGGTGGAGAAGATCATCGACACCGCCACCAAGGCACTGTACACCGGCCACATTGGCGATGGCAAGATCTTTGTGTACAATGTGGCTAAGGTGGTCAAGGTCCGCACGGGTGAGCAGGATTACGCCGCCCTGCAGGACGTAGAATAAGCGTTACACTATTATAATAAGGTATAAAGGTCAGTAGAAAAGCGGTGCCGCGTGGGAACGGCACCGCTTTTCTGTTGTGCTATTTACCCGGCTTTTCCGGTAAAAACGGTATTCAAAATCACCAGCTTATCCGGCACTCCGGTCAAAACCATGCCGGTAAAATCCGTGGTGACACCGGCGCAGGATAAAAGGTCGGTCTGGCTGGCTGGATCGGCGGCGATGTTTTGGGCATTTGCCAAAATGCCCGCCCAGTTGATGTCCAACAGGTCGCGCTGGTCCTGGGTCAGGTCGGTCATCCAATCGGCGGCGGTGGAGGCGTCGATGTCGGCGCAGCTCAGGTATTCCACCAGCACTGCCGCCGCGCGGGCGCATTTCAGGCTGCCGCCTGCCGTGTCGGCGGAAAAATCCACAAAGCCATCCAGCACATTGCGCTGCTCGGTGGTGGTATCGCGGGAGGAGGCCGCAGGTGTTTCCGCCGTGGCCGGGGCAGCATCGGACGCAGCTTCCGAAATAACGGCACTTGCGGCATCCGACGATGCAGCGCCTGAATTTCCCGGCGCCTGCCCGCAGGCTGTCAGCGTGGCCAGTGACAGACCCAGCAAAAGGGCAATAGATTTACGCATAAAATGTCCTCCTAACAGGTTACTTTACAAATATATTATTCACAACAGCCATGCCTTGCTCCGTAGGGGGCGGCGGGCTTATCGCCGCAGCAATTGCTGCAGGCATTTTTGCGGATATACGCCTGTATATCGTCAAAAATCGGCATCAATGCCTCGCCGTTCGGGGTCAGGCGGTAGTCTACCCGGGGCGGGACCTCGCCATAATCGATGCGCTCCACCAGCCCATCGGCGGCCAGCTCCTTTAACTGGTTTGAGAGCATCTTGTGGGTCACGCCGTCCAGCAGGCGGCGCAGCTCGCCATAGCGCAGGGTGCCGTGGGCGCCCACCATAAACAGGATGCGCATCTTCCATTTGCCGCTGATCTGATCCATGACTTCTTCCATTTTATCGCAGCCAACATCGGCATAGCGGCAGTTACAGTTCGCGTTCGGGTGCATAGATAACCTCCTGGGGGTACTTTCCAAAAAGTGCGTACTTGTCAAAACGGACAGTATGACTATACTGAGTATAGAACAAATTTTCCTGTTTTGCAACTTGTTCCCACTGTAAGTTTGCGGTACAATATTACCGTATGACTCACCCGGGACCCAAAAGCCCGGAAAAATAACAACAGTAAGGAAGAAAAGTACCTATGCTCGATGATTTATTTGAATTTTTGCAGGGGGCAGTGACCCCCTACCACGCGGCTGCCATAGCCGCGGCCTGGCTGGATGCAGCCGGTTATACCCGCCTGGAAGAAGCCGATTACTGGAACCTGGAAGCCGGCAAAGGGTACTACATTACCCGCAACGGTTCCTCGGTCATCGCCTGGCGCGTGCCGGAGCATGCCATCGGCGGTTGGCGCATTGCCGCCAGCCACAGCGATTCCCCGTGCTGGAAAATTAAAAACGAGAAGGTCGAAAACGACGGCTGCTCCCGCCTGAGCGTCGAAGGTTACGGCGGCATGATCATGTCCACCTGGCTGGACCGCCCGCTGACGGTGGCTGGCCGCGTCATGGTCAAGACCGAGGACGGCATCGAGAGCCGCCTTGTCAACATCGATGAGGACCTGCTGGTCATCCCGTCGCTGGCCATCCACATGCAGCGCAACGTCAATAAGGGAAAGGAGTTCAACCCCCAGATCGACATGCAGCCGTTGTGGGGCCCCGCTGGATGCCGCACCCTGACCGATGTGCTGTGCGAGGAGTTGAACGTCCAGCCCGAGGACATCCTCGACCGCGACCTGCAGCTGGTCACCCGTCAGCAGCCTACCTGCATTGGCCCGGACGGTGAGTATCTCCTCGCCCCGCGCATCGATGATTTGGAATGTGCCGCCACCACGCTGCTGGCCTTCCTGGACGCTGCCCCCGATTGCGACAGCGCCTGCGCCCCGGTGTGGGCCCTGTTTGACAACGAGGAAGTGGGTTCCTCCAGCCGGATGGGCGCCGAGAGCAGCTACCTGCGGGATGTGCTGGACCGCATCATCGATTCAATCCCCCACAGCGCCCAGGCAAAGCAGCAGGCCATGGCCAACAGCTACATGCTCAGCGCCGACAACGCCCACGCGGCCCACCCGAACTTCCCGCAGAAAGCCGACCCATGCGCCCCGGTGCATATGGGCGAGGGCGTTGTGCTGAAGTACAACGCCAGCCAGAAATACACCACCAACGCCGTCAGCGGTGCGATTTTCAAGGAAATCTGCCGCAAGGCCGGTGTGCCGGTGCAGGTGTTCACCAACCGCGCCGATGAGCCGGGCGGCAGCACCCTGGGAAACCTGCAAAGCCACACGCTTCCCATCCCGATGGCGGACATCGGCCTGGCCCAGCTGGCCATGCACAGCGCGGTGGAGACTGCGGCCGTGGCCGATGCTAACCACATGATCAACGCGGTGGCGGAGTTTTACCGTGTGCATCTGCGTGCCCTGGGCGATGGCACCTACACGCTGGAATGATCGCCGGCCGTTACGCACCCAGCCCCAGCGGGCGGATGCACCTGGGCAACCTGATGTGCTGCCTGCTGGCCTGGCTTTCCGCCAAAAGCAAGGACGGGCAGGTGCTATTGCGCATCGAGGACCTGGACACCCAGCGCTGCCCCCGTGTGTTTGCCGATGCCATCATCGACGATCTGGCCTGGCTGGGCCTTGCCGCCGACGGTCCGCAGCTGCCGGTCTACCAGAGTGAGCGGGCAGAAATTTACCAGCGTTACTACGATATTCTGGACCGCCGCGGGCTGGTGTATCCCTGTTTTTGCAGCCGTAGCCAGCTGCATGCGGCCAGCGCACCCCACCGCAGCGACGGTCAGGTCGTCTACGCCGGGACCTGCCGGGGGCTGACCCCCGCCGAGGTGGCCGAGCGCTGCAAGATCCGTGCCCCCGCCTGGCGCGTGCAGGTGCCGGATGAGACCATCTCCTTTACGGACGGCCATATGGGTATGTATGAGGAAAACCTTGCCCGCGATTGCGGCGACTTTTACCTGCGCCGGGCAGACGGTGTGTTTGCCTACCAGCTGGCCGTGG
This sequence comes from uncultured Oscillospiraceae bacterium, assembly GCA_900539695.1. Taxonomy (GTDB): domain Bacteria; phylum Bacillota; class Clostridia; order Oscillospirales; family Ruminococcaceae; genus Gemmiger. The sequence goes on from UQDG01000010.1 coordinate 67,175, forward strand.
TGGTGGATGATGCCCTGATGGGCGTTACCGAGGTGGTACGGGGCAGTGACCTGCTGTCCAGCACGCCGCGCCAGCTGTGGCTGTATCGGGAGCTGGGGCTGACGCCGCCAACGTTTTACCACCTACCGCTACTGCTGGCCCCGGATGGCCGCCGCCTTTCCAAAAGGGACGGCGACCAAAGCCTGGAAAACCTGCGGGCCAGGTACAGCGCCGAGGAAATTATCGGCAAGCTGGCCTTTGCCTGCGGTTTGCAGGCCACGCCCCGCCCCGTGACGCCGCAAGAGCTGGCGGCGGATTTCGACTGGGCCAAAGTTCCGAAAAATGACATTGTTTTGCCGGAAAGTATGTTTTAATTAGGTTACTGTTTTAGGGCAATACCGCATAATTCTAAGTGCCGATACGGCGAGCGAGGTGCGGCAGATGCTAAGCCAAAAGCGCAGATAATACTTTGTGTATTATCGAGCATTTTGGCAACGCAGATGCCGTGCCGCAGCCGCCGGAGCGGTGCTTAAGCCGTTAGGCGGGAATTGTGCGGTGTTGCCTTAGCATTTTTAGCAAAGGAGCAATAGAGGAACCATGCAACGCTATGAGATCACCGGCATGAGCTGTGCGGCTTGTGCCAGCCATGTGGAAAAAGCGGTCTCGGCTGTGCCGGGTGTGGCTGGTGTGGCCGTAAGCCTGCTGACCAACTCGATGCAGGTAGACTACACCCCCGATGCTGACCCGGACACGACGGCCAGGCGCATCTGCAACGCCGTGGAGGCTGCCGGTTACGGCGCCAGCCTGGCTACAGCCGAAAGCGAGAACGCCGAGCTGGAGGACACAGAGACCCCCAAACTGAAAAAGCGCCTGATCGCCAGCCTGTGTTTTTTGGTGCCGCTGATGTATGTCTCAATGGGGCATATGATCGGCCTGCCGCTGCCCTCGTTTATGGAGGGCCATGGAAGTGGTGCCATGGTGTTTGCGTTGGTGCAGCTGGCGCTGACGCTGCCCGTCTGCTGGATCAACCGCGCATTCTTCATCAGCGGTTGGAAGGGCATCAAGTCCCGCGCACCGGGCATGGACGCCTTGGTCTCGATGGGCGCGGGTGCCGCGCTTCTGTACGGCCTGTATGCTATTGTGATGATCGGCATTGGCCTGAAAAACGACGATATGGAGTTGATCATGCAGTATCGGCATGACCTCTATTTCGAGTCTGCTGCCACGATTCTGACGCTGATCACCGTCGGAAAAACGCTGGAAGCTTACAGCAAGGGCAAGACCACCGATGCGCTGAAGAGCCTGATGAAGCTGGCCCCTCAGACAGCCTGTGTGCTGCGCGATGGCGAGCAGATAACGCTGCCGGTCAGCGAGGTGCAGGTCGGGGATCTGTTTCTGGTACGCCCGGGCGAATCCATCCCGGTGGACGGCACCGTGACCGAGGGCATTTCCAGCGTGAACGAGGCCGCCCTGACCGGCGAGAGCATGCCGGTGGATAAATTTCCCGGTTCGCCTGTCAGCGCCGCCACCATCAATCAGAACGGCGCCCTGACCTGCCGGGCCGAGCGTGTTGGCCAGGACACCACCCTGTCCCAGGTCATCCGCCTGGTGCGGGACGCCGCCGCTACCAAGGCCCCGTTGGCCAAAACGGCGGATAAAGTCTCCGGCATCTTCGTACCCGCTGTTACCTGCATCGCCTTGCTGACGTTCGTTATCTGGCTGCTGCTGGGCCAGACCTTCACTTACGCGCTGGCCCGCGGTATCAGTGTGCTGGTCATCAGCTGCCCCTGCGCGCTGGGCCTGGCAACGCCTGTTGCCATCATGGTAGGCAGCGGTGTGGGCGCCAAAAACGGCATCCTGTTCAAGACCGCCGCCAGCCTGGAAACCACCGGCTACACCGATGCTGTGCTGTTGGATAAGACCGGCACCATCACCACCGGCGAACCCAGCGTGGTCAAGATCGTGGGTACCCGCAACGTGCCTGCCAAGTTCCTGCTCAGCATGGCCGCTGGCCTGGAACTGCGCAGTGAGCACCCGTTGGCCCGTGCCATTTTGAAAGAGGCCGAAAAGGATAAGCTCTCCTACGCCACCGTTGCCGATTTTGAGGCTGTGCCCGGCAAGGGTCTGCAGGGCAAGGTGGCCGGTAAGGTCATCGCGGGTGGCAACGCCGATTTTATCCGCGAGACCTGCGAGCTGACCTCCGACCTGGAACGGGCGGGCGAAGAGATGAGCCGCGACGGCGTGACCCCGCTGTACTTCTCGCTGGCCGGTAAACCGGCAGGCGTCATCGGCGTGTCTGATGTGGTCAAGCAGACCTCGGCCGAGGCCATCAGCCAGATGAAGGTCCTGGGCCTGCAGGTCGTGCTGCTGACCGGCGATAACGCCGCCACCGCCAAGCACATTGGTGCTATGGTCGGCCTGGACGAGGACCATGTCATCGCAGGCGTCCTGCCCGCCGGTAAGGAGGCCGAAGTCCGCCGCCTGCAGGCTGCGGGCCGTGTGGCCATGGTGGGCGACGGCATCAACGATGCCCCCGCCCTGACCCGTGCCGAGACCGGCATTGCCATCGGCGCTGGGGCCGACGTGGCACTGGACGCCGCCGACGTGGTGCTAGTGCGCAGCGACCTGGCCGATGTTCCCGCTGCGGTGCGTCTGTCCCGCGCGGTGGTGCGCAACATCCACCAGAACCTGTTCTGGGCGTTCTTCTACAACGCTGTCTGTATCCCGCTGGCCGCGGGCGTCTTCACCGGCATTGGCATCACGCTGAACCCGATGATCGCCTCGGCTGCCATGAGCCTTTCCAGCGTTTGCGTTGTGACCAATGCCCTGCGGCTTAACACCTTTAATCCCCGCAGCGCCGCCCATGACGCACCGCCCAAACACAAAGCCCCCGCACGGGAGCTGCCCGTAGAGACCGCGTGCGAAACCAGATCCTGCCCTGTGCAGAACGAAATAAAAACGGAGGAAGTTACTATGAAAAAGACCATCCATATCGAAGGCATGATGTGCGGCCATTGCGAGGCCACCGTGAAGAAGGTTCTGGAGGCCCTGGACGGTGTGCAGAGCGCCGAGGTCAGCCACGAGAAGGGCACCGCCATCGTCGCCCTGACCGCTGACGTGGCTGATGCCGACCTGAAGGCCGCCGTCGAAGCCAAGGACTACACCGTAACGGGCATCGACGCATGAGTGTGATCCGCCGCCGCTGGCATTTCACGGGAAATGTGCAGGGTGTGGGGTTCCGCTACTTTGCCCAGTGCGCCGCCCAAAAGCTGGGCCTGACCGGATGGGTCGCCAACAACTGGGACGGCAGCGTCACCCTGGAAGCCCAGGGCGAACGTGCCGCGCTGGATGAACTGGTGCCGATGATCGAACGCAGCAATCGCTGGGCGCGTATCGAGGGCATGACCACCGAGACCCTGCCGCCGGAAGAGCATGAGTATAGCTTTAGCACCAGAGGATAATGCAAAGCCTCCCCATTTAGGGGAGGCTTTTTGCATGGACGCGGGGTTTACCGAATGCCCGTAACGTGGTATAATAACCTATTATAGTATAGAAAAGGGGGCAGCATTTTGCCCGGAACATTATATTTGGTGGCAACACCCATCGGCAACCTAGATGATATGCCGCCGCGTGTGGCGGCTACCTTTGGTGCAGCCGATTTCATCGCGGCCGAGGATACCCGCGTGACCCTGCGGCTGCTGAACCATCTTGGCTTAAAAAAGCCGATGGTCAGTTATTATGAGCATGCGCTCCACCATGGCGAGGCCATCCTGCAGCGCATCGAAGCGGGCGAAAACTGTGCCCTGTGCAGCGATGCCGGAATGCCCTGCATCAGCGACCCCGGTGAGCAGATCGTCAAAGAGGCCCACGCCCGGGGCATCAAGGTAGTGCCGGTGCCGGCGGCTTCGGCCTGCGTGACAGCCCTCGCCGCCAGCGGTCAGCCCACGGCACGGTTCGTGTTCGAGGGTTTTCTGCCTGTCCCGAAGCGGGAGCGCCGGGAACGGCTGGACTTTTTGCAGAAGGAGACCCGCACGATGATCTTCTACGAAGCTCCCCACAAACTGCGGGGCACACTGGATGATTTGGCGGTGACCTTTGGCACGGACCGTTCGGTAAGCCTGTGCCGCGAGCTGACCAAGCTGCACGAGGAGATCAAGAAGACCACCCTCGGCGAGGCCGTCGCCTTTTACCGGGAAAACGATCCCCGCGGCGAGTATGTGCTGGTGCTGGCGGGTGCTGACCCGGCCCGGCTGGCCGTGGAAACCGCCCCCACACTGGAAGAAGCGGTGGCTGCAGCCCGCACTTTGCAGGCAGGCGGTATGCCGCCCTCGGCTGCAGCCAAACAGGCGGCGGCGGGGACGCCATTCAGCAAAGGGCAGATCTACAAAGAGCTGATCAAGTGAGGAACCTTCATGTCCGAGACCACAAAAATCTTAGTTGTTTCCGATGTGCACGGCCGCATGCGTGACCTGCGCTGGGTGCTGCAGAACGAGACCGCCGATGCCATGTTTTACCTGGGTGACGGCCTGTATGACCTGAACGGTGCGCTGGAGCTGAACAAGACCCCCGTGCCGTACCCGATCTACCGCGTGGCAGGCAACTGCGATGTGGGGTATCAGGAACCCACCGAGGGTATGGCCCCCTTTGCGGGTGTGCTGTTTTTCTACACCCACGGTCATCATTACGGCGTAAAAATGGGCAGCGAGCGGCTGGCGGAATCTGCCGGAGAGCGCGGTGCCGATGTAGCGCTGTTTGGTCACACCCATCGGCGGGAGCTGGTGCGCGGTGTGGGCACGGCGGCTACGGTGTTTAACCCGGGCAGTCTGCGGGATGGCGGCAGTTACGGCGTCATCACGGTGACGGACGGGCAATGTGAATTTTCATGGAAGCGGGTGCCGCAGTTTTGAACGAGAGCGTAATTTATCTGCCGCAGGTCGGCAGCACCAATGCCTGGGCGAAGGAGAACATCGCCCAGTTCGGCCCGGTGGGGGCCGTGTATACCACCGACCAGACCGCAGGCCGGGGCCGTCTGGGCCGCGGCTGGGTCGACGCGCCCGGCAAAGGGCTGTACTACACCGCCGTCATCAAAACGGATCTGGCACAGCCGTCCACGCTGCCGTTGTTCGCGTCCTTGGCTGTCTGCGACGCATTAAAGCAGCGTTATGGCATTGACTGCCAGATTAAATGGCCCAACGACCTGCTGCTGAACGGAAAAAAGATCGTGGGCATCCTTTGCGAAGTCGCGCCCGACGGGCACAGCCTGGTGGTGGGCATCGGCATCAACCTGGCCCAGCCGCAGGAATATTTCGATATGGCCGGCCTGCCCCACGGCACCAGCCTGCTTTTGCAGGGCGTCAACGTGGACCTGGATACCGACCCCGAATGGCTGGCCCAGTATATGACAGATTTCGGTTTTGACCGCGCCCTCTACACCTATGAGGAGCAGGGGCTTGCCCCCTACCGTGAACAGTACAAGGCCCAGTGCGTCAACCTGGGCCGCCGCGTTACCTATGATGGCGGCGCAGGTATTGCCAAGGACATTGACGAGGAGGGTCGCCTCGTCGTTCACGATGAATCCGGCGACACCCACGTCTTCACGGGCGAAGTCAGCGTCAAAGGCATCTATGGCGCGGTGTGAGCATGGGCTGGGCTTTTGTTCCTTCTTTGCAAAGAAGGAACCGAAGAAACTCCAAACAAAAAGCAAGGCATGGGCCAACGGCCCATGCCTTGCTTTTTAATTGAAAGTTCTTTTGGTTCCTTTTCTTTCAAGAAAAGGGACGAAAGCTTAGCCCTTCTTCTCCTCGTCCAGGCGGTCGAGCAGATCCCAGACACCCAGCATGTACTGGATACCCAGGGCACGGTCATACTTACCGTAACCGGGGCGGCAGTTACCGGGACCTTCCTCCCACAGCTGACGGCCGTGGTCAGGACGGATGCAGCCATCAAAGCCGCAGTCATGGTAGGCACGCAGGATCTCAATGATGCCGGTCTCGCCGCAGCAATCGCGGTGTGCGGCCTCGCTGAAATCGCCATTCTCGAAATGATGGATGTTGCGGATATGGGCGAACGGGATACGATCGCAATGCTTGCGCACGATCTCAGCCACGTTGTTGTTGGGGTTGGCGTTCATGCTGCCGCTGCACAGGGTCAGGCAGTTGTACGGATCATCCACCATGGACAGGAAACGGTCGATGCTCTCGGCGTTCACCAGCAGGCGGGGCAGGCCGAAGATGTCCCACGGGGGATCGTCCTGATGGATGGCCATCTTGATGTCGCACTCGTGGCAGGTAGGCATGATGGCTTCCAGGAAGTACTTCAGGTTATCCCACAGCTTCTCCTTGGTGACAGGGGCGTAAGCCTTGAACAGCTCGTCCAGCTTAGCCATACGCTCCGGCTCCCAGCCGGGGAAGGTCATGTGATACTTCTCGGTGAAGCTCATGATGTAATCAGCCATGGCCTTGTAGTCGCCCTTGATCAGATCCTTCTGATAGAACAGGGCGGTGGAACCGTCGCCGATGGGATGGAACAGGTCGGTACGGGTCCAGTCAAAGACTGGCATGAAGTTGTAGCAGATGGTCTTGACACCGAACTTGGACAGGTTGCGGATGCACTGCTTGTAGTTTTCGATGTACTGGTCGCGGGTGGGCAGACCGATCTTGATGTCATCGTGAACGTTGACAGACTCAACGATGGTAGCGTCGAAGCCGTAAGAATGGATCTGATCGACGACGGCCTTGATTTCGTCCTCTTCCCAGATTTCACCGGGCATCTTGCTGTGCAGGGCCCAGACGATCTCCTCAACACCGGGGATCTGCTTGATGTCAGCCAGCGTGATGGGGTCGTTGCCCTCACCATACCAGCGCCAACCCATTTTCATAGACATAGGTAGACTCCTTTATTTTTTAATTATTGCCTCTTATGTAGGCCCCCTCTGCGAGGGAGGCCCGCGAAGCGGGTGGGAGAGAGACTATGCCGACCGAAACAGCGTATCTACTGTCTCTCCCTCAGTCAGCTTCGCTGACAGCTCCCTCACAGAGGAAGCCTTTTTCGGAAAATTAAGCATTCACAGCGTCATGCAGGGTCTTGCGGACAGCGCCGGGGCCTGCCAGCTCGGCCTTGAAGTAAGCCTTGATCTTGTCGGCCAGCACAGTCTTGGTCAGATCGGTGCCGAAGATGGAAGCGTTGGACAGGATGTCGTCCAGCTGGTTGGTGAAGGTTTCGGGTTTACCGACCTCGATACCGGCCAGCTTGGCCTGCAGGTCGTCCTTCAAGGGATCAGCAGAGACTTCGAAGGCATTGCCGTTGTCGTCCACAGCCAGCAGGTAACGCAGCCAGCCAGCCAGGGCCAGAGGGATGCTGACCAGGGTGTTCAGGTCGCGTCCCTCGGCAATGTAGCTCTTGATGGTCTCGCCGAAGCGGATGCCGACTTTCTGGGAAGTATCGGTAGCGATACGCTGCGGGGCGTCGGGCATGAAGGGGTTGGGCAGGCGCTGCTCAACGACTTCGTCGATGAAAGCTTTGGGCTCCAGGATGCCGGGGTTGACCACAACGGGCAGACCCTCAACATAGCCCAGGCGCTTGATCAGGGCAACGATGTCGGCGTCCTTCATCTCGTCGCAGATCAGGGTGTAGCCCAGCATGCAGCCGTACACGCTCATGGCGGTGTGCAGCGGGTTCAGGCAGGTGGTGACCTTCATGCGCTCGGTCTTGTTGACGGTGTCGCGGTCGGTCAGGTACACGCCAGCCTTCTCCAGGGCAGGACGGCCGTTGGGGAACTTGTCCTCGATGACCAGGTACTGCGGGCGCTCGGCGTTGACGAAAGCAGCAATGAAGGTGTTCTTGCTGGTAACGATGGGCTCCATACCCTCGATGCCGTCCTTGACCAGCTGCTCTTCCACGATCTTGTGGGGGCGCGGAGTGATCTTGTCGATCATGGACCAGGGGAATGCAATCTTGCTCTCATCGGTCAGGTAATCGATGAAGTCCTGGCCAACATAGCCCTTCTCCAGCCAAGCCTTGGCAATGGTCATCACGCTGGTCTGCAGCTTCTCACCGTTGTGAGAGCAGTTGTCCATGCTGACGACGGCCAGAGGAGCGGCACCGTTCTGGAAACGCTCCAGCAACAGGGCGGTGACCATGCTCATGGCATGGCGTGCGTGGGCGGGGCCCTCGTCGATGTCGGCCTGGACAACGGGCATCAGGCTGCCGTCCGGACGATACAGGGCGTAGCCCTTCTCGGTGATGGTGAAGCTGATCATCTGCAGGCCGGGATCGGTGAAGATCTCCTTGAAGCGGGCCATCATGGCAGCGTCAGAGGAGTCAGCACGCAGGCCCTCGGCGATGGAGCCGATGATCTCGCGGCTGGTGGTGCCGTCCGGGTTCAGGGTGACGTTCATTGTCAGGTTGTCATACGGGGTGTAGATCTTGTCGATGATGTCGTAGTCGAAGGTGTCGGCCGCGATGATGCCGCGATCGGCCAGGCCCTCGTTTAGTAGGCGCTGCTGCAGGGCGGCGATGAAACCGCGGAAAATGTTGCCGGCGCCAAAGTGGACCCAAATAGGATGCTCCTTGGTAGCGGCAGTCATGGCGGCATGGTCAAAGGCGGGCAGCTTAACGCCCAGCTTTTCCCACTCGGCCTTCTGGTTAACGATGGAAGAGGCATTCATCTGCATAATGGTTTGCTCCTTTTCGTGATGCGTAGAAGATGCTTTGGAAGGTTTGGCAGCGTACCGTCACCGCCCCTTTTGTGGTTTCAGTATAGCACGCAATTTTTCGCAAGAAAATTACCACAATTGCTTGATAAATTGCAAAAATTGCGGTAACATAGAAATAAAAGCAAAGCAACGCTGAAAAAGGCGGAGGTGTACCATGTCGGCCAGTTTTAACCCCTATACCAAGCGCCAAAGCATGATCGAGCCGGATTATGAGGTGTACCGCTATCGTTCCACCTACATGAACGAAGTGGAGCTGCACCACCATGATTTTTACGAGGTTTATCTGCTGCTGCGCGGCCGTATTGAATATATTGTGGAAAATAAAATTTACCGCATGCGCCCCGGCGACTGGATGCTGTGCAGCCCGCTGGAGCTGCATCAGGCCCGCATCGATACCGATGCCGACGCGTACGAGCGCGTCGTGCTGTGGATCGCCCGACCATATCTGGACCGGCTTTCCACCCCGCGCACCAGCCTGACCCGCTGCTTTGATACCAGCGTGCCGGGCCACACCAACCTGCTGCGCCTGCCCGGTGCCATCGGCGCGCCGCTGCGCAGCACGGTGGACCGCCTGTGCGACCTGCGCGCCCGCAAGGATTATGGCAGCGACCTGTTGGCCCAAGGTGCGCTGGTAGAGCTGATGATCGGCCTGAACCGGGCGGCGGACTCCCACGGGGACCTGCGCCCGGCCGGCACCAGTGACCAGGTGGTGGACGCTGTCCTACATTATATAAATGAGCACTACAGCGAGAGCCTGACCCTGGACCAATTGGCTGAGCAGTTTTTCATCAGCAAATACCACCTGCTGCGCAAATTTGATGCCCAGGTGGGCACCACGGTACACCGCTATATTTTGCAAAAGCGCCTGATGAACGCCAAGCAGCTGCTGGCGGGCGGCGTACCGCCGAATGAGGTGTGCCAATACTGCGGCTTTGGCGATTACGCCAACTTTTACCGCGCCTTTAAGGCCGAGTATAACCAGACTCCGCGGCAGTATATCCAGGAAGCAAAAGGAAAATAAGATAGCATAAAGGTTCCCCTGGAGGGGAGCTCCGCCGCAGGCGGTGAGGGGTGGCTGCTTTAGCCGCCTCTTTTTTGTAGGGGCCGATGCTTGCATCGGCCCGCAAAAGCGTGTACAATATAGAAAATCTGCAAAGGGGGCTTGCACTTGGCTTTGCCGCGGCAACAAACACGCACGGTGGCGGGTGTGACCTATACGCTTACCCGCCGCCGCGTGCGCAATATCAACCTGCGCGTGCGGACTGATGGCAGTGTAGCCGCCAGTGCCGCACCGCGTGTGTCGGTCATGAAGGTGGATGCTTTTGTTGCCAGCAAGGCAGATTGGGTGCGCAGCGCCCAGGCCCGCGTAGCCGCCCGCCGCGAACAGGAAGCCGCCCAGCAGCCGGAACTGCCCACCAGGGCCGAGGCCCTGGCCCATATCCAGGTGCTGTGCCGGGCATACTATCCCCAGTTCGCGGCCACCTGCCCGGGCGGGCATATGCCCAAGATCGCTGTGCGGGATATGACCACCCGCTGGGGCAGCTGCAGCTTAAAAACCGGCACGTTGGCTTTTGCGCGGCGGCTGTGTGTGGCACCCCTGCCCGCGCAGGAATATGTTGTAGTACATGAGTTCTGCCATTTTGCCCACCCCAACCATGGTTCCGGCTTTTGGGCGGCGGTGGCGGCAGTTATGCCGGACTACAAAGCCCGCGAACGACTGTTAAAGCAGATGTGACCAATGCCTAAACATTTTTATTACGCATTACGGAGGATTTCCCGTGGCATCATCGCAAAAAAAATACTCAACGCTGGTAAGCAATACACTGCTGTTTGCCATCTCCAACTTCAGCTCCAAGCTGCTCAGTTTCTTCATTCGCCCGTACCTGAGCTACGCGTTGGATACGCCGGACATCATGGGTGTGTCCAGCCTGCTGCAGCAGGCTACTAACCTGCTGATCCCGGTGGTCAGTTTGGGCGTGTCCTACGCAGTCATCCGCTTTGGCCTGGATAAAAAGGTCAACAAGTCCAGCGTCTTCGTCAATGGCGGCGCTACCATCAGCGTGGGCTTTTTGCTGCTGCTGCTGGCCATGCCGCTGGTGCGGCTCATCCCCAACGCGGCGGAATACCTGCCGCATCTATACCTCTGCGTGCTGGCCAGCTGCCTGCGCACGCTGTGTACCCAGTTTATCCGCTCCCGTATGTTGAACCGCCTGGTGGCGATAGACGGCGTGCTGACTACCGGCGCACTGCTGGCGTATTACCTGGTTTTTTTGAGTTGGCTCAAGCTGGGCGCGGCGGGCTTTTTGCTGGCAAACGCCTGCGCGGACCTGACCTCGATGGTGTTTGTGTTCTTTGCGGGCGGGTGCTATAAATTCTACAACCCCAAAGCCTTTGACAAAAAGCTGTGGCGCGACATGCTGCGCTACTGCCTGCCCATGATCCCCGCGGCCATCAGCTTTTGGATCATCAACGCCAGCGATATGTTCTTTGTGCAGGCTATGTGCGAGGATTACGGCGGCCGCAGCGGCAACTATTGGGTCGGCCTGCTGTCGGCGGGCTATTTCCTGCCGCAGGTCATCACGATTCTGGGCAGCATCTTCTACGAGGCCTGGCAGCTCTCCGCTGTGACCGAGGAGCAGGACCGCGAGGTGTTCTTCTCCAAAATTTTCCGTATCTACGCCAGTGTTTTGTTCTGCTGTGTGGCGGGCGTTATCTGGCTTTGCCGACCGATGATGCACCTGTTCAAGGCCGAATATTACGACGGCTGGATCTTTGTGCCGTTTCTGACGCTCTGCTCTATGTGCACCTGCCTGAACCAGTTCCTCAACAGCATCTACGTGGTGTATAAGCGGTCCACCGGTTCGCTGGTCACGATGCTGTGCGGTGCAGTGCTCAACCTGATCCTGAACTACTGCTTCATCCTGGCCTGGGGCCCTTGGGGTGTCACTCCGGCCAGCTTCTTAGGGCTGCTGTTGGTTTTTTTGCTGCGTGCCTACTCCACCCGCGGCCTGCTGGAAGTGGACTTCCACCCCGGCTGGCTGCTGTTGAACCTGGCGCTGGTGCTGGCGGAAATTTTCTGCATCATGCGGCTGGAAAACTGGGTCATCCCGGTCACAGTGCTGACGGCCATCGTCTGCGCCATCAATTTCCGCGAAATTTTCAGTATGCTGAACAAACTGGTGGGCAAATTCCACCATCGCAAAAAGGAGTGATATTGTATGGAAACTGTGGATAACGAGGTCTTACAGGCGCTTTCCGCCCGCAAAAGTGTGCGCGTGTATACCGACGAGCCGGTGACCGAAGCCGAGCGGAACGCTATTTTACAAGCGGCGTTCCAGGCACCCACGGCGGGCAACCAGCAGCTGTACACGATCTTGAACATTACCGACCCGGCGCTGAAAGCCAGCCTGGCCGATTTGTGCGACCACCAGCCGTTCATTGCCAAGGCACCGCTGGTGCTGGTGTTTTTGGCCGATTGCCGCCGTTGGCTGCAGGCCTATAAGGCAGCGGGCATCGAGGATGTACGGACCCCCGGTGTGGGAGACCTGCTGCTGGCCATGGCCGATACCTGCATCGCGGCGCAGAATGCCGTGGTGGCGGCGGAAAGCCTGGGCATCGGCAGCTGCTACATCGGTGATGTCATCGAGAACGCCGAGCAGATGCGGGAAGCCCTGCATCTGCCGGAGCATGTGGTCCCGGCCTGCATGCTGGTGTTCGGCCGCCCGACCGACCAGCAAAAGGCACGCCCCAAACCGGCCCGGTTTGCAAAGGACGCCGTCGTTTGTGAGAACACCTACCGCGACCGCACCGACGACGAACTGCGCGCCGACTTCACCACCCGCGCTGCCGCCAACGGCCAGCAGAACTACGATTTCACCACCGCCATCCAGGCCTTCTGCAAACGCAAGTACGAGAGCGATTTCTCCCGGGAAATGACGAGGAGTGCAGAGGTATATCTGGAAGAGTTCCGAAAGTAAAATAATACAAAGCCGCCGCACAGTGTGAAGTGACCCCCAAAAGTTAGACAATATTTTGAAGTAAAAATTGTTCAAGCAG
>UQDG01000011.1 GCA_900539695.1 uncultured Oscillospiraceae bacterium
GATAGTTGGCTGGAGACGGCCTGTGAAAATAGGTAGATGCCGACTTCTCTTTTAAAGAACAAGCCTCCGGGCCGGGTTTTGGCCCAGCCTGGAGCTTGTTTATATGCACCATTAGCTCAGTTGGTAGAGCAACTGACTCTTAATCAGTGGGTCCTGGGTTCGAGTCCCCGATGGTGCACCACAAAATACCTCGCACGAAGCTGCGGGGTATTTTTATTTTATGTTGATATACCGTTGAAAATAAACGAGCATAGCCTTTGAAACAAGATAAGCCTTGAAAAATAAGTCGAATCATAAGACTGGTTACGATAGGCTAAAAACTGCCGAAAATGGCTCTAATTGCCATGCGCGTAACAGTTTACCGATATACATTTTATTAGTCAGTATGCGGCGCATTAAGAACAACATGAACATTCGCATTTGTGGCCGCGCAGACACTACACTGTCTACCATCATCATCGGGGACGGACGCGCAGCTGAGCAGATTCCGCACGATGCACAGGGGCGCTTCATTATTGAAGACGGCACGGTGTTTCAGGCGTATTATTTTAGCGACGATACAATTTCAAAGTGGTAATATAAAAGGCAGACGTTTTTAGCGCCTGCCTTTTGTTTTTTATCGGGTATTAGAGAAAACCTACACATATACCAACGGCAATAAGTAGTATGCCTAATAATCTGCCCACAAGTTTTGCTTTTTGGTATCCTAAAAGTTCTGCTGTTTCAGGAGTAGTAAATGGAAGTAAGACAACATCAATACCCATTACTATAATTCCGATTCCGATTGCGGAAGCGCGATTACTTAGGGCGATGCCATAAAGTAGAATGAGAAAACCTAAAGCAATGCCCAAAATAAAATACTTGGTTTTACGGCTATCCTTTTCCAGCGCTTCTTTATAGTTGCTTTCGCATTCATTGCAGCAAAATTCGGAAGTGCCATTTAGTTCATTCCCGCAGTATTTACATTTCTTCATACGAATACCTATAATGGTTAAATAAACTGGAAATTACCATTTCCCTTTAGCAATTCGCCCGCCGACCAAGATGGCGGAAAAAATAGCAGCGAAAAATAAGAATGTAAGCCAAATTGGACTTAGTACCCACAACCAAGACCATGAAATGAATCTTGCTGCTTTTAGTACAACAAAAATCAGCGTTAAAACAACAATGGGGTCATGTCTATGCCGTCCATACCGTTTAGATTCATTCTTCATGCGTATAATCACCTCACGGTTTCAGTTTAGCTAATTGTATCATATACCGTGTTGCTTTACAAGCAACTTGCCATTTTAATCTATATCAAGTAGTCAGACCGCTGCTGATGTCTTTGGGTGGCGGTATATTCTGGAAATGCCCATATCTCAACACTTACGCTTTCCTCAATCTCAACTCACGTTATCCAATCGGGATAAGGAGATGTGGGTTGTTCCGCGATTAACCAGAAAAAGAGGAATGGGGAAATGTCAAGGGGACTGTGGAATACCGCAGCCCAGTTTGTAGAGCGAGGATATGCCGCAAAAGCCCCTTGATATTTCAACACCCCTCTTTTATCCTCGCGCGGAGGAACAACAGCATCACTTCCGGGTGAGCAGTCGTGTGATGCCGATGCCGCCCGGACAAACAAAAGTGTTCGGGTTTGCTCCCACATGGTGCACCACAAAATACCTCGCACGAAGCTGCGGGGTATTTTTTTATTGCTTGTTTTTGAGGGAACTGCCGTTTGTGCACCATTGGGGACGAGAATGGCTTGCTGTGGAGGTGACCGCCGCCTGCGGCGGAGACAGAGATCCAGAGCAGGCGCAGCGGTCGCAGAGGACAAGCCCCGCCCAAGGGGCGCAGGCCGATGCGGTAACCGCAAGTCGTAGGCCGGCGGTACGTCCCGCCGGACAAAAACAGTCCAGTGGACGGTTTTTAGAGCGCGGGGGATTTTATGCCTCGCCTAGAATCTGCTTGATCTCTGCCAAATCAGCGGCAAAGTAGATGCCCTCCTGGCGGGCGGGGGTGGAGAGGCCGGTTTCGATCATGTGGTCCAACAGGGCTTTTAGGCTGTCGTAATAGTTGTTGAGGTTGTAAAGGATGCAGGGGGCATCCAGGTGCTTGAGGGACACTTTCGACATGACCTCAGTGATCTCCTCCAGCGTGCCGGTGCCGCCTGGGAACGCGATAAAAGCATCGCCCAGCTCGATCATTTTGGCTTTGCGCTCGGTCATGTCCTGTGTGACGATCAACTGCGTCAGACCGTCCAGCTCGTAGCCTTCATCAATGAAAAACTGCGGTTCTACGCCGATCACGGGACCGCCGGCGGCCATTACGCTGCGGGCCAGCACACCCATCAAGCCGCTGGCAGAGCCGCCGTAGACCAGCGTGTGGCCGCTTTTGCCGATCCATTGCCCCAGCTCGGCCACGGTAGTTTGCAGGGCGGGGTCTGTGCCATAATTGGCGCCTAAATATACAGTAACATTCATGGCAGGTGCTCCCTTTTACTTTGTTATACAGCCAGCATAACGCGAACCACGCCATTTTGCAAGAGCGAATCGTCCAAAGCGGGGCGGCAGCAGCCGTAAAACACTGCGCAATCATGTCGATAATTGTCTTGCAATCTAACAATAAACTTTCTATAATAAAAATATCGAAAATTTTAACAAAATGCTGCGGTATGACGATGAGCATTTTGTGCGGGAGTTGAGCGCGTGTGAAGAAAATACGGATCGAACGGGTCAGCATTGGGAGCATTGCGGTGACCATTCTGCTGGGCATCCTGCTTGTGTTTGTTTCGTCCGAGTGCACGCAGCAGTTTGCGGCGTTGCAGACCGCCACGGATGAATATATTGAGTGCGAAAACCAGGCAAGTGAGCTGCAGGCGGCATCGGATTATCTGGCCGAGCAGGTGCGGCTGTTTGTGGTGACCGGGCAGCGAGAGTACATGGACCTTTACTTTGAGGAAAAGGACGTGACCCGGCGCCAGGAGAAGGCGTTCGCCTATTTGGAACAGGAATTTGACGGAACAACGTCGTTGGAATCACTGAAAACTGCGCTGAACAGCACCAAAAATCTGAGCTATGCCGACCGTTATGCCATGCGGCTGGCGGCCGAGGCCTACATTGCGGGCGGGGAAAGCTGGCCGGAGGCCATCCGGGCGGTGACGCTGCACGAGAGCGACCAGCGGATGACCGACAGCGAGAAGATCCGCAAGGCACAGCAGCTGGTTTGCAACAACCAGTACCAGACGCTGAGGGAGAACATCAACGACAATGTTGCGGCCTGCACCCAAAGCCTGATCGAACAGACGAAGAACCGCCAAAACAACGCAGCAACGGTGTTCAGTGACATTTATTTTAGGTTTGAGATCAGCGTAGTGGCGTTGATTTTGATGGTGCTGATGATGTGCGCCATCGTGCAGCATTTAATCGTAAAGCCGCTGCTGCTGTACGGAAAAAGCATCCAGAACGGGGAGATCTTTCCGTTGGTGGGCGCGGCGGAGCTGCAAAACATGGCCATGACCTACAACAAAGTCTACCTGGAAAACCAGGAGACGCAGAAGCTCATCCGTCATGAGGCCGAGCATGACGCACTGACCGATGTGCTGAATCGAGGGTCGTTTGAGAAGATTTTGTCCATTTACGAGAAGGGGCAGTCAGACTTTGCCATGATCATCTGCGATGTGGACAGCTTCAAGACCGTTAACGACACCTACGGCCATGCGGTAGGCGATGAAATTTTGAAAAAGGTGGCATCCCTGCTGCAGAAAGCGTTCCGCAGCATCGACTATGTCTGCCGCATCGGCGGCGACGAGTTCGCGGTCATTATGGTGGATATGACCACCGACCTGACCCACAATATTAAAGAAAAAATCGATATGGTCAACTATCTACTGAGCAACCCGGCCGACGGGTTGCCGCCTGTCTCGCTGAGCGTTGGCGTGGCGTTTTCTGACCGGCAGGACCCGGGGGAGAGCATCTTTAAGGATGCCGACCACGTGCTGTACCATGTAAAGCAGCACGGCAAGCATGGCTGCGGCTTTTATGGCGCAGAGCAGGAGCCTTGCGCGGAGCCGGATGCCGCAGTACCCATGAGCGAAACCGAATAGCGTTAAAGGGAAGGACTGAGGCCTTTCCCTTTTTTGTGGTGCTTGCGCGGTGCGGCAAATTGTGGTAGTATGGCAGGAGAAATGAGGGGGATGAAAGTATGTCGATCAGTATCCTGCTGGCGGAAAAAATCGCGCAGCTGTTTCTGATTTTGCTGATGGGGTATCTGGTGGTCCGGGTCGGGCTGTTGAAGCCTGAGGACAGCCGGGTGCTGTCGGTCATCATGGTGTATCTGGTCATGCCGTGCATGATCCTGAACGCGTTCCAGATCGACAACACGCCGGAGGTGCGCACCGGCATTGCGTATTCGTTTGTGGTGGCAGGCATCATGCACCTGCTGTTTTTGGCGCTGACGGCGCTGCTGAAAAAGCCGCTGAAACTGGATGTGATTGAGCGGTGTGCTGTGATTTATTCCAACGCGTCGGCGTTGGTCATCCCGCTGCTGGAGGCTACGCTGGGCAGTGAGTATGTGGTGTATTCCTGCGGGTTCATCATTGTGCAGCTGGTGCTGCTGTGGACCCATTGCTGCACGGTGCTGCGGGGCGACAAGGGCATTGACCTGAAAAAAATCATGACGAACCTGAACCTGATCGCCATTGTGGCGGCGGCGCTGCTGTTTGCGCTGCACATCCCGCTGCCGGCGGGGCTGGTGACGACCATCTCCAGCGTGGGCAATATGATCGGCCCGCTGGGCATGCTGCTGGCGGGTATGGCAATCGCGTCCAGCCCGCTGAAAAAGCTGGTGCTTACGCCGCGGTATTATTTGACCGTGTTTTTGCGTTTGATTTTGTACCCGATGGTGACGCTGGGGTTGTTATGGCTGCTGAAAGCGCAGACCTGGATCCCAGACGGCAAGGCGATTTTGATGACAGTGTTTTTGTCCGGCATTACGCCGGTGTGTTCGGCGCTGAACTCGATGGTGCAGTTGTATGACCGCGATATGGAGGAATCAGGGGCGTTGTATGTGTTGACAACGTTGTTGTCGATTGTAACGATGCCGATGGTGATTGCGGTGTTTGAACGAGTTATGTGATTATATTTGTGCGGTTATCCGGCCCTGCCTACCTTGCGGCAGGGCCTTTTTTAGTGGGGGGCACCTCTTAGGAACAAATCAAGAAGTTTCCACAGGTTTATATTGCAAAACCTTCTCAGAGAACGCGCCATTGAAGAATTGGATGAAAGGTCCAAGGCCGAAGGCGCAGACCAGGGTGCCGATGCCGACCAGGCCGCCCAGCAGGAAGGTGATGGCCGCACAGAGTGCATCGGTAAAGACGCGGCAGCCGAAGTAAGGCTTGTGCAGGTGGTCCTGCAGGGCCAGAGCCAGCGAATCGTAAGGTGCAACGCCCAGGTCGGCCGTCTGGTACAGCGAGCAGCCAAACGCTGTGACAGGCACGGCGATCACGACCCACAGCAGCTGGATGGGCAGCTGCTCGGCCGGGCCGAACCAGCCCGCAATGATGTCGTAGAAAAAAGTGATGATGAACCCACAGCCCAGGCCGTTGACCAGGGTGCCCAGGCCAATGTACTTGCGGCCCCAGATGAATTCCACCACCAAGAACAACAGATTGGTGCAGATGTTCTGCACGCCCAGCGAGATGCCCAGCAGCTCGGACAGGCGGATGTTCAGGGCCGTGATGGAATCATTGCCCAGGTGGGATTGCTTGAAGATGGCAATGCCCAGCGAGATGATGACGATGCCAATCACCATACCCAGGACACGGCGCACAGTAGGACGTTCCGTTTTCATGGTTTTCTCCAACTTTCCTTATTAGACTATAAATGCAGAGGGTTGTATCCAGTGTAACACGTCGTGCAGCGCGGGTCAACCGTTGCGGCGGCTGCAGGCGCGCATGCCATTGACGCCCGCGCCCAGGAACATCACGTTGATGCTGACATTCAGCCACAGGATGACCAGGATGATCGAGGTCAGGGAGCCGTAAATATAGGACAGCTTCCAGGACGTGCGAATATAATAGGTGAAGATCGAGGAGAAAACGAACCAGACAACAGCCGTAAACAGCGCCCCGGGCAGCTGGTCCCGCATACGGCGGCGGCCGCCCGGCACGAAGGTGTAGATGAGCACAAAAGTCAGGATGGACAGCCCGAAGGCCGCCAGCGCACTGAAGCTGACCAAACTGTGCAGCCTGAGAAACAGATGGCTCTGGGACAGCCAGGGCAGCAGGCTCAACGCCCAATGCAGCAGGGGGCTGAGGTTCTGGCAGAACAGCACGATCAGCAGCAGCCACAAAAACGCGAAGGTGTACACCACCGCCCACAGCCGGTCAAGCATCGTGCGGCGGGAGCCGGGGGTCAACTTTTGCAGGCCCTTCTGGATGGCTGCCATGCCGCTGGACGCCGACACCAGTGTGGTAATAACGGCTAGCGATGCCACAAAGGTGTTGGAGTTCTCGTTCATGCTGGTGATAAGGCTGGCGATGGTATCACGAATGACCGGAATATCCGGCAGAAAACGGAAAAACAGCTCGACTACGCTGTCCACCGTAAAGCCCGGCAGGGTGTTGACCACCACCAGCAGCCACATCAGCAGCGGAAAAAACGCCGTGAGCAGGAAAAGCGTGGCGTGCCCGGCGTAGACCGTCATGTCCTGGGCCATGTACTGCTGCAGCAGGGTGATGGCGGGCTGCAGTTTTTTCTTCATGCTTCCACCCCCGGGCACAGGCCGCGCATGGCGTTGTGGATCAGCCGATAGGTGCGCTGGGCCATCACCTCGGGCGGGGCGGGTTCCTCGGCTTGGAGCCAGTTTTTGATAAGCCCCACGCAGCCAGACAGGCAAAAGGAATACCCGCTGTCCAGATCGGCCCGGCGATCCGGGTAGGCATCGGCCAGCACCTGCAGGCTGTAGCGGGAGAGGATGGCTTCGATCTGCAGCAAAAACGCCATGTCGCCGTGGGGACCCAGCAGCGCGGCGCAGATCTCGCGGTTTTCGGCCATCAGGGCAAACAGATCCCCCACCAGTGGGAAGATCTGTGCCTGGTGCGGGTCGATGGGGTGTGCCTGCACGGACGCCTCAATGCGTTCCAGCAGTTCTGCCTCAACGGAAGCCAGCATCTGGTCAATGTCGGTGTAGTGCAGGTAAAAGGTGGAACGGTTCACGTTGGCGTGGGTGACCAGCTCTTTTACGGTGATGTCGCCTGCGTTTTTCTCCTGCATCAGCTCGGCCAGGCCCTGGCGCAGCAGGGCACGGGTACGCAGGATGCGGCGGTCGGTTTTGGGTGCCGTCATAAGCGGAAAATCCTTTCCGGTGCGTTACAATTTCTATAATAGACATTATACGCCGAACTGGGGAGAAAAGCAACACGGTGTTGCATATCGGAAGCTTTTTGCCGAAAATGCAGGGCAGCGGCCCGTCAACCAGACAACGCTTGCCATGCCGCAGAAATTGGCGTATATTGATGGTATAGACGTATCCGGGGAGGAAACAGGACGATGGAAGCGAAGGATAAAATTGTAGTGCGGGGCGAGCTGGCGCTGGTGCTGGCCGTGCTCATCAACAGCTTTGCAGTGGCCGTGACGGTGTATGCGGGGCTGGGCATTTCGCCGGTGTCCAGCTTCCCGTATGCGGTGTCGCTGGTGTTCCCGTTTTTGACGCTGGGCACCTGGACGTACCTGTTCCAGGGCGTGCTGGTCATTACGTTGATGGTGCTGCGCAAGCGGTTTGTGCCGTCGTACCTGTTCAGCTTTGTGGCGGGCTTTTTCTTCGGCAAGCTGCTGGATGTGTTTGGTGCGTGGCTGCCCTGCCTGCCCTACAGCTGGGGCTGGCGCATCTTCTACTTTGTGGCCAGCTGCCCAGTCATCGCGCTGGGCATTGCACTGTCCAACCGGTGCAAGCTGCCCATTATCCCGACGGATCTGTTTGCCCGGGACCTTTCGGAGATTATCCGCAAGCCTTACGCCAAGGTCAAGACGACGATGGACCTGACCTGCGTTGCGGTATCCATTGTGCTGACCGTAGTGGGTACCGGTACGCTGAAGGGAGTAGGCATCGGCACTGTGGTGGCTGCCCTGACCTATGGACGGACCGCTGGTTTGATTGGCAATTTGATTGATAAGAAGTTTTATTTTGTATCAGTGCTGGAGAAATAAACGAATTGCCTCCGCAGGGGGGCGCGGAACGGAAGCCACTCCATAAGACAAAAGGAGTCAGCCAAGATAAAAACCATATAGAAAAAATTATCAACCCAGATGGGCAAAAATCATCCCAGTGCCACGTCCAGCACCATCATCACGCTGAATCCCAGCGCAAAGCAGATGGTGCCGACGTTGGAGTGCTCGCCCTGGGACATTTCGGGGATCAGCTCCTCGACCACGACGTAGATCATGGCCCCGGCGGCAAAGCTGAGCAGGTAGGGCAGGGCGGGCACCACCAGCCCGGCGGCCCAGATGGTAAACAGTGCGCCCACCGGCTCCACGGCACCGGACAGCGTACCCGCCCAGAACGCCCGGCCGCGGCTCATGCCCGCGGCTTTCAGAGGCATCGAAATGATAGCGCCCTCGGGAAAGTTCTGGATGGCAATGCCCAGGGACAGCGCCAGCGCACCCATCGCCGTGATAGACGCACTGCCCGTTAAGTAACCCGCGTACACCACGCCGACGGCCATGCCCTCGGGGATGTTGTGCAGCGTGACGGCCAGCACCAGCATCGTGGTGCGGGAAAAGCCGCTGTGGGGGCCTTCGGGCGTGTCGGCACCCTGGTGCAGATGAGGCACCGCCATATCCAGCAGCAGCAAAAAGCCGATGCCCAGCCAGAAGCCCACGGCGGCGGGGATGAACGCCAGCCGCCCCAGGCCCTCGGACTGCTCCATTGCGGGGATGAGCAAACTCCAGATCGACGCCGCTACCATGACCCCGGCGGCAAAGCCGGTTAAAGCGCGCTGCACACCCTCGTGCAGCGTTTTTTTCATGAAAAATACGCAGGCGGACCCCAGCGTAGTGCCGGCAAAGGGGATAAGGATGCCGGGTAAACATTGCGTTAGCATAAACTAACCCTCCCTGTAAAAAAATGACCCGCCCGGCCCAAAACGGCAGTAACAGCGGGGAAAAGTTGACGAAAAATGAAAACACGATATTTGCCCTTATCCTACCACACCCGGCCCGTGCCGTCAATAGCCGGGAAGATGTGAACCATTGGTTAAAAATATATCAAAAACACTTGCGCAAATTCCTTTTTATGCGTATAATATGGGTATTGGGCGCAAAACGTCCCCATAACAATGTGTAATACCGAGAGGAGCTTTTACTATGGGTTTGGGTAAAAAGACCATTGACGATGAAAACTACGCTGGCAAGCGCGTGCTGGTTCGCTGCGACTTCAACGTCCCGATGAAGGACGGCGTGATCACCAATGACAACCGTATCAACGCGGCTCTGCCGACCATCAAAAAGCTGATCAATGATGGCGCCAAGGTCATTCTGTGCAGCCACCTGGGCAAGCCGAAGAACGGCCCCGAGGCCAAGTTCAGCCTGGCCCCTGTTGCTGTCCGCCTGAGCGAGAAGCTGGGCCAGCCCGTCACCTTTGCTGACGATGACACCGTTGTCGGCGAGAACGCCAAGGCTGCTGTTGCCACCATGGGCAACGGCGATGTTGTTCTGCTGCAGAACACCCGTTTCCGCAAGGAAGAGACCAAGAATGAGCCCGCTTTCAGCGAGGAGCTGGCCAGCCTGGCCGATGCTTACGTGGATGACGCTTTCGGCTCCTGCCATCGCGCCCACTGCTCCACCGCCGGTGTTACCGACTACATTAAGGATACCGCTGTCGGCTACCTGATGGAAAAGGAGATCAAGTACCTGGGCAACGCAGTGAACGATCCCGAGCGTCCCTTCACCGCCATTCTGGGCGGCGCTAAGGTCGCTGATAAGCTGAACGTTATCTCCAACCTGCTGGAAAAGGTCGACACCCTGATCATCGGCGGCGGCATGGCCTACACCTTCCTGAAGGCCCAGGGCTACGAGATCGGCAAGAGCCTGTGCGATGACTCCAAGCTGGATTACTGCAAGGAAATGATGGCTAAGGCCCAGGAGAAGGGCGTTAAGCTGCTGCTGCCCGTTGATGCTGCCTGCATCAAAGACTTCCCCGATCCCATCGATGCCCCTGTCGAGACCGTCATTGTTCCTGTCAACGCTATCCCCGCTGACCAGGAAGGCTGTGACATCGGCCCCGAAACCATGAAGCTGTTCGCTGATGCCGTCAAGGCCAGCAAGACCGTTGTCTGGAACGGCCCCATGGGCGTCTTCGAGAACCCGACCCTGGCTGCCGGCACCCTGGCTGTTGCCAAGGCTATGGCTGAGAGCGACGCTACCACCGTGATCGGCGGCGGCGACAGCGCTGCAGCTGTCCAGCAGATGGGCCTGGGCGACAAGATGACCCACATCTCCACCGGTGGCGGTGCTTCTCTGGAGTACCTGGAGGGCAAGGAACTGCCCGGCATCGCCGTTATCCAGAAAGCTTAATTTGTAACCCGCAGGGCGCGGCGGCAGAGCCGCTGCGCCCCTTTTTGTTTGAAAAATATATGAAATAAAGGAGCAACTATCATGGATAAGCAGAACCGCAAGGCAATCATTGCCGGCAACTGGAAAATGAATAAAACCGCTACCGAGGCCGCCGAACTGATCGACGCCCTGATCCCCGCTGTGAAGGACGCTGGCTGCGAGGTCGTTATCTGTGTGCCTTTCACCGACCTGGTCACCGCTGTTGCCAAGACCAAGGGCACCAACATCCACGTTGGCGCTGAGAATGTCCACTTCGAGAAGTCCGGCGCTTACACCGGCGAGATCAGCGCTGACATGCTGACCGACCTGGGCGTTGAGTACGTCGTTGTCGGCCACAGCGAGCGCCGCCAGTACTTTGCCGAGACCGATGAGACTGTCAACAAGCGCGCCAAGGCTGCTCTGGCCGGCGGCCTGAAGCCCATCATCTGCGTCGGCGAGAGCCTGGCCCAGCGTGAGCAGGGTGTCACCGAGGAGCTGGTCCGCATGCAGGTCAAGATCGCCCTGAACGGCGTGACCGCTGACGAGCTGAAGAACGTCGTTATCGCCTACGAGCCCATCTGGGCTATCGGCACCGGCAAGACCGCTACCGCTGACCAGGCACAGGAAGTCTGCGCCGCTATCCGCAAGGTCGTCGGCGAACTGTACGGCGAGGATGCCGCCAAGGCCCTGACCGTCCAGTACGGCGGCAGCATGAATGCCAAGAACGCTGAGGAACTGCTGGGCAAGCCCGATGTTGACGGCGGCCTGATCGGCGGTGCTTCCCTGAAGGCCGACCAGTTTGCCATCATTGTTGACGCCGCCACCAAGGGCTGATACAATAGTAGAGTAAAATGCCTCCCTCTGCGAGGGAGGTGGCGCGAAGCGCCGGAGGGAGAGACTTTCAAGTAAGCAACGGTTTACTTTATGTCTCTCCCCCACCGCCTACGGCGGAGCCCTTCGGGCCCGGACCCCTCTGTCGCTACGCGACATCTCCCCACACTGCGGGGAGTCACCCTCCCAGAGGGGGCCTTTTGCGCTACCTGTACAAAAGGAGTTTCAATTTATGTCTAAAAAACCTGTAATGCTTTGCATCATGGACGGTTTCGGCTGGACGCCGGATCAGACCTACGGCAACGCCGTGGCCGCCGCCAATAAGCCCAACCTGGACAAGATCTTTGCCAACTATCCCATGACTACCATCCAGGCCAGCGGCATGGCCGTCGGCCTGCCCGAGGGCCAGATGGGCAACTCGGAAGTCGGCCACACCAACATGGGCGCTGGCCGCATCGTCTACCAGCAGCTGACCCTCATCACCAAGTCCATCAAGGACGGTGAGATGCTCAAGAACCCCGTGCTGGTCAAGAACATGAAAGCTGCCATCGATGCCGGTAAGGCCATCCACCTGATGGGCCTGGTCGGCACCGGCGGCGTCCACAGCCATGCCGACCACTGGTACGGCGTGCTGGAGATGGCCAAGCACCTGGGTGCCAAGGACGTCTACCTGCACTGCATCATGGACGGCCGTGACACCGACCCCCACAGCGGCAAGGGCTTCCTGGCTGACCTGCAGGCCAAGCTGGACGAACTGGGCATCGGCAAGATCGCCTCTGTTTCCGGCCGTTACTATGCCATGGACCGTGACAATAACTGGGACCGCGAGGAGAAAGCCTACGCTGCCTTTGTTTACGGCGAGGGCAACCACGCCGCCAACGCTGCCGAGGCTATCGAGGCCAGCTATGCTGCCGATGTGACCGACGAGTTCGTCGTGCCCGTTGTCACCTGCGAGGGCGGCCGTGTGCAGGATGGCGATACCGTTATCTTCATGAACTTCCGCCCCGACCGTGCCCGCCAGATGACCCGCATCTTCTGCGATGATGCTTTCACCGGCTTTGAGCGCCGCGGCGGCCGCAAGCAGGTCAACTATGTCTGCATGGCCGAGTACGATGCCACCATGCCCAACTGTGAAGTGGCTTACCCGCCGGTCGAGCTGAAGAACACCTTGGGTGAGTACCTGGCTGCCCACGGCAAGACCCAGCTGCGCATTGCCGAGACCGAGAAGTACGCCCATGTGACGTTCTTCTTCAACGGCGGTGTCGAGCAGCCCTGCGAGGGCGAGGACCGCAAGGTCATCCCCAGCCCGAAGGTTGCCACCTACGACCTGAAGCCCGAGATGAGCGCCTACGAGGTTGCCGACGAGTGCAAGGCCCGCATCGAGAGCGGCAAGTACGATGTCATCATCCTGAACTTTGCCAACTGCGACATGGTCGGCCACACCGGCGTGTTTGACGCCGCTGTCAAGGCTGTCGAGGCTGTTGACAAGTGCGTGGGCGAGGTCACCGACGCTGTGCTGAACGCTGGCGGCGTGGTCTTCCTGACCGCCGACCACGGCAACGCCGAGAAGATGAAGAACCCCGATGGTTCTCCCTTCACCGCCCACACCACCAACGTGGTGCCCTTCGCCGTCATCGGCGCTGGCAATGTGAAGCTGCGTGAGGGCGGCTGCCTGGCAGACATCGCCCCCACCATGCTGCCCTATATCGGCCTGCCCGTCCCGGCTGAGATGACCGGCAAGAGCATTATCGTCGACTAAGACGAGGGACTTTCGGCCTTTTTTGAAAAAGGCCTGGCGAAAAACTTTTAATATTTCGACCCATAAAGCGGGAGCCTGCGGTAAGCGGGTTCCCGCTTTTTTTAGTTGAGAAAATACACGAAAAATGGTATAGTAGAAACTATAAAAGTATGGATGTAAGGAAACTTTATCGCTATGAAAGAAAAAATACAAGCTTACCTGCGTAAACCGGCTGTGCTGGGGCTGTTGGCTGTGGAACTGCTGGTCGTCGCTTTTGCCCTGGCGGCGGCGCTGCGCCCGGCGGCTGCGTATACCTTTACCGCCGACCAGTGGGAGAGCATCGCCCAGGAGTCAGAAATCGGTTATGACGAGGACGGCCGCATCGGCGTTACCGAAATGACCGATGGCGAGGACATCCTCCAAACCCCAGCCATGACCCTGCCCAAAGGGCACTATAAGGTGACGCTGGATTACCGCTATGTGCCCAGCGTGTGGGAGGGCGGTGTCGAGCGCCGCTCCTGCGTGTATTTTGCTTCGTATGATGCGGGTACCGTTACCGGGGAAAAGCCCTGCGTCAATGTGAAAAAGCAGCAGGACACCCTGACGCTGAATGTCAGCGACTACAGTGAAACGGTCCGGTTGGTGGCCCATAATGATGGCGGTATCTTTACGCTGGGGCCTGTGCATATTGAACAGGATATGCTGTATGCGGGGGCCTGTGTGGCGGGCTGGCTGCTGCTGTTTGTGCTGCTGGATGCCTTTTTGCTGCTGACCGTACCCGGCAGCCCGGTGCGGCTGGCGGATGCTGAACTGTGTGCCTGCCTTTGGGTGCTGTGTGCAGTGGCCGTGCTGACCTGCGCCCCGGCCATGACCAACAGCGGGGCACTGCAGGGGGCGGACTGGTCGTTCCATCTTTCCCGTATTGAGGGCATTGCCCAGGGCCTGCGGGAGGGGCAGTTCCCGGTCCGCGTTTACAGCATAGCGAAAAATGGGTATGGCTATGCGCCCTCGCTGTTTTATGGGGAGCTGCTGCTCTATTTCCCGGCGGTACTGCGCTTATTGGGGATGAGTGTGCAGGGGGCGTATCATACCTATCTGCTGGCACTCCAGCTGTTGACGGTGGACATTGCCTTTTTCAGCCTGCGGCAGATTTTCCGGCATAACAAGACGGCCCTGGTGGGCAGCGTCCTGTATATGCTGTCTACCTATCATCTGTATAAGATTTACTGGCTCAGCGCAGTGGGGGAGTACACAGCCATGGCGTTTCTGCCGTTGATTCCGGCTGCCCTGTATGAATTGTATGGGGACCGTCCGCTTACCCGCAAGCGGCTGCGCCGGGCCTGCGCAGAACTTGTTGCGGCCTTTGGAATGCTGCTGCAGGTGCATCTGCTGTCCTTGGAGATGGCAGTTCTGGCAACAGCCGTGTTCTGCCTGATGCGGTTCCGCCGGACGTTCAGCAAGGCGGTGTTCTTCACATGGCTGAAGGCTGCTGTGCTGACGGTGCTGCTGAATCTGTGGTTCCTGGTGCCGTTCCTGACCCTGATGCTGAGCGGCGACTACAATAATATGTATACCGGCAGTGCCGAAAATGGCGGCCAGATTGTGAAAAACAGCGGCCTGCGGATTGCAGAGCTGTTCGGCTGGCAGAAAAACCACAACAACCTTGGCCCGGAATTGTTGGCCGGTGGGTTTGTGCTGCTGTGGTGCTGGCTGACCCTGCGGGCCAAGGAGAAACCGCAGCAGCCGGAGCGGCGCAGTATCCGCCTGGGGCTTTGGGCCGCAGGGTTTGCGGCGCTGGCCTGCTGGATGAGCACGAACACTTTCCCGTGGCAGGCCGTGGGCCGCATCCCGGTGGTGGGGCGTATCCTGGTGGCAATCCAGTTCCCGGGGCGGTATCTTTCTTTGGCGACGGTGCTGCTGGTACTGGCGGCGATGTGCGGGTTGGCGGCGCTGCGGCAGGTCGGCTATGCGCGGCCGGTGGCGGTGCTCCTTGTGGGGGTATCGGTTTTCGGCGCGGCGCTTTTCTTCCGCGACCAGCAGGCCGATGCTGCCTACCTGGGTGACGGCGGACAGCTGATGTATTCCGAGTACAAAAAGTTCAACATGGGCTGGTACTTTGACGGCCTCTACCTGCCGGACGGTGCCAGCGAGACCCAGAACGGCTACGAGAGCACGGCACAGGTCACCACGGTGGAGGTTACCTCCGTAGAGCAGGAAAACGGCGTCACAACCCTGGCCTGCACCGAAACCAGCGGTCAGGACCAGCACGCGGAACTGCCGCTGCTGTATTATCCCGGCTATACGGTGACGGAAGGCCCCGGCACGGCCTTTAAGACGGTCAACGGCCTGGTGGGCGTGACGGTGCCCGCCAACTACAGCGGCACCATCCGGGTAGCCTTCCGCGAACCCAAGCGCTGGCTGCTGGCAGATGGGGTAAGCGTGGCGACGGCGGTTGTGCTGCTTTGTGCTATGAGAAGGAAAAAGAGTAAGCGCAGAAAAGAGGCCTGAAAGGATTCCGCTCTTTTACTTGCGGACAGCTTGCGCTTTGCGTAGAAATGGGGTATAGTTAAAGTTAGAAAAATCGCAATGGGAGAATTGGATGGATAAGCAAATGAAAGGCAGCAGCCTTAAAAAAATAGGAGCCTTGCTGCCGTGGTTGTGGTTGGCGGCTGGGTATGTGCTGGACATGTGGTTCCAGCTGGTGCCGGGTAAGTGGATCGTTGATTCTGACCTGGCATCAGAAATGATGCTGACCAAGATCCTGAACCAGGAAGGCTCGATCTTAAGCCACAGCTGGTATTATTCAACCGAACTCCGCGTTGTAAATATGCAGTGGTTTTATCGCCTGGGGCTGCTGCTGTTCCCGGATGATTGGCATCTGGCACGTACCTTTGGCATGGCGATTGCCTTGTTGGTCTTTATTGCGGCGGCGCTGCTACTGGCAAAGGGAATTGGGTTGGGAAGCCTGGGCCCCTGGATGGCAGGTGCGCTGATCTGGCCCTTTGGTATGCGCTATCTCGTCTATGCGATGTACGGTGGCTATTATCTGATCCACATGCTTTTGCCTATGCTGACGTTGGCGCTGGTCTTTTGCAGTATCCATGCGCAAAACCGAAGGCCTAAAGTGCTGTGTGCTGTATTGGCTTGCCTGGCGGCTTTGGGGGCAGGCTTAAACGGCGTAAAGGTCCTGATGGTATTTCAGGCACCGTTCCTGCTGGCGACGATGCTCCTGGCGGTTATGGCTCTGAACAGCTGTGGGAAAACTAACTGGAAAGATGCTTGCCGGACCTGCGGGACGGAGATGCAGCTGTTAGCAGGTGCGCTGTATACCACAGTGGCGGCGATGGCTGGCTATGTCATCAACGCAAAGATCCTGGCAAAAAGCTATAGCTTTAAATCCTTTGGCGGCGTTACCTGGAGCCGCCCGCGGGATGGCTTATTTGAACTGCAGCGGATCATTGTGGATTATTTCCATGAATTTGGGTATACAGACGGAGTGGGCGTTTTCCACTTCAGCGGCATTGCGTCTGGCCTGGGACTTTTGATCGGCATCTGGCTGGCCTTTTGCATTGTGCGGCTGCTGTTCCGTTACCGCAGCCTGGCAGTAGCAGAGCGCTTTATGGTGTTGCTGCTTTGCAGCATGATTGCAGTCTGTGGTATCTCGTTCTCCTATTTCCAGGAGTACAGCCAATATTTCTGGTTCCCCAGTATGCCGGCGGCTTTTGCCGTTATGGCTATTGAAATCAAAACGGAAAAGCTGCATTTGCCGGGAGAACGGCGCACACTGGCGTTTTTGCTGGCAGGAGCACTTTCCATTTGCGGCATAAACACGGTGCGCCAACAGATCGAGCACCCCGCATTGGGGCGCATTGGAATTGACAAAGTCGCATATTGGCTGGTAGATAATGGCTATTCTGAAGGATATGCGACTTTCTGGAATGGCGGCTGCATGACAGAAATTACCAGCGGAAAGTTAGACATCTGGTACACGAATCTCCGTGATGATTATAATGAGGGATGGCTGCAGCCGGATTATCACCTGACCCGCGACCCGGAAAAACCGTTTATTCTGGTCGATACAGAAACAGATGGCCCGGTAGACGAAGTACCGCTTGTTCAGCACGGTGGATGTACAGAAGTGTACAATGACGGCCGTTATGTGGTATATACGTATGATTCCGCCGAAGCAATGCATGCAGCATCCGACGCGGAACATGCGAAAACCAATGAGAACCAAAACTCTGACCAATAAAAAAGGAGAAACTTATGCGTTACTGCAAAAAATGTACGATGCCGGATACACGGCCCGGTATTACCTTTGATGCCGAGGGCGTGTGCAGCGCCTGCCGCCATTACGAGAACCGCAAAAATGTGGATTGGGACGCCCGCTTCAAGGAGTTTGAGGCATACTGCAACAAGTACCGCGGCATGAACGGCCCCGGCGGTTACGACTGCGCCGTTGCCGTTTCCGGCGGAAAGGACAGCCACTTCCAGGTCTGGATGCTGAAAGAGGTCATGCACATGAACCCCATCCTGTTCAGCGTGGAGGATAACTTCCCCATGACGCAGGCCGGTATCCACAACCTGAAAAACATCAGCGAGGAATTCGGCTGCACCATCATCTCCTGCAAGCCCAACATCAAGGTGCAGAAGGTCCTGATGCGCAAATTCTTTGAAAAGTACGGCAAGCCGACCTGGTACGTCGACCGCCTGATCTACACCTTCCCGCTGCACATGGCGGCCAAGTTCAACACTCCTATGCTCTGCTATGGCGAGAACGTCAGCTTTGAGTACGGCGGCAACGCCGACAAGGAGACCTACTCCGCCATGGACCAGATCGAGAACGGCGTGGCCGTTGGCATGCCAATGGAAGAACTGCTGGGCGACGGCGTGACCGAGAAGGACCTCTCCCTGACGCTGGCTCCCAGCGCCGAAGAGCGCGCCAAGCTCGACCCGTTCTATATGAGCTACTTTGTGCCTTGGAACAGCTACAAAAACTACCAGATCGCCAAGGCCCACGGCTTCCACGACCTGACCCACGAATGGGACCGCACCCACCATGCCGAAAACTTCGACCAGATCGACTCCCGCGCCTACTTGGTGCACAGCTGGCTGAAGTACCCCAAGTTCGGCCACGCCGCCGCTACCGACTACACCGCCCGCTACATCCGCTACGGCATGATGACCCGCGAGGAGGCTATCCCCATCATCAAGGCCCGCGACGGCAAGCTGGACCCGCTGTGCGTGCGTGACTTCTGCGATTTCTGCGGCTACACCGAGAGTGAGTTCTGGGCCATCCTGGACAAGTTCTACAACCGCGACCTGTTCGAGAAGAACGAGTACGGCGAGTGGCAGCTCAAGCACCCGATTTGGGAGGAGAACAAATAATGGTACGTCACGTTATTTTGTGGAAGCTGAAAGACATGCCCGAGGCCGAAAAGACCGCTGTTAAGGCGGGCATCAAGGCCGGGCTGGAAGGGCTGGCCGGGCAGATCCCGGGGCTGCTGGAAGTGCACGTTTACACCGATGCGCTGCCCAGCTCTGCCAATGCGGACCTGATGCTGGACACCACCTTTACCGATGAGGCGGCCCTGAAAGGCTATGCCGTCCACCCGGCCCATGTGGCCGTGGCCGACGGCAAAGTACGTCCCTACACCGCGGTGCGCACCTGCCTGGATTTTACTGTGTAAGAGATAAAATTTGACCGTAGGGGCGGATTCCATATCCGCCCGTGGAGTGGGCAAAGCTCTGCGGGCGGATATGGAATACGCCCCTGCGGTGTAACGGAGGCAAATTATGCAAACAAAAACCATCCTGATCCGCGGCGGTCTGGTGCAAGACGCGGTACACCGCGAACCCCGCAAGGTCGATCTGCTGCTGGCGGGCGGCAAAATTGCCGCCATTGGCGAAAATCTGGACGCCACCGCTGACGCCGAGGTGTTAGACGCGGCGGGCCTGCAGGTATTTCCCGGGTTTGTGGACGCCCACACCCACATCGGCCTGGACGGCTACGGCATCGGGTACGAGGGCTGCGACTACAACGAGATGAACGACATCTGGACGCCGCAGCTGCGCGCCATCGACGGCATCAACCCCCGCGACCCCAGCCTGGCCCACGCCCGCAAAGCCGGTGTGACCTGCGTGTGCACCGGCCCGGGCAGCGCCAACGTGCTGGGCGGCACCTTTTTGGCCATGAAAACCATCGGCGACCGTGTGGACAACATGATCGTGAAGGACCCCGTGGCCATGAAGTGCGCCTTTGGTGAGAACCCCAAGCGCTGCTACCGCGACAAGTGCGACTCCACCCGCATGTCCACGGCGGCGTTCCTGCGCGGGGCGCTGAACCAGGCCAGGGACTACGGCGCCCGCAAGCAGGCGGCCAACGGCGACGTGACCAAGATGCCTGCCTACAACCAAAAGCTGGAAGCTCTGCTGCCGGTGCTGGACGGCACCATCCCCCTGAAAGCCCACGCCCACCAGGCCAACGACATCTTCACCGCGCTGCGCATCGCCCACGAGTTCGGCCTGCGACTGACGCTGGAGCACGTCACCGAGGGCCACTTGATCGTGGACGAACTGGCGAAAGAGGCTAACGTGCCGATGGCCGTCGGCCCCAGCCTGACCTTTGCCAGCAAGTTTGAACTGCAGAATAAATCCTGGGCGACCCCCGGCGTGCTGGCCAAGGCAGGCTGCCATGTCTCCATCATCACCGACAACTCGGTCATCCCCCAGCAGTATCTGCCGCTGTGTGCCGGTATGGCTGTCAAAGCGGGCATGGACCCGTTCGATGCACTGCGTGCCATCACGCTGAACGCTGCTGAGCACATCGGCGTGGCCGACCGTGTTGGCTCGCTGGAAGTGGGCAAAGATGCGGATGTGGTCATCACCGACGGCAGCCCCTTTGAGGTCATGACCGAGGTGCGGGCTGTGTTTATTGATGGAGAAATGATCCGCGCGTAAATTGTGCCTGAATCTGCGCAGTGTCTCCAAAAGAAAACACTGACAGAATAAACAGCCCTCTTGCATAACCGCCGCACCTGTGCTATAATGTCCACAAACGGCAAAGGTGCCGTCTGATAGCATTGCTATCGGACGGCACCTTTTTCTTTTATCCTGCCGATGGGAGTGTAGAAATATGGAAAAGATGCCTCGCTACGTTGAGATCGATTACAGCAAGTACGCACCGGACCTGCCAGTGGAACAGCGGGAGGCCTACTACGGCCTGCCCAAGCACGTGCAGTTTTGCAAAGAGTGCGTGATGAGCAACCAGAAGCCCAACTCCTGCTATGAGTTTGAGCATACCATCAAGTCCATCAAGAAAACGATGGTGATTCAGCAGGACGGCGTCTGCGATGCCTGCCATGCCTGCCATAACAAGGCCAACGGCCAGATCGACTGGGCCCTGCGTGAGAAGGAACTGCGGGAACTGTGCGACCAGTACCGCAAAAACGACGGCAGCTACGACTGCCTGGTGCCCGGCTCCGGCGGCAAGGACAGCTTTTACGCCGCCCATCTGCTGAAATACAAGTACGGCATGCACCCGCTGACCGTCACCTGGGCGCCGCATATTTATACCCCTTGGGGCTGGGACAACATGCAGGCCTGGATCCACGCCGGGTTTGACAACTACCTGTGCACCCCCAACGGCATGACCCACCGCCTGCTGACCCGCCTTGCTACCGAGAACCTGTTCCATCCGTTCCAGCCGTTTATTCTGGGGCAGAAGCAGCTGGCCCCCAAGATGGCCGCCAAGTTCGGCATCCCGCTGGTGTTCTACGGTGAGAACGAGGCCGAGTTCGGCAACCCCATTGCCGACAACAACTCGGCCCTGCGTGACGAGCATTTCTTTGCCGTCAATGACTACGACCATATCTATCTGGGCGGCGTCAGCCTGCGCCAGCTGGAGGAGGATTACAAGGTCGATAAGGCCGACCTGGCCATCTACCTGCCCAGCGAGACCTCCAACCTGGAGAAAAACCATATCCAGGTGCGGTATCTCGGCTACTACGAAAAGTGGCATCCGCAGGGCGCCTACTATTACAGCGTCGAGCACGGCGGCTTCCGCCCCGCGCCGGAGCGTACCCAGGGCACCTACTCCAAGTACAATTCCATCGATGATAAAATCGATGACTTCTTCTATTACACCACCTACATCAAGTACGGCATCGGCCGCACCACCTACGATGCCGCCCAGGAAATCCGCAACGAGGAGATCACCCTGGACGAAGGCAAGGCACTGTGCAAGAAGTTTGACGGCGAGTATCCCGACCGCTTTGAGAAAGAAATTTTCCAATACCTGTCGCTGGACCGCCAGCATTTCCCCTGGGCCAGCCAGCTGTTTGAGCAGCCCCGCATGGACCGCGAATACTTTATGCAGCTGGCCGACCGTTTCCGCTCGCCGCATCTGTGGAAGTGGGAGGACAACATGTGGAAGCTGCGCTACACCCCCTACGAGGGCGACAGCGAGGTACTGTGGGGCGACCCGCGCGGCACCCACCACGAGATTTGAGTTGAGGCAAACATTATGGGTAAAAAAATACGCCTGATCGCCCGATTGGATGTGAAGGACACCAACCTGGTCAAGGGTATCCAGCTGGAGGGGCTGCGAAAACTGGGCGACCCCAACCAGTTCGCCAAAGAATATTACGAGCAGGGCATCGATGAACTGCTCTACATCGACATCGTGGCCAGCCTTTACAACCGCAATAATTTGAGCGACATCGTGCGCAAAACCGTCGATGATGTGTACATCCCGGTCTGCGTGGGCGGCGGCCTGCGCAGCGTCGAGGACGTGCGCCACATTCTGGCCATGGGTGCGGATAAGGTCGCCATCAATACAGCGGCCATCAAACGGCCGGAGCTGATTACCGAGGTGGCCGAGGCGTTTGGCAGCCAGTGCATGGTGCTGTCCATCCAGGCCAAGCGCAGCCGCACCTGGCCCGGCAAGTGGGAGGCCTACTACGACAACGGCCGCGCACACTCCGGCTACGATGTGGTGGAGTGGGCCAAGCGCGGTGAAGCGCTGGGCGCGGGCGAAATTTTGCTAATGAGCGTGGACAACGAGGGCTTGCAGCGAGGCATGGATCTGGAACTGATCGAGGCCGTGACCAAGGCTGTCAACATACCGGTGATCTGCGGCGGCGGCGTGGGCTGCGGTGATGACATCGTGGACGGTGCTAACGCCGGGGCGGATGCCGTGGCCTGCGCGGCGGTGCTGCACTACAAAAAAGAGACGGTGGCGGAACTGAAAGAGGACATCCGCGCCGGGGGAGTGGAGGTGCGCCGCGTATGAAAAAGGTGACGATCATCGACTATGGCCTGTCGAACCTGTTGAGCGTGCAGCACGCCTTTGCCCATTTTGGCGCCGAAACCCTGGTGACCGGCAAGGCCGAGGATGTGCTGGCCGCCGATGCGCTGGTATTGCCCGGCGTGGGTGCGTTCAAGGACGGCATGGCCGGGCTGGAAAAGCTGGGCCTGATTGAGCTGATCCGCCAGAAAGCCGCCGCAGGCACGCCGCTGCTGGGCATCTGCCTGGGCATGCAGATGCTGTTTGACGAATCCGAGGAGTTCGGCCTGCACAAGGGCCTGGGGCTGATTCCCGGCCGCGTGGTGCGGATTCCTTCCACCGATGTGCAGGGCCGCCCGCAGAAGGTACCGCATATCAGCTGGGACCCGCTGAACCCGGCGGGCGGACGCACCGATTTTGCCGGCACCGTGCTGGCCGGGGTAACGCCCGGCGAGGAGTGCTATTTCATCCACAGCTACGAGGCGAAGCCCGCCGATGAGGCCGACCGTTTGGCCGACACCGTGTACGGCAGCCGGGCAGTTTGCGCCGCCGCAGCGCATGGCAGCGTGGTGGGATGCCAGTTCCACCCGGAGAAATCCGGCAAGGTGGGGCTGAAGATCATTGAGGAATATATGAAGCGCGCGGAAAAGTAAGAGAAAAGTATATAGAGGTACAGTGCAGGGAGAGGCTTCGGTCTCTCCCTTTTGCTTTGGTTGCTTTTTTGCCCCTGATACGGTATAATATATTCTGTATCAATATGTAAAAGGGGAATTGCGCATGTACAGGGATCTGCTGGTGGGGTCTACGGGCTTTGTGGGGGGCAACCTGCGAGCAAAACATACGTTTGCCGCGGTGTGCCATAGCAGCGATATTGCCGCCCAGTACGGCACACAGCCGGACCTTTGCGTCTATGCGGGCGTGCCGGCGGCCATGTTTTTGGCCAACGCTGACCCGGAAGCGGACATGGAAGTTATGCGCACTGCCCGGGAAAACCTGCGCAAAATTGCACCAAAATCCCTGGTGCTTATTTCCAGCATTGCCGTGTTTGCCGACAGCCGCGGCCGCTGTGAGGACGATGCCCCCGATACCGACGGCCTGCCTGCCTATGGCCGCAATCGCCTGCAGTTGGAACAGTGGGTGCGGGAGGATTTTAACGATGCCCTCATCGTGCGCCTGCCCGCGTTGTATGGTGCAGGGTTGAAGAAAAACTTCCTGTTTGATCTGCACACCATCACCCCGGCTATGCTCAA
Source organism: uncultured Oscillospiraceae bacterium (assembly GCA_900539695.1). Taxonomy (GTDB): domain Bacteria; phylum Bacillota; class Clostridia; order Oscillospirales; family Ruminococcaceae; genus Gemmiger. Next base: position 23,677 of record UQDG01000011.1, read on the forward strand.
ACCGGAAAAATACAACGAACTGGCGGCTAAATCCTTGCTGGTAAAAACCGGCTATACCCTGGCCGACAACGGCTTTTACAAGCTGAACGGCACGGTGGACAAGGCCGCGCTGAAGGCCTTTTTTGCGGCCAGCGATTTCAACGCCCTGGCGTTTACCGATTCCCGCAGCCGCTACCAGTTCTACAACCTGGGCCACCTGTGGCAGGACATCGAGACCGCCCGCGCCGCAGGGCTGACGATGCTGCACCTTTGCACACCGCCCATCTCGGCCGCCGAGGTCTACACCGCCGTGACCGGCAAAGCCGATTGGACCAATGAACTGCCCAAGTCCCCGTTTGACTACGACCTGCGCAGCCGTTATGCCGCCGTTTTGGGCGGCAGCGGGGACTACCTGTGTACCAAAGAAGAAGAACTTGACGATGTTACGCATTTCCTGCGTGAGTGGAGGGATTGAGGATGGCAAACTATCAGCTGGCGATCTCCAACATTGCCTGGCATAAAGAGGACGACGAGGCGGTCTACACCGCCATGCAGCAGGCCGGTTTTACCGGACTGGAGATCGCGCCGACCCGCATCTTCCCGGAGATGCCCTACGAAAACTTGACCAGCGCACTGCTGTTTGGCGGGTATCTCAAAAACCAGTGGGGCTTCTCGGTGCCCAGCATGCAAAGCATCTGGTACGGCCAGACCGGCAACATTTTTAACCCGGCGGACGCCGAGCACTTGCTGGATTATACCGCCGAGGCATTCCAGTTTGCCCACAGCCTGAACTGCCCGTCGCTGGTGTTCGGCTGTCCCAAAAACCGCATGCGCGCCCTGGGTGACAGCGATGCCGCCGCCGAAGCCTTCTTTATGCAGGCGGGCAACCTGGCCGCGCGGTACGGCGTGCGCCTGGCCATCGAGGCTAATCCCCCGATGTATACCAACTACTTAAACGGCACCGCCGAGGCGTTCAGCCTTGTCAAGCGGCTGGATAACCCCGGCCTGGCCGTCAACCTGGACCTGTCCACCATGCTGGCCCAGGGTGAAAAGCTGCAGAATTTTGTGGATGACCTAAAGTACGTCAGCCATGTGCATATCAGCGAACCGGGCCTGGCCCCCATCCAGAAGCGTCCCGAGCATAAAGAGCTGGCCCTGCTGCTGGGCGCGGTGGGCTACCGGGGCTTTGTTTCGGTGGAGATGGCCCGCACCGACCTGGATACCGTAAAGCGGACGCTGGACTATGTGGCGGAGGTGTTCCAATGATCGAATATGAACGCAAGGCGTTGCAGGGCGTGCCTGATTACCGCGCCGCCGAGCTGCTGCCCAAGCGCAGTGAATACTGCCTGCTGATCCCCGTTATCAACGAGGGGGCGCGCATTTTGACCGAGCTGGGCCGCGCCCAGACCGCCGGGGTGGACACCCTGTGCGACATTGTCATCTGCGACGGCGGCTCCACCGACGGCAGCATGAAGCTGGACACCCTGCAGTTGTACGGCGTCAACACGCTGCTGACCAAGACCGGCCCCGGCAAGCAGGGGGCGCAGCTGCGCATGGGCATCTACTTTGCCCTGAACCGCGGCTACAAGGGCGTGCTGACCATCGATGGCAATAACAAGGATTCCATTGAGGACGTGCATAAATTCATCGAGAAATTGCAGGCGGGCTATGACTTTGTGCAGGGCAGCCGCTTCATCCGCGGCGGCCACGCCGTCAACACCCCGCCGGTGCGCTACGCCGCCGTGCGGCTGGTGCATGCGCCGCTCATCAGCCTGGGGGCGCACCGGTGGTTCACCGATACCACCAACGCCTACCGCGCCTACAGCCGCGAGTACCTGACCCACCCCGACGTGCGCCCCCTGCGGGACGTGTTTATGGGGTACGAGCTGCTGGCGTATCTGAGCATCCGCGCCACGCAGTTGGGCATGAAGGCCTGCGAGGTCCCCGTGACCCGTGCCTACCCCGCCACCGGCAAGACCCCCACCAAGATCAACGGCTTTAAAGGCAACAGCGACCTGATGCAGGTACTGCTGAAAGCACTGGCTGGAAAATATAACCCGTGAAATAAAAACGGCAGAACGAAGGAAAACGCCATGACCTACGATAAAATCATCCTTGGCGCGGGCCTGTATGGGCTGTATGCGGCGCAAAAGTGCGGCGCGGCAGGGCAGCGGGTGCTGGTGCTGGAGCGTGACCCCGCGCCCTTTATGCGGGCGACCTACATCAACCAGGCGCGGGTGCATATGGGCTACCACTACCCCCGCAGCTACTCCACGGCCATCAAATCTGCCCATTATTTTGAGCGGTTCTGCCGGGATTATGGCTTTTGCCTGCATACCGAGTTTGACCAGGTCTACGCCACCAGCGCCCATTTTTCCTGGACGAATGCGGCCGAGTTCCGACAGTTCTGCCGCGCGGCGGGCATCCGCTGCGACGATGTGCCGCCGGAGCGGTACTTTAACCACGGCCTGTGTGACGGCGCGTTTTTGACCACCGAATACACCTACGACGCCCAGGTGCTCAAGCGCTGGTTTTTGGAGCAGCTGGCCCGGCTGCCCAACGTGGAAGTGGCTTATAGCCACAAGCCCGACCGCATCGAGAAGGCGGGTAATGTTTGGCGCGTGACGGCGGGGGACATTACCGCCGAAGCGCCCTACCTGCTCAACGCCACCTACGCGGGCGTGAACGATGTGCACGCCATGCTGGGCCTGCCGCCTTTCGGCATTAAGTACGAAAAGTGCGAGATCATTTTGTGCACTGTGGACGAAAGCCTGAAGAACACCGGCATCACCGTGATGGACGGGCCGTTCTTCAGCCTGATGCCCTTTGGCCAGACCGGTCTGCACAGCCTGACCAGCGTGACCTTTACCCCCCACGAGACCAGCTACGACAGCGTGGCGACCTTCCCCTGCCAGCAGGCGTGCGGCGGGGTGTGCAAGCCGGGCGACCTGTACAACTGCAATGAGTGCCCGGCCAAGCCCGCCAGTGCCTGGCCCTACATGAGCCAGCTGGCCCGCAAATATTTAAAAGAGGAATATGGCTTTGCCTACCACAGCAGCCTTTTCAGCATGAAACCGATCTTAAAGGCCAGCGAGGTGGACGACTCCCGCCCCACGGTGGTGCGTGTGATGTGTGACGAGCCGAAGCTGGTCAGCGTGCTGTCCGGCAAGATCAACACAGTCTATGATTTGGACGAGGTGCTGGAACTGTGAGTAGTATCAACAATAAGGAAAAAAACTTTATCTCCGCCGTGGTCTACCTCCATAACGACGGGGCCCGCGCGGTAGAGTTCTGCCGCGCGGTGGCGGCGGAGCTGGACAGCCACTTCGCCCAGTATGAACTGGTAGTGGTGGATGACGCCTGCACCGATGACACCGTGGAGCGCCTGCGCGCCTGGGGCAAAGACCAGGCCGCCCCGCTGACGATTTTGCATATGAGCCTGTACCACGGCCTGGAAAACGCCATGAACGCGGGCCTGGATGCCAGTATCGGCGACTATGTGTATGAGTTTGACTCCACCGAGCTGTGCTACCCGGCGGCCATGATCTTTGACGCGTACCGCACGGCGCTGCAGGGCAGCGACATCGTTTCGGTCTGCCCTAAGGCGACCCGCAGCGGGCTGTTTTACCGCATTTTCAACGCGAATTCCCACAGCAATTACCAGCTGCGCACCGATGCGTTCCGGCTGGTCACCCGGCGGGCCATCAACCGCGTACATGCCAGCAGCGCCCACCTGCCCTACCGCAAGGCGGCCTATGCGGCCTGCGGCTTAAAAATGACCGACCTGGAATTTGACGGCAGGGTGGGGGCCGGTGCGCCCCACCGCTTCAACCTGGCCATCGACAGCCTGGCACTGTACACCGATGCCGGGTTCAAGGCCAGCGTGGGCATTACCCTGTTTATGCTGGCACTGGCATTGGCGGAACTGGTGTATACGCTGGTCATCTTCGCCACAGGCCACCCGGTGGCGGGCTGGACTACCACCATGTTTGTGATTACCGTGGGCTTTGCCGGGCTGTTTGCCGTGCTGGCCATCGTGGTCAAGTACCTCTCGCTGCTGTTGGAATTGACGTTCAAACAGCAAAAATACCTCGTGGAAAGCATCGAGAAGCTGCAAAAGTAAATGGGAGCATCTATGCAGGCATTGCAGAAAAAACAGAAAACCTGGGCCTTGCTGTTGCTGGGGGCCTTGTTGGGACTGGCGGCGTTTTTGTGTTTGTACGGCACCGCGCCGGTGGACCCCGCCAACGATGCCTGGATCTGGTACGGCTACGACGAGACCGACATCCACCAGCATTACGCCGGGTGGCTGGGGTTCCGCAACAGCAGCTGGCAGTTCCCGCTGGCCCAGGCCGATGCCCTGGCCTACCCGGCGAGGACGGGCGTAAACATCTCCTTTACCGATTCGCTGCCCTGGGTGTCGGTGCTGTTTAAGCTGCTGGCCCCGGTGCTGCCAGTGCAGTTCCAGTGGTTCGGGCTGTATGAGCTGGCCGCCTTTATTTTGCAGGGCATGGCCGCGGCGCTGGTGCTGGGGCTGTTCCTGTACGATCTGCTGCCGCTTGCGGCGGGCACGGCGCTGTTTGCGTTTTCGCCCATCATGATCGAGCGGGCGTTCCGCCATGTGGCGCTTTCCTCCCATTACATTGTGCTGTTTGCGCTGTATGCCTACCTGCGCGGCCGGCGGGAGCAACGCTGCTTTATGCCGGTGTTCTGGCTGCTGGCGGCACTGGGCGTGGGCATTACGCCCTACTTTTTGCCGATGGCGGCCATCTTTGCGTTGCTGTTGGCGGTGGAAAACGCCCTGCACACCCGCAAACTGCTGGCCCCCTGCGGGCTGTTTTTGGGCACCTGCGCGGCCGGATATGCGGCGGGCGTGGTGCTGGGTTCGCTGAACAACGGCTACTCCGCCAGCCGGGAAAATTACGGCGTGTTCTCCTTCAATTTAAACGCGCTGTTCAACCCCAGCTCCGTGGGCGGGTACACCTGGTCCCGGATTCTGCCTGCCAGGCCGCAGCTGTACGGGCAGTATGACGGCTTCAATTATCTGGGCTTTGGCATGCTGGCATTGCTGGGCGTGCTGTGCGCGGCGGCAGTGGTGTTGGCTGTGCACAGCAAGGCAGGCCGCGCCGCGCTGGCGGGGCTGCTGCGCCGCAATCTTGTACTTATTTTGGGCATGGCGTTTATGACGCTGTTCGCCATTACCAATGTCGTCTGCTTTGACGATGTGGAACTGCTGAACATCCCCCTGCCGGAGGGGCTGGTGAAACTCTGCGGCATCTTCCGCGCCAGCGGGCGGATGTTCTACCCTGTGTACTACGTGCTGATGACCGCTTGCATCGTGGGGCTGGCGCGGCTGCTGCGCCGTGTGGGCAAGGCTGCGCTGTATCCGGCGGTGCTGGTGCTGGTGGCGGCTGTGCAGCTGTTTGACCTGAGTGCTATGATCGCTGAAAAGCACGCTGCTATGGCAGAAACCGCCGCCAAGCCGCAGCCCTACCCGCAAGAGCTGGTGGACTGCCGCGATAACTACGGCACGCTGATGCTGGCGGATGACATCATCCACGCCCGCAACGTCATCTGCGCGGCATGGCATCCCGGCATGGTCACCAACGGGTACGATGTGAACACCTACACCGGCGCGTGGAACGTGACCATCGACTGGACGGCCCAAACCAGCGCCGCCGTGGACAGCGGCACGCTGGACCCGGACACCCTGTATGTGACCGGCGACGCCGACCGCTTTGCCAGCTGGCAGGCACGGTACGGCGACAAGGCCGACTATATCACCTGGGATATTGCCGCCACCGGCATCTACGACCGGCGGGACGAATACTACTTTATGGCACCAAAACAATAACGAACCATCGAGGTAAAATGTATGAAGTATCCCCGCCTGCAACTGAACAAGCGTGCTTTCTGGTGCGGCGTGGCCGTGCTGGTTTTGCTGCGCTGCGGCCTGACCAGCTTCCAGCAGGCGTATACCTGGGTGGGCGGCGCACCGTTGGATGACGAGCTGATGTTCCGCGCGGCGCAGGCCATCACGGCGGGGGAGTGGCTGGGGGCTTACGATTATCTGACCCTCTCCAAGGCCATGTTCTTCCCGGTATGGCTGGCGCTGCTGCATGTGCTGCACCTGCCATATCTGGTCAGCGGGGCAGCACTGTGGTGCGCAGCTTCGCTGCTGGCGGCCTTTGCCTTTGCGCCGCTGTGGCGTAACGCCGAGCCGGGCTGCGGCCGCGTGCTGACGCTGGGGCTGTTTGGGGCGCTGGCGTTTTTGCCCTCCGGTTGGGCGGCCTACACGCTGCGCGTTTACCGGGACAACATCTTCCCGGCACTGTGCCTCGTTTTCTTTGCGGGCATGGCGGGCATGGCCCTGCGGGCCGTGTTTTACACTGCGAGACAAAAGCCGCTGTGGCCCTGGCTGCTGGCGGCGGGCGTGGGGCTGGCTTGTGCCTATCTCGACCGCGAGGACGCGGGGATGTTCCTGCTGCCCTTTGCCGGGGCGGCGACCATCATCGTGCTGGTGGTGCTGGTTGGCAAGCGCCGGTGGCTCTGCTGCGCGGCGCAGGCTATCCCGTATGCCGTGCTGGCGGCGGGGGTGCTGACCTTCTGCGGGCTGAATTACAGCCACTACGGCGTGTTTGCCCTGTCGGATTTTTCCGAAGGCTCCTTTGCTGCCGCCATGGGCGCGATGATGCGGGTGGATACCGACAGCGACGCGCCCTACTTGTCGGTGCCTGCCGATGCCCGCGCCAAAATTTACGAAGCCGTGCCCGAGCTGGAACCCCTGGCCTACTGGCTGGAGGAGGACGCCCAGATGGAGAACGACTTCCGCGACCCCGGCCTGAACGACTACCGCGCGGGCAGCTTCTATTGGGCTATCCGCCGCGCCGCCCAGTTTGAGGGCATCTACGACAGCGCCCAGACCGCCGATGCTTACTGGCAGAACGTGGCCGATAAGATCAACGCCGCCTGTGACGCGGGCACCCTGCCCAGCCGCACCGGCAAGCGGGTTGCCACCAGCCAGCCCATCAAGGCCGAGTACGTGGGCGCGACCCTGGCCGAGACCTGGAAGGGCTTTTGGCATGTGCTGGGCTTTAAGGATTGCCAGCCCTATGAAAACCTACGGTCCATCGGCACCACCGATGATATTGCCGCCTGGTCCGGCTACCTGCACTGCGGTTTCAATAATGCCGCCGTGGCGGGGGAGGATACCCCCTATTACAGCCCCTACCAGAAGGCTGTGTTTGCAGTGATGCAGGCATGGACCGCCGTGTACAGCGTGGTGCTGACGGTCTGCGTGCTGTGCGCGGTGCTGTTCCGGTTGATACATCTTTTTACGAATCTGCGAAAAAAACACACGGCCGAAACCGTGGTTCCGTGGCTGCTGCTGTTCGGCATCTTCGGCATTGCACTGCTGCGCTGTGCTATGATCGCCTTTGTGGAGGTGTCCAGTTTCGGCATCGGCACCAGCACGATGTATCTGGCTACCGTGCCCCCGCTGCTGGCGGTGTACGCGTTTACCGGGCTGTTTTTGTACGGATGGCCCATTGGGAAAAAGAGAAAGGATAACGCATGACGGATCTATTGGTCATCGGCGGCGGCGCCGCAGGCCTGATGGCGGCGGGCGCGGCCTGCGCCAAGGGCCTGACAGTGACGGTGCTGGAGCACAACCCCAAAGGCCCGGGGCAGAAGCTGCTCATTACCGGCAAGGGCCGCTGCAACGTCACCAGCGACAGCGACGTGCGGGAGTTTTTGCCCTACGTGCGGCATAACGGGCGGTTTTTGTATTCCAGCCTGTACGCCTTCCCGCCGGCCTCGGCCATGCAGCTGTTTGAGGAACTGGGCGTGCCGCTGAAGACCGAGCGCGGCCGCCGGGTCTTTCCCCAAAGCGACCGCGCCGCCGATGTGCTGGCGGCCCTGCGGGACTATGCCCGGGATGCAGAATTTGTGCGCGGCAGCGCTAAAAAGCTGCTGTTAGAGGACGGCGTCTGCAAGGGCGCTGTCACCGACCGGGGCGAGACACTGCGGGCAGAGAACACCCTCATCGCCACCGGCGGCATCAGCTACCCGGCCACCGGCAGCGACGGTAGCGGCTACAAGCTGGCGCGGCAGGCGGGGCATACCATCGTGACGCCGCAGCCCAGTTTGTGCAGCCTCATCAGCCCGGACCCGGCCTGCCGCCGCATGATGGGTCTGGCCCTGCGCAACGTGCGGCTGACCCTGCTGTGCGACGGCAAGGAGCTGTTCACCGAGCAGGGCGAAGCGCTGTTTACCCATTTTGGCCTGTCCGGGCCGCTGGTGCTCTCGGCCAGTACCTATATTGAGGATATAGCGAAGCACCGTTATATCTGCGAGTTTGACTTAAAGCCCGCGCTGGATGAAAAGACGCTGTACGACCGCCTGACCCGCGATTTTGCCGAGCAGGGCGCCCACAGCGTCCAGGGCGCGCTAGCCAAACTGCTGCCCAACTCGATGCGGCCGGTGGCGGTGGAAAAGTGGGGCGTCGACCCCGCGACCCGCGCCGCGCAAATTACAAAGGAGCAGAAGCAGGCGCTGGTGCAGCTGTGCAAGCACTGGCAGGTGCCGGTCACGGCCCTGGGCGACAAGGAGCACGCCGTGGTCACCGCCGGCGGCGTGGACGTGAAGGAAGTGGCCCCCAAGACCATGGCCAGCAAGCTGTGCAGTGGGCTGTACTTTGCCGGCGAGGTGCTGGACGTGGACGCCCGCACCGGCGGGTACAATTTGCAGATCGCCTGGTCCACCGCGCAGGCAGCGGTAAGGGCGATGTGAGGTGCGGGGCGTCGAGGACGCCGCCCCCTACAAATTGCCCTGAGGTGGATGCAGGGGGCGATGCAAGCATCGCCCCCCTGCATAGGACGGTTGATAAAAAGATTTTATTTATAAAAGGTGATAAAAATGATCTCTGTAGCAATTGATGGGCCCTCCGGGGCCGGAAAATCAAGCCTGGCGAAACGGCTGGCGAAAGATCTCGGCTACGTCTATGTGGATACCGGCGCTATGTACCGTTCCATCGGCCTGTACGCCGTGCGCGCCGGGGTCGACCCCAAGGACGAAGCCGCTGTAACGGCGCTGCTGCCCCAAATCAAGCTGGCCATCCGCCTGGTGGATGGCGCCCAGCACATCTACCTCAACGGCGAGGACGTCAGCGACGCCATCCGCGCCGAGAACATCGGCATGGCGGCCTCCGCTGTGTCGGCCCATCCGCCGGTGCGCGCCTTTCTGCTGGACACCCAGCGCGGACTGGCTGCGGACCAGAACATCCTGATGGATGGCCGGGACATCGGCACCGTGGTGCTGCCCAACGCTACCGTGAAAATTTTCCTCACCGCCAGCGCCGAGGCCCGCGCCGAGCGCCGCCGCAAGGAACTGGAAGAAAAAGGCCAGCCTGCCGACTTCGCCACCGTGCTGGCCGACATCCGGCAGCGCGACTACCAGGATACCCACCGGGCCATCGCTCCGCTGAAGCAGGCCGACGATGCCATCCTGGTGGACACCAGCGACATCGGCTTTGACGAAAGCTTCGAGCTGCTCAAGCGCACGATTCTTGCACATATTTAAGGGGGACGCGCTATGCTGTTGTATTGGATCCTGCTGCCCATCGTCTGGGTGCTGGCGCACATCGTGTTCCGCATCCAGGTCATCGGCCGCGAAAACCTGAAAGCCGTCCGGGATGGCCGTGCCTACGTCATTGCGCCCAACCATATCGCCAACCTGGACCCTGTGCTCATCGCCATTACGATTTTTGACTGGAAGCGCCTGCGCATCCTGGCCAAAGAGGAACTGTTCAAAAATCCGTTGGCTGGGTGGTTCCTGCGCTGCATGGGCGCGGTGTCCATCGAGCGCGGCAAGGGCGACACCGTCACGCTGGAAAAAATTACGAACGAGTGCAAAAACGGCACCGGTGTCATGATCTTCCCCGAGGGCACCCGTACCAAGACCGGTAAATTGGGCATGATCAAGAGCGGCGCGTTCGTCATTGCTGCCGCAGCCGGGGCCGATATGCTGCCGGTGCGCATCATCTACGGCACCAAAGACGGGCGGCTGCATCTCTTCTGCAAGGTGCGCATCGTCTTTGGCGAGGCTATCCCCGCCGCTGACCTGCAGATCAAGGACCAGAGCCACAAGATCGCCGAACTGCGCCGCATGAAGAACCGCCTGAAGGACGAGCTGGAGGCCCTGCTGAAAGCCAACGCTTTTGACGTGCAGGCAGCCGAGACTGTTGAGGCCGACGACCCCGCCCCCAAGGCTGCCGAAAAGGCGAAGCCTGCCGGGGAGCCAAAGCCCGCCGCACAGCCCGCCGAGGCAGCACAGCCCGCCGAAAAGCCCGCACTGCCCGAAGCAGCAGAGGGAGAGACCCAGGGCGCATAACCTGAAAAACGAGGTATAACGATGAATATTATCCGTGCCAAGACCGCGGGCTTCTGCTTTGGCGTGGACCGCGCAGTCAAGCTGACCTATGACCTGCTGGCCGACGGCCACAAAGTGGCCACCCTCGGCCCGCTGATCCACAACCCCCAGGTAGTGGAGGATCTGGAGGCCAAAGGCGCCCTGACCTGCCCCGATGTGGCCAGCGTGCCCGATGGGTACGAGGTCATCATCCGCAGCCACGGCGTGCCCCAGACGGTCTACGACGAAATAAGCACACGCCGCCTGGCGTATCACGACGCCACCTGCCCGTTCGTGGCAAAAATCCATAAAATTGCTATGAGGGCAGACGAAAATCATGCACTTTTGTTGGTTGCGGGCGATGCCAGCCACCCTGAAGTGCAGGGGATTGTCGGCCACACAAAAGGAAAAGTGAAAGTTTTCGCCAATCTGGAAGAACTGGAGAAAATGCTCCCGGAACTTTTGCAACAAGAATCCATCTACGTGGTGGCGCAGACGACTTTCCGTGTGGAAAGCTGGGAAAAGTGCAAGGAATTTTTAAAAAAACAGTGTACAAAAGCCGAAATTTTTGATACAATATGTAATGCAACGTGGGCGAGGCAACAGGAAGCGGAAGACCTCAGCCAAAAATGCGATCATATGGTCGTCATTGGTGGTCATCATTCTTCCAATACCCAAAAGCTTTTACAGGTCGCTGCACGGCATGCTGTAGCCATCAACGTCGAGACTGCTGATGAACTCGACCCGGCATGGCTGAAAGATGCTGTGACAGTGGGCGTAACGGCCGGGGCTTCAACGCCTTCGTCTATAATTGAGGAGGTACTTAACAGTATGAGTGAAGAGATCCGTGACGACATGAGCTTTGAGGAGATGCTCGCTGCATCCGAAGCAAAGCCCCTGTACGCAGGTAAAATCGTAAAAGCCAAGGTCATCAGCGTTTCCCCGACGGAGTGTGTCGTCGGTATCGATGGTTCCAAGCACACCGGTGTTGTCACCCTGCGCGAGATGAGCCATGACCCCAACGCTAAGATGGAAGACCTTGTTAAGGTAGACGACGATCTGGATCTGGTCGTTATCAAGACCAACGACCAGGAAGGCGTCGATACCCTTTCCCGCGTCCGTTTCGAGGCCCAGAAGGGTATGAAGGACGTTTCCGAGGCTGCTGAGAACGGCACCGTTATGGAAGGTGACGTTATGGAAGCCAACAAGGGCGGCGTTGTTGTCAATGTCAAGGGCGTTCGCGTCTTTGTTCCCCGCTCTCAGGCTACCATGCGCCGCGACGAGGATTACACCAAGCTGGTTGGTCAGCACGTTCAGCTGGTCATCACCGAGTGCGCTGGCCGCAAGATCGTCGGCTCCATCAACAAGGTCACTGCTGAGGCCAACAAGGCTAAGCGTGAGGAGTTCTGGGCTAACGTCGAGGTCGGCAAGCAGTACAAGGGCGTTGTTAAGAGCCTGACCTCTTACGGCGCTTTCGTGGATGTCGGCGGCGTTGACGGCCTGTGCCACATCAGCGAGCTGAGCTGGTCCAACATCAAGCATCCCTCTGAGGTTGTCAGTGTTGGCGACGAGATCGAAGTCTACGTCAAGAGCTACGATCCCGAGAACCAGAAGGTCTCCTTGGGCTACAAGAAGGAAGAGGACAACCCCTGGGTCAAGCTGGAGAATGAGGTCCCCGTCGGCACCGAGTTCACCGCTCCCGTCGTTTCCATCACCAAGTTTGGTGCTTTCGTCCGCATCATGCCCGGTATCGATGGCCTGGTTCACATCAGCGAGATCAGCAATGAGCGCGTGAATAAGGTTTCTGACGTGCTGAAGGTTGGCGACGAAGTCCGCGTTAAGCTGACTGCTGTCGACTTCGACCGCAAGCGCATCAGCCTGTCCATGAAGGCTTGCCTCGACGAGGCCGAGGATGCTGAATAATCTGTAAGCAACCGTTAAGGGGCCTGCCTGTAGTAACAGGCAGGCCCCTTTTTTAGTATTAGGCAATCACCCTCAACTGTAGGGGCGGATGCTTGCATCCGCTCGCGGGACCGCTTAGCGGGCAAAACGATGCCCGCCAGCCAGCGATGCTGGCCCGCTCGTGCGGTTCAATGCCCCACTGGGGCATTGATCGCTGCGCGACCCCGCAATGCGAGCATCGACCCCTACAAGCGAAAGGGTAAAACGGGAGCCGTCATGCAAAAAATCAAAGATCTTATCAACAAATATTACGAGGGCTTGGCCTACCTGTTCTTTGGCGGGCTGGCAACACTGCTGAACCTGGTGGTCTTTGCTGTATTCCAGGCGGCACTGGGCACGGCTTTTGCCACCGGTATCGGCAATGTCCTGGATAACGTCATCTGCATCCTCTTTGCCTATTGGACGAACCGTACCTTTGTGTTCAAAAGCCAGAACACCGGTAAAGCAGCCTGGGCGGAGTTCGGGCAGTTTGTATCCTGCCGCATCGCCACCATGGTCATGGACCAGGTCATTATCTGGGTGGGCGTCAGCCTGTTGGGCCCCCACGTCGGCTTTGCTGTGACCAATGCCAAGCTGTGGGCGATGGGCGTCAAGCTGTTCAGCCAGGTGATCGTGATTTTGTCCAACTACATTTTCAGCAAGGTGCTGATTTTTAAAAAGAAGTAAAATTTACACCCGAAGGAGCAGATCATGCTTGTTTTTAAGGTGGCAAAATTTGCGCTGCATCATCCGTTATTGACCCACGAGGCAAAACGGCTGGTACATAAAAAGTTACGACCCAAAAAGGAGGCATCCCCTATGAAACAGAAAGTGCGCGGCCATGCGTTCCGTCTGGTTGGTTTGATCCTTGGTATCATTGGCGCTACCGTCAGCATTACGTCCATCGTCTTTGCAGCGCTGGGCCTGCACCAGGCCCGCCTGTGCAAACATTGCGATAAGGGGGAAAATTTTCGTTGAAGTACACGAAAGAAGAAATGCTCGGCAAGGTGGACCACACCCTGCTGAAGCCCGAGGCCACCTGGCCCCAGATCCAGACCCTGTGCGATGAGGCCATCGCCAACCATTGCGCATCCGTCTGCATTAACACCTGCTATGTTGCCAAGGCGGCCGAGTACATGGCGGGCCGCGTGCCGGTCTGCTGCGTGGTCGGCTTCCCTCTGGGCGCTATGGACACCAAGAGCAAAGCTTTTGAAGCTAAGACTGCTGTGGAAAACGGCGCGTCCGAGGTGGACATGGTCATCAACATCGGCTGGCTGAAAAACAAGCAGTACGATGACGTGCGCAATGATATTGCTGCCGTCAAGGCTGCCGTCGGTGACAAGGTGCTGAAGGTCATTATCGAGACCTGCCTGCTGACCGAGGAAGAGAAAATCAAGATGTGCGACATCGTGCCCGAGGCCGGTGCTGATTTCATCAAGACTTCCACCGGCTTCTCCACCGGCGGTGCAACCTTCCATGACATCGAGCTGTTCGCCGAGCATGTCAAGGGCCGTTGCAAGATCAAGGCCGCCGGCGGCATCTCCACCGTCGAGGACATCGAGAAGTTCCTCGACCTCGGCGCCGATCGCCTGGGCACCTCCCGTGCTGTCAAACTGCTGACCTCCGGTGAGGCGGGCAGCGGGTACTAATTACGGGGGATTTGTTCCTTTCTTGAAAGAAAGGAACCGAAAGAACTTTTAATACAATAATAAAACACCCTTTGTCTGGCGGCATAGCTGGACAGGGGGTGTTTTGTTATGGCAATACCGCACAATTCTAAGTGCCGATACGGCGAGCGAGGTGCGGCAGCTGCTAAGCCAAAAGCGCAGATAATACTTTGTGTATTATCGAGCATTTTGGCAACGCAGATGCTGTGCCGCAGCCGCCGAAGCGGTGCTTAAGCCGTAAGGCGGGAATTGTGTGGTGCTGCCTTATAGCATACGCGCTGCATCTAGGGCATACAGTCCCCCAAAGGGGGAATTGCATATGCAGGCATCACCAATCGTACTTACAACTTTGGCCGGATTGTCAACAGGTTTGGGCGGCGCATTGGCCGCGCTGGCAAAACCCAGCGAAACTATGCTTGCCGCCAGTGCAGGCTTCGCCGGGGGCGTAATGCTTACCGCGTCGCTGGCGGATCTGATGCCCGAAGCACTGGAATTTTACAGCGGCTATCTGCAGCCGCTTCCCTGTGGGGGAGCAATCGTAACGCTGTTGGCCTTGGGTATGCTCACCGCCGGATTGCTGGGCCGCCTGCTGCCCGAGGAAACTGAACTGGCCGCAAAATACGGCCAGAACACCGCTCGCACCAAAGCTATGCGCACGGCATTGATAACCGGCACGGCCTTGCTGCTGCATAACTTCCCGGAGGGGGTGCTGACCCTCTTTGCCGGAACAGCTGACCCCGCCCTCGGCCTGCGCACAGCCCTGGCCATTGCCCTGCACAATATCCCCGAAGGTCTGGCAGTGGCGGTGCCCTTTGCCTATGCCACCAACAGCCGGGCCAAAGGTGCACTGGCGGCACTGGTCTCCGGTCTGGCCGAACCGGCGGGCGCCCTGGTGGCACTGTTTTTGTTCCGCAGCCTGTTCACAACCGGATTTTTGACCGGCACGATGGTGCTGGTGGCAGGCATTATGATCTGGGTCGCCCTGGCCCAACTGCTGCCCACGGCCTTCGCCCCGGCCCACCGCCTGCCCGGCATTTTAGGTGCCGCCGCCGGCTGCCTGCTCATGCTCCTGGGCATTGCGGCTTTGCCGTAAATGTGCTATACTATACTCTGTATTCATATCGGAAAGGGAGGGCGGCACAGATGAAACAGACAAAACAAAAACTGGCGCTGGCCCTGGTCTTTTCGGCCCTCCTCCTCACCGGGTGCAGCAGCTACGGGGATGTGGAGACCCTGCTGCGGGCACCGCAGTTGTCGGGGGAAAGCAGCGCACTGCAAAAGGCGCTGAACAGCTACCTGGGCGGCAGCGCTACCCTAAAATACCCGGCCAGCGGTGATTTCTTGTCGCCCTTTGCCTTTGGCGATTGGGACGGTGACGGTGAGGACGAAGCCGCTGTGCTGTATACTGCCGACACCACCGGCTCCAACGTCTGCCTGGCTGTGCTGGAACCCAGCGGCGAAGACAGCTGGCGGGTCAGCCGCACGGTGGAAGGCCTGTCCAGCGAAGTAGAAAACTTCAACACTGCCAACCTGAAAAACGCTGAGTCCCAACAGCTGGTCGTCGGCTACAGCAGCGCCCAGGGTGACAGCTATTGCGTGGTGTATCAATATGATGGGGAGAACATCACCACCGTCATCAGCCAGAGCTACACCCAACTGCTGCTGGCCGACCTGACCGGCAAGAAGGACACTACCGACCTGGTGCTGGCCCTGCCGGAAAATGAGATGGGCGGCGTGACCCTGCAACTGCTGACCAATGTGGACGGCGAGTTCCGCTCCATCCAGACATTGGCGCTGGGCGCGGGCAGCTACAACGGATGCGCGGCCCTGCACGCGGGCACTGGCCGGGATGATGCTGCCTACCTGGTGATGGATGCCTGGGCCGACGGCAACGCGATGGTATCGGACATTATCCTGTATGATGCCGAGTCCGGCTCGCTGCAGCCGTACCATCCGCCGGGCCTGAGCGACCCCCAGCGCAGCACGCTGCGCTACCACACCGAGCTGCTGAGCCGCGACATCGACGGCAACGGCACCGTGGACATCCCGGCGGAGATCGATGACGGCGGCGACCTGCAGACCCCGGTGGACAAGCGGCTGGTGTTTTTGCTGTGGAAGGACTATGCCAACAACAGCGGCGGCAACAGCCTGTTCGGCGTGTATGACAGCAAGGAAAACTTCTTTATGGCATTGCCGGAATCGATGCACGGCAGCATCATGATCCGGGGCAACCAGAGCAGCACCGGCTGGCTGATCTGCAACCGTGAGGGTACCGTTGTGTACTGTGAGATGCGCGTGGTGGACCTAGACGAGCCGGAAAGCATCGAGTACGAGCGCATCGCCACCATCGGCAGCCAGCAGCTGCAGGCTCGCATGGTGACAAGCTACTACGGTTTGAGCATGGACTATATCAAGAGCAATACCGTGCTGTTGGGCACGGCGTAAAGAAAGGATAGGCTATGAAACGAGTTCTGGTCGTAGAAGACGAAGCGAGCATCCGCGAAATGGTCGCCCTGAACCTGAAAATGGCCGGCTGGGAGGTCGTGGAGGCCCCCAGTGCAGAGCGCGCCCTAGAACTGATGCACCATGGCGAGGAGTGCGACGCCGCCCTGCTGGACATTATGCTGCCCGGAATGGACGGTTTGAGTCTGTGCGAGACGATCCGCCGCGAGAACAACGAGATCGGCATCATTATCGTGTCGGCCAAAGGGCAGGAGAGCGATAAGATCCGCGGGCTGTCCATCGGTGCGGACGATTACATTACCAAGCCCTTCTCTGTGTCGGAGCTGGTGGCCCGGCTGGAAGCATTGACCCGCCGCATCAAGCGGGGCGGCGTGCCCGCCAAACCCGCCGGGGAGCAGGAGCAACTCATCAGCGGCCCCTTTGTGCTGGATGAAAAGAGCCGCATGCTGTACAAAAACGGCACGGCCATCGACCTGACCCAGGTGGAGTTCCAGATCATGGAGCTGTTCTTCCGCAACCCCGGCACAGCGCTGGTGCGGGAGAAGATCTTGGAAGGCGTATGGGGCAAGAATTATTTCGGCGATGTGAAGATCGTGGATGTGAACATCCGCCGCCTGCGCATGAAGATCGAGGACGAACCCAGCAGCCCCCAGCACATTTTAACCGTGTGGGGGTATGGATACCGGTGGAATGCGTAAGTGAGCGAATGGCCCCCTCACAGAGGGAGCCTTAGAAGCGAGCGATAACATAGAACAGGAAAGGAGGAACCCTCAATGGCGGCAGCCGGCATTACCAAGCGGTGGGTGCGGGGCAGCCTGCTGATCACCGTGCTGGTGATCCTGGCGGCTGAAGTGATGTTCCTCTATACCGATTATCGGGAACTGTACGGCAGCGTGCAGCGTGCGGCGGAGAGCCGCTTTTCCACCATTGCGGGCCGCTTGCAGGCCACCGGCACGGCGGGCGACGCCAACGAGACCTCCGAGAGCCGCGGCCAGGCCCTGCGCCGCACCGTCGAGCAGTTCGACGAAAAGGACAAGTTCGAGTTTATGCTGCTGGATGCCCAGGGGGTCATCCTGGCCACCAGCAGCGGCACCATGACACGCGACCTGACCGACGGCACCGACTTTCTGTCGGCGCAGACTTCCGCCAGCGGCAAAGGACACGACATCTTCACCACGCCCCAGGGCGAACGGGTGATGGCTGTGACCGAGCTGGTGCCCTACGCGGCCGGCAATGTGGCGGCCATGCGCCTTGTCACCAGCCTAACGCTGGTGGACCGCCAGTGGTGGAACACCGTTACCGCCGCCACCGGCGTGGGTGTGCTGGTGCTGGTGTTCACGATTTGGAGCGGGCTGTTTTTTGTGCGCTCCATCGTGCGGCCGCTGGGGGAAATTGAAGCAACAGCGACAAAAATTGCAAAAGGCGATTTGCAGGTGCGCCTACCGGACAACCGGTATAACGACGAGGTGGGCCGCCTGTGCAAGACCATCAACCAGATGGCCGAGGACCTGGCCGAGACCGAGCGGCTGAAGAATGAGTTCATCTCCTCGGTCAGCCATGAGCTGCGCACCCCGCTGACCTCTATCAAAGGCTGGGTCGAGACCATCGGCAACATCGACGACCCCACGGATAAGAACTACCAGCGCGGGCTTTCGGTCATCGGTACCGAGACCGACCGCCTGTACACGATGGTGGAAGAACTGCTGGATTTCTCCCGTTTGCAGAACGGCATCAAACTGAACTGCCAGGTGTTGGACCTGGTGGCCGAGGCCACCGACGCGGCCCTGTTTGTGGAGGCCCGCATCCGGCAGGAGGGGCTGCACTTCGTCTACGAGGAACCGCCCGACCCCTACCCGGTGTGGGCGGACCCGGCGCGGCTGCACCAGGTGTTCATCAACATCCTGGACAACGCCATCAAATACTCCGAGCCGGACGGAACCATCTTCCTCACGCTGACCCGGCGGGGGGATTTGGTCACGGCGGCGGTGCGCGACCAGGGCCGCGGCATTGCACCCGACGACCTGGAAAAGGTCAAACAGAAATTTTTCAAAGCCAAAAACTCGGTGCGGGGCTCCGGCATTGGTCTGGCAGTGGTGGATGAGATCATCACCGCGCTGGGCGGGCGCGTGGATATTGCTTCCACCCTGGGGCAGGGGACCACGGTCAGCATCACGCTGCCGGTCTACCACCCCGGGCAGGAACACCTGCACGAGAAAATATAATGTTATACCGTATAAAACGGCCAAGGAGAAACTATGCCCAATGAATTTCGCACTTCCGTCGGCGGCCAGGCCTTGATGGAAGGCATCATGATGCGCGGCCCTGAGAAGATCTGCTGTGCCGTGCGCAAGCCGGATGGGACCATCGACCTGACCTACGATAAGGTCGTGACCCGCTGGTACAACAAAGTGCCGCTGCTGCGCGGCGTCTGCAACATGGCCGAGAACCTGTACAAAGGCTACAAGTACCTGATGCACGCCGCCGATGTGGCTATGGAGGGCGTCGAGGACGCCGAGCCGGAAAGCAAGCTGGACAAATGGCTGGACGAGCACACCGGCCCGGTGTTCCAGAACGTGCTGATGACCTGCGCTGCCTTTGCCGGTGTGGCGCTGGCGCTGTTTTTGTTCACCTTTCTGCCCACCTTTTTGACCGGGCAGCTCATCCGCTTTATCCCGCTGGGCCGCTGGGGGCGCGTGATTTTAGAAGGTGCGCTGAAAATGGCCATCTTCCTTTTATATATGTTCCTGTGTACCCGCATGAAGGAACTGCACCGCGTGTTTGAGTACCACGGCGCCGAGCATAAGACCATCGCCTGCTACGAGGCGGGCCTGCCGCTGACCGTGGAAAACATCCGCAAGCAGAGCCGGTTCCATCCCCGATGCGGCACCAGTTTTATGATCTTGGTCATTATCATCAGCATCTTTTTGTATGCGGTGCTGCCCTGGACCAGCACCGGTCTGCGCATCGTGTACAAGCTGTGCATGTTCCCGCTGCTAGTGGGCGTGTGCTATGAAATTCTAAAGTGGGCCGGCCGCTCCCACGGTGTGCTGTCCCGTATCGTGTCCCAGCCGGGGCTGTGGATGCAGAGGTTGACGACCTTTGAGCCGGACGACTCGATGATCGAAGTTGCTATTGCGGCAGTGACCCCGGTACTGCCCGAAAATCAGGAGGAAGCCCGCTGGTGAACGCTGCTTATCAAAAACTTTGCGCCCGGCTGATGATGGCCGGGGTGCCCGATGCCCGCTTTGATGCGGCGCAGTTGTATACATTTGTGACAGGCCGTGACCACAGGCTGGACGACGGCCCCACCGCCGAGGAAGCCTCCCGCCTGCAGGTGCTGGCCGAGCGCCGCGCGGGCCGCGAACCCCTGCAATACCTGCTGGGGGAGTGGGACTTTCTGGACTTTACCCTCAAGGTCGGCCGCGGCGTGCTTTGCCCCCGCGCCGACAGCGAGGTCGTCTGCGAGACCGCTATCGAGCTGCTGAAGGACAGCGAGGCCCCGGTCGTCTACGACCTGTGCGCCGGTACCGGCTGCCTGGGCCTGGGCATTGCCCGCGCTGTGCCCAGTGCCAAGGTGACCTGCGTGGAGTTGAGCCATGACGCCTGGCCCTACCTGACCGCCAATGTGGCAGCGCTGGGCGGCAAGACCACCCAGGCCGAGCGCGGCGACGTGATGAACTACTATACCCAGATCGAGCCGGAGAGCGCCGACCTCATCATCTCCAATCCGCCTTACCTGACGGCCCGCGAGATGCAGAATTTAATGCCCGAGACCGCCAGGGAGCCGGCCATGGCGCTGGACGGCGGCGCGGACGGCCTGGACTTTTACCGCGTGCTGGTGCGCCAGTATTACGATGCGGTGCGCCCCGGCGGCTGGCTGGTGCTGGAGATCGGCTACGCCCAGGCCGAGGCTGTGCTGGAGCTGGGCAAGGCTGCCGGTTGGCAGGCTGGCACCTGCCGCAAGGATGCAGACGGCAATGACCGGGTAGTTTTTTTTCGAAAACCGCTTGAAAATCCTGTTTAAGGTACTACTAAAACACAACAAACAGTTGTACTGCGCGTGAAAATCGTGTATAATAGGGGCATCTGGGAAATAATACCCCTGTACTACCTTGCAATTGTGTTTTTGAGATAAAAGGAGAGCAAAACCATGGCAGCAAAAAAAGATACGACACCCAAGACCCCCGGCCCGGCCTCTGACAAGAAGCAGGCACTGGAAACGGCCCTGGCGCAGATCGAAAAACAGTTTGGCAAAGGCGCTGTGATGAAGCTGGGCGCCAACATCGCCATGCAGGTCGACGCCATCCCCACCGGCAGCCTGGGCCTGGACCTGGCCCTGGGTATCGGCGGTGTGCCCCGCGGCCGTATCATCGAGGTCTACGGCCCCGAATCCTCTGGTAAAACTACGCTGGCTCTGCACATCCTGGCCGAAGCCCAGAAGATGGGCGGCGAGGTCGCGTTCATCGACGTTGAGCATGCGCTGGACCCCGTGTACGCCGCCGCGCTGGGCGTAGACATTGACAGCCTGCTGGTCAGCCAGCCGGATACCGGTGAGCAGGCCATGGAGATCTGCGAAGCACTGGTGCGCTCCGGCGCTATCGATGCCATCATCGTGGACTCGGTCGCTGCCATGGTGCCCAAAGCCGAAATCGAGGGCGAGATGGGCGACAGCCATGTCGGCCTGCAGGCCCGCCTGATGAGCCAGGCTCTGCGTAAGCTGACCGGTGTTATCGGCAAGACGAACACCGTCTGCATCTTCATCAACCAGCTGCGTGAGAAGGTCGGCGTGGTCTACGGCAGCCCCGAGGTCACCACCGGCGGCCGCGCGCTGAAATACTACTCCAGCGTGCGTATCGACGTGCGCCGTATCGAGGGCCTGAAGGACTCCACCGGCGCCTTCATCGGCAACCGCACCCGCGCCAAGGTCGTGAAAAACAAGGTGGCCCCGCCGTTCCGCGAGGCTGAGTTTGACATCATGTTCGGCGAGGGCATCTCTAAAATCGGTGAGATTTTGGACCTGGGCGTCAAGCTGGGCGTTGTGCAGAAGAGCGGTGCCTGGTTCAACTACGGCGATGTCCGCCTGGGCCAGGGCCGCGATAACGCCAAGATCTTCCTGAAAGAGCACCCGGAGATCTCGGACGAGATCGAGAAGATCGTGCGTGCCAATGCGGACCGCCTGCTGGCCGCCGGTAAAAAGGGCACCGTGAAGCCGCTGGACCCCTCGGAAATCGTTAAGCCGGCCGCCGATGGGGAAGCCCCTGCCGCAGCCTCCGCCCCCGCTGCCAAGACCACCGGCAGTGAGGTAGACCTGGACATCATGGTTGATGAATAATGCCCCAGCTGACACAAATCAAGGAAACGAAAAAAGGCCGCATGGCGCTGTTTTTTGACGGCGAGTTTGCCTTCTCCCTCGATGCAGATACCTTTGCCAAGGCTGACCTGCACGAGGAAGACCTGCTGGAAGAATGGCAGATCGAGGACCTGCGCAAGCAGAGCGACACCCGCCGTGCGCTGGATAAGGCCATGGATTATCTCTCGCTGCGGGACCACGCGGCGGGGGAACTGTACCAGAAACTCTGCCGCAAGTTCGACGAGCACAGCGCCGCCTACGCTGTGGCGCGCGCCGGGGAACTGGGCCTTTTGAACGATGCCGATTTTGCCCGCCGCCGTGCCGCGGAGCTGCTGCGCAAGCGGAAATCCCGCCGCGAAATTTTGCTGGACCTGACGGCGAAGGGTATCGACCGCGATACCGCTGCCGAAGCCGTGGAAGCACTGTATGCCGAAGCCGATGACGGCGAAGACCCTGAACTGGCCAATGCCCGCGCCCTGGTGGAGCGGCACTATGCCGCCAAACTGGCCGCCGGCAAGCGGGACCAGGTAGCGGCCGCGCTGGCCCGCCGCGGGTTCAGCCACAGTGTCATCCGCGCCGCGCTGGCGGAGGATTGACAGCGCAAAAACATACTGTATATAAAGGAAGTTCTATGAAGATTGCGATCATCTCCCTCGGCTGCCCCAAAAACCAGGTGGACGCCGACGTTTTCTGCCACGCCCTCATCAAGGACGGCCACACCACCGTGGCGGACCCGGCCGAAGCAGACATCATCATCATCAACACCTGCGGCTTTATCGAGTCCGCCAAGGCCGAAGCCATCGAAAACATTCTGATGGCCTGCCAGTACAAGCAGCAGAACCCGGACCTGAAGGTCGTCGTCACCGGCTGCCTGGCCGAGCGCTATAAGCAGCAGATCGTGCAGGAAATCCCCGAGGTCGACGCCGTTGTCGGCATTGGCTCCAACGCCGCGCTGCCTGCCATCGTGCGCCGCCTTTGCGCTGCCGGTGCGGGCCAGATCGAGAGCTACGGCCCCAAGACCGATATGCAGTTGGGCGGTGCCCGTGTTATCTCCACCCCGCGCCACTATGCGTACTTAAAAATTGCCGAGGGCTGCAACAACCGCTGCCACTACTGCGCCATCCCGCTTATCCGCGGCCCGCTGCGCAGCCGTGAAATTAAGGATTGCGTGGCCGAGGCCCGCTGGCTGGCAGGGGAAGGCGTCAAGGAACTGATTCTGGTCGCCCAGGACCCCACTGCTTATGGCGAGGATTGGGGCAAGCCGGGCGCGGTTTGCCAGCTGCTGGACGAGTTGCAGGCCATCGACGGCATCCGCTGGATCCGCGTGCTGTATGCCTATCCTGAACGTATCACCGATGAATTTATCGCCGCGCTGGTCCGCAACACCAAGGTGGTGCCGTACCTGGACCTGCCCATCCAGCATTGCGACGACGCTGTGCTGAAGGCGATGAACCGCCGCGGCGGCCGCAAGGAAATTGAGGACGCCATCCACCGCCTGCGCAAGGCCATCCCCGGCATCACGCTGCGCACTACGCTGATCGCGGGCTTCCCCGGCGAGACCGAGGAGCAGTACGCCGAGCTGTGCGACTTTGTCAAGACGATGAAGTTTGACCGCTTGGGCTGCTTTGCCTACTCGGCCGAGGAAAACACCGTGGCCGCCAAGATGGACGGCCAACTGGACGAGGAGACCAAACAGCGCCGCGCGGACCATATCATGGAACTGCAGGCCGAAGTCAGCGCCGAGCGCGAAGGCGAAAAGGTCGGCCAAACGCTGGAATGTGTCTGCGACGGTGTGGACGACGAGACCGGCATGTATCTGCTGCGCTCCAAGGCCGATTGCCCGGAGATCGACGGCAACGTGCTGACCCCCGCTGATACCCCGCTGGAGACCGGCGCGTTCTATAACGTGACCATCACTGACTCTGACACTTACGACCTGTACGGCTACGTGGAAGAAAAGCTGGAGGACTAAGGTATGAATCTGCCCAATAAACTTACAATGATGCGTGTTGTTTTGGTACCGGTGTTTATGGTGTTTGCCGCACTGGCCAAGTATGGCACGGTGGATTTTAACGCGACCTTCTCGCTGGTAGCGGGCATTATCTTCACCGTGGCCAGCATTACCGATTTTCTGGACGGTTATATTGCCCGGAAAAACCATCTGGTCACCGATTTTGGCAAGTTCATGGACCCGCTGGCCGATAAGTGTCTGACCACCGCCGCCTTTATTTATATGGTGGTGGATGGTGTATGCTCGCCCATTGTGCTGGCCGTGATCTTGTTCCGCGAGTTTGCGGTGGCAGGTGTGCGGATGATTGCCGCCGAGACCGGCACGGTGATTGCCGCCAATATGTGGGGCAAGGTCAAGACCGTGCTGCAGATGTTGACCATCATCTTCTATTACTTTGCCGCCGCGCTGGCCGGGCCTACCGATGTGGGCGTGGTCAGCCTGGTGACCGTGGTGCTGTGCTGGCTGTGCGGCGCGGCTACGCTGCTGTCCGGCTGCATCTACCTGTGGCAGAACCGCCAGCTGTTTATGCAGGCGAAGTAATACCTTTGCTGCTGCAGGGGCGGATGCTCGCATCGACCCCTACAATAGGGAGCGGCTGAATCCAACCATCAAGGAGCTATTGTTTTGCAAAAATCAACACTCCAAACAAAACTGCATAATTTTTACGGCAGGATGACCCGTGCAGAGCGGGCCGTCCTGCTTCTGTTGTGTATCTTTGCCGTTAAATTTGTGTGCAGCACCGTGGCGCACTTTGTGCCCGCGCTGCAGGGCATTGATATGCTGGGCAGCGGGCGGCACCCGGTGGATGTCTGGCTGCTGCTGCTCTCCTGCACGGCGGTGCTGGGCACCTGGTGCCTTTACCGCCGCGCGGCCAAAGCACTGGATGCCCGGCTGACGAAGTTCGACGCCGTGGTGCTGGCCATCTGCATCGCGGCCAGCGCCGCCTTTTACCTGCACGCTATGGTGGGGCGGCAAAGCCTGTACCTGTGGGACAATGCCACCTACTATAACCTGCAGATCCGGCTGGAATCCAACTTTGCAGATGGCGTATTTACCGGCGTAGGTTCGACGATCTATAAGACCTGGTTCAATGATTACGCGCCGCTGGTCATCAATTTGCTGGCCGAGCCGTTCTTCATGTTCACGCCGCGCACGGCCAACACCTTTGCGCTGCTGTGCGGGCTTTTGGTGCCCACGCTGGTCTATTACAGCGCATGGGTGCTGCTGGCGGTGCTGCGCCGCCAGTGCCGGCCCAAAGCGCCACACCTGTTTACCGCGCTGGGCCTGGCCATGACCACCCTGCTGCCGCTTTTGCATATTGCGCTGTACCGCGGCATGCCGGACCTGCTGGGTGTGGCCTTTGCGCTGATGCTGCTGGCACTGGGCATCGGGTATGATTTCTCAGCCCCTGCCCCGGCGCGGCTGGTGAGCATGGCTGCCTTTACCGGCCTGTTGATGCTGACCCGCCGCAGCTACATGTTTACCGTGGCAGCCTTTTTTGTACTGTACGGCGTGTGGGTGCTGGTACGGGCAGCATTGCAAAAGCAGGGGACAGCAGCCCTTCGTTTTGTGAAATTTGCTGTTACATCGCTGATTTGTGTGGGCGTGCCGCTGGTGCCCATGTTCTGGCGCATCGTAAAGGCCGACTACAGCGACCGCTACGCCACCTACCAGACCGGCGGCTTTTTGGCCGAGCTGGACCACCAGCGGGTCTACCTGGGGTATTTCATCGGGATTTTGTTTGTAATCGGGATTTTATACGCGTTGTATAAAAAACAAACAAGATTTCTAACTGTATTATCGGCCGTTGGTTCGGTGCTCACCGTCTTTCTCGTGACCAAAGTGCAGAACATGGACGACCACCAATCACTGGCGGTGGCGCCGTTTTACCTGCTGGGGCTGTACATGCTGGATCTGCTGGCGGCGAACCTGCCCGGCAAATGGCTGCGCCGCGCCCTGGCCGCGCTGGTCAGCGTGGGGTGTGCTATCAACTTTGCGGGGTGCAGCCAGCTGATGCCTATCAAGCTGCCCGGCGCGTGGTACAGCGGCCTGTTTTTCACCATCGATAACGAGCGCACCGATATGGCCCAGATCGCCGAGGTGAACGACTTCCTGCGGAAAAACTGTGAGGGGGACAACTCCGCCTACATGATCTGCCACGGCCTGACCTACAGTGCCGATGTCTTCCGCGCGGCGGCCCTGCCGGACGAGAGCATCCGCTCCATTCTGGCTTACGGTGCGGTCAACCCGGGCAACGATGCCTTCCCGAAAGAACTGTTTACGGCACAGATCGTGCTGACCTGCACGCCCTTTGACCCCAGCAACCATACCGAGAAGATCAACAGCGCCTTTTTGGAGAACGTCGAGACCCTGCACTGCTTTGAGGTGGCGGCGGAATTTGACATGGGAAACGGCTACACCATCACGGCCTACCGCCGCGTAAAAGCCCCGGCAGTGGCCGAGCTGGACGCCTACCGCCGCTGGCTGGCCGAGGAGGACGAGCAGTTCCCCTACAATTTCAGCGCCGTGTGGGACCAGCTGGAAACAGAGCTTGCAAATAACGGATAATACGTTACTTTTATAAGCATTGCGCACCGCCTAAGTGGCCTTTTTGCTTGCATACTGCGTTGCTTTCCCTTGCAATCCGTCAGGATTGCTGCGGAAAAGCGCCTTGCCTGCGGGCAAAAAGTCACGCCCATTCGGCGCACCCTGCTTATAAAAGCAACTTAAGTCTTGCAACCGCCCGCTGCGGCGGCTATAATAGAGACCAAGGAAACCTTTTTGAGAGAGGAAAGTGTATCATGCAGATCTTTAACACCATGTCCCGCCAGAAAGAGGAATTTGTTCCGCAGACTCCCGGTGAATACCGTATCTACGTCTGCGGCCCTACGGTTTATAACTACATCCACATCGGCAATGCCCGCCCGATGATCGTGTTTGACACCCTGCGCCGCTATCTGGAATATTGCGGCAATAAGGTCTACTATGTTTCCAACATCACCGATATTGACGATAAGCTGATTAAAAAAGGCCAAGAAGAGGGCACCAGCATGCAGGAGGTGGCCCGCAAGTTTGAGGCCGAGTACATCAAGGACTCTGACGGTCTGAATGTCAAGGCGCCTACCGTGCGCCCCCGCGCTACCGAGCATATCGGGGAGATCATCCACATCGTCAAGGACCTGGTCGACTCCGGCCATGCTTACGTGGCCCGCAACGGCGACGTGTACTTCCGCGTGAAGTCTGACCCCGGCTACGGCAAGCTGAGCCACCTGAATCTGGATGACCTGGAGAGCGGCAACCGCGCCCTGCGCAGCCAGATGGATGACGATTTGAAGGAAGATCCCGCGGATTTTGCCGTCTGGAAGGCCGCCAAGCCCGGCGAGCCCTACTGGGAAAGCCCCTGGGGCCACGGCCGCCCCGGCTGGCACATTGAGTGCAGCGCCATGGCCCGCAAGCACCTGGGCAAGACCATCGACCTGCATGCCGGCGGTCAGGACCTGATCTTCCCCCATCACGAGAACGAGATCGCCCAGAGCGAGTGCGCCAACGGCTGCACCTTCAGCCGCTACTGGATGCACAACGGCTTCCTGAACATCAACAACGAGAAGATGTCCAAGAGCGCCAACAACTTCTTCACTGTGCGTGAAATTGCCGATAAGTACGGCTACGAGCCTATCCGCTACTTTATGCTGACGGCTGGTTACCGCATGCCGCTGAACTATACCGTCGACCTGATCGAGAGCTGCAAGAACAGTCTGGAGCGCATGTACACCTGCCGCGACAACCTGGACTTTGCCATTGAGCATGCCCACGGCACGGACACCGCCCTGGCCGCTAAGTGCGAAGAAGCCCGCACCAAGTTTAAGACCGCTATGGACGACGACCTGAACACCCCCGATGCGCTGGCCGCCATCTTTGACCTGGTCAAGGACATCAACACCCTGTCCGATGCCTCCGACAAGGCCACGCTGGAGACCGCCGCCAAGACCTTTGATGAGCTGACAGGCGTGCTGGGCCTGCTGTACAACCGCAAAAAGACCGACGCTATCCCCGCTGAGGTGACCGCCCTGGTGGAGGAGCGCGCCGCTGCCAAGAAGGCCAAGGACTGGGGCCGCGCCGATGCGATCCGCGCCCAGCTGACCGAGATGGGCTGGAGCGTGACCGATACTGCCCAGGGGCCGAAGATCGCCAAGCTGTAATTTGTAATTGATTTGCTGTTATGACGATTCAACGCCAAAAACAGAACAATAGCGCTCTCTGGCTGGTGCTGGGGGGCGCTTTTGTGCTGCGTATGATCCTGGCTGGGGTGACCGAGGGCTACCCCTACGATATGAGCTGCTTTGTGGCCTGGGGCGAAAAGCTGCTGGCCGACGGCCCCGCCGGTTTTTACAGCGGGGGCTATTTTGCCGACTACCCGCCCGGCTACCTGTTTGTGCTGGGTTTGGTGGCGCTGGTACGCCAAATTTTTGCTATACCCTACGAGGCCGGGATGACCTACGTGCTGCTGGCCGTGGTGCCCAGCCTGTGCGATTGCGCCGCCGCCGCGCTGGTGTGGCATATTGGCCGGGAAAAGCTGCCCGAAAGCCGCCTGCCGCTGCTGCTGGCCGCCTTTGTAGCCTTTGACCCGCTGCTGCTGTTTGACACAGCGGTGTGGAAGCAGATCGACGGGGCGTTTGCCCTGCCGCTGCTGCTATGCTTTTATCTGCTGGAAAAACGACGCTACCTGCCCGCGGCGGTGCTGTACGGCGTGGCGCTGGCCATTAAGCCCCAGGCGCTGCTGTTTGGGCCGGTGCTGGCCGTGTGTTTTTTGGCGGCCATCGTGCAGGAAGAAAACCGCTTCCGCGCGTTTTTGCGCTGCTTCGGCGGTGCGGCGCTGGCGCTGTTCCCGCCGCTGGCGCTGGGCCTGCCTTACTTTGGCCTGACCAATTTGCTGCCGAAGCTGCTGGAAAAATATGCCGGTACAGCGGCAAGTTACCCCTACGCCACCATCAACGGTTTTAACTGGCTGGCGGCGCTGGGGGGCAACTGGGCACCGCTGGACAACACCGTGCTGCTGGGCATCACCTGGAAACAGCTGGGCTTTTTCAACATTTTGCTGGTCACGCTGGGGCTGGTGTACCTGGCGGCGCACAGCGTGCGGGAGGGCCGCTTCTCGCCGCTGCTGCTGGCGGCCTATTACGGGTTGGGCATTTTTACGCTGGCTCACTGCATGCACGAGCGCTACATGGTGCCCGGCGTACTGCTGACCCTGCTGGCTGCCGCGCACTGGGATGATATCCGCCTCTACGCGGCAGGCTTTGGCATGTCGCTGACGGGGTTCTTGAATTTAAGCACCGTTTACAGCCTGACCGGCTCCGATGACGAATGGCTGACCAGCGCGACCAGCTCCAGCGTAGCGATTTTGGTCGGCCTGGCCGAGACTGTCTGTTTTGTGCTGCTGCTGTTTGCGGTGTGGGATATTGCCGTGCACGGCCACGCTCTGCCGCTGCCCGCCCGCAAGGCGGAAGAGGCGGCACCCCCCGCAATACCGGCCCCCCAGCCCAAGTGGCAGCAAAAAGAGCTGCTGGCCATGCTGGCGCTGACGGCGGCGACTGCTGTGGTAAGCTTTACGTACCTGGGCAGCCTTACCGCGCCGCAGAGCCCGCTGGATGCCGCCGACACGACCCTGACCGAATCCGTGACCCTGCAGGGGGACACGGCGGCGCTGTGGGTGTACCCGGGCATCTCCTACGGTGGGCGGATGACCGTGACCGACGCTGCAGGCACGACCGTTTATGAGAAAGAACTGGACTACAGCACCTGCTTCAGCTGGACATCGGTGGAATTGTACGCCGACGCGGGCGAAGTTTTCCACATTACGGTGGAAAACGCGCAGCTGTTTGAGCTGGCGTTCCGCGATGCGGACGGCGCGCTGGTGCTGGTAACGGGTGGTGGGGCCCTGTTTGATGAGCAGGACGCCGTGCCCGAGGCCATCAGCCAGCTGAACAGTATGTATTTCGACGAAATCTACCATGGCCGCACGGGGTACGAGCAGCTGCACCGCCTGCCGGTCTACGAAACGACCCACCCGCCGCTGGGCAAGGATTTTATCATGCTGGGCATTGCGTTGTTTGGCATGACGGCCTTTGGCTGGCGCTTTGCGGGCACGCTGTTTGGTGTGCTGCTGGTGCCGCTGGCCTGGTGCTTTGTGCGCCGCCTGACCCGCCGCCCCTGGGCGGCCGCCATGGCAGGTGTGCTGCTGGCGCTGGACTTTATGCGCTTCTCCCAAAGCCGGTTGGCGACCATTGATATTTATGGCACTTTTTTCATCCTGCTGGGGGCTTACTTTATGCTGTGGTATTGCCAGCAGGTGCTGACGGTGGGCGTGAACGGCGCCGTCCTGCCCATGTTTTTGGGCGGGCTGGCCTTTGGCCTGGGCTGCGCATCCAAGTGGACCGGCATTTACGCCGGGGCCGGGCTGGCGGTGCTGTACCTGGGCGCGCTGTACGCCCGCTGGCGGCAGGGCAAGCCGGGCTTTGCCCAGGAGTTCCGCACCGCATTTTTGGGCGGTGTAGTGTTTTATGTGGTGATGCCGCTGTGCATTTACATTGCATCTTACCTGCCGTACTGGTGGCGCGACCACAGTTTTGGTCTGGCTGACTGGTGGCGGTGCCAGGTCTCGATGTACAATTACCACTCCACGCTGGAGGCGACCCACCCGTTTGAGAGCCGCTGGTATACCTGGCTGCTGGGCCTGCGCCCGGTGTGGTATTACCGCAACGGATACCTGCCCGCAGGCCTGAAGGCCAGCATTGCGGGCATGGCTGGGCCGGTGATCTGGCTGGGCGGCCTGGCGGCGCTGTTGTGGCTGCTGTGGCGGCAGGTTTCGGGCCGGGGCACCCGCGCGGGGGCTGGGGTGCTGATCTTGTACGGCACGCAGCTGATCCCCTGGATGCTGGTGACCCGGTGTACCTTCCTATACCATTATTTCCCCAGTTCGATGTTCTGTCTGGCGGCGCTTTCGCTGGTGCTGGCCATGACGAAAGATCAGCGCCGGGCCAGGCGCCTGGGCGCTGCGCTGTGCGCAGCGGCGCTGGTGCTGTTTGTGTGGTATTACCCGGCCCTCTCCGGCCTGCCCACCGCCGCCTGGCATGCCGACCTGCTGAACATTTTACCGAGCTTTGGATTTTATTGACGGGGGTTTTGTTCCTTTCTTGAAAGAAAGGAACCGAAAGAACTTTTAATATAATAGAATAAAAATAACCTGTGTACGTGGGAAATGTGATCCGGTACACAGGTTATTTTATTTAAGGGGCAAGCGGGGTGTCGGGGACGCCGCCCCCTATAAATAGGGTTTTATTATTTGTAAAATCACATGTATATGTGATTTTGATGAAAGTTTCTTTGCTTACTTTCTTTTCAAAGAAAGTAAGGCAACCCCCATTAGGCTTCGGGCAGGTAGATGTGGTGGGGGAGACCCTCGACGTAGATGGGGGTGAGTTCGGCCTGGACGAGGGGCAGGGCGTAGGCCAGGAACTCGTCGGTCATGGCGGTGTGGTCGGCATTGACCCATTCCAGAGGGACCTTCTTTTCCAGGTTGGCGACCTCACTGATAGGATGCAGGCTGGTGCCGCACTGGTACGGTGCGTTGGAGATGCGGTCCAGGGCGACCATCTCGCCGGTATGACCCTCAAAGGCGGCCTTGGCGGCGGCACCGCCCACCTGGTACGCCTCGGTGATGTCGGTGCGGCTGGTCAGGTGGCCGGCGCAGCGCTGCAGGGTCGAAAGCTCGATGCAGCGGGTCTTGGTGTCCAGACGGCGGGCCACCGTGTTGGCCAGGAAACGGGCCGTGCCGGTCAGGGTCTTGTGACCGAAAGCGTCCACTGCGTGGACATCATCGGCCAGCTCGCAGACGTAGCGGCCGTCCTCCAGCTTGACGCCCTCGGAGACGGCGATGACGATGGAGGGCTTCTCTTTCTGCATGCGCTCGATCTTTTCGACAAAATGATCGACGTTGAAGGGGACTTCCGGCAGGCAGATCATGTCCACGCCCTCACAATCCTCGGCCTTGGCCAGGGCAGCGGCGGCGGTCAGCCAACCGGCATTGCGGCCCATGATCTCCACAATGGTGACGTACTTGGTGCCGTACACCGTGGCGTCACGGATGATCTCTTTCATGACAACGCCGATATATTTGGCGGCGCTACCGTAGCCGGGGGTGTGGTCAGTGACCATCAGGTCGTTGTCGATGGTCTTGGGCACGCCCATAAAGCGGATCTCGCTGCCGATATGGGCGCCGTAGTCGGCCAGCTTGCCGATGGTGTCCATCGAGTCGTTGCCGCCGATGTAGAAGAAATAGCCGATGTCCAGCTCTTTCAAGATCTCGAACAGCTGGATGTAGACGGCCTCGCCCTCGGGGGTGTGCCAATCCGGTAGCTTGTAGCGGCAGCTGCCCAGATAGCTGGACGGCGTGCGCTTGAGCAGCTCAATGTCCAGGGCGGTCTTGAGCTTTTCGTCCAGCACGCAGGTGCGGCGCTCCAGCAGACCCGCCACGCCGTGCAGCATGCCGTAGACCTTGCCGGCACCGCGGCGCTTGCAGCTCTCATACACGCCGGCCAGGCTGGCATTGATGACCGAAGTGGGACCGCCGGACTGACCGACGATTGCATTTTTTGCCATAGTTTCTCCTCCTGCAATTTCCATGGGGTGGGTTGCGCTGCGGGCACGTTCCGGCAGCGCACGATAATTGTCATGTTTAGTGTACCATGGAGTACACTTTTTTTCTATTGCAGGAGTTGCCGAAAATTTGTACGTATCTTTGTATAACTTTGCGTTCCACAGTGCGGAACGTGCTTTGCGGGATGGATGGGGCTGTATGGAAAAAAATTCCGCAGTATGGAATATTTGTGCCATGTGGCAGGACAAAATGAGTGCTGAAACCTTGCAAAAATTGCGCGGGAAGGTTGACTTTCGGCAAGGGAAATAAACTTTTTGCGACGAAATTGTGCGGTATGACGGAAAATAGAAAAAGCCCACCCCAAAAGGGGCGGGCAAAGTGCAAAATCAATCCAGATGAATATGCCGCGGCACACCGTTGATGTAGATGGGGGTCAGCTCGGCCTGGATCAGGGGGCGGGCGTAACGCTCAAAATTGGCGTTGACGTGCATGCCGTCGGCGGTGATCCACTCGTCGGGGACCTTCTTCTCAAAGTTGGCGACCTGGGTCACGTCGACCATCTTGGTCTCGATGCGGTAGGGCTGGTCGCTCAGGCGCTTGATGGCGGACATCTTGGCGGTCTCGCCGCGCACGGCGGCTTCCACAGCGGCACCGCCCACCTGGTAGGCCTCGGTCACGTCGGTGCGGCTGGCCAGGTGGCTGGCGCAGCGCTGCAGGGTCGAGAACTCGATGGCGCGGGTCTTGCAGCCCAGGCGGACGCGGATCAGGTCGGCCAGGTAGCGGCTGGTGCCGCTCAGGATGGCCTTGTGGCCGAAGGCGTCCAGCTGACCGGCGGTGGAGACCAGGTCGCACAGGAAGACACCGTCCTTATTTTTAACGCCCTCGCTGGCGGCAATGATGACATTGTGGCGCTCTTTTTCCAGCTCGGCGACGCGGGCCAGGAAGGCTTCCTCGTCAAAGGGGCGCTCCGGTAGCAGGATCAGGTCGGGACCGTTGCAGTCCGGGCCGGCGGCCAGGCTGGAGGCAGCGGCCAGCCAGCCGGTGTGGCGGCCCATGATCTCGGCCACCGTCACGCTGCGCAGGTCGTAGACGCTGGAATCGCAGATGACTTCCTTTAAAATAGTAGCGATGTACTTGGCGGCGCTGCCGTAGCCGGGGGTGTGGTCGGTCAGCAGCAGGTCGTTGTCGATGGTTTTGGGCACGCCGATGAAGCGGATCTCGCTGCCGATGGTCTTGCCGTAGGCGGACAGCTTGGAGATGGTATCCATCGAGTCGTTGCCGCCAATGTAGAACACGGCACCGATGTCGTACTGCTTGAACAGGTCAAACAGCTGCACAAAGGGGGCCTCGTCTACATCGGGCTGGGGCAGCTTGTGGCGGCAGCTGCCCAGGAAGCTGGACGGCGTGCGCTTCAGCAGCTCAATGTCCATTTTGTCGGAAAGGACCGCGTCCAGATCGACGAGCTTGCCTTCCAGCACACCGGCGATGCCGTACTGCATGCCGTAGACGTGCTCGGCACCGCAGGCCTTGGCGGTCTCGTAGACGCCTGCCAGGCTGGAGTTGATGACGGCAGTGGGACCACCCGACTGCCCGACCAATACGTTTTTCATGGAACACCTCATTGATTTATAATGTGTATTTTTAACGGTGCAAAGCATATTTCTCGATGGCCAAGGCGACGCCGTCGTGGTTATTGTCCGCAGTGACGGCATCGGCGGCAGCGAGGATCTCCTGCGTGGCGTTGCCCATGGCTACGCCCAAACCGGCATCCTCGATCATCGAAAGGTCGTTGCCGGAATCGCCCACGGCCATGACCTGGTCACGGCGCAGACCCAGCTTTTCGGCCAGGGCCAGCAGGCCGCTGCCCTTGGTAACGCCGGGGGCGTTCAGCTCGATGTTGCTGCCCAGGCTGCTGGTGGCCTCTACGTCCGGGCAGGCGGCCAGCACGGCGCGCCAGGCCTCGTCCCGCAGCTCCACTTTGGGGTACATGACGCTGAATTTTTCCACCTGGCCGACCTTCTCCTGCAGGACGGTGCGCAGGTCAGGGACCTCGATGCGGGTCTTGCGGAAGTAGTCCCGCATGTTTTCCGGCACCAGCACGTCGATGAGGTCGTTGTCGGCCTTGGTGGCGTAGCTTTTGCCGCCCACAAACAGGCTGAACACGCCGCCGAAGGGCTTGAGCGCATCATAGACCCGCAGCGAAGCCTCCAGCGAGAAGGGCTGGTCGACGATATGCTCGCCGGTGCGCATGTCTACCACCGAGGCCCCGTTGGAGATCAGCGCGTAGTGTACGCCGGGGATGCCGGTGAACGCCTGGGGTACGCCGGTGGCGGTGCGGCCGGTGGCGGGCAGCACAATGATGCCTGCCTGTACGGCGGCCTCGATAGCAGCCAGGTTGCGCGGGCTGATGTGTTTGGCATCGTCAAAAACCGTGCCGTCCAGATCCAGGCCGATTAAGCGGATGTCCTGCATAGATTTACCACTCCCTTGGGCAACCCAGCACAATTCGCGCCCTATGGGCTTAAGCACCGCTCCGGCGGCTGGTACACCTCGCTCGCCGTATCGGTACTTAGAATTATGCCGTGTTACCCTTAACCATCTAAGTGTACCGCAAATGCGGAATAATTGCAAGACGACGTGGGGTGTGGTAGAATAAATAAAAACATTTTGTAAGGAACACGCCAAAAGGCCCCCCTTGTGCAAAGGGGGCTCCGCGAAGCGGTGGGGGATTGTGGCCTTGCGGGTGTAGACCGAATGGCCTGGTGAACGGGACGATCCCTCAGTCACCTTCGGTGACAGCTCCCTTTACACAAGGGAGCCTTTAAGCGGTTGCGATAAAAGGAAAAACCAATGACAAAACAACGTTTATGGCAGCTGGATGCGCTGCGGGGGCTGGCACTGCTGAATATGCTGGCCTACCACGCGATGTACGATTGGGTGTATGTGTTTGGCCATGCCGGCAGCTGGTATAATATCGGCGCGCCGGGGTGCCATGTGTGGCAGCAGTATATCTGCTGGAGCTTTATTTTGCTCTCCGGCTACAGCTTTACGCTGGCCCGCCGCCCGCTGAAAAATGGGCTGATCGCGGCCGGGTGCGCTGCGGTGCTGACCGTGGTGACGGTGGGGTTCATGCCGTCGGAGAGCATCTGGTTCGGTGTACTGCACTTAAACGCTGCCGCTGTGCTGCTGAGCTGCCTGATGAAGCCGCTGTTGGACAAAATACCCGCTGTGCCGGGGCTGATAGGCAGCGCCATGCTGTTTGCGCTGACCAATCAACTGCCCTGGGGCTGGCTGGGGTTTGAACGGTGGCACATTGCTGCGCTGCCTGCCGGGTGGTATGATGCCAACCTGTTCTGGCTGGGGCTGCCGGACCTGACGCGGTTTAGCTCGGCGGATTATTTCCCCATTCTGCCATGGGTGTTTTTGTTCTGGTGCGGGCTGTTTCTGGCGCGGCTATGGCGGCCGCGCGCGGGGCAGGCACCGGCGGCGTTGCAGCCGCTGTGCGCGATAGGCGGCCGGACGCTGCTGGTTTACATGCTGCACCAGCCGGTAATTTACGGCATTTTGTGGTTGTGGACGTCCCTGCGTGGTTGATAGTTTGTGGAAAAACGGAAAATTTGTTAAAAATTTAAAAACGACCCCCTTTCGGCGAAAAATAGTGTTGACAGAGACGGGAACTATATAGTATAATTGCTGTTACTGGTTAATGTTTTTGACCGGCAAACTCCTGTCTCAGGTCAAGGGAGGGAAGAAGATGTCGGAGATCCGTGTCAAAGAGGGCGAGTCCCTCGAGAGCGCACTGCGCCGTTTTAAGCGCAGCACTGCTCGCAGCGGCGTGTTGGCTGAGGTTCGCAAGCGCGAGGCTTATGAGAAGCCGTCCGTTAAGCGTAAGAAGAAGTCCGAGGCTGCCCGCAAGCGCAAGTTTAAGTAAGGTTTCTTACCAATGAACGACTGTGCAGACCCGCGCAATGCGCGGGTCTGCACTTTTTTCTTGCGCTGCGCGATGCGCAGTGCGCAAAGAAGGGGTTCGTCGCTTGTGGCTGTTGGCTGACGAGAAAGTGGCTTGTAGGGGGCGATGCTTGCATCGCCCCGCAAACAGGCAGCCGCCCAGACGGGCCGATGGCGGGCATCGGCCCCTGCATCACAGCCCGCAAAGTGGATTATAACGCAAAGTCCCGCAGGCGAACAATGTTCACCCCTGCACACTCTACAAGAGATACGTGCAGCTTTTGTGCGAGACCGCTTTATAAGGGGAGAAAACCGTATGATTTTAACTCCTGAAATCGTATTTCGGAAAATTGAGTGCATCCACCCGGACTATCTGAAAGCGCATGGCATTACGGCGCTGGTGCTGGATGTGGATAATACGCTGACTGGGGATAACAGCCAGGTGCTGGAACCCACCGTGCAGGCCTGGCTGGACGAGATGCGGGCGGCGGGCATCAGCCTGACCATCGTGTCCAACAACACGGCCAAGCGGGTGCGCCCTTTTGCCGAGCGTATCGGCCTGGATTGGGTGCCCCTGGCCTGCAAGCCGCTGACCATCGGCCTGATGGTGGCGCGGCATCGTCTGGGCGTGAAAAAAAGCCAGATGGCCATGGTGGGCGACCAGATCTTTGCCGACCGCATGGCCGCCGGGCTGTACGGCTGCCCCTGCCTGTACCTGCTGCCCCGCACCCCCCGCGACCGCAACAAATTTGTCCGGCTCAAACGCAAGTATGAACCCTACTGGCTGGACCGATACTATAAAAAGGGAGGGACTGTGCATGAATGAGCCGCGTTTTGGCACGGCCGGCCTGGCGGACAGCTACACCGTCAAAAAGTTTGACCCCGCCGCCATCGCCGCCTACACCGCCGGTTTTGGCCTGACCGCCTTTGAATACCAGTGCGGCCGCGGCGTGCGGCTGGCCCGCGACAAGGCACACGCTTTGGGCGAAGCCTGCGCCGCGCGGGGCATCGCCCTCTCGGTGCACGCGCCCTACTATATCAGCATGTCCAGCCTCGAGGAGGACAAGCGGCTGCACAGCATCGACTATCTGCTGCAAAGCTGCGCACTGGTCAAGGCGCTGGGCGGTAAGCGGGTCATCTTCCACTCCGGCTCCTGCGGCAAGCAGAGCCGCGAAGAAGCGCTGGAAAAGGCGCTGGACACGATGGCGCGCGCTGTGAAAGCCTGCGATGAGGCGGGCTACGGGGATTGCATCCTCTGCCCCGAGACGATGGGCAAGGTGAACCAGCTGGGCACGCTGGACGAGGTACTGGCCCTGTGCGGCGTGGATGAGCGCATCACGCCCTGCATCGATTTTGGCCACCTGTACGCCCGCAGCCTGGGCACTCAGTTTGCCGAGGGCACTGCAGCCGCCGACTACGCCGCCCTGCTGGACACGCTGCAGGCCGGGCTGGGGGATGAACGGGCAAAGCAGTTCCACGCCCATTTCTCCCGCATCGCCTACACCAAGGGCGGCGAGAAGTGCCACCTGACCTTTGCCGATACCGAGTACGGCCCGCCCCATGAACCACTGCTGGCACTGCTGAAAGAGCGCGGGCTGACCCCCACCATCATCTGCGAAAGTGCGGGCACCCAGGCCGAGGATGCGGCGGAACTGGCGAAAACGTATGCCGCGCTATAAGAGACTAGGACAGTGACACATAATCCTGAGTACCGATACGACGAGCGAAACATGCCAGCTGCTAAGCAAAAAGCGCAGAGAATACTTTGTGTATTCTCGAGCATTTTTGCAACGCAGATGGCGTGTTGTAGCCGCCGGAGCGGTGCTCAAGCCGTCAGGCGGGGATTGTGTGGAGCTGTCCAAAGAAAAAATACCAAATTTCGCGCAAAAAAATCGACTCAGGGCTTGAAAAAGTCCATTGTATCCTGTAAAATAAATACAGGTATGTATTTTGTAATTTATGGAGGAATTTTTATATGATTTCTGCAGGCGAATTCCGCAACGGCGTCACCTTCGAGCAGGACGGCCAGGTCCTTCAGGTCGTTGAGTTCCAGCACGTCAAGCCCGGCAAGGGCGCCGCTTTTGTGCGCACCAAGACCAAGAACGTCATCACCGGCTCTGTCGTTGAGACCAGCTACAACCCCACCGCTAAGTTCCCTCAGGCTTTCATCGAGCGCAAAGAGGTCACCTACTCCTACGAGGATGGCGATCTGTACCACTTCATGGATGTTGAGACCTACGACGACATCCCCGTTGGCGCTGCCGATGTGCCCGACAACTTCAAGTTCTGCAAGGAGAACGATACCTGCAAGCTGCTGAGCTACAAGGGCAAAGTCTTCAGCGTTGAGATCCCCAACTTTGTTGAGCTGGAAGTCACCGCTACCGAGCCGGGTGTCAAGGGCAACACCGCCACCAACACCCTGAAGCCCGCCACCGTCGAGACCGGCGCTGAGATCCGCGTGCCCCTGTTCATCAACGAGGGCGACAAGATCCGCATCGATACCCGCACCGGCGAGTATATGGAGCGCGTGAACTGATTTTGTTCCACAAGCCGGGCCTGGCATACCGCCGTGCCCGGCATTTTTTGAACGGAGGATTTCTGTTATGGCTATGGACTTGAATGCAAAGGCTGCCTACATCCGCGGCCTGATGACCGGTATGGAGTTTGACCCCGCCAGCAAGAACGGCAAGGTCATTGCCGCCATGATGGACCTGCTGGAAGAGATGGCTGCCCAGGTGGTCGAGCATGACAACGCCCTGGACCAGGTCTACGATGAGCTGGAGACCCTGGACCAGGATGTGGACGACATCGTGAGCGACCTGTACGCCGACGATGACGAGGACGACGACGCCGAAGAGGACAGCGACGAGGCTCTGTACGAGGTCACCTGCCCCAACTGCGGCAAAGTCTCCACTGTGGACGAGGAGACCCTGCTGGATCAGACCCAGGAGCTGGTCTGCCCCTACTGCAATGCCTCTTTTGACATTGAGCTGGAAGGCACCGAGGACGAGAAGCCCGAGGATAACGACCAGTAAGTAAAAACGATGCGGCCCGGTGGAAACACCGGGCCTTTTTGGTATGCAAAGGAGGTGGGGCGGATGCTGACGGCGGCAAAACTTGTGCTGCCCGCTTTGGCGGCAGCACTGTTTGTGTGGGGCGCGGCGTGGTGCGTGGTGCGCACGCTGCGGCCGCAGATGGCGGATACTGCGGCTGTTGGCGGTGAGCCACCCCGTAGCAGCAAGGCCATGGCGGCGCTGGCCGGGCTGCTGTTTGTGTGCGTACTGCAGCTGGTGTTCTGCCATGCGGCGCAGGCAAACAACCCCGGCGTGGGGCTGGCCCAGGCCATGGAGTGGCAGTTTTACGGCAACACCGACGCGCGGCATTACATCGACCTGGCGCAGTACGGCTACGGCACCGGCGGCGCGTTTGCGGAGCAGGAATTGATGATCGTGTTCTTTCCGCTGTTCCCGGCGCTGCTGCGGGTCGTGCATTTGCTGGTGGGAGGCAGCTATCCGCTGTTGGGGCTGGCCGTGCAGGGGCCGCTGTTTGCCGGGGCGGCGGTATCGCTGTACACCCTGGTCAGCCGCCGCTGGGGCGAGCGCCAGGCGGTGCTGACGCTGGCCCTGCTGATGGCCAGCCCGGCGGCTGTATTTTTTGCCGTGCCGATGACCGAAAGCCTGTTTTTGCTGGTGACTGTGCGCTACGTGCTGGCGTGGGATCGGCGGCAGTGGGGCCGCTGTGCGGTGCTGGGTGTGCTGGCTGGGTTGTGCCGCGCCCCCGGCGGACTGCTGCTGGGGCTGGCGGCGCTGGAACTGGCGGCCGCATGGCGCCGGGGAAAGCGGCCCGCGCTGGCAAGTATCCCGGCTATGCTGGCCCCGGCGGCGGGGCTGGGGCTGTACTTTGGGCTGAACCAGGCTGTGTATGGCCGCTGGAACCAGTACAGCGTATACCAGTGGGAGCACTGGGGCCAAAAACTGGGCCTGTTTACCAATACTGTGCGCTACCATTTGGATTATATGGCCAGCTGGTGGGAGGATAACCGCAAGGCGGCGGTGGGCATCTGCCTGGCGGCGATACTCTGCATCCTGTTGGCGCTGGGGCTGCTGGCGGCTTCTGTGCGGCGGCTGCCTGCGGCCTGGCTGGGGTTTGGCCTGGCCTACCTGGCCGTGACGATGGGCGCGACCTGGCTGTTGAGCGCCCCGCGGTACGCAGTGGGGCTGTTCTGCCTGCCGGTGGCACTGGCGCTGCTGCTGCAGGACCGCCCCCGGCTGACCTGCGGGGTGCTGGCGGTGCAGGTGATGGTGAGCGTGGTGTATGCCTGGCAGTATCTGCACGGCTGGCCGATCTACTGAGCTGTTGCAGGATAAGAAAAGAGCCTGTCTCGGGGAAGGAGACAGGCTCTTTTGTTGTTGGTATGGTGAAAAATTACTTTTTCTGCAGTGCTCCCTGCAGCATGATGTCACCGAAGGACAGGGCGTTGTACAGGCCCACCTTGTTGGCCTGGCGGACGATGCGCTCCGGCAGGGGCTTGGTGTCGTCTGTGGAAAGCAGGACGATGTGAACCTTATCGGCCACGTCGACGCCGTTCTCTTTGGTGGTGCTGAGCACCTGCAGGTACACTACGTAGGGATCGCTCATCGAGCCGTAGTAGATATCGTTGCCGCAGCGCACCAGCGGGCGGCCTTTATAGGTCAGTTTCGGGGTATAAGCCATGGCTGAAACCTTCTTTCTTCGTGTTGTCTAATAATACATTATAGCATAGATGCGGTTGTATTACAAATCTAATTTTTCCCGCTCGACTTTTTCCTCGTTGAGGGCGACCTGCTCGGTCAGGATACGGACTTTGCTGTCCAGCTGGCTGAGGCGGATGGACATGAAGAACTGCTTGGCCAGCAGCAAAAAGATGATGACCACATACACAAAGTTGATGGGGCTCATGAAGCCCAGCAGGTTGGCGGCCCAGTAGGCGATGCCGGGGAAGATGGCCAAAATCAGCAAAGCGGCGCTGAACAGCAGCCAGAAGATCGTATCCTCGATCTGGACTTTTGCCTGGCGCACGCGGCGCAGGATGTACCACGCTGTGACCAGGCTGCCGAAGATCAGGCAGATGCGGATAAGCGTTTGGTCGAACATTTTTACAGGCTCCTTTCGGGATACGGGGTCGCGGTGTCGCGCTTGCGGAACCACTGGATCAGCAAGATGGAGATGGACATTTTGACCATATACTGCACGCTGCGCCAGAACGTCAGGTAGCTTTGGCCGGCGGTGCGCTCGCCCATTTCCACCTGCACTTCCTTGACTTTGGCACCGTTTTTGATCAGGTAGCTGATGGTGTCCGGCTCGGGACCGTAGTTCAGGTTTTGGGCAAACTCCTGCATCAGGCGGCGGTTGAACATCCGCATGCCGCTGGTGGGGTCGCAGATGGCGCGGCCGGTGGTGAGCCGGATGGACCAGCTGATGATGTAGCTGCCCAGCATGCGCAGGGTCTTGGGCTTTTTCACGGTCAGGAACCGGCTGCCGATGACGATGTCGTTGCCCTCCTCCAGAGCCTCCAGCATGGGGGCAATGAACTCCGGCTTATGCTGGCCGTCGGCGTCCAGCTGCATGGCGCAGTCGTAGTCGTTCTCGGCCGCATAGCGCAGGCCGGTCTGGAACGCGCCCGCCAGCCCCAGGTTGACCGGCAGATCGATGAGCCGGTAGCCGTGGGCGCGGCAGACGGCGGCGGTCTTGTCGCGGCTGCCATCGTTGACGACGACATAATCGTACTGGGGGTAGTGGGTGGTCAGTTCCTCGACCACGGAAACGATGCTTTCTTCCTCATTATAAGCGGGGATGACGATGAGTAATTTAGACATCTTAGCTCCTTTTGGCTGCTTGGGCCGCGGTTTTCTCCATTGTAGCAAAGACGGCCTGCCATGTAAAGTGGGCGCACAGGTTGGTGTAAGCGGTGTCGGCCCGGGTGCGGGCGGCGTCGGGATCTGCCAGGACCGCCTGCAGGGCCGCGGCCAGCGCGGCAGGGGCGGTGCTTTCCAAGTAGGCAGCGTAGGTCCCATCGGGCAGCAGCTCGCCGGTGCCCGCCGTGTGGGTGGTGACGATGGGGCAGCGGCAGGCGGCGGCTTCTAATAACGTGGTGGGGAAGCCCTCGGCGTACTCCGTCGGCAGGCAATAGCAACTGGCTTGCGTTAACAGCTGGACGATCTGCGGGTGGGGCAGGGCACCCAGCGCGTAGATGGGGGCGCCGAGCTGGCGCAGGGCGTTTTCCTCGGGGCCGGTGCCGGCGATGAAAAGGGCGCAGGACGTGCCGTTTTGGTTTAGCTGCCGCACGGCTTCGGCCAGCTTGGCCGCGCCTTTTTCGGGAATGAGCCGCCCCACAAAGGCTATGATGGGGGTGGCGGGGGCGAGATCGAATTCTGCCCGGAAGTCGCGGGGGTGGTCGCTGGCTAAGGCGGCCAGTTCCGCCGGGTCCACGGCGTTGGGCAGGCGGCCAGCGGCGGTGATGCCGAAGGTGCGCAGCCAGCTGCAGACATCGCCGGAGACGCCGTAGAAGGGGAACCCGCAGGCTTTGATAATATTGCAGGCCAGGTGCTCGTACATTTTGCCCGCAAGGCCCGCCGCGCCGCCGTGCATCATATAGCCGGTGGAGTGGTCCAGCACCAGCGCGGGGATGCCCCGGCGCTTGCACTGCCGCGCGGCCCAGACGCTTTGGGTGTACATGCGGGTCTGGATGACGGCAAAGTCGATGCCCTGCGCCCACAGGTCCGCGGCGGGCGGGTGGGGCTTGAGGACCGGAAACCGGCCGTTCATCACCGGCCAGGCGGGCAAGCGCCAGATCTCGATGCCGTCGGCGTCCGTTTCCCGCGCGGGCAGACCGGGCAGGCTGCTGGTGACCACCAGCGCCCGGTGCCCGGCAGCCAGGCATCGGCGCGCCAGGTTCCAGGTGTACCGCTCGACCCCGCCGGGAGTGGGCAGATATTGGGTTGTGAAAAAGCAGAAAGTCATAAGCAGGTGTCAGCGGGCGATGACCGCCAGCATAATGTTGAGGATGACGCCCCACTGTACCAGCGCCAGCGCGCCGGTCAGGCGGGCTTGGGCAGAGGCTTCGTCCGGCACGGCGGCCAGGCGGCGGGGCAGGCAGGTCAGCAGCAAGGCGGGCAGCACGGGCAGGAAATACCGCCCCTGCAGGCCGTACAGGGTCTCGTAATGGGTGGGAGTCCACAGCAGGCAGCCAGCCACAGCCAGCAGGCAGCTCAGGACGGCCGCCGCCGCGCCAAAGCCCCGCAGCCTGCCCGTAGGCAGCTTGCCGTTTTGGGCGGGCAGCGCCGCGTAGGCCAGCAGCAGGTAGAGCGCCACCACCCAGAACCAGGCCAGATCCAGCGTGTAGTAGCTTAGGCTGCCGCCTACCAGCGTGCGCAGGTAATGGTCTCCGTTTTGCACGATGCTGCGCACAAACAGCAGGGCGGTGGCAGGCAGGTGGTGCAGGATGTAGCCGGGGGTGTAGGTGGCTTCGTCGGCGGCATCGGTCACACTTTGGGTGGCGCGGGTGGCGCGGGCAGCTTCCACCTCGGCGGCTACGGTCTCGCGGTCCAGCGGGATGCGGTCGTCCATGGTGCCTACGTCCAGCCCCAGCGCGGCGAACCGCTCCACGCAGGTGGGCAGGTTAAACAGCTGCTTGTAGGCCTGCATGGCACCGCCCTCGGCAAAATAGGGCAGGTAGGCGTCGGCGTTGCCGGTGGTGACATCGGTGCCCAGCAGGGCGTAGGAGGCCATGGTGTAGAAAGCCTGCGCATCAGTGTAGCTGTTGGCTTTGTCGGTGGTGAAAATGAAGCTCTGGCCCAGCACGGCGGGGGTGACGTCCCCCTCAGCGAGGGCCTGCACCCAGAAGTCCACCTCGCTCTGGGCGGGGTCGCGGGTGTCCGCTACATAGTAGTATAACCGCCGCACGTAGTTTTCCATCGTATTGTCGGCGCAGATGGTTTCCTCGTAGGCGGCGTCCGGCTCAGCCGGGGCGTTTTTGGCGCTGCGGGCGTCGTCGGTGGTTTCCTCGGTGGCAGCTGCCGCGTTGTCAGCGGCGGGGGAGCCGAGGGCACCGGTGAGGGTGCCGGTGTTCAACACCAGAGCCAGCGCCAGGCAGGCGGCCAGGTAGCCCATTTTTTTCGCTTTGGCGTGGTGGCCCAGCGCGGCGGCGGGGACCAGCACAAACAGCGCGGCCAGGGGCAGATAGACCATCTTGCCCGGGGCCAGCAAAATGCCGGCGACGGCCAGTGCGGCCATGCGTTTCGGCGTGGGCTGGCCGTAGACGGCATCCAGCAATAAGGCCGTAAAGCCGAAGCACAGCCCCAGCAGTACAGCGTCGCGGCTGAAGCTGGCGGCGAGGTGCAGCGTCATGGGCAGCAGGGCCGCCGCAGTAAAGATGCGCTTGCCGCAGGGCGCGGCCTTGACGGCGAAGGCCGCCAGCAACGCAAACACGATAAGGTTTGCCAGCCGCCCCAGCGCCAGCGCCGGGGTAAAGCCCAAGTGCAAAAGATACGCAAGGAACACCGCACCGCCGCTGGCCAGATACAACAG
This sequence comes from uncultured Oscillospiraceae bacterium, assembly GCA_900539695.1. Taxonomy (GTDB): domain Bacteria; phylum Bacillota; class Clostridia; order Oscillospirales; family Ruminococcaceae; genus Gemmiger. The sequence goes on from UQDG01000011.1 coordinate 68,664, forward strand.
CGGGTTCTGGTCAGTCTGCAGCTCGTGGTATTCCTGATGACTGGTGTAGGGGGCGTCGGTGGTGGTGAACAGCGTGTCGGTGAACTCCTGCCAGGTGAAGACGGTGGTATTTTCGTCCTGCAAAAGCTCGTCGGTGTCGGTCTCCCGGCGGAAACTGGTGGTGGTGGGCACCTTGCCCATCTGCCAGTCATCGTGGGAGATCATATTGGCCCACTTGGTGGCTAAGGTAAAGCTTTGGTTGATGTGGTACTTTTCATCCGGTGCGGCGTAGGGCGGCAGAATGACCGAGTAGATGAGGCCAAAGCCCAGCACCAGTACAAAAACAAGGCGGTGCAGCGATACTTTGCGGCTGAGGCAGGCATACACGGCAAAGGCCGCCAGCAGCGCGGCCGCGCCGCCCGCCAGCAAAAAGAACCGCGTCAGGTAGCCGCCCATGCGCTGGTAGGTCACCTGCATGGCTAAAGTGCCGTCCACCGGCTCGCCGTTCAGGGTCATCTGCTCTTTCCAGAGGGCGACGCCGTTACTGTGGCCGATGGCAAGGACTGCATCCGAGGTATAGTGCGCCGTGACGGACAGCCGGTAGCGGCGGCCCTCCTGGGCGGGCACGACGGGATCCAGCCCCAGGGTGGTGTACTGGTCCGGGATGATGTTTTGCATCACGCCGGTGGAGCGGGCCAGTTCCTCGCCGGTGTCGGCGTCGGACAGGACCACTTCCAGCTCACCCTGCGGCTGGGCGCCGGGCAGGTAGAACTCCAGCCCGATGGTGTAGAGCGCCTTGTCGTAGGTAAAGACCTGGGCGGCGGTGTCGCCGTCTGCCAGCAGCTCCGAGCGGTCGAAGTTATCGCAAAGGGTCTCGGTACGGCCCTTGCCCAGCTGGGGGCGCACGACGGCCAGCCAAATGAGCAGGGTAGATGCCAGCAGGACCACCAGCGTAAGGAGCGCGGCCGGGAGCGGGCGGTATTTGGTTTTGGTGTTGGGTTGGGGCATGGGGGCCTCCGGATCGTAGAGATGAGAGAGCCTCCCTTTGCACAAGGGGGCCTTTTAAAGGGTGGCCGAAATTACACGTCTACGTGAAACGCCGCTTTAACGGCATCGTGCCAGCGGCCGTCGGTGCGCAGGATGTGCTCGACCGCACCGCGAACGGAACCTTCGCCGCCGCGCTGGGGACACTGGTAGTCGGCGCGGGCCTTTACTTCGGGCGCGGCATCCGCCGGGCAAGCCACAAAGCCGCACAGCGCCATGGCAGCCAGGTCGTTCAGGTCGTCGCCGCAGTAGGCGATCTCCTCGCGGGCATAGCCGTTTTCGGCAAAAAATTTCTGCAAAAAGTCCGCCTTGTGGGGGACGTTCTGGTAAATATCGGTGATCTTCAGGTCGGCAGCGCGGCGGCGGACGGCTTCGCACTCGCGCCCGGTGCAGATCATCACGCGGATGCCTGCGGTACGGGCCAGCACCAGCCCGGCGCCGTCTTTCACGCCGAACTTTTTCAGCTCGTTGCCGGTGGAATCATAGTAGATGCCGCCGTCGGTCAGTGTGCCGTCCACGTCCAGCACCAGTAAACGGATCATAAATTACGCCCTTTCGTATTCGCTGGGGGTGATGAAGTGCACCGGCAGCCCGGCGGCGCGGATGGCCCCGGCCAGCTGAGCGTTGTAGGCGGCGCCGCGCCCCGTGTGGGTGTGCAGGCCCGTGTCCGCGTAGGCGGCGGTGCCGGGACGGTAGCCGTCGGCGCCCGCCAGCAACACTTCAGCTGCATTGCACAGGCGCAGCAGCCGCAGCAGCATCAGCACACTGTTGCCGCCCTGGGCATCGGTGCCGGAAAGCCGGTCGTAGTTGACGACGGTGGCATCGGCAGCAGCGCGCAGGTTGCTGGTCAGAATCAGCGGGCAGGGGTAGGCGGTGCTTTCGTCAAACCGCTTGGCGTTGGTGAAAAACGCATAGTCCGGCTTTACAAAGTCCGGCACAAAGTTGGCCGAAATGGTCACGTCGGCGTCGGCGGCCGCCACGGCGGCGCGGCCTTCCTCGGCAGCCAGGGTGGCACCCGGGGCCAGGATCAGCACCCGCTTGCCCGCAAAGGCAGTGTGCAGGGCGGCGAGGGCAGCTTCGTCGTCGATGCGGCGGTTCTTGTACTCGGTGTAGAGCTTGTCCGCGTAGGCAGCGTCGAAGGCGGTCTTTTTGCCGGGGTCGATGGCCGCCAGCAGGTGGTTGATGTCCCGGTTGGTCAGGTCGCCCTTGTGGAGGTAATGCTCGGCGTAATTGCGGTGCAGGTTGAACCGGGCGGACAGGAAGTAGGCCGGGGAATAGCCCCATGCGCTTTCGCCCTTGATGGGGGCAATGTGATCCTGGATGGCGTCCATGATCTCATCCAGATCGTAGTGGGTGTTGAGGTTTTCGTTGCAGTAGTCGGCCACCAGCTCGATGGGCAGGTTGCCGGGGGTGCGGCCCATGCCGTTCAGGCTGCCGTCCACGGTCTTGTCCCGCAGCAGCGGCTTATCGAGAAACTCCTGCGCCAGGCAGAAGCTGAGGGCCATGTTCTCATGCAGGTGCAGGCCCAGCCGGATATCCGGGGCCAGGTTATGGTCAGCGAGGCTGACGATGCGCTCTAAATCCCGGCGGCGCATGCTGCCGAAGGTATCCACAATGGAGAACTGCCACGGGTGGATGGCGTTGACCTGGTCAAAGATCCACAGCAGGTCCTTGTCGGCGTAGCCCATAATGTTGATGGGGTTGATGGACAGCTTGTAGCCCCGGGCCTTGACCTCGCGGGCAAAGTCCATGCCGTCGCGGATGTCGTAGTCATGGGCGGTGATGCGGATGATCTCGATGCCGTGGCCGTCATAGGGGGAGAGCTTCGAGATGTCGTAGTTGGAGCGCATGGCCATGCCGGAGTAGATGGTGTGGCCGCGCTGGGATTCCGGCGGCAGCAGGCGGTTCAGCTCCTCGATGGTGTTGCAGACGGTGACGTCGGGGTCGTAGCCGTCCACATTGCGCAGGAAGCCGACCTCGACGATGTCGGTGCCGGCACGGGTCAGGGATTGGATGATGCGGCGGGCGGAGCCAAGGCCCCAGTGCCAATCGTTGATATAACCGCCGTCACGCAGGGTGCAATCCAGCAGTTTTACATCAGCCATGCTGTTTCTCCTTTAAAATCGTGTTGACAAGGGCCAGATCCTTGGGGGTGTCCACGCTGACGGTCTTGTAGGGGCTTACGATGGCGTGGACCTTGTGGCCGTTCTCAATAAAGCGCATCATATCGTTCTCTTCGGCTTTTTCCAGGATGGATTTGGGGGTGGCGTGGTAGAATGCCAGCGCCTGCTTGCTGTACAGCTGGATGCCGGTGACCTTCTCGTACTCGAAGTCGAGGGTGCCCTTCGGGTAGGGGATGGGGCTGCGGGAGATGAGCAGGATCTCCCGCGCCGCATTGGTGACGACCTTCTGGTTGGAAAAGTCGATGACGTCGGCGGGGTGCTCCATAATGTTGGTGAGGACGGCGACGTAGCAGGGGTCCTCGGGCAGGGTATCCGGCAGGATGAGGTCAAAGGCGGCGGGGTTGACCAGCGGCTCGTCGCCCATCAGCTGCAGGTAAAGGTCGGCATCCTCGACGGTGCTGACCTCCCAGATGCGGCCGGTAGGGGTATCGTGGTCGGGGCTGGTCATCAGATAGCGCATGCCGTAGGTCTTGCAGGCATCGGCGATGCGCTCGTCATCGGTAGCGATGAGGACGTCGTCCAGCTTGGGGCAGGCCTTGGCGGCCTGGTAGACCCACCAGATCATGGGTTTGCCCAGCACATCCGCCAGCGGCTTGCCGGGCATACGGGTGCTTGCATAACGGGCAGGGATCACAGCGATTGTTTTCATAAAGATACCTCGCTTTGCAGGGCGCTGCCAATTGTCTGGCATACGCCGGGAAAATTTTTATCTATATCCAGATTGGTGAAGCGTAATACGGTAAGATGGTTGGCGGTAAAATACGCAGTGCGGCGGGCATCGGCCTGCTGTTGTTCCGGCGTATAATGCTGGGAACCGTCCAATTCAACGATAAGGCGGGCGCTGGCACAGTAGAAATCGGCAATGTAGCCGCCAATGGCCTTTTGGCGCTGAAATCGCACAGGACAGTTGCGGAGATAGTTATACCAAAGTTTGCGCTCCCACGGTGTCATGTTCTTGCGCAGATGCCGCGCAAGAGGAATGTTGCGTGGGTTGTAGGTGCGCATGGGAGGCCCCTCGCAGAGGGGGCCTCTCTAACGCTCTGCAATTTTATAGTAGTCGTCTAAAATTGTAGAGGAATCTAGCCCCAACGGGGCTGTTTCGGAGGAGGATGCAAAGACGTTAAGAAAAACGCAGCACTCCTGCGTTTTTTAGTCTTTGCATTCTCCGACCTCATCTTCGGGGTTCCTAGGGGCGTGCAGCCCCTAGGGCGGGGTCCGCTGCCTCGCAACAGCGGGACTTTTTTCGCATCCTTTTTTGGTCACAAAAAAGGATGACCTGACGGCAGGATGCCGTTAAGAAAGAGAGAGCGGGCGCAGGGTGCCCGCGAACGGGGGGGCGGACATTTAATTCAAAAGAGCCTGGGCCTCCTCAAGGGAGAGAAGAATCTTCTCATCCGCCGCAGTAAACGCACGAAGGACGAAGCTTTGGACCGTGACGGCGCGGGCGAATTTGAAGGGAAGGCAGAAGTTCAGCACTTCGCTGGGCATCGTGCGCTCTAAGATCACCGCGTCGGGGAACAGGGCGTGGTAGTCGGTGGTGTCCCGCGGGTGGGTCTTGATGAACAGCGGCCCGGCGGTGTATTTGGCGGCGACCGCTTTGAACATCGCGTTCTGCTCAGCTTGTGTCATCAGGCCGTCCTCCACAAAGCTGCGGGGCAAAAGCAGGGTGGCCCCGGCGGCATTTTCGGGCAGGGGCTGGGTGAGAAAAACACTGCGCACCATCGCTTTTTCGGCGTCGGTCAGGCTTTCCAGCAGTTCGCGCTTGCTGTCGGTTACCAAGCGGCTGGCGGGGAACAGCGTGCATTTCGCGGCGTCCTCGCTTTCCACTTTTGCGCACCACGGGCTGTCGCCCCAGTAAAGGTAGCCTTTTCCGGTGCGCCGCTTCCCGGCAAAATCGGGGGCGGCGCGCTGGTCGGTGACAAGGTGCTGGTCGGGGCCGAGGGTGCTGGCGAAGGTGTCCTCGCACAGGATATACCCGGCATGGCAGTCCTGCAGGTAGCGGCCCAGCACGCTCCAATCGTTGTGGATGCGCACCTCGTTATAGGCGGCGCGGGTAAAGCGCCAGCCGCACAGCCTCTCGAACGCCCGGCGGGCGCGCCGGGCGGCGAAGGGGCCGGTGACGGTGCCCGGCCAGCGGGTCTCGTCCACGATAACGACTTTGACAGCGCCGGTGGCCTCCAGCTTTTTAGCCAGAGATTGTGGCTCCGGCACGGCGGCGGAAAGCACCATGGTGTGGGGCTGGCCGTCAGTGCGGGAGGCCCGCAGCAGGTCGACAAGCACCTGATAGGCGGTGTGGCAGATGTAAAGATTCGGCTTCATGAAAAATTATTCTCCGTCCGCCAGCAGCTTGACCGGCGGGAAGTGGATGCGGCCCCAGCCGGAGGCCCACTCGGGCATGGTCAGGTCGCTGTTGGTGACCTCGAAGGCAAACTCGGTCACGGGCTTGTCCAGGCAGACGGCCTGGGCCAGCGCGCCATCGAAGATGTCGAGGTAGAAGAAATACTGGCCCTCGCCCAAAAGACTTGGGTCGAACTCAAACATCGTGGTGTAGAGTTTGCCCGGCTCGGCGGCGCCCAGGTCCACCGGGTGGGTGATGCCCACGGGGCTGGAATCCCGCGCGTGGAGGTTCATCTTCATGTGGATGCCGGTGAAAGGCTCGGACACGCGCCAGGTGATTTTAATTTTCATCTTCTCGGTGTCGGCAAACACGCTGGATTCCTTGCCCACAAAGTCGAGGGTCTCCAGCCGCAGGCGCTTGCCGGCGCTGCCGGTCATGCGGGCCACATCAGCCAGGTCGTAGTGGACGACGTTAACGTCGGTAGTGTCCATGTAGACGGCGATGGCCTGTTCGACGTCGCCGTCGAAGATGACCCTGCCTTTATCCAGCACCACGCAGCGGGTGCACAGCTGGCGGATGGTGGACATGTTGTGGCTGACGTAGAGCACGGTGCGGCCGTCCTGGTTGGCGACATCGCTCATTTTGCCCAGGCATTTCTGCTGGAACTTCATGTCGCCCACGGCCAGGACCTCGTCCATGACCATGATCTCGCTGTCCAGATGGGCAGCGACGGCGAAGGCCAGCTTGACGAACATGCCGCTGGAATAGCGCTTGACGGGGGTGTCGATGAAGTCGCCGCACTCCGAAAATTCGATGATCTGGGGCAGTTTGGCGTCGATCTCGGCCTTGGTCATGCCCAAGATCGCGCCGTTCATATAGATGTTTTCGCGGCCGGTCATTTCGTTGTTGAAGCCGGTGCCGACTTCCAGCATGGAGGCCACGCGGCCGCGAATTTTGATCTCGCCCTCGGTGGGGGCAGTGATGCGGGACAGTAGCTTGAGCAGCGTGGATTTGCCCGCGCCGTTGCGGCCGATGATGCCCAGGGCCTCGCCCTGGCAGACGGTCAGGTCCACGCCGTTCAGTGCCATAAAGGTCTGGCCGAAGAGGCGCTGGTCGGTGCCAATGACGGTGTTGGGGTCCTCTTTGCCGCGGACGCGCGCCCACCAGCTTTGCAGGTCGTGGGTCAGCGTGCCGCCGCCGATCTGGCCGAGTTTATACTGCTTTTTTAACCCCGTGACTTCGATAACGGGGTGTTTTTCGGTTGTAGCCATCTTGCGCCCCTCCTTACACGGTATCCATAAAGGTCTTTTCGATGCGGCTGAACAGCACCACGCCCAGCACCAGCGCCGCCGCGGTGAACACCAGGCTGTACACGATGCCAAAGGTGGTGACCGTGCCGGTACCCAGCGTTGCCATGCGGAAAATTTCGATGGGCGAGGTCATGGGGTTGAGCTGGACCAGAACTTTCAGGCGGGGGCTGGATTCCAACATGGACAGCGGGTAGACCACGGGGGAGGCGTACATCCACAGCTGTACGCCGAAGCCCACGGCAATGGCGAGGTCGCGGTACTTGGTGGTGAGCGACGACACGATGATGCCGACGCCCAGGCCCAGCAGCATGACCTCGAGGATGACGAAGGGGATGGCCAGCAGCCACAGCGTGAAGTGTATGCCGCTGCCGGTGGCGAAGAAGTAGATCCAGAAAATCAGGTACATGGCCGCCTGGATGAAGAAGTTGATGAGGCTGGTCAGCACCTGGCTGACGGGCATCGTCAGGCGCGGAAAGTACACCTTGCCGAATATCTGCGAGTTGGTGACAAAGGTGTTGGCCGTGTTGTTGACGCAGTTGGCGAAGAAAGTCCACACGGTGTTGCCGGCCATGTAAAACAGAAAACCGGGCACGCCGTCGGTGGGCATATTGGCCATGCCGCCGAACACCACGTTGAAGATGATGGTGGTGATAAGCGGGTTGAGGATGATCCACGCGGGGCCTAAAATCGTTTGTTTATACAGCACGGTGAAGTTGCGCTTGACGAACATCACGATAAGGTCACGGTATTGCCAAAGCTCGTGCAGGTCGATGTCAAACCACCCGGTTTTGGGGCGGATGACGGTCGTCCAGCCATCGGCAGGGAGGGTATGATTGTTTTCAGCCATGGAGGGCACCTTTTCCTTTTATATAATGGGCGATAGTTTGCATACTGATAGATATTACATTTTACCATGAAATGGGGGAAAAAGCAACTGATCGTGGACGAGAACGGTCAGTCCGTGACGGTGAAAGGCACCGATGGTACTGTGTATGTGCAGGGGACCAGTGATGTGACCGTTACTGTGGGGGGCTACAGCACTAATGTGGATACCTCCGATGCCGCCACCGCCGACAGCTGGTCCGACTACGCCGTGGACAAGGCATAAACCAACGCAGTAAATTTCAGCATAAAATAAGCCCTGCACCGGAACCTACAGCTACCGGTGCAGGGCTTATTATGGTATAATGAAGAAAATGCGGAGGTACCCCTATGGTACTGCCTCCTCAGGGATGTATTTTTTTGACTGTTGCAGGTGTTCGTGCGTTTATAACAGTCAGATAAATCTTGCTAATGTATTTGTCAAGAGTTTTTTATAGATTTTCCGATTTTCCTTT
>UQDG01000012.1 GCA_900539695.1 uncultured Oscillospiraceae bacterium
CAGCCGCCGAAGCGGTGCTTAAGCCGTAAGGCGGGAATTGTGCGGTGTTGCCTTAATCTTTCTCTTCGGTGTCGGCGCTCATAGTGACGATCTCGGCAATTTTGCAGCCGGTGGGGGTGCCTGCCAGGCCGCCAATGCCGGTCTCCCGCAGGTCCTTGCTCATAGCGTTGCCGACTTCGGCCATGGCATCGATGACTTCATCGGCGGGGATGTGGCCGACGACCCCGGCCAGCGCCATGTCGGCGGCGGAGACAGCGTTCATCGCACCGATGACATTGCGCTTGACGCAGGGAATCTCGACAAGGCCTGCAACGGGGTCGCAGACAAGGCCCTCGAGGTTGGTCAGGGCCATAGCGAAAGCTTCGGCACACTGCTCGGCCGTGCCGCCCTTTAAGTCGACGAGGGCTGCGGCGGCCATGGCGCTGGCGGCGCCCACCTCGGCCTGGCAGCCGCCCTCGGCCCCTGCTAAGGTGGCGCGGCTGGCGACCACCTGGCCGAAACCGGCGGCGACATACAAGGCGCGGCAGACAGCTTCTTCATCAGCCGAGCCGGTGCGCCAGAGCGGCAGCAGCACCGCAGGCAGTACGCCGCAGCTGCCTGCGGTGGGGGCAGCTACGATGCGCTTCATGCAGGCGTTGCACTCGGCGGTTTTGAGGGCCTCGGCCATGACGGACGCAAAGTAGCCGCTGGCGTAGAGTGTCCCCCGGGCGGCAGCCTGCTCCACCTTGGCTGCATCGCCGCCGACAAAGCCGCTCATCGAGCGGTCAGCACCGCAGTAGCCGTCGCTGGTGGCGCGCATGACCGACCAGAGGCGATGCATCTCGGCCTCGCTTTCGGCGCGGGTCAGGCCGCTTTCGGCCAGGTCGCTTTCCAAAATTACTTCGTACAGGGGCTGCCGGGACTCCTGGCAGGCTTGCAGCATTTCGCGGATGGAGGAGAATGACATACAGATGCCCCCTTACAAATTTAAAATGGTAACTTTGACGATGCCGGGCTGGCTGCGCAGTTCCCCGGCAATTTCTTCGGGGATAGGCTCATCACATTCCAGTACCATGACGGCGTAGCCGCCCGCTGCGGAACGGTAGAGCTGCATGGTAGCAATGTTGACGCCGTGGGCGCTCAGGCACTCGGACACGGTGGCCACGTGACCGGGGGTATCCTGGTTGTGGACGATGAGGGTGTTGTGGTCGCCGCCAAAGTTGGTGGTGATGCCATCAATCTGGCAGATATTGATACGCCCGCCGCCGATGGACGCGCCGACGACCTCCAGCTTGCGGCCTGACACGCCGACCAGCCGCAGTACCGCCGTGTTGGGATGGGCGCCGCGCAGGTTGATGGAGCCGATTTTATAGTGCAGGCCGCTGGCCTTGGCCAGGGCGAAGCTGTTGGGGATGCGGTCATCATCGGGCTGCATGCCCAAAAGACCGGCCACGAGGGCACGGTCGGTGCCATGGCCGCGGCCGGTGGCGGCAAAGCTGCCGTAGAGTAGGATCTCCGCCTGGGCGGGCTGCTCCCCCAGCAGGCGGCGTGCCGTACTGCCAATGCGAACCGCACCGGCCGTATGGCTGCTGGACGGTCCCGTCATGACCGGGCCGAGGACATCAAATAAACGCATGGTGATCCCTCCTGTATTTGCATAGTATACCGTATTGCAGTTTTTATTGCAAGGGCAAGGCGAAAATACAGAGAAAACCTTGTTTTTGTACCTGAGCGGAAAACAAAAACAGTTTTTTGGCGGGCTGCACCGCTGTAAAACAAGATTTTGCGCGAAATCCCTTGACAATTTGTGGGCAAAGGCATAAAATAAATAAGTCATCCGAATATATGGGCCTGTAGCTCAGTTGGGAGAGCGTTCGGTTCGCATCCGAGAGGTCAAGGGTTCGAATCCCTCCAGGTCCATAAAAAAACAGGCCCCTTGCCGTGTCCCGGCAAGGGGTCTGCTTTTTATGCTGACATGGAGAGGATTCGAACAGAGCGACGGCGCTGCACCGTTTCATAGGGGGATAATGCAAGGCAGACAGGGTTACAGGGACGCCGCCCCCCCCTGTAAATCGACCCGCAAACGCAAACCGGGAAATAATGCAAATGCCCATGGGTCAGCACTCCCACCGGAATCGTTTCATATCCACGCACCCGTTGGGTTTGAATTGGATGCCTTCCCGTTCCAACAAGTGCTGTTGTTCGGGCCAATTGGGGGCGGGGCGGCCGGCGTGGTTGACTACGCGGTGGCAGGGGTAGCTGCCGTACAGCTCGGCATGGCTGAGGACGTTGCCTACCAGCCGCGCATTGTTGTCACGGCCGATCAGGCGGGCAATCTGACCGTAGCTGGCCACCTTGCCGCGGGGTATCTCCCCTACGGCGGCCAAAATCTCGTAAATCAGGTCCTCGTGCAGTACTTTGCGCATGGCGGCATCCCCTTTCTAGGTATAAGATACCCGCTTCAAGCGGCGTTGTCAATGCGCCAGCTTGTACATGGCACTGAAATAGCCGCCGTGCTGCACCAGCTCGGAAAAAGTGCCGGTCTCGGCGATGCGGCCATCTTTTAAGACAAGAATTTCAGCATAACATTCCAGCAATGAGGCCTCCAGCCGGTGGGTCACCACCACGCGGGTGATGCCGGTGAGGGACAGGATGTCCTGCGTGATCTCGTGGGCGGTCTGAGCGTCCAGTGCAGCGGTGGCTTCGTCCGCCAGCAGGATGGACGATTGTTTGAGCAGTGCACGAGCAATGGCAATGCGCTGCTTTTCGCCGCCGGAAAGCTCGCACCCGCCTTCGCCGCAAAGGGCATCCAGGCCGCGCCGGGCTACGAGTTCTTCCAGGTGGGCGCGGCAGATGACCTCATCCAGGGTCTCCTGCGGAAAAACACGGAACATCGTAATATTATCCCGGATGGAGGCGTTAAAGACAAACACGTTCTGCTGGACGACGGAGACAAGGCCGTTCAGCGATTCGGGCGTAAGGCGGCGGATGTCGATGCCGTCAAAAAGCACCTGACCGCTGGTGTTGTCGTCAGGGATGTGCAGCAGGCGCAGCAGCGTGGATTTTCCTCCGCCGCTGGCACCGACCACCGCATAGGCTTTGCCTGCTTTCAGCGTGGCGGAAAGGTCCTGCAGCACAGGCTGGCCTGGTGTGTAGCGGTAGCCGGCATGCTCCAATTCGATTTGCTGCATCAGCCGCGGCAAGGGTTGGCCGCCCGGCTGCGCAGTTTGCCCCGCCAGACTGTCGGCCAGCTTTTGCACCAGGGCCAGCGCGGCCTTGCGTGCGGCCAGCAGGCTGGGCAATGCGGCGATAGGCTCGATGATGAAGTTCATCAAATTGACAAAGGCGATGACGACGCCTGGCGTGACGCCCCGGCCGGTAAGTGCCAGCCAGGTACCCAGCAGAAAGATGCCCAGCTGCGCCGTGATGCCGGTAAAAGAACAGGCGGACTCCAGCAGCGTTTGCAGCTTCAGGCGGGTGCATTTCTGCTGCTCTAAGCGGTGATTCTCGGAGGCAAAGCGCTGATTGATCTCATCCTCGGCGCGGAAACTGCGGATGACGGGAAAGCCGTTTAAGTAATCCGACAAAAACGCCGTAAAATCCCGGTTACGGTCCGAGACCCGGCAGGCGGCATCCGAGAGCCTGTTCCCTGCCACCATCGACACGGCAAAAGGCAGCATCGACAACACAATGGCTGCCAGCGTTAAAGGCAGCGAATAGGTCAGCATCAAAGCCAGCGCCCCGGCGAAGCAGAACAGCTTTTGGATGAGGGTAAACTGCTGGGTCAGGTAGTCGGCCTCGATGGTGGCGGCGTCGTTGGTCAGGGCCGAGAGGTAGGCGGCGGAGGGCCGGCGCTGGAAATCCGGCACGCTTTTTTGCATCAGTTGGGTCACGGCGCAGTTTTTGTACTGCTCCATAGCCGTGGCCAGAAAGCGAGGCTTTGCGCAGTAGACAAGTGCCGAACCGCAGAAAAGCAAAAGGAAGAACCCGCCGCAGGCCCGGGCAAGGATGCGGAAAGGCAGTGCCCCCGGCGTACCGGCGGCTGTATCGATGAGCTGCTGCATCAGCCAGGAGATTATGAGGTTGAGCACGGCCCCTATCAATGCCCCGGCAGCGGCCAGCACAAAGGCCAGCCGGTTGCCGCAGTAAAACGACCCGCGCAGCTGGCGGGTGATGGTATCAGCGGGCATCGCACAACTCCTGCCAGAGGGCGGTCGTCTGCGGGTCATCCATCTGCTTCAGGGCGTTCTGGGCGGCCTGGGCAGCGGTCTCTCCCAGATCGTCGTTGACGGTGGAATCCTCGCCGGGCATGGCAAAGCGGATAGTATCGGCGGCGTAGCTGGGGGCGGCATCAAACCGCACGGCCAGGCGGTGGGCTTCCTCGGCGGATGTTCTGGCTTCCTCCGGTTGGCCGGTTTTGAGCAGGACGTGCGCCTGGAACAGGTAAAAGACCGAGTTGATCTTATCCATAAAGCTGGTGCATTCCGGGCGGGGCATGGCGGTGAAGATTGGCAGTGCCCAGGCAAGCAATGCCTGTGCCTGGGCATAGTTGCGGCTGTTCAGGAATAGATTCAGGTAGCCCATCACGGTGCGCACCAGCGCGGCCTCGTGGATGAGCAGGGATTCGGACAGGTACGGCAGGGCCTCCTGGGCGCGCTTGGCATCCTTGGCCAGAATCATGCCGATGCTGTCGCTATAGAGACCGTCGGTGTTGTGCTGCCGGAAAAGCTCCAGGGCGCGTTCGTCATCCTCCAAGTCCTGGCTGATTTCCGCCATAGCAACGTAGAGCGTTTGCTCGCTGATGCGAGGGTTGGTATTCTGGTGCAGAAGCGGACGGGCTTTTTCCAACAGTTCCAGGGCGCGGCGCAGTTTGGCGTTGTCCCGTTTGTACAGCCCAAGTGCCTGATACAGCATGGCACTGCGGTAGACGATGATAAACGAATTGGGATACTTTTTCAGTGCCTTTTCGGCTTCTTCCAGACCGTTCAAGTCCTTGACGCGCTGGCAGTGCCGCAGGCGCCGGGCGGTGGCATCGATGCGGTTGTCCTTTAAGATGTAGCCCAGCAGGACATCGATAGACGTATCGAAAAAGTCGGCCATTTCCACGATCAGCGGCAGTTCCGGCGTGGACAGGCCTGCTTCCCATTTGTAGACGGCACCCACGGTGACACCCAGCACTTCGGCCAGCTGCTCCTGGGTCAGGCTGCGCTCTTTGCGGAAAGTGCGGATGGATTCGGCAAGTTTGATTTCCATAGCTTGTTTGCTCCTTTATCATTTGTGGGCCCTGTGACTTTATTATAGCAGGCGGCAGTGCGGTTGTGAACGCACCGGTGGTACTGGCGGGACATTTCTTTTTCTACTGCCGGTAAGGGTGCATTTTTTGCAGATTTTACAACCTGTTGCTCGAAAATCTCTTGCTTGTTACCGCAAAATACTGTATGATAGGTACTGAATTTTAGTTATATAAAGGGGTGTTGTCGTGATGAAGTGTACTGCCGCGTTGGCCTGTGTGCTGGCCCTGGCGATGCTTCTGACGGGCTGCAAGAAACCTGTGGATACCGTTGCCGCTACGGCGGAGACAGCCGAATCCGCCGCAACGGACGAAACCGCTGCCACACCAAACCCGGTGGAGGCGCTGCCAGCCTCGGTGACGGTGGGCACGGTGCTGCCCAAGACCGAGGCTGCCGGGCGCAGTTATATCGATGAGACGCTTTTTATCGGTGACTCCAACACCGCGCGTTACCTGATGTACGCTGATGAGACCGGCACGGCCTTTACCACGCTGGCCAACAACATCGGCGTGGTCAGCATGGGGGCCGGGGCCATCACCACGCTGAAGTGCGAGCAGTTCAGCGGCTCGTCCACCATGTACACGGTGCCGGACGCCGTGGCGATGCTGAAGCCCAAACGCATCATCATCTGCTACGGCACCAACAATCTGGGCGGGTCGTCCACCGATGCAACATCGTTTATCTCTACTTATTTAAAGGGACTGAAAGCCATTGAAACGGCCTGGCCCTACTGCGACATCATCGTCAGCGCCATCCCGCCGCTGGACAAGCAGCGGGAAAACACCAACCTGACCATGACCCAGGTGGATGCCTACAACGCAGCGCTGATCCAGATGTGCGAGGAAAACGGCTACAAGTTCCTGAACAGCGCCGAGGTACTGCGGGACGATGCCACCGGCTGGGCCAAGACAGATTATACCCTTTCGGACGGCGTGCATCTTTCCAAGACGGCTGTGACTGAATATTTCACCTATGTACGCACCCACGCTTATGTGACGGATGACCGTCGCCCGCAGCCGCTGGGGAACATTCCTACCCCGGTTGGCCCGCCGGTAAACCTGATTTCCCAGGACCCCATCGCCGTGCGCGGCGCCAAGGTACCTCTGGAATTTGTGGCCACCAACGGTGGCAAAATTTCCGGCTCGGCCAGCCAGCTGGTCAAAAAAGGTGCGACGGCTTCGGCTGTGACGGCTGTGCCTGACGACGGCTTTGTATTTGCGGGATGGACTTCCAGCACCGGGGCCAGCTACAGCAGCGAGACCCTCAGCTTTACGATGCCCAGCGACGCCAACGCGGGCGGTGTGGTGCTGACGGCCCACTTTACCGCCGACGAACACGAGCACAACTACGTGGAGATCGAGGGCACCAAAGTGGCCGCCACCTGCCTGACTGACGGCACCTGCCAGTACAAGTGCACCATCTGCGGTGAGATCATTGAGGAAACGACCTACGCCCTGGGGCATGACTGGGACGAGGGCACTACCTACGGCGATGCCATTGTGTACACCTGCAAGCGCTGCGGCGAGCAGAAGAAAGAGCAGATCGTGCACATGCACAACTACCAGTTGATCAGCGAGACAATGGCCACCTGCATCAGCGAGGGCAAGCGCACCTACCAGTGCAGCTGCGGCGATGAGTACACCGAGAGCGTGCCTGCTACCGGGCATAACTGGAAAGAAACGGAACGGCATGCGCCTACGTATGAGCAGGACGGTTGGATTCATTATGAGTGCACCAATGCCGGATGCAGTGAATGGTACGATGAGGTATTGCCGAAGCTGCAGCCTACGCCTACACCGCCCCCGGATTCCAATTCTTCGAGTTCCACAGTAAATCCAGGTGATTCTTCGGGCGAGGCATCTTCCACCTCGTATACTGAGGAATCGGAAACGTTTGAATAAGTGCTGCATGATACCAGCAAGCCGCCCTGCGGGGCGGTTTTGCTGTTCCCTGCCAAAGCAAAAGAAGAAAAGAGAAAGAAAAAGAGGTAACCATGTCTACCAAGCCCCACAAGACCGGCAACGGCGCGTTGATGCGCCGGTTTCTGCCCTACCTTATTAAGTACAAGGGTGTACTGTTTTTTGATTTGTTTTGCGCGGCGCTGACAACGCTGTGCGATATTGCCCTGCCTACCATCATGCGCACGCTGACCAACACGGTCTCGGCCGCCGCGCTGACGGTGGATACCGTGCTGCGGATGGCGGCACTGTACTTTGTACTGCGCATCATCGACGGCGCAGCCAGCTACTTTATGTCCGGCATCGGGCATATCATGGGTGTGCATATCGAGACCGACATGCGCCGCGACGCCTTTGACCATCTGCTGCGGCTGGACCATACCTATTATAATAATACCAAAGTCGGCCAGATCATGGGCCGCATCACCAACGATCTGTTTGACGTGACCGAGTTCGCCCACCACTGCCCCGAGGAGTTCTTTATTGCGGGCATCAAGATCGTAGCATCCTTTGTGATTTTGTGCCAGGCCAGTATTCCGCTGACGCTCATCGTGTTTGCCTGCGTGCCGCTGATGGGCGTTGTGTCGGTCAAACTCAACCACAAACTGCGGGAGCGGTTCCGCCAGCAGCGGTTCCAGATCGGAGAGCTGAATGCGACGATTGAGGACAGCCTGCTGGGCCAGCGCGTGGTCAAAGCCTTTGCGGCCGAGGACCTGGAGCGGGAAAAGTTCGAGCAGGGCAACCGTGAATTTGAAAAGATCAAAACGCTGGGCTATCATGCCATGGCGGCGTTCAATACTTCCACCCGGATGTTTGACGGCCTGATGTACTTTGTGGTGATCCTGGCGGGCGGCCTTTCGCTGGTGTACGGGGCCATCAGTGCCGGAGACCTGGTGGCCTATGTGCTGTATGTGTCCACGTTGATTGCTACCATTCGACGCATCGTCGAGTTTGCCGAGCAGTTCCAGCGCGGCATGACCGGCATCGAGCGCTTTGCGGAAATTATGGATACGCCCATTGCCATTGCCGATAAGCCAGATGCCAAACCGCTGGAAGTGAAGCAGGGCGGCATTGAGTTTAAGGATGTCAGCTTTGAGTATCCCGACGACCACAACCAGGTGCTGCACCACGTCAATCTGACCATCCGTCCTGGCGAGAGTCTGGCGCTGGTTGGCCCCAGCGGCGGCGGTAAGACCACGCTGTGCAACCTGATCCCGCGCTTTTACGATGTGACCGGCGGCGCGGTGCTGGTGGACGGGCAGGATGTGCGGGCTGTGCAGCTGCACAGCCTGCGGCAGGCCATTGGTGTGGTGCAGCAGGATGTGTATCTGTTCAGTGGCACGGTGGCGGAGAATATCGCCTACGGCCGCCCCGGCGCGACCCGCGCTGAAATTGAAGAAGCCGCCCGCCTGGCTGGGGCTGACGGCTTTGTGCGTGCGCTGAAAAACGGCTATGACACCTATGTGGGCGAGCGCGGTGTGAAACTTTCCGGCGGGCAGAAACAGCGGTTGGCCATTGCACGGGTGTTCTTGAAGAACCCGCCGATCTTACTGCTGGATGAAGCCACCAGCGCACTGGACAACGAAAGTGAGATCCTTGTTGGCCAAAGCCTTGACAAGTTAGCCAAGGGCCGCACGACACTGACCATTGCCCACCGCCTGACGACTATTAAAAATGCAGACCGTATTCTGGTTTTGGGCAAGGATGGCATTGAGGAAGAAGGCAGCCACGAGGAATTGCTGGCGAAGAAGGGCATTTATTACCGCCTGTGGAATGGATTAGTCAGCGGTCAGACATTATAGGCAATACCGCATAATTCTAAGTGCCGATACGGCGAGCGAGGTGCGGCAGCTGCTAAGCCAAAAGCGCAGATAATACTTTGTGTATTATCGAGCATTTTGGCAACGCAGATGCCGTGCCGCAGCCGCCGGAGCGGTGCTTGAGCCGTTAGGCGGGAATTGTGCGGTGTTGCCTATAATATAAGTTCAAGCCGCCTCCTTTTTAGGGGGCGGTTTTTGTATGCAGTGCAGCATGCGGGTCAGGTTTAACGTGAAGGTGAACAGGTTGGAGGTAATCATGATGCCGAGGAATGCCGCCATGCCGTAGCGCGGCAGCAGCAGCCAGATGGCGGCGATACGGAAGATGGAATCCGCCAGCGAATAGTAGAATGTGGCCAGCTGTTCCCCTAACCCTTTCAGCACGCCGTCCACCATGCTTTCCAAATACATGAACGGCGCGACAAAGCCTAAAATGCGCACATACTCCCCTACCTCGACGTCGCGATAGATAAAGCCGGCAAGGGGCGCACCGAACAGCACGAACCCGGTCCCCGCCGCCAGCGAGAAGGCACCGGTGACCTTGAGCATCGTAAACACTAGTCGGCAGGTGGCGTCGGTGTCGCCTTTGGTGTGGGCACGGGTGATCTCCGGCATCAACAGCCCGGACAAGGCCGAAAGCACCGAGAATGGGAAGAACAGCAGCGGCAGCGCCATGCCTTTCAGACTGCCGTACTGGGCCATGGCGTCGGCCCGGCTGCCGGTGTAGAGCGCTAACGTGTAGGGAATCAGGCTGCTCTCGACGGCCTGCAGGCCGCTGGCCAGCAGGCGGCTGCCCTCCACCGGCAGGACGATGGCGTACAGCTCCTTTTGGGTGTAGGGCTGCAGAGGCTCATCGACGCGGCGGGCAAACTCCGGCGTTTTGGCGGCAAAGGCGAACATGAGGGCGCAGGAGATGCCCTCGCTGACCGTGCTGCCCAGTACTACGGCGGCACAGCCGTAGCCTGCACCCCATTGGGCCAGCACACGCAGTGCGGCGATGGCGATTGCCATGCGGATGATCTGTTCGATCAGCTGAGCAATGACATTCGGGTGTACCCGGCGTGCCGCCAAAAAGCAGCCGCGCACCGCCCCGGCCGCCGCCATAAAGGGCAGGCTGGGGGCTAAAATCTGCAAAGCCAAAATGGCGCGGGTATCGTGGAGGAGATACCGGGCGGCAGGCTCGGCCAGCAGCATTTGCAGCAGCATGGCGCAGCAGCCAAACAGCATGGCTGTACCGCAAAGCCCCCGCAGGGTAGCCGCCATGCCCCGCCCCCGGGCCAGGCTTTGTGCCGCCAGCCGGGCCGAGGCTACATTGATGCCCGCTGTGGCCAGCGAGACGAATACCATGTACACCGCTAAAATCAGCTGGTACAGGCCCATGCCCTCGCCGCCCAGGTAGGACGACAGCACCACCCGAAAGCCCATGCCCAGCACCCGCAGCACCAGCCCGCAGGCGGTGAGCAGGGCGGCGTTTTGCAGATAGGTCTTGCGCCGTGCCATGGCATCCCCCTCCCAACCGGGGGCAGAAGCCCCCTACACCACTATGCGGCACGGGTGGCCGGTATGCAATTTGACTACTTACAAAACAGATAGTACCTTGCGTTCTGCTGTCTGATTTGTTATACTGTTATGAGAGCATAGGCAATGCTGCCTGTTTTTTCGGCCTGCGGGCTGGCAGATGGACGGAGTTGCCGAAATTTAAAGGAGCAAAAACTACTATGAGTGAAGAATGTACCCATGATTGCAGCAGCTGCAAGGCAAACTGCGATCACCGTGCCCCCGAACATGAGCCGCCGCACCCGAAAAGCCGCATCCGCAAGGTCATTGGCGTCGTTTCCGGCAAGGGCGGTGTTGGCAAAAGCATGACCAGCGCCATGCTGGCTGTTTCGATGCGCCGCCTGGGCTATAAAGCCGGCGTGCTGGATGCTGATATTACCGGCCCCTCCATCCCCCGCCTGTTTGGCGTGAAGGGTCCTGCCACCGGAGACGGCGAGAGCATCAATCCTGTCTGCAGCCGCACCGGCGTTGAGATCATGAGCATCAACCTGCTGCTGGATGACCCCGAGGCCCCTGTGGTATGGCGCGGTCCCGTGATTGCCGGTGCTGTTAAGCAGTTCTGGCAGGAAGTCGTGTGGGATGTAGACTTCCTGTTTGTGGATATGCCCCCGGGAACCGGCGATGTGCCGCTGACCGTGTTCCAGACGCTGCCGGTGGACGGCATCGTTATCGTCTCCAGCCCGCAGGAGCTGGTGGGCATGATCGTAGGCAAGGCCGTGCAGATGGCCCAGATGATGAACGTGCCCATCCTGGGACTGGTCGAGAACATGAGCTATGCCCTGTGCCCTGACTGCGGCAAGCATATCAATGTGTTCGGTGACAGCCATGTGGATGAGATCGGCGCCAAGTACAAGGTGCCCGTGCTGGCCAAGATGCCCATTGACCCCGAGCTGGCCAAGGAGGCTGACGCCGGTATGATCGAGATGTACGCTGGCGATTATCTGGACGGCGCTGCCCAGGCCGTGGCCAAACTGCTGAAGTAAAACCAGTCCCTGCTGCCCGGGTACAATGATACGGAGGTTTTGTTATGAAAAAGTTTTGGGAAGAATTTAAAGCCTTTGCCCTGAAGGGCAACATGATGGACATGGCCATCGGTGTTATCATCGGCGGTGCGTTCTCTACGCTGGTCACTTCTCTGACCGACAACCTCATCAGCCCCATCCTGGGCATTTTGGGCAAGGTCAACTTTGATGCAATGATGTGGGACGTCTTCGGTGATGGCAAGCTGGTATTCAAGTATGGTGCCTTTATTACCGCCGTCATCAATTTCCTGATCATGGCATTTGTGCTGTTCCTGATCGTGAAAGGCATGAACAAGCTGATGGACATGGGCAAGAAGGAAGAAGCGCCTGCCGAACCGGAGGCACCGGCTGCCCCCACCCAGGAAGAGCTGCTGGCCAGCATCCTGGATGAGCTGAAGAAGCAGAACGGGGAGAAGTCGGCGTAAGGCTGTGCCGGTCGCCTACAGAGTCTCGACAAGGCCGACACTTAACATTCTTAAGTTAAGTCTTCTATTTTTGAAATAAATCAAGTTTGAAACTTGATTTTATAAGATTCTTCGGATTGCAGGTTGTAAACCGACCTATACTATGGTATAGTTGCAGCAAGAACAAAGGCGTTCCCGCCGGGGCTAGTGTGCCCTGCCGGGGATGCCTTTTTGTTTACCCCGTTTTTTGCCGCATAACCTGTGTGCGCAGAGGCAAAAAACGCAACTGGGAAGGAGCGTATAAAGGAAATGGAGAACTTTACCGAGCGTAAGGCCCCGGCCGGGTTGTATGACCCGCGCTTTGAGCATGATAACTGCGGCATTGGTGCGGTCGTAGATATTAAGGGGCGCAAAAGCCACAAAACCATTGATGATGCGCTGCAGATCGTAGAGCATCTGGAACACCGCGCCGGTAAGGATGCCGAGGGCAAGACCGGTGACGGTGTCGGCATCCTGACGCAGATCAGTGATACATTTTTCCAGAAGGCCGCCGCTGAGCTGGGCATTACCTTAGGCAGCGATCGGGAATACGGCGTAGGCATGTTCTTCTTTCCGCAGGAGGAACTGCGCCGCAACCAGGCCAAAAAACTGTTTGAGATCGTATGCAAAAAAGAGGGCCTGCCCTTTTTAGGCTGGCGCGAAGTGCCCACCGACCCCGAGGTGCTGGGCCACAAGGCCCGCGCCTGCATGCCCAGCATCTGGCAAGGCTTTGTGGGAAAGCCGTCCCGTCTGGAGGCCGGCATTGCCTTTGACCGCCGCCTGTATGTGGTGCGCCGCGTGTTTGAGCAGTCCAGCCCGGATACCTACGTGTGCAGCCTTTCCAGCCGTACCATTGTATATAAGGGCATGTTCCTGGTCAAGGAGCTGCGCCTGTTCTATCTTGATCTGCAGGACCCGGATTACAAGTCCGCCATCGGCATGGTGCACAGCCGCTTCTCCACCAACACGGCCCCCAGCTGGAATCGTGCCCACCCCAACCGTTTTATCCTGCATAACGGCGAGATCAATACCATCCGCGGCAACGTGGATACCATGCTGGCCCGTGAGGAGACAATTGGCTCCAACTATCTGAAAAATGACATGACCAAGGTACTGCCCATCGTCAACCAGGGCGGTTCCGACTCGGCCCAGCTGGATAACACGCTGGAGTTCATGGTCATGAACGGTATGGACCTGCCCCTGGCCGTAATGGTAACTATCCCCGAGCCGTGGAGCAACAACAAGTCCATGGACCCGAAGAAGCGGGACTTCTACCAGTATTATGCCACAATGCTGGAGCCGTGGGACGGCCCCGCCAGCATCCTGTTCAGCGATGGCGATGTGATGGGCGCGGTGCTGGACCGCAACGGTCTGCGCCCCAGCCGCTACTATATCACCAAAGACGGCCGTCTGATCCTTTCCAGTGAGGTAGGCGTGCTGGACATCCCGGCCGAGGATGTTGTCCGCAAGGACCGCCTGCGTCCCGGCAAGATGCTGCTGGTGGATACCGTCAAGGGCGAACTGGTGGACGACGATAAGCTGAAAGCCGACTACGCCAGCCGTCAGCCCTACGGCGAGTGGCTGGACCGCAACCTGGTCAACCTGCGCGATCTGAAGGTCCCCAACAAGAAGGTGCCTGACCATACCAAAGAGGAACTGGTGCAGCTGCAAAAGGCCTTCGGCTATCGGTACGAGGATGTGTCCTCTATCATCCTGCCGATGGCCAAAAACGGCGGTGAGCCTGCCGGTGCCATGGGCAGCGACACCCCGCTGGCCGTGCTGAGCCACACCCATCCCCTGCTGTTTGAGTACTTCAAGCAGATGTTTGCCCAGGTTACCAACCCTCCCATCGACGCCCTGCGCGAGAAGGTCGTCACCTCCACCACCGTCTATGTCGGTGCCCAGGGCAACCTGCTGGAGGAGGATGCCGAGAACTGCAAGGTACTTAAGATCGAGAACCCCATCCTGACCGATACCGACCTTTTGAAGATCAAAGCCATGGACGTGCCCGGCTTCAAGGTCGAGACGCTCTCCATCTGCTACTACAAAAATACCGATCTGGAGAAGGCCATCGACCGCCTGTTTGTGGATGTCGACCGTGCTTACCGCGACGGTGCCAACATATTGATTTTGTCCGACCGCGATATTGACGAGTACCATGTCGCCATCCCCAGCCTGCTGGCGGTGGGCGCTGTCAGCAAGTATCTGGTGCGCACCCGCAAGCGCACCTCTATGGCGCTGATCCTGGAAAGCGGCGAGCCGCGCCTCGTACACGACTTTGCCACCCTGCTGGGCTACGGTGCTTCGGCCATCAATCCCTATCTGGCGCAGGAGACCATCGGCAGCCTCATCAGTGAGGGGCTGCTGGACAAGGACTACTACGCCGCCGTCGAAGATTACAACAAAGCCGTGCTGGCGGGCATCATAAAGATTGCCTCCAAGATGGGCATCTCCACCATCCAGTCCTACGCAGGCAGCCAGATCTTTGAGGCGCTGGGCCTGAGCCAGGAAGTAGTCGACAAGTACTTTACCAATACTGTTTCCCGCGTGGGCGGCATTACCATCCACGATATTCAGAACGACCTGGAAGCCCGCCATCAGGAAGCCTTTGACCCCCTGGGCCTGGACATCAACCGTGAACTGCCCAGCCTGGGCGCCCACAAGTTCCGCAGCGGCCCCGCTGCCGAGCAGCACCTGTACAACCCGCAGACCATCCACCTGCTGCAACAGGCCTGCTGGACCGGCAATTATGACACCTTTAAGCAGTACACCGCTGCCGCCGCCAACGAGGGCGGTGACGCGATGCACCTGCGCAGCCTGCTGGACTTCAACTACCCCGAGGTCGGCGTGCCGCTGGACGAAGTGGAGAGCGTGGACTCCATCGTGAAGCGCTTCAAGACCGCTGCCATGAGCTACGGCGCGTTGTCCGAGGAAGCCCACGAGTGCATGGCCATTGCAATGAACCGCCTGGGCGGCAAGTCCAACACCGGCGAGGGCGGCGAAGCCGAGGACCGTTTTGGCACCGAGCGCAACTCCGCCATCAAGCAGGTGGCCTCCGCCCGCTTCGGCGTGACCAGCAAATATCTGGTCTCCGCCAGCGAAATTCAGATCAAGATGGCCCAGGGCGCTAAGCCTGGCGAGGGTGGCCAGCTGCCTGGCGGCAAGGTCTACCCCTGGGTTGCCAAGACCCGCAACTCCACCACCGGCGTGGGCCTGATTTCTCCCCCGCCGCACCACGATATTTACTCCATCGAGGACCTGGCCCAGCTGATCTATGACCTGAAATGCGCCAACCGCAAGGCGGCCATCAACGTCAAGCTGGTCAGCGAGGCCGGTGTCGGCACGATTGCCGCCGGTGTTGCCAAGGCCGGCGCCGAAGTCATCCTGATCTCCGGCTTTGACGGCGGCACGGGCGCGGCGCCGCGCAACTCCATCCACAACGCAGGCCTGCCCTGGGAGCTGGGCATTGCCGAGGCACACCAGTGCTTAATTATGAACGGCCTGCGCAGCCGCGTGCGCATTGAAGCGGACAGCAAGCTGATGAGCGGCCGCGACGTGGCCATCGCCGCCCTGCTGGGTGCCGAGGAATTCGGCTTTGGCACCGGCCCGCTGGTGGCCATGGGCTGCGTGATGATGCGCGTCTGCAATCTGGACACCTGCCCCATGGGCATCTGCACCCAGAACCCCGAACTGCGCAAGCGGTTCAAGGGCAAGCCCGAGTACATCATGAACTTTATGCGCTTTATGGCTGAGGACCTGCGCGAGTACATGGCCAAGCTGGGCGTGCGCACCGTTGACGAACTGGTGGGCCGCACCGACCTGCTGAAGGTCAAGCCTGCCCCGGCAGGCTCCCGCGCTAGCGAGATGGACCTGACGGCGCTTTTGCAGAACCCGCTGATCGAGAACAGCAGCGTGCACTTTGACCAAAAGGCTGTCTACAACTTCCAGCTGGAAAAGACGCCTGACATGAAGGTGCTGATGAAGAAGTTCAAGAAAGACTTTGACACAGCCGAGCCAAAGCCCATGACCGTTACGCTGGATGTGGGCAACACCGACCGTGCTTTTGGCACGATTTTTGGTAGCGAGATCACCGCCAAGTTCGGCAACACCCTGCCGGAGGATACCTTCCATGTGGTATGCCACGGCTATGGCGGCCAGAGCTTTGGCGCCTTTATCCCCCGCGGCCTGACGCTGGAACTGGTGGGTGACGCCAACGACTATCTCGGCAAGGGCCTGTCCGGCGGCGAGATCGTCGTGTATCCGCCCAAGGAAGTCACCTTTGACCGCAGCGAGAATATCGTTATCGGCAATGTGGCGCTGTACGGCGCTACCGGCGGCAAGGCCTTTATCAACGGCGTGGCGGGCGAGCGCTTCTGCGTGCGCAACTCCGGCGCTGTGGCCGTTGTCGAGGGTGTGGGCGACCACGGCTGCGAGTACATGACCGGCGGTACGGTGGTCGTACTGGGCAAGACCGGCAAGAACTTTGCAGCCGGTATGAGCGGCGGCATCGCCTATGTGCTGGACGAGGATTGGGACTTCTACCAGCGTGTGAACAAGGACATGGTCAGCCTGGAACCCGTGGAGCACAAGTACGATGTGGCTTTGCTGAAAGACCTGATCCGCGAGCATGTAGAAAAGACCGGTTCGCCCCGCGGCAAGGAGATTTTGGACAACTTCGGCGAGTATCTGCCTAAGTTCAAGAAGGTACTGCCGCACGATTACGACAAGATGCTGCGCTTGATCGCCCAGATGGAAGAAAAGGGCGAGGACAGCGAGCAGGCGCAGATTGAAGCATTTTACGCGATGAAGAACGCGAAGTAAGGGAGGCAGAGTATCATGGGTAAACCGACAGGCTTTATGGAGATCAAACGGCAGACCAGCATGGAACTGCCGCCCGAGGAACGCATCCAGAACTTTAACGAATTTCATGTGCCGCTGCACACCGACGAGCAGCAGGCCCAAGGTGCCCGCTGCATGGACTGCGGCGTGCCCTTCTGCCAGAGCGGTATGCTGCTGGGCGGCATGTACAGCGGCTGCCCGCTGAATAACCTGATCCCGGAGTGGAACGATCTGGTGTATCAGGGTAAGTGGGATCTGGCCGTACACCGGCTGATCGCTACCAACCGCTACCCGGAGTTTACCAGCCGGGTCTGCCCCGCTTTGTGCGAGGCCGCCTGCACCTGCGGCATGGCCACCGGCGACCCGGTGACCGTGAAAGAGAACGAACGCGCCATCGTAGAATACGGCTACGAGAACGGCGTTATCCACGCCGTGCCGCCGCCGGCCCGCACCGGCAAGACGGTTGCGGTCATTGGTGCAGGCCCTGCGGGGCTTTCGGTGGCCGACCTGCTGAACAAGCGCGGCCACAAGGTGACTATTTATGAGCGCGAGGACCGCCCGGGCGGCCTGCTGATGTACGGCATCCCCAACATGAAGCTGGAAAAGTGGGTCATCGACCGCCGCGTGAAGATCTTGCAGGATGAAGGCATTGAGTTTGTGATGAACGCCGATGTGGGCGGCAATGTCAGTGCTGAGGAATTGCAGGACAAGTATGACGCCGTAGTGCTGTGCTGCGGTGCCAAGCAGGCCCGTGACATCACCGCCCCCGGCCGCGATGCACAGGGCATCTACTTCGCCGTGGATTACCTGACCAGCGTGACCCGCAGTTTGCTGGATTCCAACTTTGCGGATGGTAAGGCGGTTTCGGCCGCAGGCAAAAAGGTGCTGGTCATTGGCGGCGGCGACACCGGTAACGACTGCGTGGGCACGGCTATCCGCCAGGGTTGCGAGAGCGTGATGCAGCTGGAAATGATGCCCTGCCCCCCTGCCGAGCGTACCGCAAACAACGCCTGGCCGGAGTGGCCCCGCGTGTTGAAGACCGACTACGGCCAGCAGGAAGCCATTGCCAAGTTTGGCAATGACCCGCGCGTTTACCAGACCACCGTAAAGGAGTTTTACAAGAACGAAGCCGGGCAGGTCTGTGGCGCGTTGATTGCCAAGCTGGAAAGCCGGGTAGTTGATGGCCGCCGCCAAATGGCGCCTACCGGTGAGGAGTTTGCCGTGGAGTGCGATCTGGTGCTGATTGCCGCTGGTTTCACCGGCTGCCAGCCCTATGTGGCCGAAGCCTTTGGCGTAGACCTGACCAAGCGCGGCACCGTGGCCGATACCAAGTATGCCACCAACGTGCCCAGGGTGTTCGCCTGCGGCGATATGCGCCGCGGCCAGAGCCTTGTGGTATGGGCCTTGCGTGAGGGCCGCGACACGGCAGCTGTGGTGGATGAGAGCCTGATGGGGTACACCAACCTGTAACCTGCTTTGCAAAGAAATCAGGAATGAAATTCTAATATTTCCCAGAAAATAAGGGGATGCAGCGGCATGGCTGCATCCCCTGTTTTTTGTGCGAAAGGTCAGACAATAAAAGAGGATGTGACCGATTCCCGTCACATCCTCTTTTTTGTGATGCTATAGTAAAAGTTTCTTTGCTTACTTTCCTTTCAAAGAAAGCAAGTTACTGCCCGCATGGTAGCGTAAACACGAAGCGGCACCATTTGCCTTCCTCGCTTTCGGCGTGGATCTGGCCGCCGGAAAGGTTGATGAGGATCTTGCAGATATGCAGGCCCAGGCCGCTGCCACGGGTATTCATGCCGCGGGAACGGTCCTCTTTGTAGAAGCGCTCAAACACAAAAGGCAGGGCTTCGGGGGCGATGCCTGCGCCGGTATTCTCGATGCGGACCTCCACCATGCTGCCGTGCTTCTCGGCGGCAAAGCTGATAACGCCGCCTGCCGGAGTGAACTTGATGGCGTTGTCTACGATGTTGTACACGACCTGATGCACAAAATCCGGGTCGGCGCAGATCATCAGCGGCGGGCCGCCAAGGCCCTGGATGTCGATCTTGCCATCCTCGATGCGCTGCTCGTCCGAGAGGACCACATCGGTCACGGTCTGCCACAGGTCGTAGTTTTTTGCGTGGATGGGCACCTCGCCGGCTTCCAGCTTGGTGATGTCCAGCATGTTCTGCACCAGGCGGGCCAGGCGGCCGGTCTCCTGGGAGACGATGGCCAGGTAACGCTGGTTTTCCTCGGGCGGGATGGTGCCGTCCAGCATGCCGTCGATAAAGCCCTTGATGGTGGTCATGGGCGTGCGCAGCTCGTGGGCGATGTTGCCCATGAACTGGCCGCGGGAGTTATCGATGGTCTGCAGGCGGGCAGCCATGTTATTGAAGGTGGTGGCAAAGTCGGCCAACTCCACACAGCCGTCCACCGGGGCACGGGCGGTAAAGTCGCCGCTGCCCAGGCGGCGGGCGGCCTCGCTGATGTCCTCGATGGGGCCGGTGATGCGCTTGGCCAGCACCCAGCACAGCAGGCTGCACAGCAACAGGATGACCGCGGCCGAGATGCCGAACATGGCCAGCATATCCCCCATATAACTGGCCAGTGCCGTCATGGGGCTGGCGGCAAACAGGTAGCCGGTGTAACCGCCTACCTCAACACGGCGGCCCGCGGTATAGTATTTGCCGCTGTAGACGCCGCCCAGAGTGCCGGTTTTAAAAATGTTGTCGCCGGCATCCATCTCGGCCAGCATGTCGGCGGGGATGGGCTGCTCGGTAAAATCTTCGCTGCCGGTGTGCAGCAGAATGTCGCCGTTTTCGTCGGTCACGAACAGCACCGCGCCGGAGGAAGTGGTGAACAGGTCAAAGCCGTTGCGGGCGTTTTCCCTGGCCTGCTCATTATCCAGCGGGCGGGTCAGAACAGAACCATCCTCAGCGAATGTCTCGCAGAGTTTCGATGCACCGTTCAATATATCGTTCAGGGCGGTGCAGCGCTCCTGCACGAAGTAGGCGGCGGAGAGTGCTGTCTGGATGGCGCACATGACGCTCAGGCCCAGCACCAGCACTACGGCAATGGTCGAGAAGAACTCCCGGCTGATGGTGTTGCGGCGGCTCATTCCTTGACCTCGAACTTATAGCCGACGCCCCATACAGTCTTGAGGTTCCACTGCTCGGAGGCACCTTCCAGCTTCTCGCGCAGACGCTTGACGTGGACGTCGATGGTACGGGAGTCGCCGTAATACTCAAAGCCCCAGACCTCATCCAACAGCTGGTCACGGGTGTAAACGCGGTTGGGGTGGCCCGCCAGGCAGGCCAGCAGCTCCAACTCCTTGGGCGGGGCCTCGACGACTTTGCCGTTGACTTTCAGTTCGTAGCGGTTCATATCCAGGTGCAGGTTGTCGAAGTCGTAGACGCCCTTGTTGGTGCCCTCTTTGGCGGCGGTGCGGCGCAGCACGGCCTTGATGCGGGCGGTGACTTCCTTGGCGTCAAAGGGCTTGACGATGTAGTCGTCGGCGCCCAGCTCCAGACCCAGCACCTTATCGTAGGTCTCGCCCTTGGCCGTCAGCATGATAATGGGGGTGTTGTCCTT
The DNA here is from genome assembly GCA_900539695.1 of uncultured Oscillospiraceae bacterium. GTDB lineage: Bacteria > Bacillota > Clostridia > Oscillospirales > Ruminococcaceae > Gemmiger. Next base: position 20,486 of record UQDG01000012.1, read on the forward strand.
GGCGCGGATCTTGCGGCAGACTTCCCATCCGTCCATTACCGGCATCATAACGTCCAGCAGGACCAGGTCGGGATGCAGTTTGTCAAAGTCGGTCAGGGCTGCTTCGCCGTCATGGGCCATCGTGACCGAGTAGCCCTCCTTGACCAGGTAAAGACGCAGCAGTTCGCAGATATTTTTATCGTCATCGACAACGAGGATCTTTTCGTTTGCCATAATGATTCCATCCTTTCGGCGGGGTTCTCATACCACCCCAGTGTATAGTTATAGTATAGCGCAAAATTATGGACAAAGAAAGAACAGAATATAGTTTTTGTGCGAATTTTTCCAGATTTTACTTGATTTACAGCCGCCTGCTGAACAGCCCGTCCCGGTTACAGTAGGCGTAGACCGTGCCGTGGCCGCGCTTTTTAAAGCGGACCGTGATGTCCTGCTATGGTCTTATCACTGATGCAGAGCTTTTCAGCCAGTTGCTTTTGGGTCAGGGCCTTGCGTTCCCGCAGGGCGCGGATGGTTTCACTTTGTACATAACTCATGGTCGTGTCCTCGCTTTCTCAATTTCCGGCGTCAGTATACCGCAAAACAAGGCAGACGGCAACCTACGCTGCGTAGAGTGGGCGCATTTTACGCTCCGGGCTTTCGTCATTCTGCCGGATATTCCGGGCAAAAATTGTCGTATCGTCAAATTTTGCGGGTTGGATTGCAGTTCTTTGCACACAGTGTTAAAATGTTATCAGACATAAGTCACACAATGTACAAGGAGCAGCCCATGGACACTGTAAAAATTCTGGAAGTGAAGCAGAGCATCTTTGCTTCCAACGACGAGCAGGCCGAAGCCCTGCGCAAGGAACTGAAAAAGAAAAAGGTATTTTTGCTGAATCTGATGAGCGCACCCGGCTCCGGCAAGACCACTACCCTGCGCCGCACCATTGCTGCGCTGAAGGACGAGCTGCACATCGGCGTGATGGAGGCGGATATTGACTCCGACGTCGACGCCCGTGCCATAGCCGAGACCGGGACGAAGGCCATCCAGCTGCATACCGGCGGCATGTGCCACCTGGATGCCGAGATGACCCGGCAGGGGCTGGAGGGCTTAGGCGAGGACGGGCTGGATTTGGTAGTGCTGGAAAATGTGGGTAACCTTGTCTGCCCGGCCGAGTTTGACACGGGCGCGGTGAAGAATGCGATGATTTTGTCAGTACCCGAGGGCCACGACAAGCCGCTGAAATACCCGCTGATGTTTCAGGTGTGCGATGTGGTGCTTGTCAACAAAATCGACGTACTGCCGTACTTTGATTTTGACATGGACAAATGCCGGGAGTATGTGGCAATACGCAACCCGCAAGCGAAGGTCATTCCCATCTGCGCACGCACCGGCGAAGGCATGGATGAATGGACCGCCTGGCTGAAAGAGCAGGTCAGCCAGTGGCAGGCGTAAACTGAGCAAATAAACGGACTACGGATAAAGGAGCAAGGTATGAGCAAACCGACTGCGTTCCCGCTGGATGAGAGTAAGCTGCCTTTCGAGATACCGAAAGACGCCGTGCTGCGGGAAAAAATCGTAAAACTGGGGCAGATGATCACCGACCGCATCCCCGCCAAAAACCGCCCCCTGACAGCGGAGGACCCCGAGTATTGGGGCCTGGCCAGCATCGTGACCGACGAGATGGCCGACGTTGCCTTAAAAATGAAGGTGCGCAAGCCGATGACCCTGCCGGAGATCGTAAAGGCCACCGGCAAAACTGCCGAAGAACTGGAACCGCTTTTGTACAAAATGTCCTGCGTGGGCTTGCTGGAGTATAACTGGGAGAACCCGCGCCGGGAGAAACAGTACGTACTGCCGATGTTTGTGCCCGGCAGCGCTGAGTTTTTTAACATGAATAAGCAGCAGATCGCCGAACACCCGGAAGTGACGGCGTTCTTTGAGCGGATGACTTTTTTGCCGCTGGAGCATATCACCGCCATGGTGCCGCCGGGCGGTGCAGGCATCGGCATGCACGTCATCCCCGTGGAAAAAGCCATCGAGACCGAGAACCAATCGCTGGACATTGAGCATATCTCCCACTGGCTGAAAAAGTACGAGGGCAAGTATGCGGCGGGGCCCTGTTCCTGCCGGATGTCCCGCGCGGCTATGGGCGAGGGCTGCGGCGACGACCCTGACGACTGGTGCATCGGCGTGGGCGACATGGCGGATTATCTGGTGGAGACCCACAAGGGCCACTATATCACCTACGACGAAGTAATGCAGATCCTGCAGAAGGCCGAGGACAACGGCTTTGTGCACCAGATCACCAACATTGACGGCGAGAACAAGATTTTTGCCATCTGCAACTGCAATGTCAACGTCTGCAACGCGCTGCGCACCAGCCAGCTGTTCAACACGCCCAACATGAGCCGCTCGGCCTATGTAGCCAAGGTGGAAAAGGAAAACTGCGTGGCCTGTGGGCGCTGCGTGGAGTACTGCCCCGCCGGTGCGGTGAAGCTGGGCCAAAAACTGTGTACCAAGAGCGGGCCGATCGTTTACCCGCGGCAGGAATTGCCCGACGCCGCCAAGTGGGGGCCGGAGAAGTGGGCCATCGACTACCGCGACAAGAACCGCATCAACTGCTACGACACCGGCACGGCCCCCTGCAAGACGGCCTGCCCCGCCCACATTGCGGTGCAGGGCTACCTGAAGATGGCCGCCCAGGGCCGCTACCGCGACGCGCTGGCGCTGATCAAAAAGGAGAACCCCTTCCCCGCCGTGTGCGGGCGCATCTGCAACCGCCGGTGCGAGGATGCCTGTACCCGCGGCACCATCGACCAGGCCGTGGCCATTGACGCTGTGAAGAAGTTCATTGCCCAGCAGGACTTGAACGCCGAGAGCCGCTATGTGCCGCCGGTGGTACAGCCCTCACTGCAGGGGCTGTGGAAACAGAAAATTGCCATCATCGGCGGCGGCCCTGCGGGTTTGAGCTGTGCATACTTTTTGGCGCTGCAGGGCTACAAGCCCACCGTGTTTGAGAAAAATCCCCATCCGGGCGGCATGCTGCGGTATGGCATCCCCTCGTTTAAATTGGAGAAGGACGTTATCGATGCCGAAATTGAGATTTTGAAAGAACTGGGCGTCGAGATCCGCTGCGGCGTGGAGGTCGGCAAGGAAGTAACGCTGGCTGACTTGCGCGCAGACGGGTATAAGGCGTTCTATGTGGCCATCGGCTGCCAGGGCGGCCGCAAGGCCGGTGTGCCCGGCGAGGAAGCTGCGGGTATCCAGACCGCCGTGAACCTGCTGCGCACCGTGGGCGACGACGAGAACTATAAGATGAGCGGCAGGACCGTGGTCATCGGCGGCGGCAACGTGGCCATTGATGCGGCGCGTGTCTCACTGCGGTGCGGCGCGGACGCGGTAACGATGGTCTGCCTGGAGCCCCGGGACGGCATGCCGGCTTCGGCTGAAGAAATTGCCGAGGCCGAGGAGGAAGGCACCGCCATCCGCTGCGGCTACGGCCCTAAAGAGTTCGTGACGGAAAACGGCCATGTGACCGCTGTGGTGCTGAAAAAATGCACGGGTCTTTACAATCCAGAGGGACGCTTTGCGCCTACCTACGACGAAAACGATACCATCACCCTGCCCTGCGACAATGTGGTGCTGAGCATTGGCCAGTGCATCGAATGGGGCGATCTGCTGGACGGTGAAGCCGTAGAGCTGGGCCGCGGCCAGGGCGCTGTGGCCGACCCTGTGACCTACCAGACCGCCCAGCCGGATGTGTTTGTGGGCGGCGACGTCTACACCGGCCCGCGCTTTGCCATTGACGCCATTGCCGCCGGCAAGCAGGGCGCGGTATCCATCCACCGCTTTGTGCAGCCCAACACCAGCATGACCATCGGCCGCAACCGGCGGGAATTCTTTGAGCTGGACAAGGGCAACCTTTCCATTGGTGAATACGACCATACGCCCCGCCAGCAGGCCGCCGTAGATGAGCACATCGACGCGCATCGTTCGTTCCGGGATGCCCACCTGACGCTGACCGAAACGCAGGTACGGGCCGAGACCGCCCGCTGCCTGGGCTGCGGCGCCAGTGTAGTGGACCCCAACAAGTGCATCGGCTGCGGCGTTTGCACCACCAAGTGCGAGTTTGACGCCATCCACCTGCATCGTGACCTGCCCCAGTGCAGCAAGATGGTGAAGAGCGAGGACAAGTTCAAGGCAATTTTGCCCTACATGGCCAAGCGGGAGATCAAGATCCGCTTTTCCAAAAAGGGAAAGTGAGCCGTTATGCATGAACTGGGAATCGTTTTCCATATCATACGCACAGTGGAAGATGTGGCAAAACAGAACGATGTAATGCGAATACGACGTGTAACGCTGCAATTGGGCGAGGTGAGCGGCGTGGTGGAGAGCTACCTGCAGGATTGCTGGAAGTGGGCTGCTGCCAAAACGGACCTGCTGCCCGGCGCGGTGCTGACGGTGGAGACCATCCCGGCCGTCACCCAATGCCAAGCCTGCGGCCGGCAGTACGAGACCGTGCGCTATGGCCGAACCTGCCCCCATTGCCAAAGCCCGGATACCTACCTGGTGCAGGGCAGCGAGATGATGATAAAAGAAATTGAAGCGGTGGAAGCGGACGACGCGGCCACCTGAATACGGGCAAAGGCCCCCGGTATCCACGCCGGGGCCTTTGTGTTTTTATGGCAATACCTCATAATTCTAAGTGCCGATACGGCGAGCGAGGTGCGGCAGCTGCTGAGCCAAAAGCGCAGATAATACTTTGTGCTGCAAAGGTGAGCGCCGCCAGTGGCGGATACAGCGAACCGAAGCAGGGGCAGCGGTCGCAGAGTGCGAGGGGCTTTTGTCCCCGAAGCACGATGCGGGTACCGCAACCCGACATTATCGAGCATTTTGGCAACGCAGATGCCGTGCCGCACACCGAGCCGCAGCGAGGCGCTTCGGAGCGCAACCGCCGCTTGCGGCGGCTCTTGGCGCGGAGATCCGCCGGAGCGGTGCTTAAGCCGTTAGGCGGGAATTGTGCGGTGTTGCCTTCAACCTTTTTGCTATTTCTGCGGGCAATGGGTGCCCGGCAGGGGCAACTGCGCATCCCGCACCTCCTGTGCGGGCTTTTGCATGTGCTGGTGTTTGCCGCCGCGCTCCAGCGCGGTTACGCCGGTACGGCAGAGCTCCAAGATCTCGTAGCCATTGAACATAGTCAGGAACGCGTCGATCTTATCGGGCTTGCCGGTCAGCTCAAAGACCATGCTGTCCGGCGACAGATCGATGATCTTGGCCTTGTAGATGCTGGAAATTTCCCGCAGCTCGGCGCGGCTGTGGTTGTCGCAAGCCACCTTTAAAAGCAACAGCTCGCGCTGCAGGCTCTTTTCGGGGTCCAGCTCAAAGACCTGGCGGGTGACTTCCAGCCGCTCGGTCTGCAAGATCAGCTGGCTGAGGGCCTGCTCGCTGCCGCGCAGCGTGACCGTGATACGGCTGATGGAGGGGTCGTTGGTGGCCGAGACCGTAAGGCTGTCGATGTTGAAGCCGCGGCGGCAGAACAGGCTGGCCACGCGGGCCAGAACACCGTTGCTGTTATCCACCAGCAGGCTGATGACCCGGCGCTGGTTATTGGGGTTTTGTGTCTGTTCCATGCAGCTCACCTCATTCCATGATAATGTCTTCGATCGTGCCGCCGCCGGGGATCATGGGCAGCACTTTTTCGTCCTTGCCGATGCGGCAGTCGATCCAGCTGGGGCCTTGCTGCTTCATGGCATCGGTGAAAGCGGCCTTAAACTCCGCCGGAGTAGTGGCACGGTAGCCCTTGGCACCAAAGGCCTCGGCCAGCTTGACGAAATCGGTCTTGCGGTGGGGGTCGGTGTCGGAGTAGCGCTTCTCGTAGAAGGTCGTCTGCCACTGGCGGACCATGCCCAACACCTGGTTGTTGAAGATGACCGTGATGATGGGCAGGTCGTAGCTGACAGCGGTGCAGCCTTCGTTGAGGTTCATGTGGAAGGAGCCGTCGCCTGTGAGCATGACCACACGGGCATCGCGGCCCAGGGCCATTTGCGCGCCGATGGCTGCGCCGTAGCCGAAGCCCATCGTGCCCAGGCCGCCGCTTGTGAGGAATCCGCGGGATTTGGTGTGGTGCAGATATTGCGCAGCCCACATCTGATGCTGGCCGACGTCGGTAACATAAACAGCTTCAGGCCCGGCCTGTTCGCAGATCTCGTTGATGATCTGATGGGGTTTCAGTTCGGTGTCACTATCCACAGGTTTGTAGTCCATGGCCTGCCAGGCGTGGATCTGATCCATCCAATCGGCGTGCTTGGCCTCTTTAACGTGGGGCAGGATGGCCTGCAAAACGTAGCTGGCGTCGCCGGTCAGGCTCAGGTCGATGTCCACGTTCTTGCCCAACTCGCTGGGGTCGATGTCGATCTGGATGATTTTGGCACGTTTGGCGAAGGCGTCAGGGTTCAGGGCCACGCGGTCGCTGAAGCGGGTGCCCACGGCGATGACCAAGTCGGCCTCATCGATGGCCTTGTTGGCAGTGTAGCAGCCGTGCATGCCCAGCAGGCCGAGGTTATGCTCCTCGCCGTAGCTCAGCACACCGGCGGCCATCAGGGTGTAGGTAGCGGGGATGTCGGCCTTGGTCAGCAGGTCGCGCAGGGGCTGGCAGCCCGCCGCACTGCGCACACCGCCGCCGAAGTAGACGATGGGGCGCTTGGCCTCGTTGATCATGGCGGCGGCTTTCTGCACGTCCTCCTCATTATAAGAGGTAACGGTGCGGATCAGCTCCGGCTCTTTGGGGGTGAACTCGCAGACCGCGGCGGTGACGTCCTTGGGGATGTCCACCAGTACCGGGCCTTTGCGGCCGGATTGGGCAATGCGGAAAGCCGCACGCATCGTGTCGGCCAGATCCTCGACCCGGCGCACGGTGTAGTTATGTTTGGTGATGGGCATCGTGATGCCCTCGATGTAGGCTTCCTGGAAGGAGTCTTTGCCCAGCAGGGTGGTGGCCACGTTGCCGGTGAAGGCGACCATGGGCACGCTGTCCATGTAGGCGGTGGCGATGCCGGTGACCAGGTTGGTGGCACCGGGGCCGCTGGTGGCCAGCACCACGCCGGTGCGGCCCGTGGCGCGGGCGTAACCGTCGGCCGCATGGGAAGCGCCCTGCTCGTGGGCGGTCAGCACGTGGCGGATTCGGTCAGAATTTTTGTACAGCTCATCGTAAAGATTCAGAACCGCGCCGCCGGGGTAGCCGAACAGGGTATCCACGCCCTGCTCGACCAGGACCTCGACGAAGATCTGTGAACCGGTCAATTTCATCGTGTTTGCTCCTTCCTGAACTTGCCCGCCTCTAAGGCAAAAAAGTCTTGCGGGTATAAAAAACAGCCTTTGCCTCTTTCGTTCAAAGAGACAAAGGCTGTGAATCAGCTCTCTGCGGTACCACACTTTTTGGAGCGCCTGCTCCCACCTCATGGGCTTCCAACAAAGCCCGGCACTGTAACGGGTGCGCCCGTATCCCCCTAATAGGTTTCGTTCGGGTGATCTGCTCCGGGATCAGTTCGCAGCTCGTTTCTCCTTCTGCCTTGCACCGACCGGCAGTTCTCTGCAGGGAACGTGACTGTTACTAACTTCCCATCCAAGCATTTGGATTTTTGTTAAACTATACCGCACTTTTTCTGGGTTGTCAAGTTTTTTTGTGAAAATCTTGCAACTTTTTGCGGCGGCGTTTATACTGAGTGTGTAAGTCTCTTTGGGAAAGGATGATAAAGCGTTTATGCAACGTAAAGATTGGGCCGCCCGTGTGGACGGGCTGGTCGTGTTTCGCGGCCTGCTGCAAAGCGAACCGCTAGCCTCTCTGCGCGCGGCTCTGGCGGCAGATGCTGCCGGGCTGACCGGCGCGGTGGCCGCCTTTGAAAGCGCCCTGTTTACCCAGGGCACCAACTGGACCGAAGTCCTGCTGGACGCCGTGCTGGAGGACGAGAATCTCTGCCTGCGCACGGCCGCCGGCGGGGATGCCGGGCCGGTGCTGGAAAAGGCACTGGAAAACGAACTGGAATTTTTGCAGCAGCTTGGCATTGCTGGGCTGGATGACCTTTGCCCCGAAGCCCCGGCCTTTCTGCCGCGGTGGGAGGTAAGCCCTGACGCCAACTATACAGCCGCCTACCAGGCGCGCCGCGCGGCCGTGGGCCAGAAGGGCTACGGCATGTTTGCCCGCCACCATGTGTTTACCATCGAGGATGGCCGCCTTGTGCCGGTGCGCTACCCCGATCCCCAGCGCCTGAGCGAACTGCCCGGCTACGAGCGGGAGCGGGAAAAGGTCATTGCCAACACCCGCGCCCTGCTGGAGAGCAAGCCCACCAACAATGTGCTGCTGTACGGCGACGCCGGTACGGGCAAATCCAGCACGGTCAAGGCCATTGCCAACGAGTTTGCGCCTGACGGCCTGCGGCTGATCGAGGTGAAGAAGAACCAGCTGTACCAGATCCCCGCCCTGATGGACGAGCTGGCGAAGAATCCGCTGAAGTTCATTTTGTTCATCGACGACCTGAGCTTCTCGGCCAACGACGACAACTTTGCCGCGCTGAAAGCCATTCTGGAGGGCAGCGTGGGCGGCCGCAGCCACAACGTGGCCGTGTACGCCACCAGCAACCGCCGCCATCTGGTCAAGGAAAGCATGAGCGACCGCAGTGGCGACGACCTGCATGCCGCCGATACCCGCCAGGAGCTGATGAGCCTGGCGGCGCGGTTCGGCCTGACGGTGACCTTCCAGCAGCCGGATAAAGACCGCTACGACACCATTTTGCTGGAGCTGGCCAAGCAGTACGGCGTGCAGATGCCCAGCGACCAGCTGTTCATCAAAGGCCAGGCTTTTGCCCTGCGCGCCGGCGGCCGCAGCCCCCGCGTAGCCAAGCAATTTGTGGAACTGCTGGCAGCGGGTGTGAAGGTGTAATGATGTGCCCCCTTGCAGAGGGGGGCCTTTTTATTTTATAACACGATTTCTGTAGGAGCGGATGCTTGCATCCGCCCGTGGGTCGATGCAAGCATCGCCCCCTACATATTTACTTGCACATCACGCTCTCTCCGTCACCAGCTTAAATCCCGCTTCGGTGAGCTTTTGCTTGATCTGCTCGATCTGGGCGGCATCGCGGGTCTCCAGCCCCAGCTTGAGGAAGCAGCTGGTGATGGCCATGTTGGCATCACTGCGGTCGTGGTGGACGCTGACCACGTTGGCACCGCAGGCCGAGACAATGTCGCTGACCAGGCTCAGCTGGCCGGGCTTGTCCTCCAGGGCGATCATCAGGTTGGTCTTGCGGCCACTCATGACCATACCGCGGGTGATAACGCGGGACAGGATGTTCACATCGATGTTGCCGCCGGAGATCAGGCAGACGGTCTTTTTGCCTGCCAGCGGCAGCTTGTTGAACAGTGCGGCCGCCACCGGCGTGGCACCGGCCCCCTCGGCCACCAGCTTCTGGTTCTCCATCAGCGCCAGGATGGCCGCGGCGATCTCGTCCTCGCTGACCGTGACCACGTCATCCACGTACTGGCTGACCATCTCATAGGTGGTCTCGCCGGGCGTCTTGACCGCGATGCCGTCGGCGAAGGTGTCTACGTGGTCCAGCGTCTCGTACTTGTGGTCGTGGAAGGCGTGCTCCATGCTGGGGGCACCGGCAGCCTGCACACCGTAGACCTTGACCTCGGGGCGCAGGCTCTTGATGGCGAAAGCCACGCCGGAGATCAGGCCGCCGCCGCCAATGGGCACGATGACCGCATCCACATCGGGCAGCTGGTCCAGGATCTCCAGGCCGATGGTGCCCTGGCCTGCGATGACCAGCTCGTCATCGTAGGGGTGGATGAAGGTCATGCCGGTCTCCTGCTGGAGCTCGACGGCGCGGTCGTGGGCGTCGTCGTAGGTACCCTTGACCAGCTCTACCTCCGCGCCCAGGCGCTTGGTGCTTTCCACTTTCATAATAGGGGCACCATCTGGCATGCAGACCACACTTTTAATGCCCATGCTGGTGGCGGCCAGCGCCACGCCCTGGGCATGGTTGCCGGCCGAGCAGGCGATCACGCCCTTGGCGCGTTCTTCCTCGCTCAGCTGGCTGATTTTATAGTAGGCACCGCGGACCTTGAAGCTGCCGGTCACCTGCAGGTTTTCGGTCTTCAAGTAGAGATCTGTGCCGGGGCAAAGCCGGGGCGCGGCGATCAGGTCGGTCTTGCGGGCGACTTTTTTCAGTACGAATTTGGCGTGGTAGATCTTGTCCAGTGTCAGCATTGGGCTGCTCCCCCTTGAAATTGCAATAGTTCAGCCCGACCCTGCGTACAGGATCGGGCATCGGCTGCACCGTTGCAGCTGTGATATACTTGATTATAGTTGAGTTTTACTAATTTGTAAAGTGAATAATTTTCATGTTTAAATGTTATTGGCACCGTTCACAAGAATCTTTTCGCATCTTTGTGGAATATTGCTAATTTTCCAGCCTTGACAAACGCGCTATAATAAAAAGGAAATAAGGCAAAAAACATCCGCTTTGGCGGTAAGGAGGATTCACTTTTATGGACATCCGCTATTCCTGCAATCAGCGCGATTTTAAGCGCTACACCACCGAGGAAGTCCGCGATGAGATGCTGATCACCGGCCTGTACAAGGCTGATGAGGTCGTGGCCGTTTACAGCCACGTGGACCGCATGGTCACCCTGGGCTGCATGCCTGTACATGAGGAAGTTTCCATCGACAAGGGCATCGACATCTGGGCCAACTTCGGCACCCATTACTTCCTGGAGCGCCGCGAGATCGGCATCTTCAACATTGGTGACGGCGCCGGCACCATCACGGCCGACGGTGTGGAATATCACCTGAACGTCAAAGACTGCCTGTACATTACCCAGGGCACCCAGAAGGTCACCTTCAAGAGCGATGACTCCGAGCATCCCGCCAAGTTCTACATGGTCTCCGCCCCGGCACACTGCCGCTACGAGACCAAGCTGATCACCCTGGAGCAGGCCGCCAAGCGTCCCCTGGGCAGCCTGGAGACCTGCAACAAGCGCACCATCAACCAGTTCATCCATCCCAGCGTGCTGAAGACCTGCCAGCTGTCCATGGGCATGACCTGCCTGGAGCCGGGCAGCAACTGGAACACCATGCCCAGCCACACCCATGAGCGCCGCATGGAGATCTACACCTACTTCGACCTGCCGGATGACCAGGTGGTCTTCCATATGTGCGGCGAGCCGCAGCAGACCCGTCACATCGTGATGCACAACTACGACGCTGTTATCAGCCCGTCCTGGAGCATCCACAGCGGTGTCGGCACCTCGAACTACACCTTTATCTGGGCCATGGGCGGCGAGAACCAGGAGTTCGATGATATGGACAACATCGCCACCACCGACCTGCGCTAAACGCAACGATTTTGCGGTAGTTTTGCTGCAAAAATGTGCGCAGTTTGCGCAACTGCTTTTGTTTCCCGCGTCTGCCCAGCAGGCGTTTCGGATATTTTTATTGAATTTTAGGAGGTTTTAAACATGTCTGTTTGCACCCCGAAATCTTTTGATCTGACCGGCAAGGTCGCCCTGATCACCGGCGCTTCCTACGGCATCGGTTTTGCCATTGCTACCGCTATGGCCAACAACGGCGCCACCATCGTTTTCAACGACATCAAACAGGAGCTGGTCGACAAGGGCCTGGCCGCCTACAAAGAGGCCGGCATTGATGCCCACGGCTATGTCTGCGACGTCACCAACGAGGACGCTGTCAAGGCACTCGTCAAGCAGGTTACCGAGGAAGTTGGTCACATCAACATTCTGGTCAACAACGCCGGTATCATCAAGCGTATCCCGATGACCGAGATGAGCGCTGCTCAGTTCCGTCAGGTCATCGACGTTGACCTGAACGCCCCGTTCATCGTGGCCAAGTCCGTTATCCCTGACATGATCGAGCAGGGCGGCGGTAAGATCATCAACATCTGCTCTATGATGAGCGAGCTGGGCCGTGAGACTGTCTCCGCCTACGCTGCTGCTAAGGGCGGCCTGAAGATGCTGACCAAGAACATCGCTTCCGAGTACGGCCAGTACAATATCCAGTGCAACGGCATTGGACCTGGCTACATTGCTACCCCGCAGACCGCACCGCTGCGTGAGATCCAGCCGGACGGCAGCCGTCATCCGTTTGACCAGTTCATCGTTGCCAAGACCCCCGCTGGCCGCTGGGGCAATGCCGAGGATCTGGGCGGCCCCGCCGTCTTCCTGGCATCTGAGGCCTCTGACTTTGTCAACGGCCTGATCCTTTACGTCGATGGCGGCATCCTGGCCTACATCGGCAAGCAGCCGGGGTAACTTTCTCTTACTTTCTTTGAAAAGAAAGTAAGCAAAGAAACTTTAATATAGGGCAATACTGCATAATTCTAAGTGCCGATACGGCGAGCGAGGTGCGGCAGCTGCTAAGCCAAAAGCGCAGATAATACTTTGTGTATTATCGAGCATTTTGGCAACGCAGATGCCGTGCCGCAGCCGCCGGAGCGGTGCTTGAGCCGTTAGGCGGGAATTGTGCGGTGTTGCCATAGGCATACCAAAAAGAGGATGCAACTGGAAGGTTGCATCCTCTTTTATTTGTTAAAACGCTTTGTAGGGCGAGCTCGTGGCCGTTTGCCATGTAAAAAACTTTTCCGGGAAACGTGTTGTTTCGCCAAGTTTGCGGGCGACCAATGGTCACCCCCTACATTTTCCGCTTAGCCGATCTCAATGCTCCAGGCGAAAGTCTTGCTCTCGCCTGGGTTCAGCTGCTCGTGGCGGCCTTCCTCATTGACGGAGTTGGCCCAGCCGTTCCAGGGTTCCATGCAGACGAAGTTCTCGGCGTTCTGCTGCCAGAGGACACCCTTGCCGAAGGCAGCCTCATCAAAGGCGACCGTGACCTTATGGCCATTGCCGGAATCAGTCAGCACCATGGGGCTCTTCACGCCGGTCAGCAGGCGGATGGAATCCGCGGCATCATCCTTTTTGGTCAGGGTGATCTGGGCGGGGGCGGCGGGCTGATTGCCCTTGGCGTTCTCGCTGCAGGTGGCAGCGTTGATGTCGAAGCTGACATTTTCCAGCTTGGTCACACCAAAATAGGGATGGAAGCCAACGCTGAACGGCATCGGCTTATCTCCGGTGTTCTTCACGGTCAGGGCCAGGCCCGCCTTGCTGCCTGCCAGGGTGTAGCGCATGGTCAGAGCAAAATCAAACGGGTAGACGAACTTGGTCAGGCCGTTGGGGGTCAGGGACAGCTCGATGGCGTCCTCGGTGGCGGACTTGACCTGCCAGGGCAGCAGGTCGGCCAGGCCGTGGACCTCGATGGGATGATCGGCACCGCCGAAGTGATGCGCGCCGCCATCCGGCTTGCCGCAGTTGGGGAACAGGATGGGCACGCCGCAGCGGGGGCGGTCGGTGGATTCAAAGTTTTTGTCACGCAGCCAGAGATACTCCTCGCCGGCCTTGGTGAAAGACGTTGCCATGCCGCCCTTTTCCGGTGTGACGGTCAGGGCATAGTCGCCATCCGTCAGGGTCAGGGTCTTGTAGCTGACGCCATACTTCTCGTAGACGCCCTCGGTCAATTTAGCCATATTACAACCTTCTATTCAACCCATCGCGCACTTTCCCGTGTCATATTCCGCTTGGTTTTACGCTTTTGGGCATTTTATATTAAGGCAACACCGCACAATTCCCGCTTTACAGCTTAAGCACCGCTGCTACGGCTGCGAAGCACAATCTGCGTTGCAAAAATGCTCGATAATACACAAAGTATTATCTGCGCTTTTTGCTTAGCAGCTTGTACTTCTCGCTCGCCGCATCGGCACTTAGAATTATGCGGTGTTGCCTTAAAAGTTTCTTCGGTTCCTTCTCTTCAAAGAAGGGACATAACCCCCGTAATCAAAGCACGACGCCGTCCTTGAAGATGGAGATCTCGCGGAAGCCCTTCTTCTCGGCGCAGGTCTGCTTGCCGGAAGCAACATCCAGCACCAGCTGGTACAGGTCAGCGCCAGCCTCGTCCAGGGTACGCTCGCCGTCCGCGACCACACCGGCATTGAAGTCGATCCAAGTCTTTTTCTTGGCGGCCAGCTGGCTGTTGGTAGCGATCTTCAGCGTCGGGGCGGGTGCGCCGAACGGCGTGCCGCGGCCGGTGGAGAACAGCACCATGTGGGCACCGGCGGCGGTCAGCGCAGTGGCGGAGACCAGGTCGTTGCCGGGGCCATACAGCATGTTCAGGCCCTTGGTGGTGACAGGCTCACCATAATCGATGACATCCATGATGGGGGCAGAGCCGCCCTTCTGGACGCAGCCGCAGGACTTGTCCTCCAGCGTGGTGATACCGCCCTGCTTGTTGCCCGGGCTGGGGTTGTCGTAAACGACCTCGTTGTGGCTGATGAAGTACTCTTTGAAGCCGTTGATCATCTTAACAGCCTTCTCAAAGACCTGCTCATTCTGGCAGCGATCCATCAGGAAGCCCTCGGCGCCGAACATCTCGGGCACCTCGGTCAGCACGGTGGAACCGCCGCGGGCGCACAGCATATCGCTGAAGCGGCCGATGGTGGGGTTGGCGGTGATGCCGGACAGACCGTCAGAGCCGCCGCACTTCATGCCGATGACCAGCTCGCTGGCGGGGATCGGCTCGCGCTTGAACTGGGCAGCGTAGGCGGCCAGCTCTTTCAGGATCTCGCGGCCTGCGACCAGCTCGTCCTCGACATCCTGGCAGGTCAGGAACTTGACGCGGTCAGCGTCGTAGTCGCCCAGTTCTTCCAGGAACTGCTCATGGGTCAGGTTCTCGCAGCCCAGAGAGAGCACCAGCACAGCGCCGGCGTTGGGGTGGCGGACCAGCGAAGCCAGCAGCTTGCGGGTCTGGGCATGGTCATGGCCGGTCTGGGAGCAACCGAAGGGATGGGTGAAGGTGTACAGGCCGTCGATGGAGCCGGTGACCAGATCCTGGTTGTCCCGCACGAGGGCTTTGGCGCAGTCGTTGACGCAGCCGACGGTGGGGATGATCCAGATCTCGTTGCGGATGGCGGCACGGCCGTCCTTGCGGCGGTAGCCCATGAAAGTCTCCGGGGCCGCCGGGGTCAGGGGATGTACGTCGGGATGGTAGCTGTACTCGATCTCGCCGGACAGGTTGGTCTTGACGTTGTGGGTGTGCATCCAGGTGCCGGGCACGGCGTCAGCGGTGGCATGGCCGATGGGGAAGCCGTACTTGATGACATTCTCGCCTGCCTTGATGGGAGCGATGGCCATCTTGTGGCCCTGGGGGATATCCTCAACAGCGGTGACGGTGGTGTTATCCACGGGGACAGCGGTGCCCTTGGCGATGGGGTGCAGGGCAACGACCACGTTATCTTTGGGGTTGATCTTAATAGCGATGGGCATAATAAGACTATCTCCTTAATCTAGTTATGGCAATACCGCATAATTCTAAGTACCGATACGGCGAGCGAGGTGCGGCAGATGTTAAGCCAAAAGCGCAGATAATACTTTGTGTATTATCGAGCATTTTGGCAACGCAGATGCCGTGCCGCAGCCGCCGGAGCGGTGCTTAAGCCGTTAGGCGGGAATTGTGCGGTGTTGCCTTATAATAAAATTGGGGCCGGAGGGCATTCTCCGGCCCCAGTGGGGTTTATTTTATGCGTTGCCGCACAGGAATCACAGGCAGCTCTTGTAAGCAGCCAGAGCGCCCTGCTCGCGGATCATGGTCAGGTTCTTAACGGTAGCTTCCTCGAAGCCGGCGACCTTGGTCAGGTCCTGGCCCCACATCTGCTCGTTGGTCATGACGGCGTGGACCAGGGTCGGGATGTCGTCGTTCTTGTGCTCGTTGTAGAATTCCAGAGCCCAGCGATCATCGGAGACGGTGTACTCGTTGCCCTTGGCGCGCTTGCAGACCAGTCCTTTGTCGGTCAAGCCCTGGACATCGTTGCTGTAGAAGGCAATGTAAGCAGCGAAGCTCATGGTCAGGCAGGTGGGCAGCTTGCCGTTCTTCTCGATGTACTCGAGGAAGGAAGGCATGTTGCGGGCACGCCACTTGGAGGTGGAGTTCAGGGAGATGCTCATCAGCTCATGGTTGACGAACGGGTTGTTGAAGCGGTCCTCCACAGCAGCGGCGAACTTCTTGCAGTCGTCCTGATCCAGGGGCAGGATGGGCACGACCTCATCCAGTAGCATCTTGTTCATGTAGCCCAGGATGGTGTCGTCATGCATGCAGTCGCGCACGATGTCGTAGCCGGCCAGGTATGCGCCCAGAACAAAGCCGGTGTGGGCGCCGTTCAGGATACGGACCTTGCGCTTCTTGTACGGGCTCATATCGGGGGTAACGAAGACATGATCCTCGAGGCCAGCCTTGCGGAAGGGCAGAACGTCGTTCAGCTTGGTGTCACCCTCGATGACCCAGACGCCAAAGACCTCACCGACATCCAGCAGCGGGTCAGCATAGCCGTGCTTGGCTTCCAGTTCAGCAACTTCCTTCTGGTCGCGGATGCGGCCGGGAACGATGCGGTCGACCAGAGAGCCGCAGAAGGTGCAGTCCTCGTTGACGTACTTCTTGAAGCCGTCCTCCAAGCCCCACTGCTCGATGTACTGGTTAACACACTTCAGCAGTTCCTTGCCGTTGTTGTCGATCAGCTCGCAGGCCAGCATGATGATGCCCTTCTTGCCTGCCTTATAGCGGTGATACAGCACCTGGGTCAGCTTGCCGGGGAAGCTGGATGCGGGAACGTCCTCCAGCTTGCAGGCGGGATCATAGACGATGCCGGCCTCGGTGGTGTTGGAGACGATGATCTCGAGGTCGTCGCTGGCGGCAACGGCCATCATCTTGTCAAAATCCTCTTTCTCATACGGGTTCAGGCAGCGGGACACGCTGGAGATCACGCGCTTGTCATCGACCTTTTTGCCGTTTTCGCTGCCGCGCAGGTACAGGGTGTAGAGGCCCTCCTGCTCGTTGATCATCTTGGCCAGGCCGGGGGCGATGGGCTGGACCAGCACGCACTTGCCGTTCCAGTCAGCCTTCTCGTTGGCCAGGTCGAACCAGTAGTCAACGAAAGCGCGCAGGAAGTTGCCCTCACCGAACTGCAGGACCTTTTCGGGGGCATCTTTCAGGACATAACCGTCATAGCCGGACTTTTTCAGAACCTCGTAATTCAGAGTTTCCATATTGCTTTCTCCTTATCACTTCATAGTTTCAGCGTGCGCACCGCACGCCTTGCTTAATTATCATTTTAGAGTCTTTCCCGCCTGCCGTCAAGGTTCTTTTCGGGATTCTTTTTCAGCAAATCGCACATATTTTGCAAGTTATTTTTTTATCTATGTTCCTTTAGCACCCTGCACAGCTTCACCTTGCAAAATTCAGCAATTTTGACGCGCATACCGCAATTTTTACAACTTGTTGAATTGCTTTTCTTTATGTATAATAATAGCAGAGTATGTGCTTTCGGCGTTAAAACCCTGTGCAAGTATCGTTCGCTTGCCAAAGGGCCGCGCCGGGGGCGCAGCCCGCCACAACCTATATTATCTGTAAGGAGCGTTTTGTACATGAAAGCTTTTATGGACAAGGACTTTCTGCTGGAGACCCCTACCGCCCAGCACCTGTATCACGACTATTCGGCCAAGCTGCCCATCGTAGACTATCACTGCCACATTCCCCCGCAGGAGATCTACGAGAACCGCCGCTTTGAGAACATCGCCCAGGTGTGGCTGGGCGGCCATCAGGTCCTGGCCGATGGCTCTGACTACTACTTTGGCGACCACTACAAGTGGCGCGTGATGCGTTCCAACGGCGTACCCGAGGAGTACATCACCGGCGACAAGCCCGACCGCGAGCGTTTCCAGAAGTTTGCCGAGGCCCTGCCCATGGCCATCGGCAACCCGATGTACACCTGGTGCCATCTGGAGCTGAAGAAGTACTTTGGCTACGAGGGCGTGCTGAACGGCGACACCGCTGAGGAAGTTTGGAACCTGTGCAACGAGAAGCTGCAGAATGACCCGAAGCTGACTGTCCGCGGCCTGATCGAGCAGAGCAATGTTGCCATGGTCGGCACCACCGATGACCCCATCGATTCTCTGGAGTGGCACAAGAAAATCAAGGCTGACCCGTCTATCAAGGTCGTCGTGGCCCCCTCCTACCGCCCCGACAAGGTCCTGAACATCCGCAAGGAAGGCTTTGCCGATTACATCCACAAGCTGGAGAACGTGGTCGGCCGCAAGTTTGCCTGTGCCAACTGCGTTGTCAACGCTCTGGATGAGCGCCTGCAGTTCTTCGTAGAGATGGGCTGCCGCGCCTCTGACCACGGCCTGGATTACATCCCCTACGTGGATACCAACGCTGAGAAGGCTACCGCTGCTTTCAAGAAGGCTATGGCCGGTGAGACCCTGACCCAGGAAGAGGGCGACGAGTACACCACCTACGTGCTGCTGGCCCTGGGCCGCCTGTACAAGAAGTACAACGTGGCTATGCAGCTGCACTACAGCTGCCTGCGCAACGTCAACGAGAAGATGTACCGCAAGCTCGGCCCCGATACCGGCTACGATATGATCGCCGTGACCGATTGCAGCGCTACCATCAGCAGCCTGCTGAGCAAGCTGACCGAGACCGACGAGTGCCCGAAGGTCATCCTGTACAGCCTGAACCCCGCCGACTTCGACATGCTGGGCACCCTGATGGGACCCTTCCAGGATGACGAGATCCCCGGCAAGATCCAGCTGGGTTCCGCCTGGTGGTTCTGCGATACCGACGACGGCATGTACCAGCAGATGAAGACCCTGGCTCGCCTGGGCCTGCTGGGCAACTTCATCGGTATGCTGACCGACAGCCGCAGCTTCCTGAGCTATACCCGCCACGAGCTGTTCCGCCGCCTGATGTGCAACCTGATCGGCAGCTGGGTCGAGAACGGCCAGTACCCCAACGATGACAAGGCCCTGAAGCAGATCGTCGAGGGCATCAGCTACTACAACGCCAAGCGCTACTTCAACCTGTAATTTACGGGAGTTTCCCTCCTTTCTTGAAAGAAAGGAACCGAAAGAACTTTAAACAAATAAAACAGCAAAATGCCCCTGCCTGGGGATGGTTCAAAACCAACCTGGGCAGGGGCGTTTTTTATTTCTTTTTGCCTAATAATTCTTTGCGGATATACGCAAAACATGCATCCTCGCCCTCATCGCGCAGGATCAGCAGGCAGGTCTCCAGCTGCTTTCTTGTCTCGGGGTGCAGGATGTAATGGTCTTTGCTGTGGTCGTAGTATTCCCATGCAGCGGCATCTGTGTAGTTTTTGCCTTTGTAGTTTTTGCTGGCGGCAATGCGGTCACACACCATCTCAGCTACGTACTTTTCCGGCATGCGCATACCGGCCATGGCGTGGTCGCCGTCCGGTGCGTAGTCGATCCAGTATTCCAGATGGTGCTTATTGCGTCCCTTATGGTGCAGCCAGGCGGCGCTGTAGCCTTCTTTCTGGCGCTGGGCGTTGTTGGGGCTGCAGATCCCCTGCCAGTACTTGGCACCAGCCCAGAATTCCACCGGGGACAGCTTGCTTAAATCGTGGGTAAGGCCCTGCCAGTACAGCCCGCAGCGGAAGCAGTTTTGCATCACCAGCATTTTGTGGTGGTGGATCGTTTTGTAATGTTTAATGGGATGCCACAAGGTCAGGTCTCCTCCTGAACAGCAAAGATACGATTTCTTTTGTCATGACCACCAGTGCCAGGCAGCTGACCGGCACCAGCGCAAAGTGCCACAGCATCGGCACCAGATGGGTATGTATGGCGGCGTGGGCCTTGGAAAGCACCATCCACGATACCGGCGCGGCCAAGCTCAGCACCCAGGCCGTGGCCAGCGGGGCCAGTTTGGCCGGCTGCCCGCGGCGGGCCAGCAGTACGGCGCAGAGGATGCCCTCTGCCAGCACCGCAGCCAGCAGCGGCAGCAGCGTAATCGTCACAGGGCCGAACTGCAAAAGAGGCTCCTTGTTTTCCACAAAATAGAGGTGCAGCACCTCCGGGATGGTGACGGCGCGCACAGCGTTATCGCTGACGCTGACGCGGCTGGTGACAGCCTGGGTCATGCTGGCGAAAGCCTCGGCGGCGGTGCCGAAATACTGCACCTCCTGCCAGAACCACAGCCCCAGTGCCGCGGCCATGCCGCCCAGTGCCGCTGCGCCGGTGCCTACCGTGCGGCCCAGCCAGCGGCGGGCGGCGGGCAGGTTTCGGTCAACGCAAAGGGATTGCATGAGTGCGCAGCAAAGCGGGATCTCGCACAAAATCAAAAAGGTGGAGACAAACTCAAACCCGCACATGCAGCGGATGAGTACCGCCAGCGCCACCAGCCCAAAGCACCAGCCGGACGTGCGGCCTTTGCGCACGGTAACGCGGCAAAGCAGCAGCGACGCCAGCACCGGCAGCAGCCAGGTCCACAGGCACCAGTACAGGTCTTTCATACCCCGCTGGGGCCAGGGGGCAAACACAACGGCCAACACCCAGACCAGCGCAGCCGCCGGGCCTGCCTGCCGCCAGGCAGCCAGCGCCAGCAGCAGCTCGGCTGCGTAAAACAGGATGCAGTTTACGGTGTACAGCCAGGTCTCCCGCGTCTCGCCGCTGGGCTGTACCAGACGAAACGCGCGGTTAAGCAGCCCGAATGCCCAGCCCTGCAGGCCGGATTGGTGGGTGTAGGCCTGGAAATCCTCGGCGTTGACCGGCGTGTTTTCCCGGAACCAGGTGCGGTTCTGGCCGTCGCTCCACTCCTGGGTATACACCCCCATAAAGCCGCCGGGGGCGGATTGGTGGTTTTCCATCTGGAGCATCCGGCCAAACACCAACGGCTGGGAACCGGTATCCCAAAAGCCGGTGGCGTAGGTGCTGGCGTTCTGCCGCCAGTGGGTCAGCAGCGACGCCAGCAGCACCACCGCCAGCAAGGTAAGCACCCGCCGCAGCCAAACCGGCAGGCGGGTAAACGGTTGATGAATCGGCATAAATTGAAAGTTCCTTAAATCTTTGCTTTAGCGTATCTCTAAAAGTCTCCCTCTGCGAGACAGACTCCCCCGGTACGGGGGAGATGGCGCAAAGCGCCAGAGGGGGCCAAAGATGCACGGCTCACATATTTTATCTATCCCACTTATCGCACAAGCTGGCGATCTGGCTGGCGAACTTGGCCAGGTCCTTGTTAGCGCCGCCCTGGTTGTGGCGGATGACTTCCATCAAACGCTGGCCCATATTGACCAGGCGGTCGTAAGCAGCGCTGGTGCGCACATTGGCTTCGGTGCGGGTCTTGACGATTTTTTGCGTGTTCCCGGTCTCGGCGCAGGCGGCGCGGCCATCGCTGACGATCCAGACAGCGCCGTTGTAGGGCGCGTCGGCCTCGTAGCCTTCAGCCCGCAGCTTTTCGGCCCAGTGGGCGGCCACGGCATCCTCGCCATGGTTGACAAAGACGAACTTCGGCTTTTCGTCAAAGGCGTGCAGCCAGGCGGCCAGGCCGTCCTTGTCGGCGTGGCCGGAAAGCCCGCTCAGCTGCCGGATGCTCGCCTTGACCTGCACCGGCTCGCCAAACAGCTTGACTTCCTGCGCGCCGTTGACCAGCGCGTTGCCCAGCGTGCCGGGGCTTTGGTAGCCCACGAACAGCACGGTGCACTCCGGCCGCCAAAGGTTATACTTTAAATGGTGGCGGATGCGGCCCGCGTCGCACATGCCCGCCGCCGAGATGATGACCTTCGGCACAGGGTCGCCGTTGATGGCCATGGATTCTTCCTTGGTCTCGCTGATGTGCAGGCCGGGGAACTGCAGCGGGTTCCGGCCTGCCTGCACCAGGGCCAGGGCTTCCTCGTCATAGCACTCGCTGAAATTCTCGCGGAAGATAGTGGTGGACTTGCTGGCCAGCGGACTATCCACATACACCGGGAAATTGCCGTGGCCGGTCACGCGGCCCTCGGCCTTGATCTGCCGCAGAAAATACAGCAGTTCCTGGGTGCGGCCCACCGCAAAGCTGGGGATGACCACGTTACCGCCCTTATCAAAGGTAGATTGCAGCACGTCAGTCAACTCGCCCAGGTAGTCCGGCTTGGGGCCGTGGCTGCGGTCGCCGTAGGTGGACTCCATAATCAAGTAGTCAGCGTGGCCGGGGTTGGCGGGGTCCTTGATGAGCGGCTGGTGGGTGTTGCCAATATCGCCGGAGAAAACGATGATCTCCGGCTGCTTGCCCGGTTCGGTCACGCGCAGCGAGATGGAGGCGCTGCCCAGCAGGTGGCCTACATCGGTAAAGCGCATCTCGATTTTACCCGTTGGTCCATCAAACAGGTTTTGCCAGGTCTCATAGGGGCAGGGCACGAACTGCTGCATGACCTTCTCGGCATCCTCGACGGTATAATCGGGTTCGACCATATCGGCACCACTGCGCATGGCCTTACGGTTTTTCCACTCAGCCTCCTGCTCCTGGATATGGGCCGAGTCCTCCAGCATGATGGCACAGAGGTCGCGGGTGGCGTCGGTGGTGTAAATGGGGCCGCGGTAGCCGTTTTTGTACAGGTACGGGATGCGGCCCGAGTGGTCGATGTGAGCGTGAGTCAGCAGCAGAGCTTCGTAGGTGCCGGGGGCATAGGGCAGGTCGGCGTTTTCGTAGACGTCGCGGCCCTGCTCCATGCCGCAGTCGATCAGGATACGATGTCCTGCAGCTTCCAGCTGGGTACAGCTGCCCGTAACCTCACGGTCAGCGCCTAAAAAGGTAAGCTTCATAGAATACGCCTCCCCATAGAAAATCGTTTAGATTCTTCTACGATCAAATTTTACGGCTCGCTGCCGTTTTTACTTGTTATTCCGTCCGACGCCATATCGCGGGGCTTCGGGCAGGATGAAATCGGTGGTAAAGTTCTCGGTCAAATCGTTGATGTTCATGCGCACATCCCAGTACACATCGCCGTAATCGCGCAGCACCGTGTAATTTTCGGTGCCGATGGTGGCCAACGTCTGGGTGTCGGTAACGATGAGCACGGTATCCCCTGCCGGTTCGTACTCGCTCAGGGATTCCTGATAGGTGCGGGAGACACCGTCGAGGCCTGCCAGCGTGCGGGCGGTGTCGGCGCTGACCGAAACCAGCTGCACCCGGGCTGCCTTGGGCAGCAGGTCCAGCAGCGTGCCGCGGCTGATGTCGCCGTACTCCGGCTCGCCCACATTGCCTGCCAGTGCCGTGAACTCGCTGCCGGTCCAGCCCTCGGGCCAGTGGTCACGGTCGTTCTCAGCGATTTCCTGATACAGCGCCGCCAGATAGTTGGCGAAGCTGATCGTCTTTTCAGCGTCCGGGTTGGCCGCGTAGGTGAACAGCGGCGTGTAGTAGATGCTCTGGTCGTCGGCATCCAGCCCGGCCAGCTTGGCGGCGGCGTAGGCGTAGGCTTCGGCCCCCTGCTGCTGGGCTTCGTCGACCGTCTCCGCGGGGGTGCTGGTATCCTTTCCGCCCACAGCCTCGGTGTCCTTGTCCGGGTCGGCGGCATCGCCGCCGGTCTGGGTGTCATCGGTCGTGATGGTCAGGCTCTCCCAGGTGGAGCGGCTGGCCTGCAGCGTATCGGCGGTTACAGTGTCGGCCCCGCGCACGGCCACACCGCCGCCCTGGGTGAACACCAGGTCAAAGCGGGCCACACCGTCCAGCCCCAGCGCCGCACCGGCGCGATAGAGAGTATCCTGGCCGCTGGCGCTGCTGCTGCCGTCCACGATGGCGGTCACGCCCAGGTCTTTCAGCGTGGTTTGCAGCGCGGCGGTGTCCACGCCGGGGGTGGCGATGCAGATGATGGCATCCACGCCCTGGGCCTGCAAAGCAGCCACCTGTTCGCTGGCGGTCTGGGTCAGGTCGTTGGCAAAGGGCGTTTCCTCGTTGACCAGGCTGATCTTGTTGTTGACGGTGTCGGCATCGGCCAGCGAGAAGAACCCGATGCGGTAGCCCGCACGGGTGATTACGTAGTTCATGCCGTTGGTGATGCGGTTGCGGTTCCAGCTGGTAGAGCGGTAGAAGATCGCTGCACCGTCAGAATCCCGCAAGTTGGCAGCCAGCGACGGACCGCTTCCCATATTGGCGTCGCTGCGCAGGCGGGAGATGCCGTAGGCCAGGTCCTCGGCCCCGAAGGCCTGCAGGTCGTACCCGGCAGCGGAAAAGCTGCTGAGCATATCCATGCCGCCGGTCATGCTGGCCACGGTGGTGCCGTGCAGGCTGCCGCCCGCGTCCACGAGGATCGAATCCGGCGTGCTGGCTTTCAGCGCGGCCACATCGGCCAGGCTGACGTTGTCGTTGGCTCGCTGGCCCGCCAGGGAGCCGGTGGCAAAAATGGGCACGGTGATGTCGCCCACCCGCACAAGGCACTGGATGCTCTCGGTGCCGTCGGCCAGCGTGGCGGTGATGGTACACTCGCCGCTGTCGGCCTTGGCGCGCACAAGGCCGTGCTTATCCACGGTCGCCACACTCTTGTCGCTGGTGGTCCAGAAAATTTTCTGCCCGCCATTTTCCTCGTCCGGCTGGTTGGTGGTCAGATTCGCGTAGGCATCCTTACCGTCCAGATGCAGCTCCGTCTGGCGGGTGTCGTTGAGCAGCGTCGGCGTGGCCGTTTTGCCGTTGCAGCTGGAAATTTCGCCGAAAGCAAACGGCCGCATGACGAAATCAATATCCACCGTCTCGCTCTCGACACCGTAGTCCGCGCCAGGCTCGGAATAGCTGCACTGCCACATATCGTAGGTGCCGGTGTAGCCCAGTTCGTCCGCAAAGCGGGCGATCCAGAGATTCTCGCGCCAGGGGTCGAACGCCGCATCACTGAAGCGGGCGCGCACCCAGTTCAGCGAGGCATAGATGCCCTGTTTGCCGGTGTAGCCCAGCTCGGTCAGGCGGTCAAAAAACGCTTTGGTGATGGCGGCCATCTCGTCCGGGAAGATGCCGCTGATGCTCTTGTCCTCCAGATCGTAGTAGACGGGGTAGGACAGCCGGTAGGGCGCGGCGGTGTAGTCCTCGAGTCCCTCCTGCGGCGGGGCAACCAGGCCCAGCAGGCGGGCAACGTGGTCGGCCTCGCTGCGGGCTTCGTCCTCGGTGGTAGCGTAGGAGTAGATGTACGCGCCGAACGGGATGCCCAAACGGGTGCACTCATCAGCGTTGCGGCGCCACTGGGGATCGTCCTGGTTCCATCCCTGCTCCTGGCCGTCCCACTCACCGCCGAAACCGCAGCGGATGATGGCGAAGTCGACGCCGTTGCTCTTGGCCTTTTCCCAATCAACCGCGCCCTGATATTTCGATACATCGATGCCTTTCAGCACGGCGGCAGGCATAGCCTCGCCGCTCTCATTAAAGTAGTAGCCCAGTTCATTCTTCTGCCAGGCAGCCGCCGGGGTGCCGAAGTCTGCCTTGGCAGGCCCGGTGGGACCAGCCGAGCAGCGGGTAAGTACCACAGCCAGCACAATGACCAGCACCAGACAGGCGGCGCAGAGGCCCAAAACAGCCCGGCTGCGGCGTTTTTTGCTGGTTTTTCTGGGCGGCTGTTTGGGTGTACGGGGCGGCACACCTGCCCCACCCTGCTGCCGGGCCGGCCCAGCCCCGGAAACAGCCCTTTGCGCACGCGCCGGGCTGCGGTATACTTTGCGTTCGTCTGCCACGATGATGCCCTCTCTTTGTCTATATATAAAAATGTGTATAGTCGTTTATGTATGACTGGACTTTAAAGCCCTCTCCCGGATAGGGCCTTTTAAGGGGATATTAATTAAGAATAGTGTATCATTTTGTCAAAGAAAATACAATCCAGGAGAGACGGTAGATTTTGTAAAAAATTTAGCACCCCTGCAAAACTGCAGGGGTGCCAAAACAGCCGGCCCGAAGGCCGGCTGCCAAGTATGTGTTTACAAATCAAAAGCCGTGCTTTTCCATCAGCTTGCGGCCCATCAGTACGCCCATAACGGAAGCCATCATCAGGCCGCGGGTCCAGCCGGAGGAATCGCCCAGGCAGTGCAGACCCTCGATATTCGTCTCCAGGTCGGTATCCATCTTGACCTTGTTGGAGTAGAACTTCAGCTCGGGGCTGTACAGCAGGGTCTCGGGGCTGGCGAAGCCGGGCACGACCTCGTCCATCATCTTGATGAACTCGATGATGTTGACCATGGCGCGGTAGGGCATGGCGGCGGTGATGTCACCAGCCACGGCGTCCTTCAGCGTCGGGCGCACGTTGGTGCGGGCCAGTTCCTTGGCCCAGGTACGCTTGCCGTCCAGGATGTCGCCGTAGCGCTGCACCAGGATGTGGCCGGCACCCAGCATGTTGGTCAACTCGCCGACTTTCTGTGCGTAGGCGATGGGCTGGTTGAACGGCTCGGTGAAGTTGTGGCTGACCAGAATGGCCAGGTTTGTGTTGTTGCTCTTCTTCTCCTTGAAGCTGTGGCCGTTGACGACAGCGAGGTCGTTGTCGTAGTTTTCCTGGGCCACAAAGCCGCCGGGGTTCTGGCAGAAAGTACGCACTTTGTTGTGCCAGGGGGCCGGGTAGCCGATCAGCTTGCCCTCGTACAGGACCTGGTTGATCTTCTCCATGACCTCGTTGCGGCACTCGACGCGGACACCGATGTCAACGGTGCCGGGCTTGTGGGCAATGTTGTGCTCGGCGCAGAGCTTCTCCAGCCAATCGGCGCCGCGGCGGCCGGTGGCGATGACCACCTGCTTGGCGTAGATGTCGCGGGATTCGTCCTTCTCGCGGATGCGCACACCCTTGCAGGCGGATTCCTCGAGGATGATGTTCTCGCACTCGGTGTTGAACAGCATCTCCACGCCGGCGTCGGCCAGATAGTTCTGGATGTTCAGGTAGAGCTGCTGGGCCTTCTCGGTGCCCAGGTGGCGGATGGGGCAATCGACCAGCTGCAGGCCCGCTTGGATAGCGCGCTTGCGGATGTCCTTGATGTCGGGGCCTTCGTAGACGCCCTCTACCTTCGGATCAGCGCCGAATTCCAGGTAGATCTTATCGGTGTAGTCGATCAGTTCCTGGGCGAAGTCCTCACCGATCAGGTCGGGCAGTTCGCCGCCGACCTGGTAGGACAGGGACAGCTTGCCGTCCGAGAATGCGCCCGCGCCGGAAAAGCCGGTGGTGATGGCGCAGGTCGGCTTGCAGTTTACGCAGACACCGGTTTTATCCTTGGGGCAGTGGCGCTTTTCCACAGGCTTGCCCTTTTCGATAAGCAGGATCTTGTGGGGATTGCAGCTTTTGCGCAGCAGCTCCAGCGCGGTGAAAATACCGGCAGGGCCGGCGCCTACGATGATCAGATCATACATGGATGGGGATTCTCTCCTTTAAAAATATGTGGGGACATTTATAACAGGGTGCAGGCACCCGGTCAGGTTTTGCTGGAGTCCTCGTCGGACACGTCAGTACTCTCGGCATCGTACACGACAGGTTCTCCGTCCCGGGTCGCGTCCACGATGTCGGTGCCCGCGGCCTCAGCTTCGTCCAGGGCATCGCCCAGGGCGGTCAGGGTCGCGTTGACGGCGGCATTGGCCATGCGGTCCAGCGTGCGCAGCTCCATGGCCGCATACAGGATGCAGCCAAGATTCAACGCACCTTCGACGATCAACAGGATGCCGCAGAGCATCACCACACTAACAGCCGCACCGAACGGGTGCCAGATGAGCAGCGCACCCAGCGCAATGGACACAATGCTGAACAGCAGCAGCATCCACCACTTTTCGCCTTTGCGCTTTGCCAGGTCAATAGCCGAGCCGATGCGGCTGCAGCCATCCACCACGATAAAGATGCCAAACACTACCGGCAGAAAGCTGGCCACCACCTGGGGTTTTGCTAAAGTGAACAGGCCCAGCCCTGCCGTGATGACGCCGCCCACCAGCATAAAGGGCGCGGTGAAGCCGGTGCCCCGGATGCGGGCGTACTGGATCAGACAGACAATGCCGGTGATAAGCACCACCACGCCAAAGGCGTAGCAGATCCACAGCAGACTGGTTTCCGGCATGATGAGCAGCATCAGCCCCAGCACGATATAGGCGATGCTCATCAGCATCATTCCGCTTTTGACATAGCGCAGCATAGCAGCACGCTCCTTACTTGTTCATGGCCTTGGCTGCATCCACGATCAGGTCGGCACAGGTGTCCAGACCCAGCGCGGCATTCAGGCACAGGTCATAGTTTTTGGCTTCGCCCCAGCGGTTCTCGGTATAGTAGTTGTAGTAGCTGGCACGGGCACGGTCGTGCTTGGCCAGTTGGCTTTCCCACATGCGGTCGGGCATCTCCTTGGCATCGGGGCGGACTTTTGCGCGCCCCACACGGTCGGCCACTGGTGCGTAAACAAAGGTGCGCAGCACATTGGGACGCTCCCGCAGAACATAGTCACCGCAGCGGCCCAGGATCACGCAGGGTCCCTGAGAGGCCAGCTCCTTGATGACGTTGCTCTGCAGAATGTACACCTGATCGGCCAGGGGCATAGTATTGCCCATCATGTACAGGCTGTAGATCAGGCTGCCGCTGCGCTGGTTCTCGCTGGCGGCGATGGCCTCCTCGGTCAGGCCGCTCTTTTTGGCGGCCAAGGTGATCAGCTCCTTATTGTACAGCGGGATACCCAACTTATCGGCCACGGCCTGGGCAATCTCGCTGCCGCCGGAAGCATACTCACGTGCCATTGTAATAACCATAGGTTCCTTCATAACTGATACACCTCACATTCAATTTGCTGCACGGCGGGCAACCACCGGTGCAGACTATTCCATCTATAGTATACCCCCCTTTGTGCAAAAGCGCAAGAAAAAAATCATACTATTCGTGCAAAAACTGTGCAATGTCCGGCCCCATAAACAGCAAAAAGCTCCCCGGATGGGGAGCTTGTTTTATACCGTTGCTTTCTCTTTCTGCGGGGCAAGGGCGATGTAAATCAGGTTGGCTGCCAGCACCAGCAGCAGGCCGCCGCCCATGATGTACAACATCTGCGCCACCGAGTGATGGAACCGGGACACCAGTTCAAAAATCAGCAGATACCCCGCCGCCATGCTGACAGCGAAGAAGCCTGAACGGCCCAGCGGCATCAGGTAGTTGATGAGGATCGTCAGGCAGGCCACCGGCACCACATAGAACGAGATGGGCAGCAGCAGGTCGATGGCGGCAAGGTAGCGTTCGCCAAACAGCAGGCCGATCATCGGGCGGCCCACCACGTTCATGCCCACAGCGCACAGAATCGCAACACCGCCGCCCCAAAGCATGGCGCGCTTGAGCAGCTGGCGGGTATCGTGGCCGGTGGATTGGCGCTCGGCCACCATCGGCAGCAGCACCGGCACGATGGCGTTGGCTAAGTACAGCGAAATTTTGCCGATGACACTGCCCGAGGAGTAGATGCCCACCTCCGCCGGGTCAGCAGCAAAGGTCTTGATAAGCAACACATCACCGTTGGCCATCAGCAGCAAAAACATCTGAAACCAGAACGTGCTGACAAAGTAGCGCCGTATCTCGGTACGGTCCAGATGCAGCTGCTCTATTTTGGGTGCAAAGAACAGGTCACGTGCACACCAGAAGCAGAACGCCGCCGTGGCAAACGCTGCCAAAATTACAGCTGCCAGGTTGCCGCCGATGCCGAAACCCATCCGCACAAAAGGGATGCTGAGCAGCAGGCGGATAGCGATATTGAGCACACCGTTTATGCTGTAAGGTACAAATCGCTTAACACCTTGCAGCGTACAGCTGAAAACCGGCGCCACACAGCTGAACGCCACCACGACCATGGTGGCCAGTATGTAGCGGGTCTCCTCGATCTGCAAAACATTGGCGATGATACTGGACAGCGCCGCACCTGCAGCGAACACCACACAAGCCAGCAGCACACTGGCACGCAGCATTTTGTGCATAAAGCCGCCGATCAATTCCGGTTTGCCGACAGCCTGATACTTGGCCGTGTAAGTAGCTACCAGCGTCGAGATGATACCCGACGGCACACCGACAACAATAGACAGCGACAGCAGCGTGTTGATGGTGCCGTAATCTGCCGGGGAAAGCAGGTTTCCCATTACGATTTGATATAGATACGTAACGACATTGGCTAGCATGGAGATGGCAAACACGATCGCGCTGTTTCGTTCAAATTCGCCAAGTTTGAATTTTTTCATAGGGTTCCTCGTACTATGGATGCTTTATTTGTAACGGCCTTTGTCGATGGTCTCCAGATGAGAGAACTTGCCGCCGTTCCAGATAATAGCGGTGTAATAGCCGTTGTTCATGGTACTGATAATGCAATCACACTGGGACAGTAGATAAATATCGCCCAGGTATTGTTGCGTATTCTCGTATTTACTGGATTTATCCGTCAAGTCAGACGAACGGTTCACATGATCCGACTCACCCAACTTGAAGCGGACAGAATCGGAATAGAATACGTTATCGAACTTCGATGCAATAAGGTCCAGCGCCGTCTGTTCCTCGGACTTAACAAAAACGCCAAGTTCCCGGCCACTCTTCTTCCAGCACTGCAAACGGTCTTGCAGCAGCGGGACAGCTTCGTCAGCGGTCAACTGCACTGCGTGACCGTAAAAGCGTTTGTTTAGATCTGAGCCACGCATAGCAATGCCAATCAAGTCCATATTTTCTGGCACATCCAGCGAGGCTTTTACCTTGTCAGCATACGCCTGCATTTCCGCATTGAACGGCGCCCGTTCCGCCATCTCGTGCTGCCATTTCAGCACTTCCGGGTCTTTATCGCCGGTAAAGTTACAGCGCTGGTCGCTGCCGTTGGAGAGGATGACGTTTTTGCTCTGGTATACTTCTTCCAGCGTGTAGCGCTTGCCGGTGGCGGGGTCGATCGGCTGCTCAAAGAAATACTCCCACACATTGGTCGTGCCGTGGATGGGATGGTCCTCGTTATACAGGGTCTGGTAGTTCTGCATATCCACCACAGGGATCCAGCCGTTATCATAGGCATATTTCATATAGCCCAGCACATAGTTATAGTCGGCCAAAAAGCCTGCTGCCGGGGGATACAGACGGATGACGAAGAAAGTCTTGTCCGGGTTTTTATTTCCAAAAGACTTTTTCTGCTCCGGCATGGTCAGGTTTTTGTAGGCTTCCCACACGGCCATGCTGGCCTTGAACACCCACTCTGGGGCATGGGCCGGTATCCAGGAACGCATCTTGTCCAGAAAGCTGTTCATATCATTGTCCTTTTAATTAACGCAAAAGGCTGCTGCCCGGTGTTTGCGGTGCAGCAGCCTCCTTTGGTTCAGTGTGAAAAAATCACTTATTCTTCTTGCTGGCGGCCTTCATGCGGAGGTCATGGTCCAGGATGCGCTTGCGGATGCGCAGGTTTTCGGGGGTGACTTCCAGCAGCTCGTCGGGGGCCAGGAATTCCAGGCAGCCCTCCAGGCTGAACTTGCTGACGGGCACCAGGCGCAGGGCATCGTCGCTGCCGGAAGCGCGGGTGTTGGTCAGGTGCTTGGTCTTGCAGACGTTGACGGTGATGTCCTCGCCGGTCGGGGTGTAGCCGACGACCTCGCCCGCGTAGACCTTCTCGCCTGCGTTGACGATCAGGGTGCCGCGCTGCTGGGCGTTGAACAGACCGTAGGTGACGGCGTCGCCGGTCTCGAAGCTGATCAGAGAGCCGGTGGAGCGGGTCTGAATGTCGCCGCACCATTCCTCGTAACCATCAAAAATGGTGTTCATGATGCCTTCACCGTGGGTGTCGGTCAGGAACTGGCTGCGATAACCGAACAGACCGCGGCTGGGCATACGGAACTCGATGCGGGAACGGCTGTTCATCATCTGCATGTTCATCAGGATGGCCTTGCGGGCACCCAGGGCGGTCATAACATTGCCCTGGTAGACCTCGGGCACGTCGATGACGACACGCTCCATAGGCTCCATGAGCTTGCCGTCCTCCTCGTGGGTCAGAACGTGCGGGGGGCTGACCTGCAGCTCATAGCCTTCACGGCGCATCGTCTCGATGAGGATGGACAGGTGCATTTCGCCGCGGCCCATGACGCGGAAGGAATCGTTGGTGGCGGAATCCTCGACCTTCAGGGCAACATCCTTCAGCAGTTCGCGCATCAGGCGGTCACGGATCTGGCGGGAGGTAACGTACTTGCCCTCTTTGCCAGCAAAGGGAGAATCGTTGACGGAGAAGGTCATTTCCACCGTAGGATCGTTGATCTTAACGAAGGGCAGGGGCTGCACCTTGCTGGGATCGCAGATGGTGTTGCCGATGGAAATATCAGGCAGACCGGCAAAGGCAACGATGTCGCCAGCCTGGGCGCTCTCGATGGGCTCACGGCCATTAGCCTTGAAGTCAAACAGCTTGGTGATGCGGCCGCTCATATGCACATCGGGGTTGTGCCAGTCGCACACCTGGATGGCGGAGCCGACCTTGATGACGCCGTTCTGCACACGGCCAACGCCCATACGGCCCACGAAGTCGTTGTAATCGACGCTGGAGACCAGCATCTGCAACGGCTCGTCAGGCTCGCCCTCCGGCGGCTGCACGTACTTGAGGATGGTGTCGAACAGGGGCTTGAGGTCGGTGCCGGAGGAAGGATCGGTCCAGTCATAGCTGGCGGTGCCGTTACGGCCGGAGCAGAAGACCATCGGGCTGTCCAGCTGCTCGTCGGTAGCACCCAGATCCATCAGCAGCTCAAGGATCTCATCGATGACCTCGGCAATGCGGGCGTCGGGACGGTCGATCTTGTTGACGGCGATGACCAGAGACAGGTTCTGCTGCAAAGCCTTCTGCAGAACAAAACGGGTCTGGGGCATGCAGCCCTCGGCAGCGTCGACCAGCAGCAGAACGCCGTTGACCATCTTCAGCACGCGCTCGACCTCGCCGCCGAAGTCGGCGTGGCCCGGGGTATCGACAATGTTGATCTTGACGCCCTGATACTCGCAGGAGCAGTTCTTGGCCAGGATGGTGATGCCGCGCTCGCGCTCGATATCGCCGGAGTCCATGACACGCTCGGCGACCTGCTGGTTGGCGCGGAAAGCACCGGACTGCTTCAGCATCTGGTCGACCAGGGTGGTTTTGCCGTGGTCAACGTGGGCGATGATCGCGACATTGCGTAAATTTTCCTGAATCATATACGTTCCCTCTCTGATTGGTTTGCGATTGAATGCCTATCTATAGGGGGATAAACCCCAATATCCACATACTTATCTATAATACGCTATCATGTAGTATTTGTCAAGAATCGCAAATTATAAAATAGTATGCTATAATATAAAATGTTGGATAGTAATTGAAAGGGATTTTGTACATTCCGTGGGGAAGGACGCAGTTTCCCAAAAAACAAGACAAGAGAGGGAAAGAACATATGGCAACAAAACCGATGCGCCGCATCAATATCATCGGGCACCAGAACCCCGATACCGACTCGATCTGCTCGGCCCTTGCCTATGCCTGGCTGAAAAACCGCGGCAGCCTGGAAGGCCTGTACGAAGCCCGCCGCGCCGGGCATATCAACCGCGAGACTCGCTTTGTTTTGCAGCATTTCGGCGTGGAGCCGCCGCGCCTGTGTACTGATGTCAGCCCCCAGATCAAAGACATTGACATCCGCAAACAGGCGGGCATTGACGGCGAAATGAGCGTGCGCGCCGCCTGGAACCTGATGCGCGATGTCGAGATCGACACCCTGTGCATCGTGGATAACGAGGGCGAGCTGCAGGGACTTATCACCATCAAGGACATTGCCGATGCCAACATGGACCTGTTTGACACTGCCGTACTGGCCGCCGCCAGCACCCGCTACTCCAATCTTTTGGAAACGCTGGAGGCTGAGTTGGTAGTAGGCAACGCCGACACCCGCATCGACAGCGGCAACATCTGCATCGGCACCAGTCCCGAAATCATGGAGGAACTGGTCAAGCCCGATGATTTAGTCCTGGTCTCCAACCGGTACGAGGCGCAGATGTGCGCTATCGACTGCGGTGCCCGGGCCATCATCGTCTGCTGCGGCTCGGCAGTGCCCCGCACCATCGTGGCCCGCGCCCAGGAGAAGGGCTGCGCCATCCTGGCCACCCCCTACGACACCTACGCTGCCGCGCGGCTCATCTCCACCGCCGCGCCGGTGCGCCACTTTATGCGCACTAAGGAGCTTCTGAAATTCAGCGTAAACACGCCCATTGAGGACGCCCGCAAGGTCATGGCCAGCGTGCGCCACCGCTACTTCCCGATTCTGGACGAGAACGGCAAGTACTGCGGCGTGGTCAGCCGCCGTAACCTGTTGAACCTGCACCGCAAGCAGCTGATTCTGGTGGACCACAACGAACGCCAGCAGGCTGTGGACGGCCTGGAAGAAGCCGATATTCTGGAGATCATCGACCATCACCGCATCGGCAATTTGGAGACTACCGGGCCGGTCTACTTCCGCAATGTGCCGGTGGGCTGCACAGCCACCATTTTGTACCAGATGTTCAGCGAGCAGGGCATGACCCCCTCGAAAGAGATTGCGGGCCTGCTGCTGTCGGCCATTTTGTCCGACACGCTGATGTTCCGCTCCCCCACCTCGACCCCGCAGGATGAGGCCGCTGCCAAGGCGCTGGCCGCGCTGGCGGGCGAGGACATTCCCACCTACGCTGAGCAGATGTTTGAAGCGGGCGCCGACCTGACCGGCCGCGACGCCGAGGATGTGTTCTGCTCCGACTTCAAGGTGTTCAGCCGCGGCGACGCCAAGTTTGGCGTGGGGCAGTCCATCTACATGACGGACAAATCCCGTGCCGCCGCCGAGGCGCTGGTAGGGCCGT
This sequence comes from uncultured Oscillospiraceae bacterium, assembly GCA_900539695.1. Classification (GTDB taxonomy): domain Bacteria; phylum Bacillota; class Clostridia; order Oscillospirales; family Ruminococcaceae; genus Gemmiger. Next base: position 55,145 of record UQDG01000012.1, read on the forward strand.
TCCTGCCCGAGGCCAGCCGCCGTGAGGGCCTGCCGATGATCTTCTACATGTTCACCGACATGAAGACCCAGAGCACCGATCTGATGTACTGCGGCAACGCTGCCGAACAGATCGTGCGCGAGGCGTTCCATGTAGAGCCGAAGGACGGCAAGGCCTGGCTGCCGGGGGTCGTCAGCCGTAAAAAGCAGTTGATCCCGCCGCTGCTGGCCGCACTGCAGGCGCATCAGGAGTAACACACATTTAAAAGGCTCCCTCTGCGAGACAGACTCCCCCGATACGGGGGAGGTGGCACTTTGTGCCAGAGGGGGAGCGCTGTCAGCAAAGCTGATTGAGGGAGAGACAGTATCTTTAGCTGCTGCCAAATCGCAGGCTCTCTCCCCCACCCGCTTCGCGGGAGCCTCCTCCCAGAGGGGACCGCACCTAAAAGTAAATGCCCGTTGCACAAACACCGTGCAACGGGCATTCTTTATTGGTAATTTACAGCTTTTCCAGCGCGGCCTTTACGCGGACGATGGTTTCTTCCTTGCCCATCATAGCGGCCAGGTCGGTGCCGCCGCCGGGGGTACGGGCTTTGCCGGACAGGGCAATGCCCAGCGGGAAGAGCAGCCAGCCGTTCTTTTTCTCCATCTGCTCGGCCAGGGTCTTGCAGGCCTCAAAGATGGCGTCGCGGTTCCAATCGGCCTGGGCTTCCAGCACCGGCAGCAGAGCGGCCAGAGCCTCCTTGGCGGATTCCGGCGTGGTCTTCTGCTTTTTGTTGCGGTACATCTCGGCGTCGATGGGCAGCACGGCGTCGAAGAAATCCAGCTGCGGCGGGATGTCCTCCAGCACTTCACAGCGGGGCTGCAGGTTGGCGCACAGCAGGTCGCGGTCGATGTCGCGGTGCACAGCACGGTCGATGAACGGATCGGCCAGGCGGCGGAACTCCTCGGCCGGCAGGGCGCGGATGTAGGCGGCGTTGATGGCACGCAGCTTAAGCGGGTCAAAGATGGCGGGGGACTTGGAAATGCGGGCAGGGTCCCAAATCTTGATCATTTCCTCAAGAGAGAAAATTTCCTGCTCGCCCTCGGGGGCCCAGCCCAGCAGCAGCAGATAGTTCAGCACAGCGGCAGGCAGGTAGCCTTTGGCCACCAGGTCCTGATAGCTGGCGTCGCCGTTGCGCTTGGACAGCTTATTCTGGGCGTCCTTCATAACCGGCGGGCAGTGGACGTAGATGGGCTTTTCCCAGCCGAAAGCCTCGTACAGCAGGTTGTACTTGGGGGTGGAGGACAGATACTCGCTGCCGCGGATGACGTGGGTAATGCCCATCAGGTGGTCATCCACCACGTTGGCGAAGTTGTAGGTAGGCATGCCGTCGGTCTTAATCAAAATCTGGTCGTCCAGTTCCTTGACGTCGACCTCGATATGGCCGTAGACCACATCGTCGAAACCGGCCACACCGGATTCGGGGATCTTCTGGCGGATGACGTAAGGCTCACCGGCGGCCAGCTTGGCGTCGATCTCCTCCTGAGTCAGGTGGCGGCAGTGGCCGTCGTAGTGGGTCATCTCACCGGCGGCGCGCTGGGCCTCGTGCATCTCGTTCAGGCGGTCCTCGGTGCAGAAGCAGTAGTAAGCCTTGCCCTCCTTGACGAGCTGCTCGGCATACTGTTTGAACATGCCCATGCGCTGGCTCTGCACATAGGGGCCGACGGGGCCGCCGATGTCGGGGCCTTCGTCCCAGGTCAGGCCGGTGGCGCGCAGCGTGCCGTAGATGATGTCGGTAGCGCCCTCGACCAGGCGGCCCTGGTCGGTATCCTCGATACGCAGAATGAACGTACCATCGTTATGGCGTGCCTGCAGGTAAGTGTACAGTGCGGTGCGCAGGTTGCCGACGTGCATATAGCCCGTGGGCGACGGCGCAAACCGGGTACGAACGTTAGACATGGTGAAAACCCCTTTATTTTAAATTAGTATCCTGTAAATTGCAGGGGCCGGTGCTTGCATCGGCCCTACAAGCATGTTTTTGTTCTCAAACGACTTCATTATAAAGCGAAGACAAATCGCTGTCAACCTTACACAAGATACGGCTCAAACCGATGCAGATCGTCGATCTTGACGGTGGCGCGGTAGTAGACGCCGTCCTCTCGGTATTCTTCCTCGGCCACGCTGCCGCGGCTGCGCAGGATGTCGGCCAGCGCCAGTTTATCGTAGGGCAGCAGCACCTCGATGCCCCGCACACGGTGGGCCAGCACATCATCGATCTTGGCCAGCAGGGCGGGCAGGCCCACACCCGTTTTGGCGCTGGTCAGCAGGATGTCCGGGTCAAAGGACAGCAGGTTCGCTGTATCGCACTTATTGTACACCACCAGCTGGGGGATGCCCTCGCAATCCAGGCTGCTCAGTACCTCATCGGTGACGGCCAGCTGCTCGGCAGCCTGGTCGTCCCCGGCGTCGGCCACCTTTACGATAACGTCCGCATAGGCGGCTTCTTCCAGCGTGCTCTTGAACGCTTCCACCAGGTGGTGGGGCAGGCGGCTGACGAAGCCGACCGTATCCACCAGAATAATTTGCAGGCCGCTGGGCAGGGTCAGCTTGCGGGCGGTGGGGTCCAGCGTGGCGAACAGCATGTCCGCCTCAAAGATCTGCTCGCCGCACAGGGCGTTCAGCAGGCTGGACTTGCCCACGTTGGTGTAGCCCACCAGTGCCACCACGGGCACATTGTTTTTCTGGCGGGCGCGGCGGGTCTCACCCCGGCGCTTCTCCATCTCTTTTAGACGGCCTTCGAGATGTTCAATGCGGTGGTGCAGGTGGCGGCGGTCCAGCTCCAGCTTAGTTTCACCGGCACCGCGGCGGGCACCACCGCCGCCCCCGCCGCCGCCGCCCTGGCGGCTGAGGGATTCACCCAGGCCCTGCAAACGGGGCAACTGGTAGCGCAGGGTGGCCAGTTCGGTCTGCAGCTTGCCCTCATTGGTGGTAGCGCGGGCACGGAAAATTTCCAAAATCAGCATCGTGCGGTCCAGCACTTCCACCTGCAAAGCGGCGGACAGGTTGCGGATCTGGCTGCCGGTGAGTTCGCCGTCAAAAATAGCTGCCGCAGCGTTCAAATTTTGGCAGACAAGCCGCGCTTCGGCCACCTTGCCCTCCCCCAGCAGGGTGGCGGCTTCGGGGGTGGAGCGTTTCTGCGTAACCTCGGCCACGGCCTCCATGCCGTTGGCGTCAGCCAGCGCCCGCAGCTCGTCCAGGCTGCGGGCCATATCGTACTTGCCCTGGTCCAGCGCCAGCAGCACGACGGGCAGTTTCTCGCCGTCCTGCTGTTTCTGAGCCGTGGTGCCAAAGTCCAAATCGATCGTATTCTCGCTCATAGATCCTCTTTTACCAGGTGGTAGGCGCGGCAGGGCACCGCCGTGCCGTCAAATTTGTGGTCGATCACATCGTGGTCGTAAACGAAACCGGCTTTTTGCAGCACGGCGCTGCTGGCCACATTCTCGTTGGCATGGATGGCCGCCAGCCAGGGGGCGTCCACCGTGTTGAACCAGTAGTCCCGCACGGCGCAGAGGGCCTCGGTCATATAGCCGTTGTTCCACCACTTGCGGCCCAGCGCGTAGCCCGCCTCCCAGGCGGAGCCCAGAATTTCGGTGTTCAGGTGCCAGCCGGTCTTCAGCTCCGGCGCGGGGAACAGGCTGATGGTGCCCATCAGCACGCCACTGCGCTTATTTTCCACGCCCCACTGGTAAAAGGTGGGGTCGCCGTAGTGCTTTTCCCACTCGTTCAGCATCTCGGCGGTCTCGGCCCAGCTGCGGTGGGCGTTCCAGCGCAGATACCTGGTCACCTCGGGGTCGCTGGCCCAGTTGTTGAACATCATCTCGCTGTCATCCATGGTCAACCGCCGCAGCAGCAGCCGCCCGGTTTCCAGTTCCTGTGTACCGCAATGTTTCATGGTTTTCCTCACTTCTTTAACAGGCCGCGCAGGATGCCCAGCCCCATATTCCACAGTTTGAGCAGTTGGGCGCGGTAGAGGGTGCAGTAGATGAACAGCACCGCGCCGGTGAACACGAATTTCAGGACAAAATGCTGCCACAGCAGCGTGCCGGCCACCGTGACGGCGAACGCCAGCAGAAAGCCGGAGATGGTCTTGGCAAAGCTGGGGATGGTGCGGTAGTACATCTGCCCGGTAACACTGCGGTACAAAAATGCCAGACCGTTGCTGGCGGCCAGCGCAAAGGCCGCGCCGGTCATGCCGAAGCGGGGCACGAAGGCCGCGCACAGCCCCAAATTAGACAGCGCACCGATGCCAATGCCAATGGTATCATGCCAGGGTTTGCGGGCGATGGAGTTGCCGTAGACGGTGCCCTCGCACAAAATGTTGAACACCACCGCCAGCATCAGCAGCGGAAAGATGGTCAGGCACTCTTTTTTGTTGGGGAAGATGAGGAATACGATGTCCTCAAACATCACCAGCACGCAGAAAAAGCCGAAGATCAGCAGGTTCAGCACGTCGTGCACGCGGCCGATGCGCTCCTGTTCCTCGCGGTAGTGGGCGTACACATAGGGGCCCCAGTAGGTGGAGAAGCCCGCCTGGATAGCGGTGACCAGCTGCGCCAGGCTGTAGCCGAAGGCAAAGAGTCCCTGGGCGCTTTCGCCGCACTTGTTGCCCACAAAGGACAGGCAGATGCCGCTGGACAGGCTGAACAGAATCTGCGCCGGGGCCAGCGCGATGCCATAAGGCACAGCCACCTTGGCGATACCGCCGAATTTTTCGGCAGGCAGCGGACTGAAAAAGGCGCTGCGGTACTTATACCCAAACGCAATGACCACCACGCCGAAGCTGATGATGGCCGCCATGGCCAGCAGGTAGACGTTGGAGGTGAAGAAGCCGGGCAGCAGGTAGATGAGGTTGAAGCACCCCTGCATCCACAGCGTCTCGGCGGTGTAGGCTTTCAGGTCGTTTTCCAGCCGCAGCAGCACGTTCAGGTAGCGCACCAGCATGTACAGCGCGGCGTTCACAAACAGCAGCGGCACCAGCCCCTGGCCGTCAGCGCCAAAGCCGAAGGCCACCGCCATGGGCCGGGCGGCGAACAGGCTGCACACAGCCCCCAGCACCAGCATGAACACCACCGACATCCGGGTGCAGGCGGCAAACAGCTGGCGGGGTTCGGCCCCGGCGGGCGGCTCATGGTAAAAGCGCAGCAGGGTCTGGTCCAGGCCCAGGATGCCAAGGTTCATGACGGTGGCGGTGTAGGTCATAAAGGTGACCGGCGCGCCCAGCACCTCGGCAGGCAGCAGGCCCTTGACGATGAGCGCCAGGCCGGTGATAGCAAAACCCAGGTAGGTTGCCACCGAGTATTTCATTACGTTGCCGGCAAAGGATTCCCCGGCGGATTTTTTCTCTGGCATGATTCGAGGTCCTTTCCCGCCTTCTTTGAAAAGAAGGAAGCGAAGAAACTTTTATACTTATGGCAACACCGCACAATTCCCGCCTAACGGCTTAAGCACCGCTCCGGCGGCTGCGGCACGGCATCTGCGTTGCCAAAATGCTCGATAATACACAAAGTATTATCTGCGCTTTTGGCTTAGCAGCTGCCGCACCTCGCTCGCCGTATCGGCACTTAGAATTATGCGGTATTGCCTTATTTCACGTAGGGCCGGATGCGGGCCGTCATGGCTTCCACCTGCTCGGGCGTCACATGGGCTTTATCCACATAACCGTAGATGCGCTGGGCGAAATTGGCCAGCGGCGGGCAGAAGGCGAACACCTTTTTCGGCTCCCAGCCGCGGCGGTACAAAAAGTGTACGCCCGCCAGTGCACAGAATTTCAGCAGGTTAAAGTGGGGGGTAAAGCCCTCGCCCATCGGCTCATCCCGGGGGGGATTTTTGTAGACATCCTCCAGCAGATCGGCCATGCGGATGTAGGCCGGCGTCTCGCTGGGGTCGAAGTAGCCCTCGATGACTTCGCGCGCAATGGGGAACGGCGGGTCGTCCTGCTGCATGGCGGCGGCAAAGTCCGCGTAAGTGGTGATATAGCGGGCGTCCTTGTAGATGACCGGGTCATACTCGTGCTCAATGGGCACAGGGCGCAGGATGTGGCAGCTTTTACCCGCCATGTACACCTCGGCGATAGCGGTGCTCATCCAGATGGAGATGGAGTCCGCTGCCACGATCCACTGCTTGACCGAATCGGCAAAGATCACGTGGAAGTTGGGGCATTTTCTGGCCAGTTCTTCCAGCGCGGGGCTGTTCCACTCGCTGGGGTGGCGGCGGTAGACAAGCTCTACCTCCGGGTGGGCGGTGAGGTACTGTTCAAACCAGCTCAGCGTCTCTTTCATCGATACACGGTTTGTTTTGGCAAAGCCGGTAAAGTCGGTGCCCGCCATTCTGGAAAGCTCGGCCACCTCGTCGTCGTTCATGCTGGCGTAGCCGAAGCTGGAAATATACAGGTGCAGCTTTTTGTTGGGGTCGAGGCCGAACTCCCGGCAGAGGGTGGCTTTATCCTTAAAATACCCGTTAAATTCAGGCCGCAAAAAATCCATCATGACGGCGCCGGTCACGGGGGTGTTTTTGGCGTCCATGCCGTGGGCCTGCAGGCGGGCGGCGGTGCGCTTGCCCCAGCAGGTCTGCACGCAGCGCTTGGCGTTGCCGTTCATGTTGAACCAATCGCCCTCCTCCTGCGTATCGGAAAGCATCTGCTCCCAATGCAGGTTGACGATCTTGTTGCATTTGCCGATGTTGTTGTAGACGTGGCTGTTGATGGCCTCGTTATCATACATGCAGCTGGCGACCAGCACTTCCGGCTTATCTTTACCGAAAAGCCGCAGGTGCTTGGGGTCCAGCAGCTGGCGGATCTCGGCGGTATAGCCGCGGCGCTCCAACTCCAGCTTGAGCAGCAGGTCGCTCTCATATTCGCGCACAGTGTGCTCGTACAAAATCAGGAAGTCTAAAGCCATGGTTTGCCTCGTTGTAGATTTAATTGCCAATTTACTTCGGCCCCCTCTGGGAGGTGGCTCCCGCATAGGCGGGTGTGGGAGAGAGCCTGATCGCCAATGCTTCGGATACCGGTAATGCTCTCTCCCTCCGCCCCTTCGGGGCACCTTCCTCCCAGAGGGAGGCTCTTTAACAGTCTACTTATTTACCCTATATCCGTAAAAAGTTCTTCTGTCCAGTCCGGCAGGCCGTACTTTTCATCCAGGTGGAAGCCATCAAAGAACTGCGTATCATCGTCTGTAATGCAGCTGTCGTTCCACTCGTAATCCAGCAGGGTGCAGCCGGTCTCGGCGGCGATGGCGTGCAGTTCGGGCAAGACCTCATCCTGCATGGCCTCGGTAATGCCGAACGTGTCGCACACCTCGGTGCGCACATTCTCGGCCATGGGCGGCAGCACGATGGTCAAGGCGATGCCTTCGTTCTGGCAGCGGGCGGCCAGCTCGGCCAGGCGGGTCAGCTGGGCTTCGTTCAGCGTCCAGCTGCGGCACTTGGGGGTGATGATGGCTGGGTAATCGTACAGTTTGCGGTGCAGCGGCAGGGTAGTGCCGTCGTCCGCCAGATAATCTGCGGCGGTCCAATCGCCAGATTCAATGGTATCCGGCGTGCCCTTCAGGGTGTCCATCGCCACGGTCAGGGCGTTGACGTTGTATTCGAGATTCAGGCAGTAGGCCAGAGGGTTGTTCAGCGTTTCCTCCAGCGCCTGGAAGCGGTCGGTGTTGTACCCGGCGTTGAGGGTGTAGAACGAGACTTCCACCAGCAGGCTATCCACCCGGTTGCCGGAATCCAGCACGTAATCGGCCAGGTCCAGCGTTTCTTTCAGCGATGCACCACCGAAAGCCAGATTTTGCCACGCCTTGCCGCCGACCTGCTCGACCCGGGCCATATCAAAGTGGGCCAGGCGGCTGTCGCCCAGGATCAGGTTGGTGCCCGGCTCCTGCTGGTAGGCCCGCACCCGGGCCACCGGCTGGCTGGAGGTAGCGGAGGCTTTCACCCCAAAGTAGTTGTTCGGCTCAAACGCCGCAAAAAACACGAACCACACCACGACCGGGATGCAAAGCAGCGCCAGTTTTTTCAGGATATTTTTCATTGGGCGAAAACCTCCTTTCTTTTTAAACCGTCAGCATCGGCGGACATGCGCCGCCGATGCTGACACCTCTTGAGCAAAAAAGTGCATTTTTGTGTCGTCAGGCGTGAAAATGTGCTTTTTGCGACGGGGTGAATCCAAAGGAGGAGTGCAGGAGCGTGGCGCAGCCACAAGCGATGAACCCCTTCTTTGCGCGCGAAGCGCGTTAAAAGTTTGCATACATGCCAAACCCGGATGCCCCGCCAAAGCCTCCGTTTTGCATGATATAACCTACCAGCAAACAAATTACTAATACGTAGTAAATCCCCCAGCGGTGCTTTTCGTTGGCCAGGCAAATTTCGGACGGCTTATTTTTATAGGTAAAGGCGCGGCGGGCGTCAAGGGCAAAGCCCAGGGCCAGCGTAACCACCACAAAGGCGTAGTAGGCCGCCACCATGATGGTGTTGGCGTAGAACCCGTTGTAGGCCGCGCCGTACAACTCGGCCCCAAAGCGGGCCGGAGACCAGCCGGTGAACCAGCCGCCCAGATAGGCGAAGGCATCCCCCGCCGTTAAGCCCGCACCGGACATGCCCACGCAGAAGAACACCATGCTGATGGTCCACAGCACAAACACGCCCGCACGTTTGGCCCACAGGGTTTTAGCCGGGGCTTTCTTTTTGGGCTTGCCGAAGCGGCGGTGCATCAGTTCCTCACCCAGGCGGTAGCAGGCCTGCAGCAGGCCCCAAATAACAAAGGGCAGCGTGTTGCCATGCCAGAAGCCGGAGACAAAAAACACCGTGAACACGCAGAATTCCGCAGGAAGACGCTGGATTCTTCCGCCCGTCAGGCCCGAGACATCGGCCCAGGCCAGCGGCATAAACAGGTAGTCCTGCAGCCAGGAGGAAAAGCTAATGTGCCAGCGGCTCCAGAAACCGGAAAAGTTGGTGGCAAAAAACGGGGTCTTGAAGTTTTCGGGCAGATTCAGCCCCAGCAGCAGGCCCACAGCCCGCGCCACTTCAGAGTAACCGGAGAAGTTAAAATACAGCTGGAACGTGTAAAAAATTGCTGCCAGGATCAGCATCGGCCCGCCGTAGCTGCGGTAGTTGGGGAACACCTCATCCACCACCAGGCCCAGCACATCGCTGATGGCCACCATTTTAAACAGGCCCAGCGCCAGCAGCCGCAGGCCGCGCACCGTGCGGGCGGCGTCAAAGCGATGCTCCTGCTTGAGCTGCGGCAGCAGGTCCCCGGCGCGGCAGATGGGGCCTTGGGTGATGGTGGCGAAAAAGTTGAGGTAAAGCACACAATCGATGAAGTTGGTCTCGACCTCGCAATCGCCGCGGGCAGCGTCGATCAGGTAGCTGATAGCCGCGAAGCTGTAAAAGCTGATGCCCAGCGGCATGGCCACAGCCTGCCAACCGCCATCGGCGGCAAAAGCGCCGTTATATTTAAAGAAAGCCAAAATTGCCAACAGGCCGATCACGCCCACCCGCAGCGCCGCTGTTTTGTGCCGCTGCATCGCCCGGCCGCAGGCGTAGGTACACGCGGCAATGGCGATAGTGACAGGCAGCATGGCGGGCATGGCCTTGGCGTAAAAGTACCAGCTGGCCGCCAGCAGAAACGGATTCTGCCAGCGCTGCGGCAGGTGCAGGTACACCGCAGCCACGATCAGCAAAAAGCCGAAAAAGCCAATGCTTTGCAGGCTCATACGGCACACCTCCCCAGAATAGTGATTGTAACATCTTATTATACACAATTCAGGGGCAGGGTGCAAGCCTTGCTAAGCGTGTTATACTATAATTATAGGCAGGGACACACCGTGTGCGCCTGCGGGCCGATGCAAGCGGCCCTTACAACCTCTGGCAAAGGAGCTATGCTATGACCTGGTTCGATGGAAAATGCAGGTGCCGTTGGGCAAACCCGGGCAACCCGCGGTATATCCGCTACCACGACGAAGAGTGGGGCGTACCGGTGCACGACGACCGCAGGCTGTTTGAAATGCTCATTTTAGAGGGCTTCCAGGCCGGGCTTTCGTGGGAGTGCGTGCTGAACAAGCAGGAGGCTTTCCGCCGGGCGTTCGACGATTTCGATTGGGACAAAGTCGCCGCCTACGATGAGGCCAGGCAGGCCGCGCTGTACGCCGACCCCGGCATCATCCGCAACCGGCGCAAAATTACGGCGGCCGTGGGCAACGCCGCTGCGTTTGCCGCCATCCGGCAGGAGTTTGGCAGCTTTGATAGCTACCTTTGGCAGTGGACCGGCGGCAAAACGCTGGTGGAGCGCGGGGCGACCACCTCTCCCCTGTCCGACGCCATCTCGAAAGATTTGAAAAAGCGCGGCATGAAGTTTGTCGGCTCCACGATCATTTACGCCTATTTGCAGGCCGTGGGCGTGCTGTATGCCCACGAGCCCGGCTGCTTTTTGGAGAAAAAATGCCCCTAGTGGCCCCTAAATGTTGGCAAGTTTTGCACCTTTCCCCCATAGATTTTCTGTGCTACAATAAGAGCAAAGATAGAGGCGTATGCACCGAATTTTGCATCATGGAAAGGGACCACGCATGTTTGAATTGCACGTTTTTGCACGCAGTACCGCACATTCTGCCGTGCTGTACTGGGATAAGCCTGCGGCTGCCGGGGCCGGAGCGCAATATACCGTCTGTCTGGGCGGCCAGCCCGTGGCCACCTGCGGCCGCACCCACTTTACCCTGACCGACCTGCGCAGCCAGAGCGACTACCAGGCCGACGTGTTTTTCGGCCATCAGTGCGTGGGCAGCTGCGTATTCCGCACCACACCGGTCAAGAACCGCCTTGATGTGACCGAGGCACCGTTCTGGGCCAGGGGCGACGGCAAAACCAAAAACACCGCCGCTTTGCAGCGTGCCATCGACGCCTGCGGTGCCGGGGATGCCGTGTACATTCCCGCCGGCATCTACCTGACCGGCGCACTGCGGCTACACAGCAACATGGAGTTGTACCTGGACGAGGGCGCCATCTTGCAGGGCACCGCCGAGATCGTAGACTACCAGCCCCGCATCCCCAGCCGGTTTGAGGGCACCGAGATGCGCTGCTACTCAAGCCTTTTGAACCTGGGCACGCTGGACCACGCCGCCGGGCCGAACTGCGAAAACGTGGTCATCCGCGGCAAGGGCACCATTGCCAGCGGCGGCCGCGAATTGGCTGAGAAGATCATCGCCGACGAGCAGGAGCACCTGAAGGACTACCTGGCCGAGCACGCCGTCCTGGTGGCCGAGTGCGAGAACGAGCGGACCATCCCCGGCCGGGTGCGGCCGCGGCTGATCAACATGAGCAACTGCCGCAATGTGTGGGTACACGGCCTGACGCTGAAAAACGGTGCCAGCTGGAACCAGCACATGATCTACAGCGACAACATCACTACCGACCACTGCCGCTTTGTATCCGAGGGCGTGTGGAACGGCGACGGCTGGGACCCGGACTCCAGCACCAACTGCACGCTGTTTGCCTGCGAGTTTGCCACCGGCGGCGACGCTGTGGCCATCAAGTCCGGCAAAAATCCTGAGGGCAACAAAATCGGCCGCCCCAGCGCTCATATTTATGTGTTCGATTGTCGCAGCACCGCCGGGCACGGCATCTGCCTGGGCAGCGAGATGAGCGGCGGCATCGAGGATGTGCAAATTTGGGATTGCGACCTGACCAACAGCTGGTCGGGCATTGAGATTAAGGCCACGCCCAAGCGCGGCGGCTATGTGCGCGGCGTGTCGGTGCGGGACTGCACCGCCTCCCGCCTGCTGGTACACACCGTGCCCTACAACGACGACGGCGAAGCGGCCCCCCGCCAGCCGGTATTCAGCCATTTGAGCTTTGAGCGGTTGACCCTGACCGGCCGCGGCCTGCGGGACGGCAGCTTTGAGAACGTGGAGCCGATTGAGCTGGCAGGCTTTGACGCCCCCGGCCACGAGCTGCGGGACGTGGTGCTGGACGGCATCACCGTGGAGAACGAGACCGGCACCATGACCCTGCCGGTGCAGTACTGCCGCGGGCTGACCATCCGGGACCTGACCTGCGCGGCCCGCAAATAACCTTAGCAAAACGGTGGAAGTGTTTTCGTGTTCTCGTTTCCGCCTACAAAATAAAACGTATCAAGGAGGTTTATTATGGAACTTTCTGAACTGACTGCCCAGGCCCGCAAGGCCACCGAAGAATTACTGGAAGCCGCCCATCTGGAGACCGGCGATGTTTTCGTCGTCGGCTGCTCCAGCAGCGAGATTCGCGGCGGGCGCATCGGCCATGATTCCAGCATGGAGGTCGCCGCCGCCGTGCTGGCCGGGGTGCTGCCCCCGCTGCAGGAGCAGGGCGTCTACCTGGCCGCCCAGTGCTGCGAGCATCTGAACCGCTCGATCGTCATTGAACGCGAAGCCGCCAAAAAGTACGGCTATCAGATCGTGGCTGCCGTGCCGCAGCCCCACGCGGGCGGCAGCTGGGCCACCAACTGCTGGCGCACCTTTAAGGACCCTGTGCTGGTGGAGGAAGTGAAGGCCGCCGCCGGTATGGACATCGGCGGTACGCTGATCGGCATGCACCTGCGCCGGGTAGCCGTGCCGGTGCGCTTGTCGATGGATCACATCGGTGAAGCAATTTTGCTGTGCGCCCGCACCCGCCCGCCGTTTATTGGCGGCAGCCGTGCGGTGTACAGCGACACGGAGGTGCGTTGATGGACGAAGCACAGAAGCAGGCAATGGCCGAGGCCGTTGCCAGGATCCGCGAGAACATGACCACCGCCGCCAAGGCCGCAGGCCGCGATCCCGGCGAGGTGCTGCTGTGCGCCGCCTGCAAGACCCGCACAGTGGAAGAAGTGCGCTACAGCGCCGATTTGCCCATTGACCTGTTTGGTGAAAACCACGTGCAGGAACTTGTGGAAAAGACCGACGCCGGAGCTTACAACGGCAAGCCAGGGCATTTTATCGGCCACCTGCAGACCAACAAGGTCAACAAGGTGGTGGGCCGCGCCGCGCTGATCCAGAGCGTGGACAGCACGCGGCTGCTGGATAAGATCGAGGCCGCCGCCGAGCGGCTGGGCATCACCCAGGAGATCCTGATGGAGATCAACATCGGCGCCGAGGAAAGCAAGAGCGGCGTTGGCCCGGACGACCTGTGGCCGCTGCTGGATGCTGCCGCCGCTAAGACCCACATCAAGGTGCGCGGGTTGATGGCCATTCCGCCCGCCGATGCCGATGACACCGCTACCCGCCGCTTTTTTGCCGAGATGCGGGAATTGCTGGCAAAGGCCGCTGCCCGCGGGTATGAAAATGCCCGGATGAATATTTTGTCCATGGGCATGAGCCACGATTATGCCGCTGCCATTGCCGAAGGTGCGACGATTGTGCGCGTAGGTACGGCGATCTATGGGGCGCGGGATTATAGTAAAAAGCACTGATTAGAGGGGGCCTTTCCCCCGTTCATCCCAACACAAAAGAGCGATGCAGTTTCCCGCTGCATCGCTCTTTCGGTTTACTTGATTAAAGTTTCTTTGCCTACTTTCTTTTCAAAGAAAGTAGGTTAGTCCTCGTCGGCGAAGTTGCCGAGGGCTTTGGCCTGCTCGATGACCTTGGCCTCCAGCATCTGGGGCAGAGTCTCGTAGCGGACGAAATCGAAGGTGTACCAGCCGCGGCCCTGGGTCAGCTGACGCAGGAAGGTGGTGAAATCCTGCATCTCGGCGATGGGCACCTCGGCCTCCACGACCTGCAGGCCGTCCTCATCCGGGTTCATGCCCAGCACACGGCCGCGGCGCTTGGTGACCTCACCCATGATATCGCCGGTGTTGTCTGCCGGGACATGGGCCTGCAGGGACCCGATGGGCTCCAGCAGAACAGGGCCAGCTTCAGGAACAGCGGCCTTGTAGGCCAGCTTGGCGGCCATAATGAACGCCATTTCACTGGAATCCACAGGGTGATAGCTGCCGTCCAGCAGGGTGGCTTTCAGGCCGACCATCGGGTAACCGGCCAGCACACCGTGCTCGGCCGCCTGGCGGACGCCCTTTTCAACAGCGGGGAAGAAGTTCTTCGGTACGCTGCCGCCGAACACGTTCTCGGCAAACTCGATGTCCTCGCCCTCGATAGGCTCAAACTGGATCCAGACATCACCGAACTGGCCGTGGCCGCCGGTCTGCTTCTTGTGGCGGCCCTGGGCCTTGCAACTCTTGCGGATGGATTCGCGGTAGGGCACGCGCGGGTTTTCCAGCGTGATCTCGACACCGAACTTATTCTTCAGCTTGGCAAGGGCGACTTCCAAATGCTGGGTGCCCAGGCCGCTGATGATCTGCTGCTTGGTCTCGGGATCGACCACGAAGGTGATGGCGGGATCTTCCTCAATCAGGCGGGCCAGCGCGCCGCTGACCTTGCCCTCGTCGCCCTTCTTGGCGACCTTGACGGCCATGCGGTAGCAGCCGGTGGGGTAGGCGGGTGCGGGCAGCGCCACCACGCGGGCGGGGTCGCACAGGGTATCACCGGTCTTGGCGGTGGCCAGCTTGGAGACAACGCCAATGTCGCCGGTGGTGATGGCAGCAGTGTCGGTCTGCTTTTTGCCGCAGACGATGAGGGTCTTGCCCATGCGCTCCGGCTGGCCGGTGCGGGCGTTGACAGTGTTGCTGGCGGCGGTCAGCTTGCCGGACAGCACCTTGATAAAGCTCATCTTGCCCACGAACGGGTCGGCCACGGTCTTAAAGACGTAGGCGCACAGCGGGGCAGCGGGATCGGCAGTGATGTCGACAGGGTTACCGTCCTTATCCTCGCCCACGGCAGCGGCGATGTCAGCGCCGGGCAGCAGGACGTTCATGTTGTACAGCAGCATATCCAACGCCTGGTTGTTGACGGCGCTGCCGCAGAATACGGGGGTGATCTGGCCGCTGCGGACGCCCGCGGCCATGCCCTGGACGATCTCCTCGGTGGTGAAAGGCTCACCCTCGAAGAACTTTTCCATCAGGGCTTCGTCGGTCTCGGCGATGGCCTCGCTCATGGCCTGGATCAGGCCCTCGAAGCGGTGGCCGATGTCGGGCAGGTCGATCTGGACCTGCTTGCCGCCCTCGTACTTAAAGGCTTTCTGGCTGAACAGGTTGATGTAGGCGACGGTGCCGTCGTCCAGGCGGACCGGCACGACACAGGGGCAGACGCTGGGGCCGAACTTGATCTTCATCTGCTCCAGGATCTTGAAGTAGTCGGCGTTTTCCAGGTCGGCTTTGGTGACAAAGACCATCCGCGCCTTGTTGTGTTTAAGGGCCAGCTGGTAGGCTTTCTCGGCACCGACGGTGACGCCGGAACGGCCGGACACGCAGATCAGCACGCTTTCGGCGGCCATGATACCCTCGGCTGCGCCGGTCTCGAAATCGAACAGGCCGGGCACGTCGATGAGGTTATATTTGATGCCCTCGTACTCAACGGGGACGACGCTGGAGTTCAGCGATGCCTTGCGGCGGACCTCTTCGGGGTCGAAGTCGCTGGCGGTGGTGCCGTCCTCAACACGGCCCATGCGCTCGATCGCGCCGCTCATGTACAGCAGGGCTTCGGTCAGCGTGGTTTTGCCGCAGCCAGCGTGGCCGGCGACCAGAATGTTGCGGATGTCTTTGCTTGCATAGTCCATGGAACAATCAAACCTCTTTTCGCGCCGGGGGCCCGCCATGCGCTGCGTGCCCGCTGCGGCGTTTTAAATTTTACAGAGAGCAGGCTCTCTAAGTGGTGAATTTGAACACATCTCACCGATTGATACTACTTTACCACAGATTTGCAGAATTTTAAACAGTTTTTTTAAAATTTCTGAAAATATTTTGTGAAAACGGATATTGAATGTATTTTTGTGGGGGTGTGCGCGGATACCGGCCCCGCCTACCTTGCGGCAGGGCCGGGCTGCTGCCTGTTCACCCGGCTTTGCCAAGCGCAAACACCGCTACGGTGATGTCATCCTGTTTTTCCCCGGCCCGTCGGGCGGCGGCATCGGCTATGGTTTCGGCGGCCTGCTGCGGGGTGTGGCCCAGGCGGGCGCAGAGCTGCAATTGCTGCGTCAGCCATTCGGTGCCATCGGTCAGCGCACCGTCGCTGACCAGCACCACCCAGTCCCCGCTGTCCAGCGCAAAGGTGGTGCTGCGGCCCACGAGACTTTCCAACACGCCCATGGGCAGGCTGGCGCCCTCCAGCATGCGGGGCAGGCCGCCCCGCACCAAAAAGCTGGGCGCGGCCCCAGCCTTGAACAACCCCGCCCGGCCTGTGTAAAGATCCACCGTCAGCAGGTCCAGCGTGGCGCCGGATTCCTGCTCGGCACTCTTTAGGCCCAGCGCCACGTTGACCAGCCGCGCAGCGCTCTCGGCGGCAAAGCCTGCCCGCAACAGCTGGCCCGTCAGGCGGGCGGCCATCTGGCCGTCCACGGCGGCGGCGCGGCCGGTGCCCATGCCGTCGCACAGCAGCAGTTGGGCGCGGCCGCTGGTATCGCAAAAGCAATCCAGCGCGTCACCGCTGACGTTCTGCCCCTTAGCCGGGCGTCCTGCGGTGCCAAACGTCGCCGTAAACAACGGCCGTTCGCCAAAAGTCAGCATTGTGGCCGTGCGACAGTGGGTAACTTCCGGCAGGTCCATGTCCCGGCGGCAGATGCGGCTCACCTCGGCGGTCAGGGCCTTGATCTCCTCCTCGGTAAACCGGGTGCGGGCGATGGTCACGGCGGCAGTCAGACGGCCTGCCAGGTCGGAGGTAACGCTGCACTCCAGCGCGTCCAGCCCCAGCCCCGCAAAAAGCTGGGCGACTTTTTCCTCCCGCCGGGGATCGGGCAGGCCCGCCTGGCCCAGTTTGCCCGCCAGCTGCGCCAGCGCCCCCGCCATGGCGCTGTACTGCTCGGTCAGGGCGGTGCGCAGCATGGAGGCCCGCGCCCGCGTCTGGCGGCGGCTGCGCCACAGCCGATACCCATGATTGGCCGCCGTACACAGGTCCGCCGGGTGGATGCACACCGACAGCTGCCCGGGCAGGTCCTCCACCTCCACGCGGCCCCGGCTCTCCAGCGTGGGCTTGAGTTGGTACAGCCCGTCCATGGCCGTGGCATAGCCCCGCACCCAGCACCGGCTGCGGCGGGTGCAGGTCTGGCAGGTGGTGCGGGCGATGTGCTCCACCACGAAGTCGAAGTTTTCCCCTTTGGGCGGCATCTGGCGGGTGCAGACGGCGTTGACCGTGTCAGCGATGTCGCTTAAGGTATCCGCCACACCGGCCAGGCGGCGGGCGGCACCGCTTAACCCCTGGGTCTGCACCGGCGGGGCGGGCGGCGGAAACACCACCCGCAGCCACGCCCCCGGCACAGCCAGCGCCGCGCCAAGGCCCACAGCCCCGGCCACAAACAGCGGCAGCACACCGGCGGCATCGGGGGCGGCCAAGGCTCCCAGCACGCAGCCCGCCGCAAAAACGCCAGCACAGCGCAGGCGCTCGCCGGGGTAAAGGCAGGCTGCCGCCAGGCTTCCCAGTGCCACCGCCAGCGCCGCGTAGCAAAGGTTCGGGCTGGCCGCCGTAATGGCCGCCGCCAACGTGATGCTGACCACAGCGGTCTCCTCCAACGTGCCGGCAAAGGCGGCGCACAGCCCGGCTGCTGCGGCCACCGCCAGGCCCGGAGCCAACGGCCCGCGGGCACACCGCTGCAGGCAGGCGGCCGCGATGGCCAGCCACAGGCACAGCCCCCGCGGCTCCCGGTAAGGGAAACGGCGCATCAGCCAGGCAGACCCCGCCGCCAGCAGCGCCGTGGTGCCGGTGGCCGCCGCCTGGGACAGGTCGACGTAGCCGCCCGCGAAAAAAAGTACGGCCGCCTGGACCAACGCCAGCGCCAGACACCCGGCCCAGATGCCCGTGTTTTTCGTGTTGGGCTTGTCCTGCAGCAGCCGCCGCACCGCCACAGTGGCCGTGAGCGCCGCAATGACCTTGACCCCCAGCACCGCAGGCTGAAACGCCAAACTGCTGATGAGCACGCCACCTGCCGCGGCAAACAGGTAGAGCGGCGGACAGACCATCGTGAAGGCCAGCCCAAAGGGTGCGGCCCCGCCGTAGACCTGCCCGGCCCCCAGCACCAGCCCCGTGGCGGCCGCCGCCCCCTGCCACAGCAGCGCCGCCCCGCGGGCACCGGGCAAGATAGCAGGCAGTTGTACGTTTGTATGCAGTTTTTCTCCCAAATAAGTAGCCATAGCAGCATGTCCCCCTTTATCTATATGCCGATCGGTGCCATTACCATACCACGCCCGGACGTTTGTTTTTGCCGCAGAGCGGGGAAACCCGATAAAGCTTTGCAAACAGCAATAATTACCGCCGCTGGGACACGCCGCGCCGAAAAAGCGCCGCGAAGCCTTTTTTTCGGCGCACAGCTATGCTACAATGTTTATAATTGAGGGAAAGGAAGCGTTTTATGGAGATCCATCATTGCGAGAACCCGGTCTGCCGGTTTGTGACCCGCCATGCGGTCCCCGACATGTGCCCGCTGTGCGGCGGGGCGTTCTTTCAGCCTAGCGATGGCAGCGACTTAGTCGCCGCCGATTGGGTGGCTCTGGGCATCGAGTCCAAAACCGACGGCCGTTTTGATGACGCCTTTTCTGACTTTGAAAAAGCCGCCGCCGAGGGTGACGCTGCCGGGCAGTGCATGCTGGGCCTGGCCTACGAGACCGGCGAGGGCGTGGCCCAAAGCTGGCCGGATGCCGTGCTGCTCTACCGCGCCGCCGCGGGCCAGGGCCACGCCCAGGCCCAGTGCAATTTAGGCTGGTGTTATGAGTTCGGCAAGGGCGTGCCCCAGGACGCCAAGGCCGCGGCCCGCTGGTACGGCGAAGCCGCCCTGCAGCACGACCCCCGGGCCGAGTGCTGCCTGGCCATCTGCTACACCAACGGCACCGGCGTGGCAGCGGACCCCGTGCGCGCCGCGCAGCTGTATACCCTATCCGCCCAGGCGGGGTTTGTGCCCGCCATGCGCAACCTTGCACAGATGGTCCATTTAGGACGCGGCACCGCCAAAAACGACGAAGCTGCCCTGGCCTGGTACCAAAAGGCCGCTGCCCAGGACGACGCCCGTGCCCTGTTTATGTGCGGCCAGTTTTATGAGAAAGGCTTTGGCGTGGAGTCCAACGCCCCGCTGGCTGCCGAGTTTTACCTGCGCGCCGCCCGGCAGGGCTATGCCCCGGCCCAGGCCTGCTATGCCATCTGCCTGGAGTGCGGCCGCGGCGTGCCCGCCAACCCCACCGAGGCCGTGCAGTGGTACACCCGCGCCGCCCGGCAGGGGGACACCCAGGCGCAGTTTGCCCTGGCCGTCTGCTGCGAGCAGGGAACCGGCACGCCCCAAAGCTGGGGGGATGCCATCCGCTGGTACAGCATGGCCGCCGCGCAGGAGCTGCCCCAGGCATTGTTGAATCTGGGCCTCTGTTACGAGCGGGGCGCCGGCGTGCGCCGCAACCCCGAGGAAGCCCTGCACCTGTACCGCCGCGCAGCCCGGCTTGGCCTGCCCGCCGCCGAGAACCGCATCGGTGCCCTGTATGAGCGGGGCGACGGCGTGGAGCAGAGCTGGCCCACCGCCACGGCCCATTACCGCCGCGCCGCCGAGGCCAACTACGCCCCCGCCCAGTGCAACCTTGGCTGGTGTTACGAGTACGGCCAGGGCGTGCCGGAGGATCTGACCCTGGCCGCCGCATGGTACGGCAAGTCCGCCGCCCAGGGCTTCGCTCGGGCGCAGTGCTGCCTGGGCTGGTGCTATGAGTTCGGCAAAGGCGTGGAGTTGGACGAGGCCCGGGCGGTAGAGCTGTATCGCGCCGCCGCCGAGCAGGGCCTGCCCCGCGCCCAGTGCTGCCTGGGCTACTGCACCGAGAAAGGCATCGGCACCGAGGCCGACCCCGCAGCCGCCGCCGAGTGGTACCGCCGCTCCGCCGAGGGGGGGTATTCCCGGGGAATGTACAACTACGCCTGCTGTTTTGAGAACGGCACCGGCGTGAAAAAAGACCTGCCGCTGGCCCAGCAATGGTACGAGCGCGCCGCCAAAGAGGGCCTGCCCGACGCCATGTACGAGCTGGGCGTCTGGTACGAGGACGGCCGCTGCGGCCCCAAAGATGCCGCCCAAGCCCTGGCCTGGTACAAAAAAGCCGCCGAGGCCGGGCATGACCGGGCCCGGAAAGCGGTGGAGCGGATGGAAAAGCTGGTGTGACAAATCTTGCTAATGTATTTGTCAAGAGTTTTTTATAGATTTTCCGATTTTCCTTT
>UQDG01000013.1 GCA_900539695.1 uncultured Oscillospiraceae bacterium
GCAAATACAGCAGCTCACTTTTGAGCAGCCCGAAGAAATTTTCTATCACAGCATTTGGCGCAGTAAATTTCTGCGACTATTCATTATGGAGGCTCCAAAATGGCAAATAGTTTGGAGATTTTGCGACTTAATTATCTCGGTTATACGCAACGGATGATTGAGTCAACGATTCACTGCTCACGGCATACAGTACGGCAGGTGTTAGATGAGGCTGCGGAGAAGAACATTACGTGGTCCCTCAATGACGACATCACCAATGAGGATTTGGAGAAAACTCGTTTCCCCGGCAAATACAAGATCACTAACATGTATGAACAACACAAAACGAGGAGCTGCAGCACTTGGGTTTTCTCTGTGCAACAGCTCCTTTTGTATTCGTTATCCGTTAGAGTCAGTCGGCTCTTCCAGAATGCGCCAGCCGTCCATCAAATTCGCATTATCCATAATAAAAGTGTGGGCCGTATCCTGTCCCCAGGAATTGTCGTATTTCAGCATCAGGTAATCGCTCAACTCAGTTCGATTTTTGAATTTTAATAAACGATATGGCTCCTGAAAAGCGACCTTTTCCACGAAATATACGGCATCCGATGTGGGAAGCATAACGCCGACATGGCCAATCATAAGGGAATTGTCTGTTTCAGAAAACTGATCGTGTAGAACAACGGAGATAAGACGAATTTTATCATCGGCTACAAAGGATAGACCGCGCCTTTTCCATTCCTGCTGAATTGTTTTTAGATGAGTGGGAATGTCGGTCGTGTTGGTAGTTTTAACGGGAGCAAACAGCGCATCGAATTTCTGCCTTTTGTCACCGCAAAGGGCCTCAGGGTCAGTATCCAGCGTTTCATAGTCCATAAATAAGGTGTCCTCGGCTGCATCGAAGTCTGCCTCGCCAGTGACGGTGATGAAATCACCGAAAAGTCCACAGGCGGTGATTCGACAGTTCCAGCCGGGAAAGGTGCCATATTTTTCCGCCCATACATCCTGCATAGAATACGGATCATATTTCAAATCCAGAGGCTTTGCGGTTTCAAATCCTGTGGTGAGCCATGCTGGATCTACAGCGCTATTGAATTTTTGAACATGTTCAAAGAAGGTTTGTATCCGAAGGTCAGATACGCCGGCGTTTTGCAAAAGATCGGAAAGAAGATTCTGCGTATCCGCATCTGCTAAGTTGGAATATTCAATCTGCTGAAGGACTGGAAGAGAAGGGGGTTTACTGCATCCTGCCAGAAATGCACCGCAAAAAAGTGCAGCGGTGCAGACAAAAAAGGTTCGGAATTTCAAAAATAATCACCTCGCTGTGTTTTTGAGAAGATTTTTCCTATCGAAAATGCCAATATATGAGAAAGATATAATCGTGTTGGCTTCGCAATAAATGATAGCACAGATAAATGAAGAAAATCAATGATATCTGACAAGTGTGAGCATTATAATATTGTAGTATATACTTTGGGGAAAGGAATGAGGGTTTAAAAAGGGAATGTAATGTATAATAAAACAAAACGGAAAGGCCTATAAGATTCAAGGCAGGTAAACACTGTGAACCTTATAGGCCATGTTTTAGGCTATTGTAACTATGTAATGATTATCTGAAACAGCTAGGTGATAGATTCTTCCTTGCCAATAGAAATTCATTCTGAGCGCTTTCCAGCCGGTTGGCAAAACAGGGGAGAACGCTGGCGTATCTCCATTAAAGTTCGCTCCCAAGAAGCCAAAGAAGATACTTGACCACGTTTCGCCCAAGCAGGCAAGATGAAGACCTTCTTTTCCGGTGTTGTTCATGATTTCGTGTAGGTCGAGATACAGCGCTTTTTTGAAATATTTTTCGGCAGCCTCCTGCAGGCCGTTTTGTGCAGCAAAAAGTGCATGGCTGGCGAAGCTCAGAGTGGAATCGTGCAAGCAGCATGGCTCGAAATCTTCCCATGCGTTCAGGCGCTCTTCGGGAGTGAACTTATTGGGAAGCCGGGACATCAGAAGCAGCGTGTCAGCCTGCTTGATAACTTGATACCTTTGCAGACGGTCAAAGCAAACCTGATGATAGCTGGCACCATCATCGGTTTTGAGTGTTTTAATGTCCACGGGCTCTAATCGAGAAAAAGTCTCATCCGGCAAATATCGACCAGTTTGCGGATCACGACATTCTTTTAGATTGTCTCGCAGAGAATGCCAGGCAAGAACTTCCTCATCGCTGAGGGAAAGCTTCGAATACCGATTGGGGTCGGTTTCCTTGAGCTTCAGCGCTGTCTTGACGGCTAAATCTAGATTAAACTTTACCATGCAATTGGTAAAGAGATTGTTGTTGGTAATGCCACAATATTCATCAGGCCCTTTGCAGAACATGAGGTCAGCAGAGCCATCAGGATGAATGATGCAGCGGCTATACCAGAAGCGGGCAGTTTCGATGTAAACTTCCATAGCTTGCAGGTGAAAATTCTCATCACCGGTGGCATCAAAGTACTGCTGCATAGCGAAAGGAATATCTGCGGTAATGTGCAGCTCACTGGCACCAATGTCCCAGCTTTCGCACTGCTCAGAACCGTCGAAAGATGTCATCCAAGGATACCGAGCGCCGGCATTGTTCATCTTTTTGGCGTTCTCTTTTGCCTGCGGAAGGGTTCTTACGCGATATTCCATTAAGCTCTTGGCGGCTTCGGGGTGGGTATACAGGAAGAAAGACAGCATAAAGAAATCCGTATCCCAGAAATAGCATCCCTTATACCGTGTGTGCGTCAATCCGCGTGCGCCAATACTTACGCTGCTGTCACGGGCAGAACAGCTGGTGATAAGCTGGAAAATGTTGTACCGCACGGCCGATTGATCATCAGGAACTCCATCAATTTCGATATCAGACTCATTCCAACGAGAGGTCCATGCAAGCGAGGATTTGGAAAACAGTTCATCATAAGTATCAGAGATTTCATCGTTCCCGATAAGTGGGTCGATATCTCGACTTGTGGTAATACGTGCGGCGGTTTCGAAAATGACCTTTTGACCGCTTTGCAAAATCCCATGCCACTGCTTTCCAAGACTGTCATCGGAGATATAGTCTTTAGAATCCGCAAAAGAAGTATGGAAAAACATCTGTTCCCTTACGATTAAGCCGGTACCTAAAATAGAGAAAGCACAATCGATAGAATCCTTGCAGGAATCATGCTGAGTGAGTTCGGCGAGTTTGATGGTTTCGTGATTTTCTTTTACCTGATCATCCGGGACAGGGCAGTTGCAGCAAGCGGTATGAATTCCCATGTATACCGCAATATTGGAGGTGCGCGATGCGGAGAAAGAAAGCCGCTGTACGAGCAGTGAGGGGTCAGACATACTGCAGAATACCTGATGCTCAATATTTAGAGCGGTTTCACCGCTTTTGGCTAAAAAAGACTGTGAGCGAACGCCTGTTTTCATATCTAGGGTGCTGGATACGGGAGAGGAAAGTGTAATGGGATGTCCATCGCATTCGATATTTCCCCAGACGGGAGTGGGCAGGTTCACGAAATCGGTGATGCCGGGTTTGATTTCACCGAAGATACCGGCAACGAACAGACCTGTCTCAAAGGTGCGTTTCTCCTGCCAGAAGGGAAGATATCCACGGATGCCCATGCGGCCGTTCCCGGTGAAAAAAGTGCTTTCTTCAAAACTATCATTTGTGCTATTTGTCGTAAGCTCAATTTGCCAAGGCTTCAAAATTATGTCTTGACGCATAAAAGCATCCTTCTTTCTTTTATAGTAATGCTTCACGGATAGAATGGCAAAGGAATCCTGCGCAGGTAGCGAAAGCCTCGCCGGTGGTGCAGTAACCAGTCACTTCATCAACGCTTTCGCATGCGATGCCATTGTCCATAGAGATTTTTTCCAAAATGGCGCGGCAATGTTCTACGCGCCCGCACAACAAGCTATTGGCTAAACTTAAGATCCATGGGTGAGGTGCGTGTGGGCACCCGATTTCGTTGATTGGACTGTTAGCAAAGCTGTATTTGTATTCCGGTGAACGAATCATTGCAACAGTATTGCGGTATATCTCATCAGTGGGACTGCAAAAGTCGAACAAGGGAAGCAGCTGTAGACTTCCCGGCGGCTCGTCGTAAACATCGTGACTGCCGTTCAAATCAATAGACCATCCGAAATAAGGTTTCCCCTCTGCGTCCTTTTGGACACAATGCGTCATAATAGCATCTTTGATTTCATCGGCAGTTTTTTCAAGATGTGCATATTGAGGTGCGAGTTGGGCCAAATCTTTAAGTGCTTTCCACACAAGTACATTATCGTATGTAATATAGGGGTAAACGTGCTCATCGTCTGTTGGCTGCAGGAAAGTATCATACAATCTGCAAGATGCGGCTTCATGCTGCCGCAGTCGATTCAAAATGAGGCTTATGCCTTGAACAATATCGGGATCACTCAAAATGGATTTGTCGTCGGTTTTGTTAATGTAGCGTTCGAGCGCCAGAAGAGGGGCAACGAGTTCGTCCAGCTCAAAGCCCGGCTCCAAAACAGTGCCATCAATGTATCGTGAATGGATGCCAAAGTTTCGGCGCTGTCGGCCGAATACATAGGAAAGCATTTCTTTGGCACGTTCGGGATCGGCGTCCAAAATAGCCGGGAAACTCCAAAGCAGACTGTCTCGATCCCAATAAGCGGCACTTACATAGTAGCGGGGGCTTCTGCTGGTAACGAGCACCAACTCTTCGGAGTCAAGTGTAATGCCGGTTGAGAAGAACATACAGAAGAACAGATTCGTATTGTAGAGCTGTGTGAGCTTTGCATCACCATTAAAAGTGACACGACGCTCTTGAAGCCAAGTTCTTGTTTTTGTAAGTTCTACATCGAAAGTTTGCCGAAGCATCTCTTTGGCGCTTGTTGCGGCAGCAACTTCCTCGAAACCGAGACCCCAATAAAATACGACCGAGGCTGTTCCATCGACAGCAATTGTACAGTGATGGGATAAATCGTAAGTAATACTGCCATCATCGGAACAGGTAAAAGAAGAATCTGTTTGTGCATCGGCCATAGGGGCAAAGGAGAACATCGGGAATCCTGCATGATATTCGAAAATCAAACTGCTGTTCCAGCCACTGCGGAAACAAGTTGCTTTACCACTTAACGGCTTGTCCTCGTTTACACAGTGCCAAGAGGAGGCCCAGCATCCATTTAACCCTATAACAACATCTTTTGCACTTTCAGAAGTGTTATGAACCGTCATCTGAATTGCAAAACCACGTTCATCGATAGGCGGTATATAAAGGGTTTTGAGTTCAAGACTGCCAAGCTGTGCAGTAGACTGGGGCAGCCAATCATCAAGTCGGGTCCATGCAAGGCATGCTGGAGAAATAGCACAGTCTCCATTTAGATGAACATAAGGCTGAATCAAAGGTGCGGATTCGCTCCCGCGAATATCTATAAGCCCTTTTGCGGCCATATATAGGAATGTTATGTCCTCTATCCCGCCCGTTCGTTCGTTGATGCGGGGCAAAGAAACGAAATCATTGCCGGTTGGTAGATACTTGTCCATAGTGAATCCCCTTATAAAGTGAAATAAGCACACAAATAAGATTAAGCGATTAACCTTGCTGCCATCATCAATATAACAGGAATGTTCGGCATAGTCAACAATATTTTTCCATAAATAACAGGTTAATTTAATTAACTGTTGACATTTTGCTGCCCACGTGGTATTGTAATGCCAGAGAAAAGAGTTAAACGCTTAAACTAAATCCGTAAGATTGGTGGAGTCGATATGGCAAGACGCGCAACACTAAAAGATGTGGCAGAGCGTGCCCAAGTCAGTACGGCTACGGTGTCTTATGTTTTGAATGACAAGAAATCAATCTCCGAGCAGACCAAGACCCGTGTGTACGATGCGATTCGGGATTTGAATTATGTTCCCGATCTCAGTGCGCGAAGCCTGTCCAGTAGAGATTCAAAGCTGATTGGAATTGTCATTCCACAGACCGAGCCCGGCAGCAAACTGATGCTACAAAATGATTTTTACAGTGAAATCGTTGGCAGCATTGAGTATCACGCAAGACAGCATGGCTATCATGTGATTATTTCAGCCACGGATGTAAATGAAAGCTACTTAACTTTGGCTAAAGAGAGAAACCTTGACGGAATTATTGTTATCGGTATGTACCCGGATGACTTTTACCGTCAAATGAAGAAAACACAAATCCCCATTGTATTGATTGACAGCTACTGTAACGATCATTATTACCATAGCATACGAATTGATGATGCCTATGGAAGTTATCTGGCTACCAATCATGTGATTGGATATGGGCATAAAAAAATTGCTTTTTTCTGCGGTCAAATCAAAGAAAACGGTGTCATAAAGAAAAGACTCTGCGGCTACCAACAGGCACTGGAAGAAGCCGGAATCCCATATGATCCCACGCTTGTTTACGAAGGCAAAGTTGATTACGATAGTGGCATCGAGCTTGCACGTAAACTGTGCAATGAAAATAAGGATGTCACAGCAGTAGTTGCTACCGCAGATATCTTAGCTATTGGAGCTATGAAGGGGTTCTACGAACAGGGAGTTTCGGTTCCCAATGATATTTCTATCGTTGGATTTGACGATTTGGAGATTTCTAAATATCTGACACCAGGACTGACGACGGTTCGCCAAGAAATCTCTCAAAAAGGTGAAAAGGCAGTTGAACTGCTTTTAGATAACATTCAAGACGCGGATATGACAAAGCGAGAGGTTATTATTCCGGTTAGCCTTTCTCGCCGGGAATCCGTTCGAGATATGAGAGGGGAGGAATAAAAAAGGACTGCACCAACCGTCCAAAGTCTGTGCAGCCCAAATCCAAAGAGCGTCTTATTGCTCTTCTATAATAAGTGTAAGCGAAGAAGAGCAAAAAATCAAGTGTTCCACTACTTATACAAGGAGGAAAAACAATGAAAAAGGCGATTTCTTACATGGCATGCTCGATGGCCGCAATGCTTGCACTCAGTGCCTGTGGTTCTGCAGCCTCGTCTGCAAGTACCGTGGCAAGCTCTTCTGATGCAGCTTCTACGGAAAGCACGGCAGCATCGGAGGCTTCTAATGAGCCTGTGACAATCACGTTTGCACAGTACTCCGGGTCCGGAGACAACGAGCAGTATCTGCAGCAGATGGTTGACAACTATATGAAAGAAAACCCCAATGTCACCATCGACCTGCAGACCTATGGCTATGACGACTACTTTACGCAGATGACGGCGAAGGTTTCCGGCGGCCAGGCTCCCGATGTTTTTGAACTGGATTACCAGAATTTCGTCTCCTACGCAAAGAAGGGCGCATTGATGCCGCTGGATGACATCCTGACCAAAGACGGCATCGACACCTCTATCTACAACGATATGGCCCTGAAAGCATTCAGCGCTGACGGTGTGCAGTATGGTGTGCCGGACAGCTTCTCGAATGTTGTGCTGATTTACAACAAGGATCTGTTTGATCAGGCTGGCATCGATTACCCCACGGACGACTGGAAGTGGGAGGACGCAATGGCTGCGGCGGAGAAAATCCGTGCGCTGGGTGATAATATCTACGGCTATTACCATCCTATTTCCTTCAACGAGTTCTATAAGACCGTTAAGCAGAACGGTGGCAGCCTCTTCAATGATGACTTTACGGAGTTCACGATGGATACCCCGGAAAACATTGAAACACTGCAGTACATGGTTGATATGCAGCAGAAAACCAATGTTATGCCTACCGAAGAGCAAATGGCAGGTATGGGCGACTGGGATCTGTTTGAGTCTGGCCGCCTTGGCATGATTGTGACGGGTATTTGGGCATTCCCCGAATATACGAACAATTGCGACTTCGATTGGGATATCGTTGTGGAACCCGGTCACACTCAGAAAGCCACGCACTTCTTCTCCAACGGTTACGTCGTTTCCAAAGATTCTCAGGTTGCTGATGAAGCCGTTAAGTTCATCACCTACATTTCCTCCAACCGTGAAGCAACGCAGATCCGCCTGGACGCAGGCTGGGAGCTGCCTCCGGTTCAGGACGAGGATATCATCGCTCAGTACAAAGAAAAGACTCCTCCGGCAAATCGCGAAGCGGTCTTTAAGAGCCTTGATTACCTTGTGACTCCTCCTGTTATCACCCAGTATGCAGAGCTGCAGGACATCGTTGGTCAGCATTTGAGCGCTGCGGCCGCCGGCACTGTCACCCCGGAGCAGGCGCTGAAGGATATGCAGGCTGAGTGCGAACAGAAAATCGATTTGACCAAGTAAATAGTTTGACGGGGGCAGGCGGGAGCCTGTCCCCGTATTTTTATCGGAGGGTTTATAGAATATGAAAAATTCCCGATTGGCAAGCTGGAAAACGGCATTACCATTTTTGCTTCCAAGTTTGGCTGGTTTTGTTGTGTTCAGTATCATCCCAATGATTATGCAAATTTTTGTCAGCCTGACCAGTTGGGATGGATTGAGCGAACTGACATTGTTCAGTGATTTTAGCGGATTCATGGATCGATTCTACGTAGGGATCGAGAACTATAAGGAAATTCTCACATCAAAAGAGTTTTATCAGGTGATTGGAAACACGCTGGAATTTGTGATCCTCTACATTCCTTTGATGCTTATTGCCTCTATGATTGTGGCGCTCATTTTGAACAGTCATGTAAAGGGTGTTGGAATTTTCCGCGTTCTTTACTATATCCCGGTTATCACCTCATGGGTTGCGGGCGCATTGATCTGGAAATGGGTTCTTAGTCCTGAGTATGGTGCTATTAACAATATTCTGGCCTTGTTCGGAATTGAGGGACCCTCGTGGCTTCAAAGCTCAAAGTGGGCAATGCCCGCAATCGTTCTTGCCTCGGTCTGGAAGGATATGGGGTACTTTGGCCTTATGCTGATGTCTGGCCTTCAGGGAATCAATCAGGAATACTACGATGCGGCGGCAATCGACGGTGCCGGCAAAATCAAACAGTTTACAAGAATTACATTGCCGTTGCTGACTCCTACGCTTTTCTTTGTCTTGATTATCAGCTTGATTAACTCCTTCCAGCTGTTTACGCAGATTATGATCATGACCCCCGATGGTGGCCCGCTTGGCTCGACAATGGTGATGGTTGAACGCATTTATAAGTGCGGCTTCCGTTACTATGAAATGGGTACGGCTGCCGCATATAGCTGGATTCTGTTTGCAATTTTGCTGCTTCTGACAATGGTTCAGATGAAACTTCAGAACAAGTGGGTGAACTACGATGACTAACGCTAAAACATCTTCTTTGACAGGGCTGAAACAAAGACGAATCATTGGAAAAGTGGCATTTTATGTACTGGGATTGTTGGTGGCCATAATTGTCTGCATCCCGTTTTATTGGATGATTATCACCAGCTTAAAAGGCCGCGGCGCTATTATGAGCATTCCCGTGGAGTGGATTCCAAAAGAACCGACACTTGATGCATACAAAAAACTTTTTGCCATGCCGGAATTTGTGGGCTCTATCTTCAACAGCTTTTACGTGTCTGTTCTTTGCACGGCAGTGCGGCTTCTGTGTGCCGCGATGGCTGCATTTGCACTGACAAAAATTCCGTTCAAGGGACGTAATGCGGTCTTTGGTATTTATGTTACGGCGCTGATGATTCCGTCGCAGATCACTTTTATTCCACTGTTCATTATCATGACGAATATGCACCTTACCAATAGCTTAAATGCGTTTATGCTGTTGCAGCTGTTTAATGCCTTTGCCATTTTTATGATGCGGCAGAAAATGATGACAATCAACGATGCCTATATTGAAGCTGCTGTTATTGATGGCGCGAGCATGTGGCGCATTTTTTTCAAAATCATACTGCCCATGAGCGGCAGCGCTATGGCAACGCTGGCAATCCTTGCATTTATGGACATGTGGAATGATTACCTGCTGCCGTTGGTTTTGCTGAGCGAAAGAAGCAAATTTACGCTTCCACTGCTGCTGAGCACGTTGTCCGGCCAGTACAAGAATCAGTACAACCTGACAATGGCAGGCGCACTGATTTCGATTATTCCGATTCTGATCGTTTATATTTTTGCGCAGAAGTATTTCAAAGAAGGCCTTACGGTTGGCGGCGTGAAAGGATAAAAGTATATGATTGAGTGGGAGCCTAATAAGAACGATGCCAATCTGAACATGCCAGTAGACGGTCAGGTGGCTTCTATATGCTGGAATGAACAGACAAAACTGCTCACCATGAGTCTTGCGTATTCAGCAGTTTATGGAATGGGTGAACGGTATAATGGACTCAACCAGAATGACCGCATCGTGAAAATCGAGGTGGAAGAAAAGTTCTGTAATCAAGGGGATAAAAGCTATTGTCCCTCGCCATTCTTTTTCACGGATACAGGGTTCTCTTTCTGTACATTGTCTGGTGGCACATTGATATTCGATTTCACACAGAAAAACGTCATAACGGTTCATGCGCCCGGCAATTGTAAGTTTATATTCAACGCAGGAACGCCTGCAAAGCTGATTTCTGAGTATATGTCTTTGTCCGGGCCTGCGATTCTTCCGCCTGACTGGGTCTTCGGGCCGTGGATCTCTGCAAACCATTGGAATACGCAAAAGGAAACGGAAAAGCAGATTGAACTTCTGAAGAAGTATCAATTCCCGGCTACCGTGCTGGTTCTTGAAGCATGGAGCGATGAAGCAACCTTTTACATTTTTAATGGTGCCAAATATAAGGAAAAGCCGAACGGAGCGCCTTTTGCAGTAGATGACTTTGACTATTCGGAAAGCGCCTATTGGCCGAACCCACAGGAAATGATTGAAAAGCTGCATAAGGCAGGACTTCATCTGGTGCTCTGGCAGGTCCCGGTGTATAAGCAGCAAGGCGATGATGAAATCAGAAATCATCAGAATGATTTGGATCGGGAGGATGCAGTAAAACGCTCCCTGTGTATTCATGACTTGGATGGGACACCCTATAAGATTCCAGAAGGGCATTGGTTTCCCGGCTCGATGATCCCTGATTTTACAAATCCTGAAACTTGCAAAACATGGTTCGGGAAAAGACAGTACCTGCTTGACATGGGCGTAGATGGATTCAAAACCGATGGCGGCGAATTTGTTTGCACAGATGAAGTCTCCTTTTATGACGGCAGTACGGGCAAGGAAAGCCGCAACTGCTATCCGCAGCAATACACGAAGGCATATACCAAATTTCTTGGCGATAATCATGTTCTTTTCAGCCGTGCAGGCTACATGGGACAGCATACAACACCGTGCCATTGGGGTGGGGATCAGCAGTCCACAAATGATGAACTGCGGCATGTCCTCTCTGCGGGGCTTAGTGCAGCTTTAAGCGGCATTCTGTTCTGGGGATTTGATCTTGCCGGGTTTGCAGGCCCGCTTCCGACGTTGGATCTCTATCGCCATGCAACGATGCTGGCGTGTTTTACGCCAATTATGCAATGGCATTCTGAACCCGATGGCGGTCAGTTCAAAGAATTGATGCCAGGCGGCGAGGGAAACAATGAACGCAGTCCGTGGAATATGGCAGCAGTCTATAATTCTCCTGAATTCGTGACAGAGATGCGTTTTTGGCATTGGCTCAGAATGAATTTGCAGCCCTATTTGATGGCCACTGCATTCAGGTGCGCTGCAGAGAAAGTCCCAATGATGCGTCCGCTTGTGTACGAATGGCCGCGGGACAAAGCCGCTCGCCAAGTTGAGGACGAATTCCTTCTGGGGGATGCTATCCTTGTTGCACCGCTGTTGGAAGAAAACCAAACTGCAAGAGAAGTCTATCTGCCGGAGGGCGAATGGTACGCCTTTTTTACGGGAAAATGCTATCATGGCTGCCAGACAATTTCTACGACGGCAGATATGAAATTCCCTGTTTTTATCCGCAGCGGCTATGCAGTTCCTCTGCATGCTGATGGCATGGATTCACTTGGCAATCCAGTTTCTCAGAATCTTAATTCTAAACTGATTCTGCTTGTCGCTGGAGCGGCAGGCAAAAGTACTTTCACCACAAATAAGTCGGTTCTTACCTGCGAGTGGAAAAACGAAAAGGTCCGCGTGGAAGGAACTGGAGCAGAAACCGTTCAAATTCACCATTTTTGCTGACCGCAAGAGGCCTTAGCACACAGCAAGAGGCTGTTTATTTGCAGTCAAAAGGATTTGCCTATGAACGCTATTATTTTCGATTTAGATGGTGTTCTGTGCCATACAGATGAATATCACTATATGGCATGGAAAGCCATAGCTGATGAATTGCATATTCCTTTTAATAGAGAAGTCAATAACCAGCTGCGAGGCGTTTCGCGGATGGAGAGTCTCAAACTAATCCTGCGCAATTCACCAGTCCGTTATAGCGAGCAGGAAAAATTTCTGCTTGCGGAAAAGAAAAACAATATTTACAGAGAGCTACTACAAAATATAACTTCAAAGGATTTGGCAGATGGCGCTTGGGCAGTGCTGGAAAAGCTACATGCCGTCCATATCCCGATGGCTATCGGATCTTCAAGCAAGAATACGCCGCTTATTGTAGAAAAACTTGGAATTGGAAAATTCTTTGATGTTATTGTAGATGGAAATCAAATTTCACATTCAAAACCGGATCCGGAGGTCTTTTTGCTGGCGGCAGAAAAGCTGCACCAGAAGCCAAGTGATTGCCTTGTCGTTGAAGATGCAGAGGCAGGTGTGAAAGCTGCTCTCAATGGGGGCTTTCTGGTGGCAGGAATCGGGCCGGCTAAAGATTGTCCGAACATCAATTATCCGCTTCTATCGTTAAGTGAACTTCTTGCAATAGAGGACCATCCAGCTTGATGGAAAACTAAATAAAAGGGTGATGATAAAAGAGCCTGCACTCTGAAGTCCAGTTGGACTTGGAGGCAGGCCTCTTTTTTGTTATAAGCCATTTTATGTTATGGAGTTTGATGATGACATGTATTTAGCCTAACACTGATTGCCGGAATCACGCAAGATTTTGATTGAACAGAGTAGTATGGTGATGCACCACATGTAATTCTAGCTGTGCTTCTGATCAAAATAATTAACAGGGACTTTTGTATCTCATGCCTGCATTCAGGCGTAGCTGTTTCTGTTAATTTTTAGGTATTTCTAAAGCGTGTTCGTTTACTGGCGGTAAATTAAAAATCGCAAATTCAAATTTGAATTTCGTTAAAATCACAAGTTTTATAGAGCATATTTGTAAGTTTTTACAAACTTCTTTGCGAGGTGTTGAAATCAAAAAGCGAATATGTTACTATTTAGACGCAATAAGTAAGATAACTTAACTAACTAACTAACTAACGAACCAGACCTGATATTTGCTACACGAAAGGCAAAATTTGTAAATGGTTATTCAACAGCGCATCCGTGCAGAAAACCTGAAAAAAATCTACCAACTGGTAAACCAAAATAGAAGTATCTCAAGGGCGGCGTTGTCGAAAGAAACCAATCTCAGCAAACCCACGGTTTCCAGCTTGGTTGATGAGCTGATTGTCAACAAGTATCTCATTGACTGCGGGACCGTTGTCAGCCAGCAAATGGGACGCCGTCCCAGCGAACTGAGGGTCAATGGTACAGAAAACCTAGTGGCGGTTATCAGCTGGCGGAGAGCGCGCTTGGATATTGCCCTGATCACGGCGGATAATAAAATCGCCTTCCGGGATCAGATTCCCCTTACGGAAGAAGAAGATAAGGTCGACAAGATCACATCCACCTTTTTCAACATTATGAAGCCGAAAGTAGGGGATAGACGCATCATGGGTCTCTGCATCATTATACCGGGCATTATTGATGCAGAAAATAAACGGATCCTCTCCACAGTGATCGGCGTAGGCTACAGTGACCCTGTGGTCCAGCGCTTTGAAGAAGCTTTTCATGATTATCCTTTCTGCCTGCTGAATGATACCGCCTGTTTCGCTTACGCAGAATATGTGTTTGCCAACATTACAGAACCTAATTTCGCCTATATCAATGTCTCAAAAGGTGTTGGCGCTTGCCTTTTTGCCAATGGAAAAATGCTTCGTGGGGCTGGCGGCAATGCAACGCAGTTCGGACATTTCTCAGTTGACAGAAACGGACCGCTTTGCGCTTGCGGAAATCATGGCTGCGTTGAACGTGTTGTAGGTGAAAATGCCTTGACGGAAAGAGCGGAGGCGTGCGGTATTGATTTGACCCGTTTCGCTGGACGCAAACCTTTGTACTGTGATATTGGTGCCATGGCTGAAGATGGAGATGCCCATGCAAAAGAGCTGATAAAAGATCTAGCGGTCGATTTGTCTTTTGCGATCTCAAATCTGATCACGCTTTTCAATCCGTCGCTTGTGGTGATTGGCGGTATGGGCGTAAATCTTGGCCCGTTCTTCCTTTCCAACATCCGCGATGAAGTACAAAATAGCGGCTTCAAAGAGTTTGTGTCCAACACCTGGATCCAGTATTCTACGCTGGGGCTGGATTCCGAGCTTGGCGGTGCTGCAAGATATTATATTGATCACTACTACGATTTCTTTGAACAGATGCAAGGCGGCCTATACGCTGACTGATGCAGAAAAGAGGCTTGAGATTATGATGCCCAGAATTATTGGTGTCAATTCCAACTGCTACCATGGTTACTCAATCGATGAAGCACTGGAGGGAATCGCCGCAGCGGGGTTCCATTATGTAGAACTGACGGCAACAAAGGGATGGACAGAACACGTCTTTCCGGACCAGAGCTTTGCAAGTCTTTGCCATGTGCAGGACAAACTGAAAGAGCTGGATCTAGTCCCCTTTGCGATGAGCGGTCATACAAACCTTATGGATGTAGACAGACTGCCTGATTTTATTATGAATATGCGCCTGGCGCATTTCTTCGGCTGTAAATACATTGTCTCCTCAATCGGTGAGGCCCATTTAAAGGATAAAGCAAAAACCGGAAACGAAGTTCTGGTGCAGAACATCAAAGGACTGATCCCGCATCTGAAAGAAAATGGCTTGATGCTGGTCTTGGAGCTGCACGGTGAGCATGCGACCGGCACAATCATGAATGGAATCGTCACGGCAGTAAATTCCAATCTGGTAAAAATCAACTACGATACGGCAAACTGCGTGTTCTATGGCAATGTAGATGCAGCAGATGATATCGATACCTGCATGGACAATGTGGCGTACCTGCACATCAAGGATAAGGCAGGCGCGCGCGATGCATGGGATTTCCCTGCACTTGGAAAAGGCTACGTCGATTTCAAAACGCTTTTCAATAAACTGGACAAGGCTAATAACGATGCCCCGTTCAGCCTCGAAATTGAGTTTACCGCAAAAGGACCGAAAGATCTGGATGAGATCAATACCGCTGTTAAAGAATCTGCGGTATATTTGAAAAATCTCGGTTACAAGATTTAAGTACATTCTGCGGTAGGTACCACCGCCGGATAATATATTTTCTACATTATTTATATGGAGGTTTAAGAACACATGAAAAAGGCACTCTCTATTGCAACAGCCACCGCGCTCATGCTTTCTTTGGCAGCATGCGGCAGCTCTGCTGCATCCAGCTCGGCCGCACCGGCAGCCGACAGCACTGCTTCTTCCACGGCAGAGTCTTCTTCTGCTGCGGAAAGCACCGGCGATAAGAAGGACCTGACCTTCGGCTATATCGCCTACGATATGTCGGATATCTGGAATGAGTATTCTGCCAAGGCATTTGAGTATGCCGCTGAGCAGAATGGCGTTAAGACCGTCGTCCTGGATTCCAAGAACAGCCTGGAAGATTCCGTCACCGCGATGGAATCCCTGATTCAGCAGGGCGTTGACGGCATCTCTGTCTTCCCGATCTCTACCGAGCAGGGGTCTCAGCTGGTCAAGATGGCTAACGAGGCCGGAATCCCCGTCACTATCGAGAACTTTGCTATGGACGGCCTGGATGATCCGGGCGATTACATTGCTTCCGTTGCCTGTGAGTATGACAAGATCGGCGAAGCTGCCATCAAGTGGATCGCTGAGCAGGACCCCGAGGCAAAGATCTTCTTCTGCGCTGGCCAGGAAGGCGCAGGTGTTTACGAGAAGTACCAGGAAGGTGTTGACCGCGCCCTGGAAGAGCTGGGCGGCGATGTGCAGGTCGTTGCTACGCTGCACGCTGACTGGCTGACGGATAAGGCTTACAACGTTACTACCGACCTGATCAACTCCGGCACCGAGTTCAACTACATCTTTGCCAACAACGATATGATGGCCCAGGGCTGCTACAACGCTCTGAAGGACGCTGGCAAAGAGAACATCCCCATCGTTTCCACTGGTGGTTCTCCGGATGGTTTCAAAATGCTGCAGGACGGTATCGAGGCTGCAAACATGACCGCTCCCGTTTCCATCCAGGGTGTCAAGACTTTCATGAACCTGTACAATAAGGTCGCCCTGGGCGAAGATCCCGCTGAGAAGTTTACTGCTCTGCCGGTTATCCCCGTTTCTGCTGATGATACCAGCTCCTACATTGCTTGGGATGACTATGCAGCCGCTTACAAGTACCTGGGCGAGAACAAATAACTAGCCTATTGAATACTACGATATGAGTTAATATACCGCCAGCCGGCCGTGCCGTGAAATTCGGCGCGCCTGGCTGGCGTTTTTGTAAGAGGGTGAGATCAGACATGCCTTGTGACTACAAAAATACAAAACCCATTATTGCCATGAAAGATATCAAAAAGGAGTTCTCTGGCGTTTGGGCTTTGTCCGGCATCACTTTTGAAGTATATCCGGGTGAAATCCACTGCCTGGTAGGCGAGAACGGCGCAGGAAAATCTACCCTGATGAAGGTTCTTTCGGGTGCTTACACACCTACCGAGGGAACCATCACGGTGGATGGAAAAGAATACAGTAAGTTCGATCCATTCTTGTCCAAGCAGCTTGGAATCAACATCGTTTACCAAGAAAATGACCTGGTTCCAAGCATGGACGTTGTGGAAAATATTTTTGTCGGCAACGAAAAAACCAAGGGACTGGGAATCATAGATTATCCCGCAATGCGGAAAGAAACACAAAGGCAGATGGATGACCTGGGTATCCATTTGAAGCTGGATACCAAAATTGAAAATCTGTCTGTCTCGGATCAGCAGTTTGTCAAGATCCTGAAAGCGTTGAGCGTGCAGCCCCGTGTGCTGATTATGGATGAACCGACATCAATGTTCAACGTAGAGGATGCCGCAAAGGTTACGGAACTGACTAGGCGTATTGCCAGCATGGGGATTGGTATCATCTACATTTCCCACTTCCTGAACGAAGTTGTCGAGATCGCGGATCGCATTACGGTAATCCGCGATGGTGCGGTGATCAGCACCTTCTCCAACGAAAATCATGATACGCCGATTATCAAGATCACACAGGACATGGTAGGCCGCCCGATAGATATGTTCTATGACCGCGAGAAATGTCCCATCGGTGATGTGATGCTAGAAGTCAAAGACTTGCAGCTGACGAAAGACTCTCCAAAAATCAATTTTACGGTGCATAAGGGCGAAATCGTAGGCTTCTCTGGAATGGTCGGCTCCGGCCGCACCGAAATGATGCGTGCCATGATAGGCGCAGACAGCCGCTACGGTGGGCACATCTATATCAACGGCAAAGAGGTGCAGATCAAGGACCCGAACGACAGTATTAATGCAGGTATCGCCTTTATTACAGAGGATCGCCAGAAGCTTGGCCTGATGCTGCACGCCAGCGTGCTGGAAAATGCAACGATCATAGGCCTGCGGGAAAAGATCAAAGGATTCTTTGTGAATATCAAAAAGTTTCCGCCGCTGATCGAGCCGCTGCTGAAAGAACTGCGGGTCAAAACGCCCAGCGTGTGGACCGAGGCAGTTTACCTTTCCGGTGGCAACCAGCAGAAAGTAGTCCTGGCAAAGTGGCTGTATGCGGAACAGGATATTTACATTTTTGATGAACCTACCCGCGGTATTGATGTCAATGCCAAAGCCGAGTTTTACAAACAGATGAGCAACCTGACAAAGCAGGGCAAGTGTATCCTGATGATCAGCTCTGATATGCCGGAACTTATCAGCATGAGCGACAGAGTTTTGGTGGTTCGGGATGGCCGCATTGATTGTGAGCTGAAAGGCGAGCAGATCAACGAACAGGAAATCATTAAACGTGCATTGGGAGTAAATAAAGATGGCTGATAAAAAGACTAGCCTTTCTCCGGCTAAAAATATTTTTAAGGACCAGCGGGTCCTTCTGGCAATCGTTATCGCATTGATTGTCGTAATTATTTCGTGTATCAACCCTAATTTTATTGGCATCAATAACATTGTCGCAATTTTCCAGCAGATCTGCGTGCTGGGTATTCTGACAATGGCAATGAGCATTCTGCTGATCTCCGGCGGTATTGACCTGTCCATCGGCAATATTATGGTCGTCTGCGGTGTTGTTATGTACGTAGTGTTGGACAACGGTCTGCCCACCTTTATCGCTGTGCTGGCTGGCCTTGTTACCGGTGCAGCCTGTGGTTTGCTCAACGGCGCTATCATTGCAAAAAGTAAGTGCATTCCGCTGGTCATTACACTGGGCACCAGTAAGATGTTTTATGGCATTGCCCTGACGGTTTCCGGTGGACGTATCATGAACTTCGGCGGTGCATTCAACGGCTTGAAAACCAAGTACTTCGAAATTTTCTCGCCCATGCTGCTGGTTTTGCTGGCCATGGTCATGGTGGCGTATCTCATGATGACTTACACCAAGTTCGGCCGCCGTGTAGTCGCCCTGGGTGGTAATGAAAAGAACGCTTTCCTGTCCGGTATTAACGTGAACCGTTATAAGATCATTGTTTATGGCATTTCTGGTCTGTTCTGCGCGGTTGCCAGCATCGTATTTGTTGCCCGTATTGACTCCATTACCTCGAACGCCGGTACCAACTATGAAACGAACGCCCTAGCCGCTGCCATTATCGGCGGTGTCACCTTCGACGGCGGCAAGGGTACGATCAGCGGCGCATTCCTCGGCTGCCTGCTGATGGGTGTCATCTCCAATGCTATGAACATCCTAGGCGTTGATAATAACGTACAGACGATTATTACCGGCGCTATCATTGTTGCGGCAGTCGTCCTGAGCAACATCAATAACATCAAGAAGAAATAAATCTGAAAGGTTGTGTAGTAAGTGGTAAATGTTGCTGTTATTGGAGCAGGATTTATGGGACGTACCCATGTAACAGCCTACAAGGCCATGCCGAACGCAAAGGTTACAGCTGTTTGTGATCTGAATGAAAAGCAGGGCAAAGACCTCGCTGAGTTTGCCGGATGTGATTGGTATAACGACGGTGAAAGCATGCTGAACACAGCAGATATCGACGTTGTGGATATTTGCCTGCCTACCTTTTTACATGAGCAATATGTCCTGCTGGCTGCGGGGCATAAAAAGCACGTCATCTGTGAAAAACCTGTCACGCTGTCGCTCGAATCACTTGACCGTATGATTGCCGCTACCAAAGAGGCCGGTGTTCAGTTTGCCGTGGGACAGGTCGTCCGTTTCTGGCCTGAATACGTCCGGGCCAAGGAAATGGTAGAAACAGGGAAACTGGGAACGATTAAGTATGCCCGTGCCAGCCGCCTTTCGGAACATCCCGCCTGGAGCGAGTGGTATCGCCGTGCCGAAAACAGCGGCGGAGGCCTGTTCGATCTGCACCTGCATGATATTGATTATCTGTGCTACCTGTTCGGCAAGGTGAAGCAGGTCTATGCCATCGGCCACAAGAACAACGTCGGCTGCTGGAACCATGTGGCAACATCCTTGACCTTTGAAAACGGTATGGAAGCTACGGCTGAGGGAATCCTGGAAATGCCCAGCGGATTCCCCTTTACGACAGAGCTGAATGTTGTTGGCGATAAAAAGGCATACTGTTACCATATGGGTGCTGGTGCTAACCTGGAAAACATCGCGGCGGCTTCCCGCTCTACCACGGTCTATGGCGACGGCAAGGCCGAAACTCTGGCCATAGATCCCTATGATGCCTACCAGAAGGAACTGGAAGATTTCATCGGCCATATCGAGGCCGGCACGCCGATCACGGTAATTACCCCGGCCGATGTCCGCCATGTGCTCTCTGTAATCGTGGCGATTCGCGAATCGCTGGAAACGCATAAAACCGTAACGGTTTCGTGAGGATGTTATGAAACAAGGTATTAGTTTGTTCTCTTTTTCCGAAAATACGGATGTCCGATGGATGTTTGAACATGCGAAAAAAGCGGGCTATGATGGCGTGGAGCCGGTTTTGAGTGAATCCGGCTATCTGAACCCGCAAACCCCGGAAAAAGATGTCCTGGCCATGAAAAGAATGGCCGATGATATGGGCCTGGAGATTCCCAGCGTAGGGGTATGGAGTCTGTGGCAGAACAATCTCGTTTCTGACAGCGAGAAGACCCGGCAAAAAGCGTTTGGCATTGTACAAAAGCAGATCGAAGCTGCGCACCTTCTGGGGGCTAAAACGATTCTGGTTGTTCCCGGTTATGTCGGTTGCAATTTTGTAGAGCACCCAGAAAAGATCCGGTACGATATTGCCTATGAGCGTGCGCAAGACGCATTGAGCCGACTGGCACCCGAAGCGAAAGCTGCGGATGTGGCAATTGGCATTGAAAATGTCTGGAATCGCTTCCTCCTTTCCCCATTGGAAACTCGGCGGTTCCTGGATGAGATCAGCTCCGACTATGTCGGTATGTATCTGGATGTCGGTAATGCCGTGTATATCGGCTACCCGGAACAATGGATCGAGATCCTCGGCCACCGCATCAAAAAGCTACATATGTCTGACTATCGCTTTGATCAGGCAGGCATTGGCGCTTTCGTAGATCTCTTTGCCGGTGATGTTGATTTCCCGGCGGTTGCAAAGGCCATCGCAGGAATCGGGTATGATGATTACATCACGCTTGAAATGCTGCCCAACTATAAGCAGTTTCCCGAGGTAAGCCTATATGCAGACAAATATGCCATGAACAAAATTATAGAAATGATTCATTTATAAAAAACGCTAGGAGACCATTAAGTGCGTCTTCACGGATGCAAAGGAAAAAACAGATTTTCGTTACACAACGAGTGTGGATTAGGTTTTCTGCCATAAATTCGAAAAGGCTTGCAAACGGGACATGAAAATCCCATTGTTTGCAAGCTTTTCTAGTTCTAGAATCAGAATATGACCACTTCATGAATACTGTTTATTCTTATACCTGTTCATATAAAAAAGGAGCTGCCGTATTGCAACAGCCCCTTTTTAGAAGGAAAATAGTGAATATCAGTTTTTCATTTCGGCGCGGATCTTATCGTTGGCCTCCTCGACCTTCATGTGGGAGAGAATAAAGGTAATGATGGCGTCCAGCACCAAGGGAATTACGAGGTACATGAGTTTCAGCATATTGATGCAGGATTCCGGCTGCACGGCCAGTGCCTTATCATAGTTGCTGAATGCCAGCAGCCAGCCGGTGATGGCAGTGCCGAGGCCGCCGCCCAGCTTGACGCCGAGCGAGGTGCAGGAGTACATCGTGCCGTCCACACGCTTATGCTTCGTCAGCCAAGTGTACTCTGAGCAAGAGGCGATAACGGCGTTCATGTCGCCCTGCCACGGGCCTTGACCCAGTGCAGCAATGGCCGTAAAGAGCAACATCATCTTGACATCGCCGGAACCCGTATAGCCGGCCACCACAACGAGCGCACGGGCCACGGTAGCGAGGGCGTAGCTGCCGACATTCAGTTTGTACATACCGTGCATCTTGGTAACGAGGGTCGGGGTAAAGACCAGTGCGATGATCAAAGGGATGTTGATGGCCCAGGAGAACACGCCGAACAGGTTTTTGTCACCAAGAATATGGGCGGTGTAGAAGGTACCCATACTGATCATGGCACCATAGATCTGCTGCAAAATGTAGGTGACGCAGATCATCAGGTAGTATTTGTTGGAAACCAGCAACTTGGCAGCCTCGACAAGACCGTACTTCTCGTCTTTCTCGATTTCGGCTTTATCCGTGGTATCGACAAACTCTTCCTCCGGCAACTCC
The DNA here is from genome assembly GCA_900539695.1 of uncultured Oscillospiraceae bacterium. GTDB lineage: Bacteria > Bacillota > Clostridia > Oscillospirales > Ruminococcaceae > Gemmiger. The sequence continues at coordinate 21,941 of UQDG01000013.1, forward strand.
TTGACGGAGAAGACAGAGAGCGTGTTGACGATCAGACCGATAATGGCGTAGACGATAGCCACGGTGCGCCATGCTTCGGCAGTGTCGCCCAGTGCGGAGACAGCCAGCAGCGTGACGGACTGGATGGCAAGGCTGGTGGCGAATGCGAACATGAAGCGGTAGGAACCCATCTCAACGCGCTCGGCGCTGTTCTTGGTAACAAGGGAAGTCAAGGCAGAGTACGAGCGCACCAACCGCAACCTGAGTGTCCACGGCTACCAGGAGGAAGGCGCCATCACCATGCCGTTTGATATGCGCGTGCAGAACGAGATCGACCGCTTCCATCTGGTCAAGGATGTGCTGCTGCATCTGCCCCAGCTGGGCAACCGCGGTGCGTACCTTATCCAGCAGATGAACGACAAGCTGGTCGCCCACAAGAACTACATCCACGAGATCGGCCAGGATATGCCCGAAATTTTGGATTGGAAGTGCATCTGCCGGAAAACAAGTAAGGGGTTTACGTCAAGTAATCCCTTGCAAACCTCCCTATAAAATGCTATACTGAATCAGTACGATGCAAACAGGTCATGAGCCAATGTGTACGCACGGCTCGTGACCTTTTTGTATTTGTGGGATTCCTAAATCGAGAGGGAATGGGGAGGATTATGTTAGAAACGATTGCGGCTGTCAACCAGGCAGTCAACAACTTTGTCTGGGGTGTCCCGGCCATGGTGTGCATCATTGGCGTGGGGCTGCTGCTCAGCGTGCGGACAGGCTTTTTGCAGATCCGCAAATTTCCGTATGTCATCAAAACCACCATCGGCCGCATGTTCCGCAAAAAGGATGCCTCGGACGGCGCTATGACGCCGTTCCAGGCGGTATGCACTGCGCTGGCGGGCACCGTAGGCACCGGCAACATTGCAGGCGTGGCGGGTGCCATCGCCATCGGCGGACCGGGCGCGGTGTTCTGGATGTGGTGCTCGGCACTGCTGGGCATGTGCACCAAGTTTGCCGAGGTCACGCTGGCCGTCCATTTCCGTGAGCGCAACGCCGCGGGCGAGTGGGTCGGCGGCCCGATGTACTATATTAAAAACGGCCTGGGCAAGCATTGGCAGTTTTTGGCTGTGCTGTACTCGCTGTTCGGCGTGCTGACGGTGTTCGGCACCGGCAACGCCACTCAGGTCAACACCATCGTGGCGGCCATCGATACTGCCCTGCTGGAGTACAACGTTGTCGGCAATAGTGCGCTCTCCACACTGAACCTCGTGGTCGGCATCGTGGTGGCCATGCTGGTCGCCATGGTGTTGCTGGGCGGCATCAAGCGTATTGGCAGCGTAAGCGAGCGCCTCGTGCCCTTTATGGCGCTGTTTTACATCGTGCTGGCGGTGGGCGTTGTGGTGCTGAATCTCCCACGTTTCCCGTTGGTGCTGGAAGCTATTTTTGCCGGCGCCTTCAACCCGGCGGCCTTCACCGGCGGCACCATCGGCAGCCTGTTTATCAGCATGCAGAAGGGCGTTTCCCGCGGCATCTTCTCCAACGAAGCCGGCCTTGGCACCGGCTCCATCGCCCATGCCTGCGCCGACACCAAAAAGCCGGTCAAGCAGGGTATGTTCGGTATTTTTGAGGTCTTCGCTGACACCATCGTCATCTGCACCCTGACGGCGATGGTCATCCTGTGCAGCGGCATCACTGTCAACTACGGCACCGCCGCGGGCGCCGAACTGACCATCTCCGGCTTTACTACCACCTACGGCGGCTGGGCGTCCATCTTTACGGCGGTGGCGCTGTGCTGCTTTGCGTTCTCCACCATCATCGGCTGGGGCCTGTACGGCTCGCGCTTTTTGGCGTTCCTGTGCCATAATGACAAGGTCGTGCGTCCGTTCTTTGTGGTGTACTCTTTCGTGTCCATCCTGGGCGCTACGGTGGACCTGGGCCTGCTGTGGAGTGTAGCCGACACCTTCAACGGCCTGATGAGCATCCCGAACCTGATTGCCCTGCTGCTGCTTTCCGGCACGGTAGTCAACCTGACCAAAGAATTTTTTGCATCTGAAAAAGCCAACGGCTAAAGCGGGGAAAATTCCATGCTGCATCTATACTGGGGCAACGGCAAGGGAAAAACTACGGCGGCCATGGGGCTGGCGCTGCGGGCGCTGGGCCATGGGCGGCGCGTGGTGATCGTGCAGTTTTTAAAGGACGGCACCAGCGGCGAAATTGCCCCGCTGCGCACAGCCGGGGCCACAGTCTACGCCTGCCCCAACGCCAAATTCACCTGGCTGATGGACGAGAACGACAAGGCCCAGGCACGGGCCGTATCCGCGGACGCACTGGAGAAAGCCCTGGCACAGCCCTTTGACCTGCTGGTGCTGGACGAAGCCTGCGCTGCGTTAAAAAGCAACATCCTGGACGAAGCCCTGCTGCGCAAAGCGGCAGCTTTTGCCAAGGACGGCAGGGAAGTCGTCGTCACAGGCCGCGACCCGGCCCCTTGGCTGCAGGACGCCGCTGACTACTCTACCGAAATGCAGATGCACAAGCACCCCTACACCCAGGGCATTGCCGCCCGCGAGGGTGTGGAGTATTAACGCCCCTTTATAAAACCAAAACAAAAGCAAAGCGGAGGACACCCACCCGGGCATCCTCCGCTTTTAGTATTGTGTAAATTTACAGCACGCCAAACTTGGCAAACGCCTCGGTCACCAGCATGCCATTTTCAATGGCCTTGCGCATCGTCTTTTCGGTGCTGGCTTTTTCCAGCGCCTTTTCCAGCACTTCGGGCGCGATCTCTTTCGGGATGATCAGCACGCCGTCAATATCGCCGAACACGATGTCGCCGTTGTGGATCGTGACCTGCCCAATCTCGATCGGGCACCGCCACTGGAACACATAGGTGCGTACCGAGGAATCCTGCGCCCAGGTGCCGGTGCAGAAAACCGGGAAGTTCTGCTCGATCACCTTCGGTGTGTCGCGAGTGTAGCCGTCCAGCACGGCGCCTACCGCACCACGGGCCTTGCCGCAGGCGGTCAGCAGCTCGCCCCATAGGGCGCTGTTGTGGGCACCGGTGGCGATATAAATTTCGTTGGGCTTCAAGTCGTCCAGCGCTTCGGTCATATAGCCAAAGGGCTTCTGTGCCTGGTACTCGTACACGTCATTTTCCAGCACGGTGCAGGCGTAACCGGCCAGTCTAAGCCGCTTGTCCTCGGTCTCGCCGGGCAGGATGTAGGGCGCCGTGGGCACCTGGGCCGCCAGCGGGCGGATGGAGGCAGGCAAAAACTGGTGCTTGTATCCCATCTGATCCAGAATATCGCCCACAACGGGGGTGTACAGCTTCTCCTTCATCAGGGCGAACATTTCGTTGTCGTTTTTCCACATGGCCATAACAGCACTTCCTTTTTATATTACAGCGTGATCTTCTCCAGCTCGGCCATCCACAAAGCGTTGCAGGCATCGCTGGGCATGCGCCAGTCACCGCGGGGGGACAGCGTGACCGAGCCGACTTTCGGGCCGTCGGGCAGACAACTACGCTTGAACTGCTGGGCAAAGAAGCGGCGGTAGAAATTCTTCAGCCAGGCCAGCAGTACTTCCGGCTCGTACTTGCCTGCAAAGGCGGTGCGGGCCAAGTGGTAAATTTTGGCAGGTCCAAAGCCGAAGCGCAGCACGTAGTACAAATAAAAATCGTGCAGTTCATAAGGGCCAACCAGCTTCTCGGTCTGCTGAGCGATGGTGCCGTCCTCAGCGGTGGGCAGCAGTTCGGGGCTGACGGGCGTATCCAGAATATCCAACAGCACATCGCTCAACTGCTTATCACCGCAGGTGTCGGCCACGTACTGTACAATGTGACGCACCAGCGTTTTGGGCACGCCCGCGTTGACACCGTACATGCTCATGTGGTCGCCGTTGTAGGTGGCCCAGCCGAGGGCCAGCTCGCTCAAGTCACCGGTGCCGATGACAAAGCCGCCGTTTTTGTTGGCGTAGTCCATCAGCTCCAGCGTGCGCACGCGGGCCTGGCAGTTTTCAAAGGTGACATCGTAGGTCTGCGGGTCCTGGCCAATGTCCGCAAAATGGCTGTTGACGGTGTTGGTGATGTTGATCTCGGCAAAGCTGACACCCAGCGCCTCGCACAAAATTTCGGCGTTGGAGCGGGTGCGCTTAGTGGTGCCGAAGCAGGGCATCGTCAAGGCTACAATTTCTTTCGGGTCGCGGTGCAGCACCTTGCAGGCACGCACGGCCACCAGCAAAGCCAGACAGCTGTCCAGCCCGCCGGAGATGCCCAGTACGGCGCACTTGGCGTGGGTATGCTCGATGCGCTTGGCGAGGCCCTCCGCCTGGATGCGCAGGATCAGCTCGCAGCGTTCGGCACGGGCGGCGGTATCCTGGGGCACAAACGGCGTGGGGGAGACCTGCCGCGTCAGGGCCAGTTCCACAGGCGGCAGCTCAAACTCCACGCGGGTGTACCCGGCGGTCTCCGGCATAAAGGTGGTGTTGCGCTGGCGCTCCTGCATCATGCGGTCCAGGTCCAGCTCGGTCATAGCGGTGCCGCCTTCAAAGGGGGCAGTCTCGGCCAGCAGGGTGCCGTTTTCGGCAATCAGGTTATGCCCGGCAAAGGTCATATCGGTGGTGCTTTCGCCGTGGCCGGCGTCGGCGTAGAGATAGGCACACAGCAGCCGTGCGCTCTGCCCGCTGATAAGCTGGCGGCGGTAGGCGGCCTTGCCGATGGTCTCGTCGCTGGCGGAGAGGTTGGCAATCACGGTCGCGCCGGCCAGTGCCAGCGCGCAGCTGGGGGGCACGGGGCTCCATAGGTCCTCACACACTTCTACGCCCAGCACAAAGCTTTTCAGCTGCTTGCAGCTGAAAAGCAGCCGCGTGCCGATGAGCGTTTCCTGCCCCGCGAACTCAATGCACTCCGGCTCGGCCATGCCGGGCACAAAGTGGCGCTTCTCGTAAAATTCGCCATAGTTAGGCAGGTGCTGCTTCGGCACCAGGCCCAGCAGCTCACCGTTGCACAAAACGGCGGCGCAGTTGTACAGCTTGCCGTCATAGGCAACTGCCAGGCCCACCAGCGCCACCAGGTTCAGCCCGCGGCTTGCCTCCAGGATGGCAGCCAGGCCGTCTTCGGCACCCTTCAGTAGGGTCTGCTGCAAAAACAGGTCGCTGCAGGTGTAGCCGGTCAGGCAAAATTCAGGAAAGCAGACCAACTGCACGCCCTGGGCCGCGTACACGCTCATAGCGTCAATGATCTGCTGGGCATTATAGGCGCAGTCGGCCACGTGCAGGGCGGGGGTGGCGGCGGCTGCGCGGACAAATCCATTTTCAAAAGCGGGAAAGCTGTACTTCATTCGCCAAACTTCCTTTTTATAAAGTAGTATAGGCCTATCATAACACGGCGCAGGGCCAATCGCAAGTAAAACGACAAAAAGAAAAATATAAAAGATAAAATGTAATATATACTTGACATTACAGGAGAGCGGTGCTATACTGGTTACACCATCTGAAAGGAGGCAGGGAAGTTGGCCAAAAACCTGAAACTGAAAGCCGCCCGCGCCGAAAAGGACATGACGCAGGGGGCACTGGCGGAGGCTGTCGGCGTATCGCGCCAGACCGTCAACGCCATTGAAAAAGGGGAGTATAACCCCACCATCAATCTTTGCCGCAGCATCTGCAAGGTGCTGGGCAAAACCTTAGATGATCTATTCTGGGAGGAATAACTATGAAATTAGCACAATTTTTCGGGAAAAATCAGTTGGACGAAATGCAGGAACGCACCATGCTTACCATCGAAAGCCGCGGCTTCTGGCTGGTCTGGTCGCTGCTGCTGGTTGTCTTGCTGGGGGAGGGATTGCTCGGCTTTACCATGCGGGAGATGGCAGGCACCTGGGCTGTGTTTATGATTAGCTGCGTCTACATTGTCGTCGCCTGCCTGCGTGCAGGGATTTGGAGCCGGAACATCAAAGCTACCATCGGCGCAAATTTGATCGGCAGTCTTATTGCTGGCGCTGTGGTTGGCGTGTTCGCCTTTATCAAAATGTCAGCCTATGATGCGCCTCTGTCTATTATGTTGGCTGGCGCCGGTATTGCGGCGGGCACCACCTTCGTGTTGGCGCTGGTGGTACTCCAGCTTTGCAGCGCTGTCTACAAAAAGCGCCATGAACAGCTGGAAAACGAGTTCGACAAAGAAGAAAAAGACGACTAAATAACATACGTACCAACGAATAAAAGGGGCGGCACTGCGCTATGCGGTGCTGCCTCTTTTTGCTGTGTGCTGCCCTCAAAAACTGTGCTGCGGTCAGAAATCGGACCGCAGCGCAAAAAATCCAGAACTAGCGCTTGTGCTTTTGCGCCTGATTTGCTATACTAATATGGTATATCTGGATTTTGTGCCTGTATGCAGGCACCTGCAAGGAGAACTGGACTTGGAAAAACTGACCTATACCCACAACGAAGCCGCCGCCAAGGTGCTGGCCTCGTTTTACGATACGCCGCCCCTGGCCTATGTGCGCAGCTACGGCTGCCAGCAGAACGTCAATGACGGCGAGAAGATCAAGGGCGTTTTGCAGGATGTCGGCTTTGGCTTGTGCGATAACGTTGAGCATGCCGACCTCATCCTTTTCAACACCTGCGCCGTGCGCGAACATGCCGAACAGCGTGTTTTCGGCAACGTAGGTGCGCTGAAAAAGCTGAAAGAGCAGAACCCGCGCCTCATCATCGGCGTTTGCGGCTGCATGGCCCAGCAGGCCCACATCGTGGAGAAGCTGCGCCAGAGCTACCCCTACGTCGACCTGGTCTTCGGCGTGGACGGCATCGACCGCCTGCCCGCCATGCTGGCCAAGCGTATCAGCCGCGGCAAGCGCTACCTCGAAAACCCCGAGGAGCGCAACGCCGTCGTCGAGGAAATGCCCATCCGCCGTGATTCCGGCTTCCGCGCCTGGCTGCCCATCATGTACGGTTGTGATAACTTCTGCACCTACTGCATCGTGCCCTACGTCCGCGGACGGGAGCGCAGCCGTGAACCCGCCGCCATCCTGGCCGAGTTCAAGGAGCTGATTGCCCAAGGCTACAAGGAAATCACCCTGCTGGGCCAGAACGTCAACAGCTATGGCAAGGGCCTTGCGGAAAAGATCGATTTTTCCGACCTGCTCAACCTGCTCTGCACCGTGCCCGGCGACTACCAGATCCGCTTCATGACCAGCCATCCCAAGGACGCCAGCCGCAAGCTGATCGACACCATCGCCGCGCAGGAGCATCTGTGCAAGCACATCCACTTGCCGGTGCAGTCCGGCAGTGACCGCCTGCTGAAAGAGATGAACCGCCACTACACCGTGGCCCAGTATATGGATCTCGTCGACTACGCCCGGGAAAAGATCCCTGGCGTGACCTTCTCCAGCGACATCATCGTCGGCTTCCCCGGCGAGACTGAGGAGGACTTCCAGGCAACGCTGGATCTCGTCCGCAAGGTGGGCTATATGCAGCTGTTCACCTTTATTTACTCCAAGCGCACCGGCACCCCGGCAGCGAAGTTCGACGACCCCACCACCCATGCCGAGAAAGCCGCCCGCATGGAGCGCCTGCTGAAAACGCAGGATGAATTTGCCTTTGCGGCCACCGCTGCCATGGCCGGCCAGACCGTCCGCGTACTGGTCGAAGCCGCAGGCCGCACCGCCGGTACTGTCAATGGCCGCCTGGACAACAACCTGGTGGTCGAGTTCCAGGCTCCGGAATCCCTCATCGGTCAGTGGGCAAACGTCCACCTGACCGGCTCCCGCGCCGCCTTGCTGGTAGGCGAGCTGGTGCAGGACTAAACCGCAAAAATTTCACGCTTTATTACATTTTTATTCATAAGGAGAACCTATCATGGATTGCATTGATCTGTTTAAAAAAGCCGCCGCTGCCCTGCAGACCGACCCCCGCTACCTGGAGCTGGACGCTGCCCGCCGCGAGAACGACAGCGACGAAGAACTGCAGAACCTCATCGGTGAGTTCAACCTGGCCCGCCTGGACCTGAACAACGAGAGCGCCAAGGCCGAGACCAACGCCGCCCGCGTGGCCGAGCTGAACCAGCGCGTCAACGACCTGTACAGCCAGATCATGGCCAGCGAGGGCATGGTCCGCTACAATGCCGCCAAGTCTGAGTGCGAGGCCATGGTCAGCCACATTGACGCCATCATCAACACCGCCATGAATGGCGGCGACCCCATGACCGTGCAGGCCCCCTCCGGCGGCTGCACCGGCAGCTGCTCCACCTGCGGCGGTTGCCATTAAACCCTGACCCGTACAACCAACTTTTGCAAAAAACACAGGAGTGTGAACCATGGCGGAACAAGCAGTTTCCCCAATGATGCAGCAGTATTTTGAAATCAAGAAACAACACCCGAACGAGATTCTGTTTTATCGTGTCGGCGATTTTTATGAGATGTTCTACGACGATGCCTTAACGGCCTCCCGAGAGCTGGAACTGACACTGACCGGCAAAAACTGCGGCAAAGAGGAGCGCGCCCCCATGTGCGGCGTGCCCTTCCACTCCTACGAGACCTACGTCGCCCGCCTCATCGCCAAGGGCTACAAGGTCGCTATCTGTGAGCAGATGGAGGACCCCGCCTTGGCCAAGGGCCTTGTCAAGCGGGACATCATCCGCGTGGTCACCCCCGGCACTGTCATCGAGAGCAGCATGCTGGCCGAGGACAAAAACAACTACCTTTGCAGCGTTTACACCAAGCGCACCCGCGGCCGCTGGAAGGCTGGCATCTGCTTTGCTGACATCTCCACCGGCGAGGCCTACGCCACCGAGTTGAACGCCGAAAAGATCGGCGGTGCAATCATTACCGAGCTATGCCGCTACATGCCCAGTGAGATCCTGATTTGCCCGGCAATGCTGGACTTCAAGGATGTGACTGCCTACATCAAGCAGCATACCAACGCTCTGGTGGAACTGCGGGAGGATGCCTGCTTTAAGGACAGCGTGATGGAAGCCGCCATGGCGAACCAGTTCGGCCCCGATTGGCGGGATGCCCTCGGCTACGAGAAGGATGCCTTGGTGCCTTATGCTGTGGCTGCCATGATCAACTACCTGCACGAAACGCAGAAGCACGGCGTCGAGCGTATCAAGACCGTGCAGAACTATGCCGACGCCCAGTACATGCGCCTGTCGCCTGTGACTCGCGCGAACCTCGAACTGACCGAGACGATGCGCGGCCGCGAGAAGCGGGGCACCCTGCTTTGGGTGCTGGACAAGACCGAGACCTCGATGGGCAAGCGCCTGCTGCGCTCCTGGATCGAGCAGCCCCTTGTGGACGCCGAGGCTATCAACCGCCGCCTGTCTGCTGTGCAGGCGCTCTACACCGCCAACATGGCCCGCGCTGATTTGAAAGAAGCGCTCTCCCACGTCTTTGACATCGAGCGCCTGACCACCCGTATTCTCTACGGATCGGCCACCCCGCGGGAGGTCAAGGCCCTGGGCGATACCTGCGCGATGCTGCCGGAAGTGCGCAGCCAGGCCGCCGCCTGCGGTGCACCGCTGCTGAAAGACCTGGCTGACCAGATCGACCCGCTGGAAGATATTCTGAACAAAATCACGACCGCGCTGGTCGATGACCCGCCCGCTACCTTAAAGGACGGCGGCGCCATCCGCGCCGGGTACAACAGCGAGGTCGACGAACTGCGGGATATCATGCACGGCGGCAAAGGCTATCTTTCCAATCTGGAAGCCAAATACCGCGAGGAGACCGGCATCCCCAAGCTGAAGATCGGCTTTAATAAGGTGTTCGGCTACTACATCGAGGTCAGCCGCTCCTACACTGACTCGGTGCCTGATACCTTCACCCGCAAGCAGACCCTGACCACCGGCGAACGCTACATCACGCCGGAATTGAAAGAGCTGGAAAATAAAATCCTCGGCGCCAATGAGCGTCTGCTCGTTCTGGAACATCAGCTTTTCTCCGATCTGTTGACGGAAATCTCCGACCAGATCGTGCGCATCCAGCGCACCGCCTCGGCGGTGGCCCAGCTGGATGTACTGGCTGGTTTTGCCGAGGCCGCACTCCAGAACAACTACGTCCTGCCGGTGGTGGATACCAGCGGCGAGATCGAGATCAAAGAGGGCCGCCACCCGGTCATTGAGCAGATGCTCAAGGGCAGCTTATTTGTCCCCAACGACACCCTGCTGGACGAGGACGAGAACCGCATGCTGCTCATCACCGGCCCCAACATGGCCGGTAAATCCACTTATATGCGCCAGAACGCCCTGATCGCCCTGATGGCTCAGATCGGCAGCTTCGTGCCCGCCGCCAGCGCTCATCTCGGTGTTGTGGATGCGATCTTCACCCGCGTGGGTGCTTCGGACGATCTGGCTGCCGGACAGTCCACCTTTATGGTTGAGATGACCGAGGTGGCCGAGATCCTCAAGCATGCCACCAGGGACAGCCTGGTCATTCTTGATGAAATCGGCCGCGGCACTTCGACCTTTGACGGCATGAGCATCGCCCGTGCTGTGGTAGAGTATATCTGCGAGAACATCGGCTGCAAAACGCTGTTCGCCACCCATTACCACGAGCTGACCAGCATGGACCAGGACATCCACGGCGTCAAAAACTATAACATCGCCGTCAAAAAGCGGGGGGAAGACATCACGTTCCTGCGCCGCATCATCGCCGGCCCGGCGGATGACAGCTACGGCATTGAGGTCGCCAAACTGGCGGGCCTGCCGGGCAGCGTGACCAAGCGCGCCCACGCCGTGCTGCGCCAGTTGGAGGCCAACGCCCCCGGCCGCAGCAACACGATGCAGCTGGACTTTGAGACCGTAGAAGCCTACAACAACCCCAGCGTGCCCAGCGAGGTGGTGGACAAGCTCCACAGCGTGGATATTGAAACGCTGACCCCGCTGGAAGCGCTGAACTTCCTGTACGAACTGAAAACCGTTTTAGATAAAGAATAAAGGCAGGTGAGACCCATGGCGAAAATTCGTGTGCTGGACAAGCATACCGCCGAACTGATCGCGGCCGGTGAAGTTGTAGAACGACCGGCCAGTGTGGCCAAGGAACTGCTGGAAAATGCCATCGATGCCGGGGCGACCCAGATCACCCTCTCGGCGGTCCGCGGCGGCATTGCCCAACTGCAGATTGCTGATAACGGCACCGGCATCGAAGCAGAATATATCGATAAAGCGTTTATCCGCCATGCCACCAGCAAAATTACCACGGCGGATGACCTGGGGCATATCCATACCCTGGGATTCCGCGGTGAGGCCTTGGCGTCCATCGCCAGCGTGGCTAAAGTGGAAGTGCTGACCCGTACCGAAGCGGACGAGTACGCCTGCTGCTACCGCATCGAGGGCGGCGAACCCCAGGGCATGGAGCCGGGCGCGCGCCCCGTGGGCACGACCATCACGGTCAACGATCTGTTCTACAACACCCCCGCCCGCATGAAGTTCCTGAAAAAGGACGCCAGCGAGGGAACCTTCGTCTCCGAGACCGTCCTGCACGCCGCACTCTCCCACCCTGAGATCAGCTTCCGCTTTCTGCGGGACGGCAAGCAGCAGTTTTTGACCCCCGGCGACGGAGACCTGCGCAGCACGGTCTACGCGGTGCTGGGCCGCGAGTTCGCCCGCGACCTTTTGCCTGTGGACGGCGGCAGTGAGCTGTATAAGGTCACCGGCCTGGTCACGCCGCCCCGGGCCTGCCGCGCCAGCCGCGGTGCCCAGCATTTTTTCGTCAACGGACGCTATGTCAAGAACCGCACGATGATGGCCGCGCTGGAAAACGCCTACAAAGGCACGATGATGCAGGGAAAATTCCCCGGCGCTGTGCTGATGCTGGAAATGCCCGCCGACCTCGTGGACGTCAATGTTCACCCGGCTAAGACGGAGATTCGTTTTGCCAAAGAGAGCGATGTCTTTGATGCCGTCTACCGCGCCGTACGCACCGCTTTGGCTACGCCGGGGAGCGGGGAGTGCCGCTTTGAGATGGGCCACACCGCCTCCGAGGCCGAACAGACCACCATGCAGCCCACTGCCCCGGCGGCACCTGCGGCCAAGCCTGCCGCACAGCACCGCCCGGCACCCGATAAAAACCGCTTCACAACGCTGTCAGCGGCCGAGTACCGCGCCTTGGCGGGCCTGGCAGCGGGCATCCCGGCCAAAGAAGTTCCCGGTCTGACGGCGGTGGACAGCCCGAAGCCCGTCTACAAAACCTCGGCCGGCGCTGCGCCTCAGCCTTTGCAGGGCCAGCCGCCCCGCCCGGTGACCTACCAGGCCCCCAGCGAGTCGGTGCTGGACATTTTGCCGGAACCGGAAGGGGAGCCTGCCCAGCCCGCCGCCCTGCAGCAGGAAGTACCCGCGCAGACCACACCCAAGCCGGAGGCCGAGGCCCCGGTCCCGGAAGAGCCGGACTACGTCGTCAACGACCCCCACGCCTTAAGCGCCCTGCCGGATGTGGTCAACACCACACCGGAGCAGACTGCTATGACCCCGCCGCCAGAATCCGAACCCCTGCGCCTGGTGGGCGAGGTGTTCAAGACCTACATTATTACCGAGCGTGCGGGCGAGCTGTGCGTCATCGACAAGCACGCCGCGCATGAACGCATCCTGTTTGAGCAGCTGGCCAAGGACTACGGCAATGTGCCCGCCCAGATGCTGCTGGTGCCGGTGCAGGTCAACCTGACCGCCGCCGAAAAGCAGGCCGTTTTGCAAAATATTGACCTGTTGACCGATGCGGGCATTGAAGTCGAGGACTTCGGCGGTGCCACGGTGGTGGTGCGCGCTGTCCCGGCGGACGTTCCGGTGGATGATGTCGAGGATATGATCATCGAACTGGCCGCCCGCCTGATCGATGGTGCCCGCGATGCCTTGCGGGAGAAAACGGAGTGGGTGCTCCATTCCATTGCCTGCCGCGCGGCCATCAAGGCGGGCGACAAGACCGGCGCAGCCGAGATGCTGGCGCTGGCCCAGCACATCATGGACGGCACCATCCCGCCGTTTTGCCCCCACGGCCGTCCCTGCGTGCTGAAAATCACCCGGAAGGAGCTGGAAAAACAGTTTGGACGCCTTGTCTAAACCGCGCGTTGTCGCTGTCGGCGGGCCTACCGCCACCGGAAAAACTGCCCTTTCCGTGGCCCTGGCCAAAGAGTTTGGCGGCGAGATCATCAACGCCGACTCGATGCAGGTCTACAAAAACTTAAACGTAGGCACGGCAAAACCGACCGCGGAGGAGCGGCAGGGAATACCGCATCACCTGCTGGATTTCCTCACGCCGGAAACGCCTTACAGCGTAGCGGATTTCACCGCCGCCGCGGCCCCGCTCATCACCCAGCTCAACGCCCAAAACCGTCTGCCGCTGGTGGTGGGAGGCACGGGGCTTTATATCTCGAGCCTTTTAAAAGGTGTAGCGTTTGAAACGCAGAACACCGCCCCTGTCCTGCGGGAGCAGCTGCGCCAGGAGGCCGAGGCCAACGGTCCCGCCGCCATGTACGCGAAGCTGCGAGAATTGGACCCTGACTACGCCGCCAAGGTCCACCCCAACAACCAGGTGCGGGTGCTGCGGGCGTTGGAAGCCATCGCCGTGACTGGCAAAAAGATGAGCGACCAGCAGCAGGATGCCCTGCCCGCCGAAGCGCCCTATCGCGCCCTCTGCCTGTGCCTGACCTGCCGGGACAGGAATGTGCTCTACCGCCGCATTGACCTGCGGGTCAGCCGGATGGTGGATGCGGGCATCCTGCAGGAGGCCGAGTGGGTCTGGCGCAACCGGGATATCTTCCGCACCGCCGCCCAGGCCATCGGCTACAAAGAGTATTTCCCGTACTTCGAGGGCACCCAGACCCAGGCCGAATGTACCGAAAAACTCAAACAAGCCACCCGCAACTACGCCAAGCGCCAACTGACCTGGTTCCGCAACCAGAACGACGCCGTTTGGCTGTATGTGGACGAGGACGATGTCCTCGCCAAGGCCACCGCGCTGGTACGCGATTTTCTAGGGAAATAGTTTTGCAATAAGAGGGGAGATGGACACACAGCATGGAGCATAAAACTCAACGCACCATGGCGAAAAAAGTATTCCGCGTCCTGTTTATGCTGCTCATTGCGGTGTTCGGCATCTACCTGGCTATTCAGTTCATCATCATCTTCCACCGCGGCTACAAGACCGAGACAGCCATCGCCTACACGATGGCCGACAGCATCAGCCTGCAGGGCGTTGTCTCGTTTGACACCGTCCGGGTGGATGGCAGCGGAGATCTGGGCTATCTCGTCTCGGACGGCGAGCGTGTGACCAACGGCACCGTCCTGGCCGAGTGCTACACCGATGATTCCCAGGGCCTTCTCCGAGAGCGTCTTGACCGCCTGGGCCGCACGATCGACCTCTTGAGCAAGTCGCAGAATTCCTCCGGCAGCGACCTTTCGTTGCTGACCAGCCAGACCCGGCAGGCGCTGTACAACCTGCTGGATAAGCTGGACACCGCCCAGTACAGCGGCATCACCGATGCCGAGGATGCCTTTCTGCTGGCCCAGAACCGCATGCAGGTCAATACCGGCCAGACCGAGGGCTTCACTCAGACCATCCAGGTCTTGCAGACCGAGTACGACGGCATCAAGGCCCAGCTGGACACTTTGCAGACCATCACCGCCGCCACCAACGGCTATTTCAGCAGTGTATCAGCATCGCCCACCATCGTGACCGATGCTGCCCAGCTGGATGCCGCCACCCCGGCGGAGCTGAACGAACTGTTGCAAAACGGCTTTCCGGCGGCAGACACCACCAACTGCGCCGGGCAGATCGCCACAGGCTTCAGCTGGAAGTTCTACGCTGTCTGCGACCTGGCCACGGCGGATCGGCTGGACGGCATTTCCAGTGTGAAGATCAGTGTGCCCGGCAAGCAGAATACCCCGCTGTCTGCCGCCGTGCAGGAATTGACCCGGGACGAGGACGCCGGCCTTGCCAAGCTGGTGGTCTCCTGCCAGACAGTCAATGCCGAAATTTTGAGCTTTGGCGTCGAGACCGCGCAGATCGACCTCAAGACCTACGAGGGCATTCGCATCGACAAAGCGGCGCTCCACATCGTGGACGGACAGCGCGGCGTCTATGTCAAGTATGGCAACCTGCAGCGGTTCTTGAAAATCGAAACTTTGTACGAGGACGAGAACTACATCCTGATCCCCGATAACGGCAAGCTGGGCACCGATAATGAGGTGCGTCTGTACGATGAGATCATCGTGCAGGGCACCAATCTGCAGGATGGCAAGCTGCTGTAGCGGCGTTTTAGCAAGAATCTTGCGGCCCCGTATTGACAACTGCTATAAAAAAGAAGATAATATTTAGTGTATATCGCTGTAATAGCGCATATCCACTGCCAAAACGATATGCGTAACCAAAGGAGTAAACGACCATGTCCATGTTTGACAATTTGAAAAGCAAGCTCGGTATCGATACGGAAGCCGATTCCTACATCGATGATACCGAGGACGAAATCTTTGCCGGCGGGCAGGGTGTCCCCCAGCAGGATTACGAACAGCCGGAGGTCAAACAGCACAGCAACAAGGTGGTAAACATCAACGCTACCACCCAGCTGCAGGTCGTGCTGGTCAAGCCGGAGCGTTTCGAGGATGCTTCCACCATCGCGGACCAGCTCAACGCCAAGCGCACCGTCGTGTTGAACCTGGAATCCACCGGCAAAGAGGTTTCCCGCCGTCTGATCGATTTCCTGTCCGGCGTGGCGTATGCCAACAACGGCCAGATCAAGCGCGTGGCCACCAGCACCTTCATCATCACCCCCTATAATGTTGACATTATGGGTGATCTGATCGACGAATTAGAAAATAATGGCGTCTTCTTCTGATCCCGCCGCCAAAACGCGGGGCTATATCCCGCCGCAGAACGACGAGGAACGCCGCTTAATGAAGCGGGCGGAAGAACTTTGCCGCGTTGCCGAAAGCCGCGGGATTCCGCGGTATACCGGCTTTCTTTCTGACCGGGAACAGATGTTGGCCGAAGCCGCCTGCCACAAAGCGGGCTGCGAGAGCTTCCGCTTCTGGGGCGGGTTTGAGGGAGCTGAGCGGCAGGTGCTCTGTATCGAGCCGCCGGACGCCTGGCAGGAGGAACCCACCGCTTACCTGCGCATGCAGACCTACGACAGCGGCGCTAAACTGCCAACCCACCGGGATTACCTCGGTTCACTGTTAGGCTTAGGTTTGGACCGCGCCTGCATCGGTGACCTTTTGCAGGACCCCGACGATGCCGCTGTGTTTTATGCGGTGGTGCTGGCGGATAAAGCGGAGTTCATCACCGTAAACTTTACAAGTGCCGGGCACAGCCCCGTGCATGTGGAAACCTGCACCGAACTGCCGCCCCGCCTGCTGACCGGCCCTGAACGGGAACTGCACGAAGCCACCGTTTCGGCTCTGCGTGCCGATGCGGTGCTGGCCGCCATGATGCACACTTCCCGCACCAAAGCAGCGGAATATATCGCCGCAGGCAGGGTAGAGGTCAACCATCTGCCGCTGCGCGCCGCCCACGAGGCCATGTATGAGGCCGACATTATTACCGTGCGGGGCGTGGGACGCTTCCGCTTAGCGGAGATCGGCGGCAAAAGCAAAAAAGATCGCCAGTTCATATCCTTTTACCAGTATTGAGACAAAGAGTCCCGGACTCTTCGTATAAAATGCAGGACCCTGAAATCCGGCAATAACGGGCTTTGCCCGCAAACAGGAGGAAAGCCATGATCTCTTCTGAGGATGTCCGCCGCGTAACATTTGACAAAGCGATGCGCGGCTATCGCTGCGATGATGTGGATGACTACCTCAAGCAGGTAGCGGAAAGCATGGATGCCTTGGCGGCTAAAAATGACGAGATGCAGAAAAACCTCGTCGTTCTGGCCCAGCGTATCGACCAGTACCGTGCCGAGGAAGACACTCTGCGCACCACGATGATCAACGCCCAGCGCCTGGGTGAGAACGTGATCCGTGAAGCCAAGCAGAAGGCTGCGGAAATCATCCGTGCTGCCAATATGAAGGCCGACGACCGCGAGCAGCGCGCCCGCGACGATGTGGAACTGGCCAAGCAGGAGATCGTGACGCTGAAAAGCGAAGCCGACAGCTTCAAGCGTTCGCTGATGGAGATGTACCGCAAGCACATCAACCTCATCAGCAAGATGCCGGAATATAACCCGCCTGCGCAGGAGGAAGCCCCGCAGCCTGCCCCGCAGCCCGCTGCTGACCAGCCTTATGCTGAGCCCGCCCCCGAGGCTGTGCCTTATACCGAGCCTGTCCCGGCCCCCGCGCCTGTGCAGGAGCCGGAACCCCAGGCCACCAGCTACTATAACCCCGCTGAAACTGCCCCCGCGCCGGAGCCGACCCCTGTGGCCGAGCCCGCCCCGGAAAAGATAGACACCGTTGAGTTCGCTATCGCCCCGCACCCGGAGGAACCGGAAGAAACCGCCCCCGCCGCAGAGCCGATGCCGATCGACGGCAGCCGCTTCCAGCCCGGTGCAGGGCTGTACAGCGATGCGCCGGAAGCTGCCCCGGCGCCTGCCAAACGCAGCACCCGCAAAGCCCCGGCCAAGCGCAGCACCCGTAAAAAAGTAAGTGCCGAACCGCAGGAGGAGCTGAATTCTCCGGCGTTCGATAACTTTGAGGGCGTTGACTTTGACAGCTGATGCCCGATAAACCAATAAGGTCAAAAACTATTTCTATAGAGGAGAGTAGGAAATCTTGGCGCAGAATTACAACGACACCATCCACAAGATGCAGACCCCGTTTGAAATGCGTGCTGGTCTGCCGAAAAAAGAGCCGAAAATGCTGGAAGACTGGGAGCAGAACCACGTCTACGAGCAGATGATCAAAAACAACGAGGGCAAACCCCGCTGGGTCCTGCACGATGGCCCTCCGTATGCCAATGGCAACATCCACATGGGCACCGCGCTGAACAAGATCATCAAGGACATCATTCTGCGCTACAAGAACATGGCTGGTTTCCAGGCCCCCTATGTGCCGGGCTACGATACCCATGGCCTGCCCATCGAGCTGAAAGCCCTGAAGTCTCTGGGCGATAAGAAGTCCGGCGTTTCCAAGCTAGAACTGCGCAAGATCTGCAAAGAGTTCGCCACCGAGCATATCGATGTCATGAACTCCCAGTTCAAGCGCCTGGGCGTCCAGGGCGATTTCGCCAATCCCTACCTGACCCTGCGCCCCGAGTTTGAGGCCCGCCAGGTCGAGATCTTCGGCGAGATGGCCAAGAAAGGCTACATCTACAAGGGCATGAAGGCCGTTTACTGGTGCCCCGAGGACCGTACCGCCCTGGCTGAGGCTGAGATCGAGTACGCCGAGGACGAGTGCGACTCTATCTACGTCCGCTTTAAGCTGACCGACGACCCCAACGGCGTGCTGGCCAAGCACAACATCCCGCTGGATAAGGCCTGGATCGTCATCTGGACCACCACCACCTGGACCCTGCCCGCCAACGTGGCCACCTGCCTGAACCCCAACCTGGAGTATGCCTTCGTCAAGATCGGCGATGCTTACCACATCATGGCCCGCGAGCTGGTCGAGTCCACGATGAAGGGCTGCCACATCGACGAGTACGAAGTCCTGCCCGACACCGTTCTGGGCAGCGAGCTAGAGCTGATGCAGTATCAGCATCCCTTCCTGGACCGCAAGGGCCTGGTCATCCTGGGCGACCATGTCACCCTCGAAGGCGGCACCGGCTGCGTCCACACCGCCCCCGGCCATGGTGTTGAGGACTTTGAAGTCTGCGTTAACCACTACCCGCAGGTTCCCGTCGTTGTTCCCGTGGATGACGCCGGCCGCCTGACCGCCGAAGCTGGCGAGAAGTTTGCCGGTCTCAAGGTCTGGGATGCCAACAAGGTCATTCTGGAGCATATCAAGGAGAGCGGCCACCTGATGGGGGTGCAGCACATCACCCACCAGTACCCGCACTGCTGGCGCTGCCACCATCCCATCATCTTCCGCGCGACCGAGCAGTGGTTCTGCTCCATCGATGCTTTCAAAGAGGATGTCTACAAGGCTATTGACAGTGTACACTGGCAGCCGGCCTGGGGCCATGACCGCATGGCTGGCATGGTCCGTGACCGCAGCGACTGGTGCATCAGCCGTCAGCGCGTCTGGGGCGTGCCCATCCCGGTCTTCTACTGCAAGAAGTGTGGCAAGTACCACATCACCGATGCTTCCATCAAGGCTGTCTCCGACCTGTTCCGCAAGGAGGGCAGCGACGCCTGGTATAAGTACGATGCTAACGAGATCATGCCCAAGGGCGAAGTCTGCGAGTGCGGCGCTTCCGATTGGGAGAAAGATCCCGACATCATGGACGTTTGGTTCGACTCCGGCTCTACCTGGAGCGCTGTCTGCCGCGAGCGCCCGGAGCTGACCTATCCTGTTGATATGTACATGGAAGGTGCCGATCAGTTCCGTGGTTGGTTCCAGTCCAGCCTGCTGACCAGCGTTGCCACCCAGGGCCAGGCTCCGTACCGCGAGGTGCTGTGCCATGGCTGGGTCGTCGACGAAAAAGGCAAGCAGATGCACAAGTCCGCTGGCAACGGCGTGGAACCCAGTGAAATCATTCGTGACTACGGTGCCGACATCGTCCGTCTGTGGGTCGCTTCCAGCGATTATACCGTCGACGTCCGCGCCGGTAAGGAGATATTCCGCCAGCTGTCCGAGGCTTACCGCAAGATGCGCAACACCGCCCGCTTCATGCTGGGCAACATCAACGACTTTGATCCCAACAAGGATATGGTCGCTGACGATCAGCTGTTCGAGATCGACCGCTGGGCGCTGGAAGCCTGCAACCAGCTGACCGCCACCATGCGCGATGCCTACGACCACTACGACTTCAGCCGCGCTTACCATGCGTTGTACAACTTCTGCGTCATCGATATGTCCAACTTCTATATGGACGTTATCAAGGACCGCCTGTACTGCGCTGACGACCATGCCCGCCGCTGTGCACAGACCGCGCTGTACCGCATCCTGGTCGACTTTACTAAGCTGCTGGCCCCCATCCTGAGCTTCACCAGCCAGGAGATCTGGAGCTATGTGCCCAAGATGCCCGGCATGAAGGACTATGTCGTCTTTGAGCAGATGCCCGAAGCCAAGGCCGCTGCTGACGAAGCCTTCACTGCCAAGTGGGACCGCATCATGGCCATCCGTGATGATGTCAAGAAGGTGCTGGAGCAGGCCCGTGCCGATAAGACCATCGGATCTTCTCTGGAAGCCTGCCTGACGCTGTACTGCAACAAGGAGGTCTATGACTTCCTGAACACCATCCCCATGGATGAGCTGGCCGACCTGTTCATCGTCTCCAAAGTCGATCTGACTGAGGGCGAGGGCGGTGTCAAGGGCATCGTCGAGGGTCTGGGCGCTGCCGCTGCCCACGCAGCCGGCAACAAGTGCCTGCGCTGCTGGAAGTACGAGCCCGCCGTTGGCGAAAACGGCCTGTGCCCGCGCTGCGCTAAGGTGCTGGGTCTTTAATCTACCGTTCAGCGGTGCTTATAATTGCATAAGCACCGCTGATTTTTTTGAATAAGGGAGTAACCATGATTTTTGGTGTTCTTTCTGTGCTGGCGGCGGCTGTGCTTGTGGGCGTTGACCAGCTTATCAAGCGCTGGGCCACGGCGGTACTGCTGCCCAAAACGGCCATGACGCTGATCCCCGGCGTGCTGGAGCTGCGCTACTTTCTCAATGATGGCATGGCGTTTTCGATGCTGGCAGGCAAACAAAAACTGCTGATTGCCGCCACCTCGCTGATGCTGTTGGGCGTATTGTGGATGCTGTTTGCCCGCAAGCTGACCCCGCTGGAGCGGGTAGCCTGGACTCTGGTACTGGGCGGCGGCATCGGCAACCTGATCGACCGCATCGCTACCGGCGTGGTGGTCGACTACATCAACGTCCTGTTCATGAACTTTGCCATCTTCAACTTCGCTGACATCTGCGTCTGCGTAGGCGTCGGTCTGCTGATGGTGTGGGTGCTGTTCGACTCCTACTTTAAAGAAAAAGCCGAGAAAAGCGTAAAAACGGAATCGGCCGCCCCCGCAGATGATGCTAATGGAAAAAATTGAACTCACCGCTGGGCCTGATGCCTCCGGCCGCCTGGACGCCTGGCTGGCAGGGCAGTGCGCCGAGCTTTCCCGCAGCGCCCTGCAAAACCTGATGGAGCAGGGCAGAGTGACCCGCGGCGGCAGCTGCGTCAACAAAAAAGACAAAGTTGTCCCCGGCGCTGCCTACTGTATCGACCTGCCGGAACCTCAGCCCATCGAGGCCCAGCCCCAGAACATCCCGCTGGATGTCGTCTACGAGGATAACGATTTGATCGTCATCAACAAGCCCAAGGGCATGGTGGTGCATCCTGCCCCCGGCAACCCGGACGGCACGCTGGTCAACGCGCTGCTGTACCACTGCGCCGGGCAGCTTTCCGGCATCGGCGGGGCCATCCGCCCCGGCATCGTCCACCGTATCGATAAGGGCACCAGCGGCCTGTTGGTCATGGCCAAAAACGATGCCGCGCACCAGGCGCTCAGCGCCCAGTTCAGTGTGCATAGCATCCACCGGGTCTACCATGCCATCGTCTACGGCAATCTGAAAGAGGATGAAGGCTTTGTGGAAACGTACCTCGGCCGCGACCCGCGGGATCGCAAAAAGATGGCGGTCGTTCCGCAGGAAGCCTCGGGTGCCCGCTACGCCTACACCGGCTGGCGCGTGCTGGAACGCTTCGGCAACTTTACCTACATTGCCTGCCAGCTCAAGACCGGCCGCACCCACCAGATCCGCGTACACATGGCCAGCATCGGCCACCCGTTGGCAGGGGACGCCGTCTACGGCCCGCGCAACTGCATCAAAAGCCTGAACGGCCAATGCCTGCACGCTAAAGAATTGGGCTTTATTCACCCTGCAACGCAGCAGTGGGTGCAGTTTGACTCGCCGCTGCCTGCCTATTTTACAGAGTTTCTGACACGGTTAAGAAAGGAACATCGCGCATGAAATCAGCGCTAAGCGATACCCTTGTCATCTGTGATATGGATAACACGCTGCTCACCGCCAAAGAGGGGCTGCCGGCCTGCAACCGCACGGTCATCAACCTCTTTACCAGCTTGGGCGGCCTGTTTACCGTGGCTACCGGCCGCCCGCCGGAGTCGATCCGCGCAGCGTTGGAAGGCATACGCCTTTCGCTGCCGGCCATCTCCTGCAACGGCGCGCTGCTGTATGATTTTTCCACCGAGACGGTGCTGCACCGCTCGACCCTCAACCGGGAGCAGGCCACCACGGCTATCAAGGACATCCTGAACAAGTTCCCGCGCATGGGTGTGGAGGTCATGGCCGGCAACGGCGAGATGTACGTCATCCACGCCAACGAGACTACCCACGCCCACCAGGTGGACGAACACCTGGGCAGCATTGCCTGCCCCATTGACTGTGTGCCGGACGGCTGGGTCAAGGTAGTGTTTGCCGCTGACCCCGAGGCCATCCGCAAGCTGGGGCAGTACGCCAAAACCAAGTACTACGGCCGGGATAACTACTTCCTGGCCACCAACAACATTTACTTAGAGATCATGCCCGGCGGCGTCAGCAAGGCCACCGGCTTGCAGGACCTTTGCGCATTGATGAACAAATCCATCAAAAACACCATCGTCATCGGTGATTACTATAACGATCTTGAACTGATGCGCACCGCAGGCCACGCTGTGGCCGTTGCCAATGCACCCGCCGAGGTCAAGGCCACTGCCGACGAGGTGACCACCTGCACCTGCGCCGAGGGCGCGGTAGGTGAGTACCTGTACGCACTGATCGACCGGGCAACAAAATCCTGACGCCATCTGGGCAAAGGGGGCTGTACGATGAAAGTAAGCGAACTGATGAACCCCGCAGGCGTGCGTCTGTACGCCAACATCAAAGAGGCCGCCGACGTGCTGGGCATCCTGGTAGAATTGCAGGAGGAGACCGGCGCCATCACCAATGGCACGGCCTACTATAACGCTGTCTGCCAGCGGGAAAACTTCGGCGGCACCACGGCCATCGGGGACGGCATCGCGCTGCCCCACGCCTGCAACGCCGGGGTATCGGCCCCCAGCATTTCGGCCCTGACGCTGCGCCACGGCGTGGATTGGGGTGCCCCGGACGTCCGGGCGGTGGACCTTTTGTTCATGATCGCCGTGCCCCCGGGAAATGAAAGCCTGCACCTGCAAATTTTAGCACGGCTGGTCAACCTGCTCAGCCGCAACTCGCTGGTGGACGCTTTGCGCCACGCCAGCAGCCCGGAACGCTTTGTGGAGCTGATCGCCAAGACAGAGAATGCCTGCTTTGCTGATTGACCCACCTGAACTTCAAAACTATATAAACAGTCCGCTGCGGAACCCGAAAAAGGGGGGGCAATGGGCTGTTTTGTTGTTTTTTGGTAAAAATGCCGAGAATTCGCTGCTGCAAAGTGCCAAATTTGGCAAGATAGACCTTGCTTTAAAGCATTAAACTGTGCTATACTTTAAAGCACTAAAGCAACTGCTTTTGAGGGCACGCCGTGCGGCGTGTAAGCATGTTGCCGTTATTTGGAGGGAACAAAGATGAAAAAGGCACTTTCACTCGCTATGGCAGCTGCCATGACCATGGGTCTGGCAGCTTGCGGCAGCACTGCATCCAGCACCGCTGCTGCTGATTCCACCCCTGCATCTTCCACCGCGGGGAGCGAAGAAACTTCCGCCGCCGAAAGCACCGGCGACAAGGTCTATACCGTCGGCATCTGCCAATTGGTCCAGCACGATGCGCTGGACGCCGCCACCCAGGGCTTCAAGGACGCTTTGACCGAGAAGCTGGGCGAGGGCAACGTCAAGTTTGACGAGCAGAACGCCTCCGGCGATTCCGCCAACTGCACCACCATCGTCAGCGGCTTTGTCTCCACTGGCGTCGATCTGATCCTGGCCAACGCCACCGCCCCGCTGCAGGCTGCTGCCCAGGCTACCGCCGACATCCCCGTCCTCGGCACCTCTGTTACCGACTACGCCACTGCGCTGGACATCTCTGACTGGACCGGCACTGTGGGCAACAACATCTCCGGCACCTCTGACCTGGCCCCGCTGGACCAGCAGGCAGCCATGATCCAGGAGATGTTCCCGAACGCTAAGACTGTTGGCCTGCTGTACTGCAGCGCCGAGCCCAACTCCGTCTATCAGTGCGATGTCATTGAAGGCTATCTCACGGAGATGGGCCTGGAGACCACCCGCTACGCTTTCACCGATACCAACGATGTCACCTCCGTCACCCAGGCCGCTGCTGCTGCCTCTGACGTGATCTACATCCCCACCGATAACACCGCTGCTTCCAACACCGAGGCTATCGCCAATGTGGTTATCCCGGAGAAGGTTCCTGTGGTTGCCGGTGAGGAAGGCATCTGCAAGGGCTGCGGTGTTGCCGCCCTGTCCATCAGCTACTACGATCTGGGCTACAAGACTGGTGAGATGGCTGCCGAGATCCTGGCCGATGGCGCCGATGTCTCCACCATGCCTGTTGCGTTTGCCCCCAACGTTACCAAAAAGTACAACGCAGCCAACTGCGAAGCACTGGGCATCACCCCGCCGGACGGCTATGAGGCCATTGCCGACTAAAAAATCCTAAGGCAATACCGCATAATTCTAAGTGCCGATACGGCGAGCGAGGTGCGGCAGCTGCTAAGCCAAAAGCGCAGATAATACTTTGTGTATTATCGAGCATTTTGGCAACGCAGATGCCGTGCCGCAGCCGCCGGAGCGGTGCTTAAGCCGTTAGGCGGGAATTGTGCGGTGTTGCCCTAAATCACACGCACGAATAAACAGCGAGGAGAGGGTTGAAACGGCTCTTTCCCCGCTGTTTTGGTGCATCGTTTCCCCAGCATGATTCCAAAAAAGTTCGGAGGTTTTATTCATGGGATTCTTTGCTTCCCTGATCAACTCAATGCCCAGTGCTGTGGCCCAGGGCCTTATCTGGGGCATTATGGCCATCGGCGTCTACCTGACCTACCGCATCCTGGATGTGGCCGATTTGACGGTCGACGGCTCTCTCGGTACCGGCGGTGCGGTCTGCGTTGTTATGGTGCTTAACGGGGCGCCGGTGGGGCTGGCCCTGCTGGCGGCTACGGCAGCAGGTATGCTTGCAGGCCTTGTTACGGGCCTGTTCCACACGGCCTGCGGCATCCCGGCTATTTTGGCCGGTATTTTGACCCAGCTGGCGCTGTATTCGGTCAACCTCCGCATCATGGGCTTCGGCACGGGCGGCGGCAAAGCCAACCTGCCCATCAGCGTGGATAAGTACAGCCTGCTGGTCTCGGCCCGTTATGTCCGCAATGTGGCCCTCAATAACCCCATCCTGACTCTGGCCATCTTCTGCGCGGTGCTGATCGCCGTGCTGTACTGGTTCTTTGGCACTGAGCTGGGCTGCTCTCTGCGTGCCACCGGCGCTAACCAGAACATGGCCCGTGCCCAGGGCATCAACACCAACGTCGCCAAGGTGCTGGGTCTGATGATCTCCAACGGCCTGGTCGCGCTGGCCGGCGGTCTGCTGGCCCAGTATCAGGGCTTCTCCGACATCAACATGGGCCGTGGTGCTATCGTCATTGGTCTGGCGGCGGTCATCATCGGCGAGGTCATCTTCAGCCGTATCTTCCGCAACTTTGCCCTCAAGCTGCTGTCCGCCGTTATCGGCGCTATCATCTACTACATCGTCATGGTCTTTGTCCTGCGCCTGGGCCTGTCTACCGACGACCTGAAGCTGCTCACTGCTTTGGTAGTGGCGCTGTTCCTGACCATCCCGTACTGGAAGGGCAAATACTTCACCAAGACCTCGGTGAAAAAGGGGGAGAAGAACCATGCTTGAGATCAAAAACGTCTACAAGACCTTTAACGCCGGCACAGTCAACGAGAAAGTGGCCCTGCAAGACCTGAACCTGACGCTGGAAGACGGCGATTTCGTTACCGTCATCGGCGGCAACGGCGCGGGCAAATCCACCATGCTCAACGCGGTAGCCGGTGTCTGGCCTATCGATATGGGCAAGATCCTCATCGACGGGCAGGACGTCACCCGCCTGTCGGAGCATCAGCGCGCCAAGTACATCGGCCGTGTCTTTCAGGACCCGATGATGGGCACCGCCGCCACCATGGGCATTGAGGAAAACCTCGCCCTGGCGGCCCGCCGCGGCGTGACCCGCTCGCTGAAAGTGGGCATCACCAAAAAAGAGCGCGAGGAATACCACGAGCTGCTTAAAACGCTGGACCTGGGCCTGGAGGACCGCATGACCAGCAAGGTCGGCCTGCTTTCCGGCGGCCAGCGCCAGGCGGTCACCCTGTTGATGGCCACCCTGAAAAAGCCCAAGCTGCTTTTGCTGGACGAGCACACCGCCGCCCTGGACCCCAAGACGGCCGCTAAGGTGCTGGCCCTCTCGGAGAAGATCGTGCAGGAGAACCACCTGACCACCCTGATGATCACCCACAACATGAAGGACGCCATCAAGTACGGCAACCGCCTGATCATGATGTACGAGGGCCATGTCATCTACGATGTGCGCGGTGAGGAAAAGGCCAACCTGCAGGTCAGCGACCTGCTCCAGCGCTTTGAGCAGGTCAGCGACGGCGGCTTTGCCAACGACCGCATGCTGCTCTCCTGATCGGCAATAAACACCATACAAAAACCAGCGCGGCGGCTTTCCCGGCAAAAGGGGAAGGCCGCCGCGTTTTCGTTTGTCTGTGCTGGGTAAAACTCGAACTCACCACTGCCGCCGGTACTCGCCGGGGGTGGTGCCCTCCACCTTTTTAAACAGGCGGGAAAAATAGTTGGCATCGTTCAGTCCGCACTCCTGGGCCACAGCCTCGATGCTGCGGTCGGTAAAGCGCAACAGCCGCTTGGATTGGGTAATACGCAGCTGCACAAGATAGTTGGTGACCGATTGACCGAACTGCTCCTTAAACACGCGGGTCAGGTAGAACTTGTTGATGTAGAACCGCTCAGCCAGCGCGTCCAGCGTGATCTTCTCGGTGTAGTGGGTGTCCAGATAATCCTTGATCTCCTGCAAGTTCTGCTTTTTGCTGCCCGGCGCGCGGGCGGTGTCCGGGTGCCAGCTTTCTTCCATCAGCAGGGTCAGCAGGGCAATCAGCTTTTCATAAATCTGCATGTCCCGCACGTAAGTGTCGGATTCCGCCAGCGCGTACAATTCGTCCAGCAGCGCCGCGTATCCGCCGGGGTCAGCAGCGCGGAAGCAGGGCAGGCCGCCCCGCTCCTGATACTTTTTGTAAATGGCCGCCATGTTCGGCCCATAAAAATGCACCCAGTGCAGCTGCCACAGATCGTCCCCGGTGTGGTGCTGGTAGGGGCGCTGGCAATCCAGAAACACGCAGTCCCCGGCGTGCAGCTCGTGCCGGGCACCCTCGTACTCCAACACACCGGAGCCGCTCTCCACCCAAAAAAACAGGTAGGACGCCAGCCCCTTGCGGGTGCTGGTGTGGGGCTGCCGCGCCTGCAAACTGCCCACCTCCTGCAGATGGATGAGGTTCGACCGCGCAAAAGGGGAGGGCGTGTAGATCACGCGCCGGGAATGTACCAGCTTGCCGTCAAAAAATGGTGTTTTCATGATGCCCTCCTGCCAAAGTTCCTTGCAGGCATCATACCACAGCGGCATACAAAAAGTCAATATAATGCTACTGCTTTGCAAGATTACCCCTACAGCAACAGGAAAAAATCCGCTACAATAACAAACAAGGCCCGATCAAAAGCATTTACATGGCGCATAAAAAGTGCGGTAGAAAGGATATACAGTTATGAAAAAAGCACTCATCACCGGTATCACCGGCCAGGACGGCAGCTATCTGGCGGAGTTCCTGCTGGAAAAAGGCTACGATGTCCACGGCATCATCCGCCGTTCTTCTGTCGATTACCGAGAGCGCATCGCCCATCTGGAAGGCCACCCCAACTTCCACCTGCATTACGGCGATCTCAGCGATTCGATGAGCATCCTCTCGGTCGTCGGCAAGGTCCGCCCCGATGAAATTTACAACCTCGCCGCCCAGAGCCACGTCCAGGTCAGTTTCGATGTGCCGGAGTTCACCGCCGATGTCGACGCTACCGGCGTGCTGCGCGTGCTGGAGGCCGTGCGTCTGTGCGGCCTGACCGACACCTGCCGCATCTACCAGGCATCCACCTCGGAGCTGTACGGCAAGGTCGAGGAAGTGCCACAGAACGAGAACACCCCGTTCCACCCCTACAGCCCCTACGCCGTCGCCAAGCAGTACGGCTTCTGGATCGTGAAGGAGTACCGCGAGGCCTACAACATGTTCTGCTGCTCCGGTATCCTCTTCAACCACGAGTCCGAGCGCCGCGGTGAGACCTTTGTCACCCGCAAGATCACCCTGGCTGCCGCCCGCATCGCCCAGGGCAAACAGGATAAGCTCTACCTGGGCAACCTGTCCAGCCTGCGCGATTGGGGCTACGCCAAGGATTATGTCGAGTGCATGTGGCTGATCTTGCAGAACAAAAAGCCGGAGGATTTCGTCATCGCCACCGGTGAGCAGCACTCGGTGCGTGAGTTCTGCCAGCTGGCCTTCCACGATGTGGGCATCGAGCTGGAATTTGTCGGCGAGGGCATGAATGAGAAGGGCATCGACAAGGCTACCGGCAAGGTCGTCATCGAGGTCAGCCCCGACTTCTACCGCCCCACCGACGTTGTCAACCTCTGGGGCGACCCCAGCAAGGCCAAGCGCGAGCTGGGCTGGAACCCCACCAAGACCACCTTTGCCGAGCTGGTCAAGATCATGGTCGACCACGATATGAAGAAGGTCGCCGTCGAGCGCGCCGAGGAACATATCCAGACCAATCTGGCTGAATACCTTGAAAAAGGTGTCATCAAATAAGTATAATTACTATTATCACTATCCTATTCATTCTATTCATCCTATTCATTACATTCGCCGCCTTTCGCCGCCTAATGAATAAGATGAATAGGATGAATGTAATGAATATAATGAATAGGATAGTAATTTTACATTAGGAGTATAGTAACACTCCAAATTTTGCCGCGCTGAAGCGGGAGGAATATGCAATTATGATGGAGAAAAACGCAAAGATCTATGTAGCCGGGCATCGCGGCATGGTGGGCAGCGCCATCGTGCGGGAACTGCAGCGCCAGGGCTATACCAATATCATCACCCGTACCCATAAGGAGCTGGACCTCTGCCGCCAGCAGGATGTGGAGGATTTCTTCGCCGCCGAAAAGCCGGAGTATGTCTTTTTGGCAGCGGCCAAGGTGGGCGGCATCGTCGCCAACCAGGAGGCCCTGGCCGACTTCATGTACTACAACATGACGCTGGAGATGAACGCTATCCACTCCGCCTGGCAGAACGGCTGCAAAAAGCTGGAATTCCTGGGCTCTTCCTGCATCTACCCCCGCATGGCGCCCCAGCCCATGCAGGAAAGCTGCCTGCTGACCAGCGAGTTGGAAAAGACCAACGAGGCCTACGCCCTGGCCAAGATCAGCGGCCTGAAATACTGCGAGTTCCTGAACCGCCAGTACGGCACTGACTATATCAGCGTCATGCCCACCAACCTCTACGGCCCCAACGATAACTACCATCCCACCCACAGCCATGTGGTACCCGCCCTCATCCGCCGCTTCCACGAAGCCAAGGTCAACGGCGTCGAGAGCGTCACCTGTTGGGGCGATGGCAGCCCGCTGCGGGAGTTCCTGTATGTGGACGACCTCGCCAACCTGTGCGTCTTCCTGATGAATAACTACTCCGGCAACGAGACCGTCAACGCCGGCACCGGCAAGGAGCTGACCATCAAGGAACTGACCGAGCTGGTGGCTAAGGTCGTCGGCTACACCGGCGAGATCAAGTGGGATACCTCCAAGCCCAACGGCACGCCCCGCAAGCTGCTGGACGTCAGCAAAGCTACCAAGCTGGGCTGGACCTACAAGACCGAGCTGGAAGACGGCCTGCGCCTTTCCTACGAGGACTTCCTGCATAACCCGATGCGCGCCGAGCGTTGAAAAGGAGATTGCATGAATATTATCCTGCTTTCCGGCGGCTCCGGCAAACGCCTGTGGCCGCTGTCCAATGACATCCGCTCCAAGCAGTTCATCAAAATTTTCAAGACCGCCGACGGCTACGAGTCGATGGTCCAGCGCGTCTACCGCCAGATCACCGAGGTGGACAAGGACGCCAGCGTTACCATCGCCACCAGCAAGACCCAGGTGTCGGCCATCCATAACCAGCTGGGTGACTCGGTGGGCGTCTGCGTTGAGCCCTGCCGCCGCGATACCTTCCCGGCTATCGCCCTGGCCACGGCCTACCTGCATGATGTAAAGGGCGTCGGCCCGGATGAGCCTGTCGTCGTATGCCCGGTGGATCCCTATGTCAATAACGACTACTTCGAGGCTCTCAAGCAGCTGTCTGACCTGGCTGAAAAGGGCGGGGCCAACCTCTCCCTGATGGGCATTGAGCCGACCTATCCCAGCGAGAAGTACGGCTACATCATCCCCGAAAGTGCTGGCTCCGTCAGCCCGGTGCGCACTTTTAAGGAGAAGCCCGACGCCAAAACGGCGGAGCAGTACATCGCCCAGGGAGCACTGTGGAACGGCGGCGTCTTTGCCTACCGCCTGGGCTACGTGCTGGACCGCGCCCATGAACTCATCGACTTCACCGACCATCAGGACCTCTTCAATAAGTACGAAACGCTGAACAAGATCAGCTTCGACTACGCCGTGGTCGAGCACGAGTCCAAAATTCAGGTCATGCGTTTTGCGGGGCAGTGGAAGGACATGGGCACCTGGAACACCCTGACCGAGGCGATGGAAGAACCGAAGATCGGCAAAGCCATCTTGAACGATGCCTGCGAAAACGTGCATGTGCTGAACGAGCTGGACGTGCCGGTGCTCTGCATGGGCCTGAAAGATGTGGTGGTTTCTGCCAGTCCCGAGGGCATCCTCGTCTCCGACAAAGAGCAGTCCAGCTACATCAAGCCCTTTGTGGACAAGATCGACCAGCAGATCATGTTTGCCGAGAAGTCCTGGGGCAGCTTCCGCGTGCTGGACGTGGAGGACGAAAGCCTGACCATCAAGATCACGCTGAACCCCGGCCACCGTATGAACTACCACAGCCATGCCCGCCGGGATGAGGTGTGGACGGTCATCTCTGGCCGCGGCTATGCCATCGTCGACGGCGTAAAGACCACCGTGCAGGCAGGGGACATGGTGAAGATGCCCGCCGGCAGCCGCCACACCATCGTGGCCGACACTGAACTGAAAGTGATGGAAGTCCAGCTTGGCCGCGACATCAGTGTCCACGATAAAGAAAAGTTCCCGTTCCCGGAAGTGTAACCGTTAAACTCGGCCAAAACCGTAAATTTTGCCGCGGGGCACTTGACTTATGCCGAAAAATCAGTATAATAGTCTTGTTGCCCTTGTGTGCTGGTATGGCTCAGTTGGTAGAGCAGCTGATTCGTAATCAGCAGGTCGCCAGTTCAAGTCTGGCTACCAGCTCCAAGCGTAAAAGTCTGCGACAGGTTTCCTGTCGCAGGCTTTTTGTGTATGAGGGAGAGACACTGCAAAAATTAAACAAAAACAGCAAAAATGTTGCTTGAACTTAAACCTTGGTTCCATGTTATAGTTTTATGGCAGGTTGAAGACCTGCGGCCTTGACAAACCCGACGGCTGCATGTATGATAGAGCAGTTGATTTTGCAAGTATACCAAAAAAGTAGGAAATAAAACCCCAAGGAGGGAACATCCCCATCATGACAGAACGCCTTGCCCAGATATTGGCGGATTCCTTTTTTAAGATCCTGATCCCTGGCATTACCGTCACCATCCCGTTGACGGCGCTGTCCTTTTCTATTTCTCTTGTCATCTCCGTAGCGGTGGCGCTGGTGCAGTTTGCCCAGGTGCCGGTACTTACCAAGCTGGCCCGCCTGTACATCTGGATCATCCGCGGTACGCCCATTCTGGTGCAGCTGTTTGTAGTGTTCTACGGCCTGCCGGGTGTCGGCATCCTCATCGAGCCGTTCCCTGCGGCGGTGCTGGTGTTTTCCATCAACGAGGGTGCTTACGGTGCCGAGACTATCCGCGCGGCGCTGGAATCGGTGCCCAAGGGCCAGCTGGAAGCAGGGCAGTGCGTGGGCATGAGCTACATGCAGATCATGTGGCGCATCATCCTGCCGCAAGCCCTGCGCACGGCGTTCCCCACGCTGGCCAACTCCCTGATCGCCATGGTCAAGGATACCTCTCTGGCGGCCAATATCACCGTGACCGAAATGTTCATGACCACCCAGCGCATCGTCGCCCGCACCTACGAGCCGCTGGCCCTCTATCTGGAGGTCGGCCTTGTCTACCTGCTGTTCTGCACGGTGCTGACCCGCGTGCAGGCCTGGGGCGAGAAGCTGCTGAACCGCCGCGGCGCACAAAGGAGTTGATACGATGCTGGAAATCCATGATCTGCAAAAATCCTTCGGTGACCTGCATGTCTTAAGGGGCATCAATCTCAATATCCAGAAGGGCGATGTCGTGGCCGTCCTCGGCTCCAGCGGCAGCGGCAAAACAACGCTTCTGCGCTGCATGAACTTTTTGGAGCATGCCGATGCGGGCACCATGGTCTTTGACGGCCAGCAGGTGGAGCTGAGCCGCATCACCCACGCCCAGATTCACGCCCTGCGCCGCCGCACCGGTTTTGTGTTCCAAAACTACAACCTGTTCGCCAACAAGACCGCGCTGCAAAACGTGACCGAGGGCCTTGTCATTGCCCGCAAGATGGACAAGCACCAGGCTGACGAGATCGCCCGTGCCGCGCTGGATAAAGTCGGCATGGGGGACCGCTGCGACCACTATCCCAGCCAGCTTTCCGGCGGCCAGCAGCAGCGCGTGGCCATTGCCCGCGCCATTGCTTACGACCCGGAGATCCTCTATTTCGACGAGCCGACCTCGGCCCTCGACCCCGAGCTGACCGGCGAGGTGCTGACCGTCATGCGCCGTTTGGCCGATGAGGGTCGCACGATGCTGGTCGTCACCCATGAGATGGACTTTGCCCGCCATGTGGCCAACCGCGTTGTCTTTATGGACGCCGGCGTCATCGTGGAGCAGGCCGACGCCGAAACTTTCTTCACCAACCCGCAGCAGCCCCGCACCCGGGAGTTCCTGCAGAATTACAAACAAAGGAGTTTTACCTGATGAACCGTAAAAAGATCACCGCCCTGGCCCTGACCGCCGCTATTTCCGCCGCCGTGCTGGCTGGCTGCGGCAGCTCTGCCGCTTCTTCCGCTGCCCCGGCTGCTGATTCCGCCGCCGACAGCGCCACTACCGATACCGCCGCTTCTGCCGACCTGCTGAGCCAGATCCGGGAGCGCGGCACCATCACCGTCGCCATGGAGGGCACCTGGGCCCCCTGGACCTACCACGATGAAAACGACAACCTCGTCGGCTATGACGTGGAAGTTGCTACCCTGATTGCCGAGAAGCTGGGCGTTGAGCCGGAGTTCATCGAGGGCGAGTGGGACGGCCTGCTGGCCGGTCTGGACGCTGGCCGTTACGACATCATGGTCAACGGCGTGGACATCACCGAGGAGCGCGCCGAGAAATACGACTTCTCCGAGCCGTACGCCTACAACCGCACCGCCGTCATCACCAAGGGTGATAACGACACCATCAACAGCCTGGAAGATCTGAAGGACAAAAAGACCGCCAACACCATCTCCAGCACCTACGCCCAGCTGGCTGAGCAGTACGGCGCCGACGTTACCGGCGTGGACGACCTGAACCAGACCTTCGAACTGCTGAACAGCGGCCGCATCGATGCTACCCTGAACGCTGAGGTTACCTTCTACGACTACACCAAAGAGCATCCCGACGCCAACGTCAAGATCGCAGTCCTGACCCAGGACGCCAACGAGGTTGCTATCCCGCTGCGCAAGGGCGACGAGACCGCCACCCTGCGTGAGGCCATTAACACCGCCATTGACGAGCTGCGTGCCTCCGGCCAGCTGAAAGATCTGAGCGAGAAGTACTTCGGAACCGACATTTCCTCCAACGACTAACAGGGAACCGGCCGCCTGACAGCCTACAGCAACCACACCGCTCTGCAGTGTTCTCTGCAGGGCGGTTTTCTTGCGAAAAAACGCAAAATTTGCATGGTTTCACCCCTTGATTTTGCCGCCGTGCGTGCTATAATAACAGCCGCGGTATTTATAAGGGCCGCAGTGATAGAGAACGCATTTTGGAAAGCAGAGAGTATAGAGGAAATAAACGCACTATGACAAAAGACCTTACCGGCGGCAGTCCGCTGAAAGTGATCCTGTTCTTCACCCTGCCGCTTGTGCTGGGCAATCTGTTCCAGCAGTTTTACGCGCTGGCAGATACCATCATCGTAGGCCGTTTCTGCGGCGTCAGTGCGCTGGCGTCGGTCGGCTCCACCGGCTCCATCAACTACCTGATCCTGGGCTTCGTCATTGGCATCTGCAATGGTTTTGCCATCCCCATCGCTCAGCTGTTCGGCGCACGGGATTACAGCGACCTGCGCCGCCATGTGGCTAATGCCGCCTGGGTGTGCATCGCATTCAGCGTAGTGCTTACCATCACCACGGTGACCCTGACCCGCCCGCTGCTGGTGCTGATGCAGACGCCTGAGGACATCCTGGACGGCGCGGTCATCTATATTGGCTGGATCTTCGCCAGCATCCCGTTCATCTTTTTGTACAACATGGTCGCCAGCATCATGCGCGCCCTGGGCGACAGCAAAACGCCGCTGTACTTCCTGATCCTGACCAGCGCCCTGAACATCGGCCTGGATCTTTTGTT
This sequence comes from uncultured Oscillospiraceae bacterium, assembly GCA_900539695.1. GTDB lineage: Bacteria > Bacillota > Clostridia > Oscillospirales > Ruminococcaceae > Gemmiger. The sequence goes on from UQDG01000013.1 coordinate 56,685, forward strand.
CATCGTGCCGTTCAAGATGGGAATCCTCGGCGCAGCGCTGGCCACCGATATTTCCCAGGCCATCTCTGGCGTGGTCAGCTTCGGCTTCCTGTGCCGCAAGTTTGAGGTGCTGCATATGCAGAAAGGCGAGCTCGCCTTCAGCAAGCGCGCCTGCACCCGCCTGATGGGCATCGGCGTGCCGATGGGCCTGCAGTGCAGTATCACGGCCATCGGCAGCGTTATCATGCAGTGGGCCGTCAACGTGCTGGGCAGCACGGCTGTCGCCGCCGTCACCGCCGCCAGCAAGACGATGAACCTGCTGACCGTTCCGCTGGAGAGCGTCGGCACGGCCATGGCCACCTACTCGGGCCAGAACCTGGGTGCCGCCCGGATGGACCGCGTGCGCAAAGGTGTTACCAGCGCACTGCTGATCGCCACCGTCTACAGCATTGCTTCGGCTCTTATCCTGCATTTTGCCGATGTAGCCGTCATGTCCCTCTTCCTCGACACGACCACCGAGGTGGAGATCGTCGCCATGGGGCGCGAGTACCTCTTCTGGAACAGCGTGTTTTTCGTGCCGCTGGGTGCGCTGATCGTCTGGCGTTACAGCATCCAGGGCCTGGGCTTCTCCACGCTGGCCATGATGGCCGGCGTGGCCGAGATGATCGCCCGTACCGCCGTGGCCATCGTGCTGGTGCCGATGCTGGGCTACTTTGGCGCCGAGCTGGCGAACCCCGCCGCTTGGATCGCGGCCTGCATCTTCCTGTACCCGGCCTACCGCTGGACCTGCCGCCAGTTGGACAGCCGCCTGCTGGCCGCCCGCCTGCATATTCAGAGCGAAAGCCCGGAACACGAAGCTGCCCTGTAAAGCAAACGCAGATTGAATTCTACGCAAAACAGCCGCCCCTTGGGCTTGGGGCGGCTGTTTGCATATTCCTGCATATTTTCCCGCACCGCTCTTGCCGAAAGCCTGTAAACAGCGTATAATAACAACTATCTTAGTTGGGAAAGGAAAGAGCAGATATGCCGCAGAAAAAGCCGTTTGTTACGCTGGCCCAGGCACGGGCCATTGCCGCCGAGATCCCCACGCCCTTCCACCTGTATGATGAGGCCGGTATCCGCGCGAACGCCCGCAAGGTCAACGCCGCGTTCAGCTGGAATAAAGGCTTCAAGGAGTACTTTGCCGTCAAGGCCACCCCGAACCCTTACATCCTGAAAATTCTGCAGGAGGAGGGCTGCGGCGTCGACTGCTCCAGCTACACCGAGCTGCTGATGAGTGAGGCCTGCGGCTTTACCGGCAGCGACATCATGTTTTCCTCCAACGAGACGCCGGCGCAGGACATGCAGAAAGCCTACGAGCTGGGCGCTTACATCAACCTGGACGATTTGACCCATGTGGACTTCCTCAAAGAAACGGCCGGTATCCCCAAGACCGTTTGCTGCCGCTACAATCCGGGCGGTGTGTTTGAGCTGGGCAACGGCATCATGGATAACCCCGGCGACGCCAAGTACGGCATGAGCGAGGACCAGATGGCCGAAGCCTACACCCGTCTGATGAAACTGGGCGCTGAGGAGTTCGGCATTCACTCCTTCCTGGCCAGCAACACCGTCACCGATGACTATTATCCCAAGCTCGCCGGCATCCTGTTTGAACTGGCCGTCCGTCTGCACAAGCGCACCGGCGCAAAAATCAAGTTTATCAACCTGTCCGGCGGCGTGGGCATTGCCTATCGTCCTGACCAGCGGAGCAATGATATTGCCGCCATCGGCGAAGGCGTGCGCAAAAAGTTTGAGGAGATCCTCGTGCCCGCTGGGATGGGCAATGTAGCCATCTTTACCGAGATGGGCCGCTTCATGCTGGCACCCTACGGTGCCCTCATTACCACCGCCATCCACGAAAAGCACATTTATAAGGAGTATATCGGTGTCGACGCCTGTGCCGCCAACCTGATGCGCCCAGCCATGTACGGCTCCTACCACCATATCACGGTGCTGGGCAAGGAGGACGCTCCCTGCGACCACAAGTACGATGTGGTCGGCGGCCTGTGCGAGAATAACGATAAGTTTGCCATCGACCGCATGTTGCCTGAAATCGACAAGGGCGACATCCTCTTTATCCACGATGCCGGTGCCCACGGCTTCTCGATGGGCTACAACTACAACGGCAAGCTGCGCAGCGCCGAGGTGCTGCTGAAACCGGACGGCTCCTTCCAGAAGATTCGCCGTGCCGAGACCCCGGCCGACTACTTTGCCACCTTCGACTTTACGCCGTTCTTCAAAAAATAATCGCAAAACAAAAGCAGATGTACCGCAACGGGTGCATCTGCTTTTTTGCATATTTTGTTTTACTTTTGCAGCAAGGTTATTCCGCTTTGGCAGCGGCGATCTCGGCGGCATCCGCTTTGCTGAACTCGCCCAGGGGCAGCACTAGCTTGGCCAGCAATTCCTGCGGCAGGTCAGCCAGCAGGGCACTTTGGTCAGCCTCGGCATCCACAGCAGTAATGATGTGGGACACGCCGCCCTCGTCCACTTCAATGCGGGCATAATGCCCGGTGGCGATAAAGGCGCAGTCCAGCTTGGCGGCCTGCTCGGCCAGCAGCGGCAGCAGCGTGGCCGGGGCGGCGGGGGAGTCGGCAGTATCTTCGGCGGTAAAGGTCAGCACGGCAAAGCCCTGCTGCTGCAAAATGCGGTAGGCTGCTGCGGCATCAGCGCCACTGTTCAGCCCCAGCAGCACTTTGTCCTGCTTTTCAAAGGTGTTGAAACCATCCATTGTCTTTCTCCTTATTTTATAGGTGGAGGGGGGCGTTATGCCTGGCGGCCGCCGTACTTTTTGCTCTGCTCCACGGCCATGCGGTCGCAGCGCTCGTTTTCGGGGTGGCCGGCGTGGCCTTTCAGCCAGTGATAGGTAATCTTGTGCTTTTCACTTTCTTCCAAAAGCGGGGCCCACAGGTCAGGGTTCAGGGCGGGGGACTTGTCGGCTTTTTTCCAGCCGCGGGCGCGCCACCCCTTGGCCCAGCCTTTTTCCAGCCCGTTGATGACATACTGGCTGTCGCTGTACAAATCGATGGCGCAGGGCTCTTTCAACTGGCGCAGGGCTTCCAGCAGGGCGGTCATCTCCATGCGGTTGTTGGTGGTGTTGGCCTCGCCGCCGGAAAGCTCCTTCTCGTACACTTTCTGTGCGGTACGGAACCGCAAAATGGCCCCCCAGCCGCCGGGGCCGGGGTTGCCGCTGCACGCGCCGTCGGTATAAATTTCAATCTGTTTCATTCGTAATCTCCCATGATCCGGTAATACTATTTATTATAGCGTGTACCTGCAAAGATGGCAAGGCGTTTGACAAGTAACCACAATCCGTTTATAATAAATAGTAATTGCAATGTTGTGTATGAAACCGGGCCCGGCCGCACCTTTTCAGGTGGGCTCTTCGCGCCCAGCCACTGTCTTATAAGGGTAGCCCCACCCTTTAGCAAAAATACATAAATCGCAAACAGGCGCAGGAAATGTCGGCGTGTACAGAGCGGTATACGTCAGTCCTGCTAGACGAGAATCGGAGGTTTTCATGGAAGAATTCAAGCCTAAGCGTAAAAATAACAACTATTCTGGCACCGACAAGGCCGGTGCGCCGCGCCGCGCCCCGCGCCAGAATCATCAGAATAAGCCCCCGCAGGAGAATAGCACCCCGGCCAATAAGCCCCGCCGCCGTCCTGCCCGCCCGGCCGCTGCCGAAGCTGCCCAGGCCCCGGCACAATCCGTGCCTGCACCGCGCCCGCGCCGCCCCCGCAACACACCGCAGGGGGAGGGTCAGGCTCCGCACCAGCAGCGCCGCGGCCGCAAGCCCCAGCAGAATAACAATGCCCCCCACTACGAGATGACTCCGGCCATCCCCATGCATATCTGCCCGCTGGGCGGCCTGGGTGAAGTCGGCAAAAACATCACCCTGTATGAGTGCCAGGGCGATATGATCCTGGTCGATTGCGGCCTCGTATTCCCGGATGCGGATATGTTCGGCGTCGATCTGGTCATCCCGGATTTCACCTACGTGCTGGAGAACAAGGACCGCATCAAGGGCCTGTTCATCACCCACGGACACGAGGACCACATCGGCAGCCTGCCGTACCTGCTCAAAAAATTCAACGTACCGATCTACGCCGCCCGGCTGACCATCGGCCTCATCAAGAATAAACTCGAGGAACACGGCTTGGCATCCAGCGCCGTCTTCCACGAGATCCGCCCCCGCCAGAAGGTCAAGCTCGGCTGCTTCACCGTCGAACCCATTCATGTGAACCACTCTATCCCCGACGCGCTGGCTTTCGCCATCGAGTGCCCGGCGGGCGTGGTCATCCACACCGGCGACTTCAAGGTCGACTACACGCCGCTGTCCGGTGATGCCGTCACCGACCTGTCCACCATTGCCGAGTACGGCCGCAAGGGCGTGCTGGCTCTGCTGTCCGACTCCACCAACGCCGAGCGCCCGGGCTTTACCGCGACGGAGCAGACGGTGGCCGAGGGCGTGCGCGGCCTGTTCGGCAAGGCAGGCAAGCGCCGCATCATCGTGGCGACCTTTGCCTCCAACATCTACCGCGTGCAGCAGATCATCGACCTGGCCATTGAGTCGGGCCGCAAGGTGGCCGTCAGCGGCCGCAGCATGGTCTCCAACACCGAGATGGCCCGCGAACTGGGGTACCTGCATGCCCCTGACAATGTGTTGATCCCCATCGAGGAGATCAACAAGTACCCGCCGGAAAAGGTCGTGCTCATTACCACCGGCAGCCAGGGCGAGCCGCTGTCTGCGCTGTCCCGCATGGCGCAGGCCAGCCACCGTCAGGTCAAGGTCGGCCCCAACGACTTTATCATCATCTCGGCCCGTCCCATCCCCGGCAACGAAAAGACTGTTACCAAGGTCGTCAACGGCCTGCTGGCCCTGGGCGCCGAGGTCATCTACGAGAACATGTACGACACCCATGTTTCGGGCCACGCCTGCCAGGAAGAACAGAAGCTTATGCTGACCCTGGCGCACCCGCAGTACTTCCTGCCCGTGCACGGTGAGTTCAAGCAGCTCAAGCGCCACGCCGAGACGGCCGAGCACCTGGGCTATATCCCGAAGCAGAACATTTATATCGCCGAGAACGGCCAGAACATCCGCCTGTCTGCCGACGGCATGACCGTGGAGAACACCGTTACTGCCGGCGCCGTCATGGTGGATGGCTACGGCGTGGGCGATGTGGGCAATGTGGTCCTGCGTGACCGCCACCACCTGTCCGAGGATGGCATCATCATCGTGACGGCTGCTGTGGATGGTTCCACCGGCCAGGTGCTGTCCGGTCCGGATCTTGTCAGCCGCGGCTTCGTCTATGTCCGCGAGAGCGAGGAACTGATGGACGGTGCCCGCATGCAGGTAGAGATGGCCCTGGACCGCAGCCTGAGCGACAATATGCACGATTGGGCCAGTGTCAAGGCCCGTGTGCGCGAGGCACTTTCCAGCTATATCTACCGCAAGACCAAGCGCAGCCCGATGATTCTGCCTATCCTGCTGGAAGTGTAAGACCACCCCAAACTGATGTGAAAATGTGAGGGATTTGCCATGAAGCAAAAGCAAGGCCTGGATCTGGCAGCGGTCATCCTGCTGCTGCTCATTGCCTGCGCGGCTTTGGCCGTGCCGGTGGCGTTGCTGTCGCCCAAATGGCTCATTGCCCCGGCCGTGCTGGTCGTTGCAGCGCTGGGCGTACTGTGGTATCAGCGCCGCCGTCTGCGCACCTTTGTGGCCAAAAACCTTTGCAGTACGGACTTTGAGAACAGCCGCATCCAGTACAGCCTGACCGGCCTGCCCATCCCCACGATGTTGATTGCAGACGGCCGCGTGCTGTGGTATAATACTATCTTCCGGGAGGAAGTGCTGAACGGCACCGATGCCGTGACCCGGCCCATCGACCGGCTTTTCCCGGAACTGGACCTTGCGGTCTGCAGCCGCCCCCACGGTCAGGACTTGACCGTAGGGAACAAGCGGTTCACGGCCTACGCAGGCGCCGCCAAGGGCAGCCGCGGGGCCAACATCGTCTACCTTGTGGACGATACCGTTTATAAACAAACGCTGGAGGAATACACCGCCAGCCGCCCCGCCTGTCTGATCATCGTGATCGACAGCTACGATGAACTGTTCGACGACATGAAGGACAGCGAGCAGGCCAAGGAGCTGGAAGCTATCAACAGTCTGCTGGAAGCGTACATCGCCAAAAGCACCGGTTTCCTGCGCAAGATCTCCAATAGCCGCTACATTGCGGTAGTGGAGGAACGCGACATCCACTGGATGCTGCAGGAACGGTTTGAAATTCTTGACCAGGTGCGCGCGCTGCATCCCGGCGGCTTTACCACGCTGTCCATCGGCGTAGGTCACGGCGGCAAGACTTTGCAGGAATGTCACCAGATGGCCCGTGAGAGCATCGATATTGCCCTCGGCCGAGGCGGCGACCAGGCGGCTGTAAAGACCGTGGACGGCTTTGAATTCTACGGTGGTATCTCCCACGGTGTCGAAAAGCGCAGTCATGTGCGCAGCCGCATCATCGCCAACGCCTTGTGCGACCTTATCAAAAAGAGTGACAGCGTCATCATTATGGGCCACCGCATGAGCGACCTGGATGCCATCGGCTCGGCCATCGGTGTGCTGCGCATCTGCAAGATCTGCGGCGTCCCGGCGGTCATCGCCGTCAACAGCGACGCCACCCTGGCAGGCCCGCTGCTGAAGACTTTCATCGATGCAGGCGAGGGACACAACTTCATCCCGCCGGACCAAACGCTGGATGTTATCACGCCCCGCACGCTGCTGATTGTGGTGGATACCTACCAGAAGCGCCTGCTGGAAAGCCAGAAAATCTACGAAAAGTGCAAGCGCGTTGTTGTCATCGATCACCACCGCATGGCGGTCGGCCATATCGACAACCCGCTGCTGCTCTACCACGAGCCTTACGCCTCCAGTGCCAGCGAACTGGTGTGTGAACTGCTGCAGTTCCTGCCCAAAGAGGATAACATCACTGCGCTGGAAGCCCAGGCCTTGCTGGCTGGCATCATGCTGGACACCCGCAGCTTTGCGCTGCATGTGGGCGTGCGCACCTTTGAGGCTGCCGCCTGGCTGCGCAGCCGCGGCGCCCAGACTGCCGATACCAAGCTGCTGTTCAACACCTCGAAAGAGGAGTACGAGGCCCGCGCCCACATTGTGGAAAGTGCCTACATTTACAAAGGCTGTGCCATCGCCCTTTCGGAGGAGCTGGATGCTGGCATGAACGTAGTGCTGCCCATGGCGGCCAACGATCTGCTGACCATCAACGGCGTGGACGCCAGCTTTGTGGCTGTCGCCAAAAACGGCGGCGTCAACATCTCTGCCCGCAGTATGGGCGCCTTGAACGTGCAGGTCATTCTGGAGCCCTTGGGCGGCGGCGGTCATTTGATGATGGCCGGTGCCCAGCTGCATGACTGTACCCTGCAGGATGCCGAAACGCGCATCCGTGAACAAATTGACATTTACCGCGCCGCCCAGGCTGCCCAGCAGGACGCGGCACGGTAAAAATAGAGACATACGGAGGGAATCTATATGAAGATCATTCTGAAACAGGATGTCAAGACCATTGGTAAAAAAGACGAGATCCATGAGGTTTCGGACGGTTACGCCCGCAACTTTCTGTTCCCCCGCGGCCTGGCTGCCCCCGCAGACGCCGCTGCCCTGAACCAGGCCCGCACCAAGAGCGAGGCCAAGGCCCACCATGAGGCAGAAGCCCGCGCGGCTGCCGAGGAGCTGGCTGCCAAGATCAAGGGCCAGGTCGTCACCGCCAAAGTCAAGGGCGGTGCCTCCGGCAAGCTGTATGGCAAGGTCACCGGCAAAGAAGTCGCTGAACTGCTGACCCAGCTGACCGGCACCGAGATCGACAAGAAAAAAGTCGAGCTGCCGTCCGCTATCAAGGAGTTTGGTAGCTATGACGCCGCTGTGCGCCTGTATGCCGGCGTTGTCGCACCGTTCAAACTGAAAGTGGAAGAACTGTAAAGCCAACCAACTTCACAGGCAAAAGGAGGGGAGTCTGCCATGCCGAGAAATGAAGAATTGAGCCTGTCCAGTCTGGGCATCCAGATGCCCTACAACATGCAGGCCGAGCAGAGCGTGCTGGGCGCCGCCCTGATGGATGAAACGGTGCTGAACCGCCTCATCACCGATATGGAACCTGAAATGTTCTATTCGGATCAGAACCGCGCCGTCTACGAGACGATGCGCTCTCTTTACACCGAGAGCGAAGCCGTCGACCTCATCACGCTGGTCAACGCCCTGGGCAACAACGGCACCTTTGCCGGTGCAGACGATGCCAAGGTCTACGTTACCCACCTGGCCGAGACGGTCCCGGCTATCTCCAACGTCGATTCCTACTTAAAGATCGTCCGGGAAAAGTACCAGGCCCGCCGCCTGATCGAAGCCGCCCGCAGCATTTTGAGCGAGACATCCTCCGGCGAGGATGCCGACATGCTGCTGGAAAGCGCCGAACAGAAGATTTATGACATCCGCAGCGGCCGCGATAAATCCGGCGTCAAGACCATCCGGGAATCCATCCTGGAAGTTATCGACACCATGCAGAAGCTGAGCGGTGCCGACCGCGACAAGTTCGCCGGCATCCCCACGGGCTTCAACTACCTGGACACCGTGCTTACCGGCCTGGGCCGTTCGGACCTTATCATTCTGGCCGCCCGCCCCGGTATGGGCAAGACCTCCTTCGCGCTGAACATCGCCACCAACGTGGCGCGTCAGCAGAAGGTTCCAACCATCATTTTCAGCTTGGAAATGACCTGCGAACAGCTGACCGACCGTATCCTTTCCAGCACTGCCAACATCGACAGCCAGGCATTCCGTACCGGTCGTCTGAACAACTCCGACTGGAACGATTTTGCCCAGGCTACGTCGCTTTTGTATAACGCACCCATCTATATGGACGATTCCTCCGGCATTTCGGTGCCGGAGATCAAGGCGAAGATCCGCACCATCAACCAGGATCCCAAAAAGGAAAAGATCGGCCTTGTCATCATCGACTACCTGCAATTGATGCAGAGTGCCAAGCGCACTGAGAGCCGCGTGCAGGAAATCAGTGATATTACCCGAAACCTGAAGATCATGGCCAAGGAACTGAACGTCCCGGTCATCGCTCTGTCGCAGCTTTCCCGTGCAGCGGAAAAGACTACCGGCCGTTCGGACCACCGTCCCCAGCTTTCCGACCTGCGTGATTCCGGCTCTATCGAGCAGGACGCCGATGTCGTGTTGTTCCTCTACCGTGCGGCCTACTACAACTCCCAAAACGGCGAGGACAGCCAGGCCAACGAGAACGAGGCCGAGTGTATCGTGGCAAAGAACCGTCACGGTGAGACCAGCGTTGTACGCCTGGGCTGGGACGGCGCGCATACCCGCTTCAGCAACCTGGATGTGAGCCATGAGTACTGACGCGGAAAAAACTGTACAGTGTATCGAGGAGACTCTGTTGGCCTACTGCCGCCAGCAGGGTCTGTTCAAGTCTGGCGACAGAGTCATTGCAGCCTACTCCGGTGGAGCAGACTCTATGGCTTTGTTGCTTTTTTTGCTTCGGCGGCGCAAAGACTTGGCCATCGAAGTGCTGGCCACCCACGTCAACCACGGTATCCGCGGTGCGTCGGCCCGGGCTGACGCCAACTTTGTCACGGCGTTCTGCCGCCGGAACGGGGTAGAACTGTTCCTGTATGATGCCGAGAAAGAGGGTGTGCCCATCCCGCCCCAGCCCAGTGAGGAATGGGCGCGGGAGCTGCGCTATACCTGGTTCGACCAGCTGGCCGCTCGGGAGGAAGCGCTGATTGCCACGGCCCACACCTGCTCTGACCAGGCGGAGACGCTCTTGTTTCGCATGGCGCGGGGAACAGGCCTGCACGGGCTGGCAGGTATTCCGCCCTGCCGTGGCATCTACCGCCGCCCCTGCCTGTGCCTGACCCGCGCCGATACCGAGGCATACTGTGCCGCCCTTGGGCAAAACTATGTGCAGGATGAGACCAACGCCGCCGACCTTTACGCCCGCAACCGCATCCGCCACACGGTGGTGCCGGCGCTGCAAAGCGTCAACCCGGCGGCGGAGCAGGCAATCGCCCGCCTGTGCCGCCAGATGCGGGCACTGGATGATTGGCTGACCGCCGAAGCAGCTGCGCTTTTGCAGGCGGCTGCTGTGCAGGGCGGCTATGAGGTCGAGACCCTCTGCCGCGCCCGCGGCCCGGTGCTGGATGCAGCGCTGCATGCGCTTATCAGCCCTGTGCGGGACGCCGAAGAAAAGTATGTAAACCTTCTGCGCTTCCTTGTTTTGCAGCGGGAAGGTGCCCTGCAATTGACGCCGGAAGTGACCTATAAGATCAAAAACGGCGTACTGCTGCGCCTGACCCCGCAGGGCATAAAACCGCCGCCGGCCCCGCCGCAGCCCCTTAGCGAGGGCAGTTTTAGCCTTCCGGGTGGTTATTTTGTGGAATTTCGGCGCGTAAAGTATGAAGAATTTCTAAAAAATCAACCAATTTTCAAAAAAGACTTAAACTGTTGTGCGGATTGTGCTAAAATACAAGGGAATGTTATGCTGCGCACACGGCAGCCGGGGGACAGTTTCCGCCCGGCTGGTAGGCATGTACGTAAAACACTCAAAAAATATTACAACGAACTGGGCGTCCCGCTGGATGAGCGGGCGCTGCTGCCGCTGCTGGCCAGCGGCAGTGAGGTGCTCTGGCTCTGGGGCAGCGGCTTTGCCGAAGGCTGCGCCCCCGATGCGTATACGCATGAAGTGCTGACGGTGAGGACGGAAAAAACAGGGGAGGCATAAATTATGCAGAGTGTCATGGATCGGGATATTGACCATATCCTCGTCTCGGAAGAACAGCTCAAGACCCGCGTGGCTGAGCTGGGCACGCAGATCAGCAAGGACTATGCAGGCAAGAATCTGCTGCTGGTCTCCATTTTAAAAGGTTCGGTCGTCTTTATGGCGGACCTGATGCGGGCTGTCAGCATCCCGTGCGGCATCGACTTTATGGTCGTTTCCAGCTACGGCGGAGCCAACACGTCCTCCACGGGCCTTGTCAAGATCATCAAGGATCTGGACGCCGACCTCTCCGGTAAAGACGTGCTGATCGTCGAAGATATCCTGGACACCGGCATCACCCTGTCTCACCTGGTGCCGATGCTGAAGATGCGCAACCCCAACAGCGTTAAGCTCTGCACCATCCTCAGCAAACCCAGCCGCCGCAAGGCGGACATTGAGCCGGATTACTGCGGCTTTGAAGTTCCTGATGAGTTCGTTGTCGGCTACGGTCTCGACTATGACGAAAAATATCGCAATCTGTCGTATGTCGGTGTCCTCAAGCCGGAAGTGTATTCCAAGTAAAGCCCGGGTGGGCGTAAAATCGTCCGGCCTCGCGCCGGATTTTAGGAGTTGATTTCTTGCAGCGCAAACCTCGTTTCAGCGGCATCCTGCTGGTTGCCGTGCTCATGGTAGTGGTACTGCTTTTCGTAAGTCTCTCGCCGCTGGTGGCGGCTTCGGCTTCCAAGCATGTCAATTACTCTGACATCTACTATTATTTCCAGAATCAGCAGGTGACCTCTTACCGGCTGGACCGCAACACCAACGTCCTGGAGATGTGGCTTAAAGAGGGCAAGATGCCTCTGCCGGAGGATACGTCCTCCACGGCAGATCTGCCGTCTGGCGGCTTGCTGACCAACCTCAGCGGCAGCCAGGACAATGACGACGAACTGCCCGCCAACGGCGGAACCGTCTACGTCAGCTATAAGCTGCCCTACGGTGGCGACTTCAACACCGGTAAGATCACCGAGTTTGTGGACGCCTACAATGAGGCCAACCCCGACGCCCCGATGATCTTCGACTACGTGGCCGTCAAGACCAGCGTGCCCTGGCTGGAGATCATCTTCTACTCGGTCATGCTGGGCAGCGTCGGTATGCTGTTCATGTCGATGTACCGTGGCGGTGCGGGCGGCGGCATCATGAATGTCGGCCGTGCCAAGGTCAAGGACCAGCAGGAGAGCCAGCGCAAGGCGACCTTCGCTGATGTGGCTGGTGCTGATGAAGAAAAGGGAGAACTGCAGGAAGTTGTCGAGTTCCTCAAGGCTCCCGGAAAGTTCAATACTTTGGGTGCACGTATTCCCCACGGCGTGCTGCTGGTGGGCCCTCCGGGTACTGGTAAAACGTTGCTGGCCCGTGCCTGCGCAGGCGAGGCGGGTGTGCCGTTCTACGCCATCTCCGGCTCTGACTTTGTCGAAATGTACGTCGGTGTCGGTGCCTCCCGTGTACGTGACCTGTTTGAAAAAGCCAAAAAGACCATGCCGTCCATCGTCTTTATCGATGAGATCGATGCCGTGGGCCGCCAGCGCGGCGCCGGTTTGGGCGGCGGCCATGATGAACGCGAGCAGACCCTGAACCAGCTGTTGGTCGAGATGGACGGCTTCGATGCCAACGATGGCGTCATCGTGATGGCTGCTACCAACCGTGCCGACATCCTGGATAAGGCGTTGCTGCGTCCCGGCCGTTTTGACCGTCAGGTCTATGTCGGTTTGCCCGATGTAAAGGGCCGTGAGGAGATCCTCAAGGTCCACACCAAGAACAAGCCCCTCGGCCCCGATGTCAGCCTGAAGACCATTGCACGTTCCACGGCTGGTTTCTCCGGCGCTGACCTGGAAAACCTCGTTAATGAGGCTGCGCTGCTGGCAGCCCGCAAGGGTAAGAAGGCCATCACCGAGCCGGAGATCGAGGAAGCTTCCGTCAAGGTCATGATGGGCCCCGAAAAGAAGAGCCACGTGGTCACCGACGAGGAGCGCCGCCTGACGGCCTACCACGAGACCGGCCACGCCATCACCGGCTACTTCAGCAAGCACCATGACCCGGTGCATCAGATCAGCATTATTTCCCGCGGCGGTGCAGGCGGCTATACCATGTACCTGCCCGAGAAGGACCCCAGCTACGTTACCAAGACCGCGATGTTTGAGAACATCGTTACCTCCCTGGGCGGCCGTGTGGCTGAGCAGCTGGTGTTGGAGGACATCTCCACCGGTGCTTCCAGCGACCTGGAGCAGGCCACCAAGACTGCCCGCGCCATGGTTACCCGTTATGGCTTCTCTGAGCGGCTGGGCCCCGTGGTCTACGGCGGCGATCCCGGCGAGACTTTCCTGGGCCGCGACTTCGGCCAGGGCAAAGGCTACTCCGAGGCGATTGCATCCGAGATCGACAACGAGATCCGCGACATCGTGGATGAAGCCTACGAGACGGCCCGCCGTATCCTGACCGAACACATGGCCGAACTGCACAAGGTCTCGGCCGTGCTGATGGAGCGCGAGAAGATCAGCGGCGAAGAGTTCAAGACCCTGATGGAGGGTGGCACCCTGCCGCCCTATGACCTGGCCAACGGTAAGACCGCCGAACCGGCAGCACCTGCCGTCCAGGCCGAACAGCCGAAATCCGATACGGATGCCGAGCAGGTTACGGACCAGCCCGACGTGCAACAGTAAAAAGTAGGTGTGAACCATGGATCAGAATTTTTCCTTGATGGCGCAGTCCCGCGCCAACTATTATACGGCCGGCAGCCCGGTCCAGTTTGTTCGCGTAGAACTGCTGAAAGGTGACGTCACCGGCGAAGTTGCGGTTTGCCTGACCTTCAAAAACGTCGGCACTGAGCCGCTGACCGGTCTGGTCGTCCATTTCAAATGTAAGGACGCCGCAGGCCAGGTCCTGTGCGAGGACGATTTCTATTACGAGCAGCTCAATGCCCAGCCTGGCGAGGTCTTTGGCAGTGACGATGCTGTCTATGTCAGCGATACGCCGGTCTCCAGCGTGGAGGTCGAGCAGGACCGTGCGTTCCTGAACGGCCGCGGCGTCGACCTGCGCGCCTACAAGCGCGTGCGCCTGCAGCTGCCCCGTGTGCTGCCCGCTTCCATTGCCCGCACCCTGCAGAACCGCACCGGCAACGCCCAGCTGACCTGCGTGCCGCAGGATAACGAGTACGGCTGGTTCTGCGCCTGCGGTGCATTCCATCCCAATGAGGAAAACACCTCGGTCTGCTCGGAGTGCGGCGGCGACCGTGCCCAGATCAAAGCGACTCTGACCAACATCCTGGAGGACGCCCGCCGTGCGGCCGAGCGCCAGCAGCAGGAAATCAATGCCGTGGCCCAGCAGGCTGCCCCGCAGCAGCCCGTGGCCGCTAAGGCTGATCCCGCCGCCACCGCTGCCGCTGCCCAGGCTGCCATCAACAGCCAGATCGAGGATGACGCCGGTGCTACCGCCGCCTACGACCCCAAGAGCTTTGCCGCCCACGACGAGGAACAGGACGAGGAGGACGAGCGCGTCCGCCGCTACGCCCCCAAGGGCCGTCTGTTTGCCGATGATGACGACGATGACGAGGGCACCCAGATGTACGACACCGACGAGCTAGATGACGATCTGGACGACGATGATGACGAGGATTACGCCCCTCGCAAAAAGCGCGGCCGCTATGCCGACGATGACGAGGTGAGCGAAGACGATGAGATGGCCGAGCGTATCATCCACTGGGCCCCGCCGATCACTGCCATTGTCTGTGCGCTGATCATTGCGGTCTCGCTGGTCTATCATTTCGTCCTGGCGTAAAATACGGACATAATGAAAGCACGGTGCTCCACGCAGGGCACCGTGCTTTTTGCGTACCGGGCATTTGTTTACAATTTGGCAATGGATACCGCCCCACTACTGTGCTATACTACTCAAAAATAAGAAGGGAGCCAACGCTTATGTGTACGGCAGCATCCTACCGGACCAAAGACCTGTACTTTGGCCGCAACTTGGATTATGAATTTTCTTACGGGGATGAGGTGACCATCACCCCGCGCAACTACCCGTTCACGTTCCGTCGGGCGGGGGAGATGCGCACCCACTACGCCATGATCGGTATGGCCTATGTGGCCGAGGAGTATCCGCTCTACTACGATGCTGTCAACGAGAAAGGCCTGTGCATTGCAGGGCTGAACTTTGTGGGCAACGCTGCCTGCCAGTCGGAAACGGACGGAAAGGACAACATCTCGGTGTTTGAACTGATCCCCTGGCTGCTGGGCCAGTGCGCCGATTTGAACGAGGTACGCGCCCTGTTGGCCAAGCTGAACCTTGTGGACATCCCGTTTAACGCCCAGCTGCCCACGGCAAAGCTGCACTGGCTCATCACTGACCGCACCGGCAGCATCACGGTGGAGGCCGTGGCCGACGGCCTGCATGTGTACGAGAATCCTGTAGAGGTGCTGACCAACAACCCGCCGTTCCCGCAGCAGATGGCCATGCTGGCCAACTACCGCGCCCTCAGCCCCCGGACCCCGAAAAACACTTTCGCTCCCGGCGTGGATCTGCCGGAACTCAGCCGCGGCATGGGCGGCATCGGCCTGCCGGGCGACCTTTCCTCGATGTCCCGCTTTGTCAAAGTGGCCTTTACCCGGGGCAACTCGAAATCGGCCGACAACGAGATGAGCAGTGTCAGCCAGTTCTTCCACATCCTCGGCTCGGTAGAGCAGCAGCGCGGCTGCTGTGAGCTGGATGACGGCAAGTACGAGATCACCCTCTACACAAGCTGCTGCAACGCCGATACAGGTGTCTATTACTACACGACCTACGATAACAACCAGATCACCGCTGTGTCCATGCACCACGAAGATTTGGATGGTGTGGCCCTCGTGCATTATCCCATCATCCAAAAGCAGAACATTTTCTGCCAGAACTAAAAGTAAACCGAAAACGTCCCGCGGCCTTGCCAAGCAAAAGCAAAGCTGCGGGGTGTTTGATTTTATAAGAAAAATGTGTAAGGGCAATACCGCACAATTCTAAGTGCCGATACGGCGAGCGAGGTGCGGCAGCTG
>UQDG01000014.1 GCA_900539695.1 uncultured Oscillospiraceae bacterium
TCCCTTTATCAAGACTGGAAAGACGGGGAAATTACCCAGCAGGACTACCGGGATACGTACTTTGCAGAGATTCTCCAACATCCCGTGATAGGGCGAAACTTTATTCGTACAAAATCAGTGCAATCATTTCAATTGGCTCGTCGCCCAGGCATTTCAGGCCGTGGCCCTCGCCGGGGGCGCAGTAGGTCACGTCACCGGCGCCGATCTCTACCTCGGTGCCGGTGTCGTTGTACAGGCCCTTGCCGCTCAGGATGTAATAGGTCTCGCTGTCGCCTGTGTGGATATGGTAGCCGATCTCACTGCCGGGGTAGACGGTGGTGTGGCCAAACACGCGGCCCTTCTGGCTCATTTCCTCGGGGCCGTTCAGCAGGCTGCGGACGGTGATTTCGCCCACGCCGTTAAACGGGGCGGGCTTGCGGACACTTTGCTTTTCTTCACTGCGACGGATCATAGATATACGCTCCTTTGTATTGACAAAATGGATTTTTCTGCGGTATGATAATAAGGCTGCACCGTGAAATTTTCAACCTACAGCGGTGCAATTTCGCGGGGAGCAGCGTAACTCTACGCAACCGCACGCCTGCCTTTGCAAACCAAAAGCAGGCATTTTTACTGTGTATAAAGGACTGACAAAATGGAACCAAAGAACGAAGCTGCCGCCCTCACGCCGGAGCGGATTGAAAAACTCAAAGCCCATCTCGAAAACAACGCCTTTGCCCAAATCTGCGGCATCAAGGTAGCCGAGATGCGGTACGACTACGTGAAGATGACCGCCGAGGTCCGCCCTGAACTGCTGAACCCGTTGGGCAGGGTACACGGCGGTATGCTGTACACGCTGGCCGATTGCTGCAGCGGCTTGACCGCGCGCACCGATGGCCGCAAATACGTGACCCAGAACGGCAGTTTGAACTACCTGTCCAACGTTGCACAGGGGCATCTCGAAGCCGAAAGCCGGGTCATCCGCCGCGGCCGCACCGTTTGCGTGCTGGACATTGCGGTGCGCTGCCCCGAGGAAAACAAGCTGCTGGCCGAGGGCATCTTTACGATGTACGCCATCTGATTCCTTGACCACATCAATAAAACGGCAAGGCCGCTGCTTCGGGCAGAAGCAACGGCCTTACTTATTTGAATTTTGCTGACAAACCTGTTTGCGTGGATGTGCTGTTGTCATATCTCAGGCTCTTTCCATAATCGTATTAAGCTGCCAGCAAAATCCAAATAAGCAGCAGCGGCCTTGCCGCTTGCAAAACATAAGAGGGAGGAAACAGAACAAAAGAAGGGCGATGATGAAATCTTACAGCTTGGGGATGTTCAGGTCGCACAGGCGGGCCAGAGAGAACCAGGACCCGTCGTCGGCGTAGTGGACGATCTCGCCGTAGGCGCTGCGCTTGATAAAGCGGCCCTCAGGGCTGTGATAACCGGCTACGTTCAGCACAGGCGCGGGCAGCTCGCACACGCCGCAGATGAACACACCATAAGAGGGATGGCGCAGGTTGGGCATGCCGTACTCCTTGTCATCGGCCACCCACTTCGGGCGCTCGGTGCGGTTGTACTCGTACGGTTTGCCAACGTCGTGCAGGGCGGCGCAGGCCATCAGGATATCCTCATCCAGCCCAAAGTCACGCTCGTAGGCTTTTTTCAGGTTGCGGTAGATGCTCAGGGCGTTGTACATGACGACCTTGATGTGCATAGACTGGTCACCGATTGCCGAAGCCTCCGGCATACCGGAGCCGGGCATTTCCTCGATGGCTGTCCAGCCATTGAGCTGCAGGGACAGTGCCCACGCATCAATCACTTTCTCGCGCAGTTCCGCATCTTTCATCTCGTCCAGCATGGGCAGGGTTTTTCTTACGTTTTCACGGATCTGGGGATCCAGCGCTTCACGGTGAAATTCAAAGAACAGATTCATAAACAAACACTCCTTTTTCAAGAATCAAAGTTACATCAGTACGCCGGGTAGGAACGTGACCAGCGGGGGAACCAGAGCAATGATGATCAGCGCTATGATACACATGCCCAGGAACGGCACCATTGCTTTACAGATCTTTTCAAATGGTGTTGGCGTCATACGGCTCAGAACAAACAGCACCATGCCAACGGGCGGGGTCAGCATACCGATCATCAGATTCAAAATCATCACGATGCCGAAGTGAATCGGGTCGATGCCGTAACTCATGGCGATGGGGACCAGGATGGGGGTCAGCAGCGTCAGGGCGGACAAGGACTCCATCAGCATGCCAACAACCAGCAGGAACAGGTTGATCAGCAGCAGGGCTGTGTAGCGGTTGGTGATGAAGTTGGAGAACAGGGCAATCATCTTCTGCGGCAGCTGGGCAATGGTGATGATGTAGCCAAAGCCGTTGGCGCAGCCGACGATGAACAGCACGGACATCGTGGTCAGGATGGTCTCATCCAGAATGCGGGGCAGGTCCTTCAGGCTCAGGTTGCGGGAAACAAGGCTCAGGATCAGGGCATAGCCAACAGCCACGGCCGAAGCCTCGGTCGGGGTGCAGACGCCGGTCAGGATACCGCCCAGGATGATGCAGGGCGTCAGCAGGGCAGGCAGAGACTTGACGAACGAGCGGCCCAGCGCTGGGAAACCTTCAAACTCATGCTTGGGGTAGTGGCGCTTTTTACTAACGAAGTAGATGTAAACCATCATGCAGAGCGCCAGCACCAAACCGGGAATCAAACCACCGATCAGCAGTTTGCCGACCGAAACACTGGCCGCAACCGCGTACACGACTACGGGGATACTGGGCGGGATGATGGGGCCGATGATGGAGGAAGCGCCCGTAACGGCAACGGCAAACTCATCGTCGTAGCCGTCATCGCGCATGGCCTTGACTTCAATTGCGCCCAGGCCGCCGGCATCGGCAACCGCAGCGCCGGACATACCGGCAAAGATAACGGATGCCAGCACGTTAGCGTGGCCCAGACCGCCGGGGATCCAGCCCACGGCCTTTTTGCAGAAGCCAAAGATCTGGTCGGTGACGCCGCCGTTATTCATGATGTTGCCCGCCAGGATAAAGAAGGCGAGGGCCATCAGAGTAAAGGAACTGGGGCCTGCGATCGTGCGGGTAAGCACCATGTTGATGCTTTCGCCAAAGACTGTGCAGTACAGCACGGCGCTGCACATCATGCAAAAGGCGACCGGCATACCCATGATGAGGAACAGGAAAAACAAACCAAACAACAATGCCATAGTGGGTATTCTCCTTTCGTCTTATTCTGCGGCCTCAGCGGTAGCTTCGGGGTGGACCATGGTGTATACAGTACGGATAGCATCAACAAGAATATACAAAATGGCGATTACAAAGCCCGCATAAATAATGTAGTTGAACAGCGTGTAGTTCAGCCAGCGGATGGTGGTCAAGTACGCAGCCTTGCTCTTGATGTACTTGGGCATCGTCTCGCAGAATTTGTACAGGCAGAAGATCATAATGCCGTTGCACAGGATATCTACAATGCCCTGCATAAACTTGGGCAGCTTATCGTGGAAAAGCAGCACGCGGGTGTGTGCCTTGTAGTGGCAGCAGTAGCCAACGCCGGCAAAGGCCAGCGCGCCCTGCATAACAGTGGTAAGCTCTTCGCTCCAGATGATGGGGTCGTTCAGCACATAGCGGAAGATGACCGAAGCGAACATGACAATGGCCATGAAGCCAAGTACGATGCAGAAGAAGATGCTCTGAATCTTGGCAAGGATCGCTTCGAATTTCTCGAATTTCTGGATCATAGCAAGTCCTCTCTTAAAAATAGGTGGCTTCCAGGTGGCCGAAAGTCACTTGCAGGTACAAAAAGGGGGCGCTGTCCGCCGGGAGGCCGTACAACGCCCCTGTATCGGATAACTTACAGGTTCAGGGTAGATGTGTCAGGATCAGGCAAGGGCCTTGATAGCGTCAGCAACACCGGCACCCCAGGTCTCTTCGTACTGGGGATAGACGGCAGCGCAGGCTTCCTTGAAACTGTCCAGATCGCTGGGGGTAACAACTTCGATCTTGTCCTTCAGGGCGTCGATAATCTCCTGCTCCTGATCGAAAGCAACGGCGTTGTGCTCTTCAGCAGCCTGGGCAGCGGCCTTACGGACGGCTTCCATCTGGGCATCGCTCAGCTTTTCCTCGCTGGGAACGCTCATGTAGATGGTCAGCATCTGGTACTGATGGGCGGTCAGGTTCAAAGTTTTCTGGACCTCGTAGAACTTCATGCTGGTGATGGAAGCAGCGGGGTTCTCTTCGCCGTCAGCAACGTTCTGCTGCAAGGCCAGGTAAGTCTCGTTGTAAGCAACGGGGGTGGGAGTGGCGCCCATGGCCTCAAAGAAAGCGGTGGGCATCGGGTCGCTGGCAACACGCATCTTCAGGCCTTTCAGGTCAGAAACGCTGTTCAGCGGGGTGTTGGCGGTCATGTGGCGGGCACCGTAGTAGATGGGGGCCAGGCTGTCAATGTTGCAGGCTTCCTTCAGGCCTTCGCACAGGGTCTGGTAAACCTCGCAGTCGGGGCTGTAGAACTTCATCAGGTGGTCGGTATCATTAAACATATACCAGGCGTCCACAACGGTCATTGGCTCGTACTGGGATGCGAACTGAGCAGAAGCGTTCACATACAGGTCCAGGTCGCCGCTCTGAACGGCAGCGTTCATTTCAGAAGCAGAACCAAAGGTGCTATTGGGGTAAACTTCAACGGTAACAGAGCCGCCGCTGTACTCATTGACAAGCTCGGCAAAGCGCTCAGCAGTAATGTTGACCTGGTGGTCAGTGGGCTGGGTGTGGCCAAGGCGTAGGGTAACGGCCTCGTCGCTGGATGCAGCGGTGCTTTCAGCGGTGCTCGTAGCACTCGTAGCAGTAGAAGATGCTGCGGTGCTGCCGCAGGCGGCCAGCATACCGGCGGCCATAACGGTGCTCAGGACTTTCAGTGCTTTTTTCATGGTGTTTGTGCCTCCTTGTTTTTACGGTTTCTCTTCTTTTTTATCTGGGAAACAGAGCTGCGGTCTGCACGCGCTGAAGAACGCCCACAGCGTCGTTTCGCTTTCGACAAGTCCATTATTGGACAGAAATTGCGAAGATTCAATGGACAAAACCTGTCATTGCTATCAAATTCCGCTATTTTACGCCCCATATCATCTGCTGGAATCGCGCTTTTTGTGTACCTACTGACAACCCACACAAAGAAACCGCTCCTCGGTTGGGCAATACGCCAGGCACTTGGCAAAAAACAACAAGCCCAATAAACAGTGTTGACAAATTTTGATGCGCATTGTATGCTGAAAAGGAAAACAAAAAATGGTCGGTAGCATCCCCTATATGGCAGGCTGAGAATGTACAAAATCTGCAATTTTGTGCCGCTGACCCCGGAAAGACGGAATTGGTGAATCATGGAATACCGCAAATCGCCCCATAATATTGACCCTGCTGTGGTGATGCGCAGCATCTTCCGCCGCCCGCAAACCTGGGCGGTGCTGCTGCTGATTTTGTTTGCGCCCATCCTAGCGGGCAGTATCCTGGCTAGCACCCAAAACCAGGAAATGCTGAATAATACGACCGCCACCCTGCGCGAAACGTCGGAGCGCCAGCGGGATTTTGCAGTCAGCACGCTGGATTCCATCGCGCTCATCATGAACGAGAGCACCTCCAACATCCATTATATTGATGTAGGCCGCACCGAAGCAAAGGACGACGAGGTTGACGCCGCGTTGGCCTGCCAGGTGCTGCGCCAAAATACCGAGCCGTACCCCAACATCAACAGCGCCTATTTGATCTGCAACCTGAACCATACCATTTATAATTCCTTGGATAAGATCGGCTATGCCGATGATGAATTTTATGATTTGAGCTGGCGTCTGCAATACCACGCGTCCCGCGGCGGTATGCAATTGCTGGATGATATCCGTACCGTGCGCACGCCCTACCGGCAGGAGGATACCTATATTTCGATGGTCAGCCGTGTGCCGTACCTTTCCACGCTGCAAAACAAGTGGCTGGTGTACAATATAAGCATCAATGACCTGGGCAACCGCTTGATCACCGAGGCCGAAGCCTCGCGGGATGCCAACTACAGCAACACTTTGTGGATCTACAACAGCAAAGGAAATTTGATCTGGAGCCAGCAGGATGGTGACATCCCGGAAACGTATGACGAACTACTGTCCCGACAGGATACGAGTGTGACCGTGACCGACGGCGTGCTGATCTCCACCAAAGAGGGCCGCTACCTGACCGCCACAACCGAGGATGCCACCTACGGCTGGCGTTACGTGCAGACACTGCCCTATGCCAATGTGCTGAACAAAACGCACAACACCAACCGCCGCCTGTGGGCGGGCATGATCATTGTGGTCGTGATTCTGCTGTTTATCTGGTTCAATACCATTTACACACAAAATGCCAGCGAACTGCAAGCCGCCGAAAATATCCGGCTGAAAACCAACATCCCGCCCGAGGATGCCGAGGACTGCCTGACCTATCTGGCCCGTGTCAGCACCCAGGAACAGGCCCACGCCGCAGCCAACGACCAGGTGCTGCACAGCTTCCGCGATGTACTGCAGGAACACATCGTGCTTTCGCTCATCGGCGGAGAACCGGTGCACGGCGAAAAAGCGACGGCCCGCCGTCAATTGATGACCAAAATGGGGCTTTTGCAGGATCAGCCGCAAAAATACACCGTCATGCTCGCCCGCATCGAGGCCATCAGCGCCCTGAAACTGAACATGCACCAGGATATCTACGGCCAGTTCCGCAAAATTTTGCAGTACGGCTGCAACGAACGCCTGCTGGAAGGCTACCGCGCCTATTACGCCTGGGCTGACCATTCGCTGCTCGCGGCGATTTTCTGCATCCCGGCCGAGTTCAACGCTCGCCAGGTTCAGCTGGGGCTGGATCAGATGGGCGCCGCCATCCAGAAACAGCTTACTTTGTTAAGCGAGCAGCCCGTTGTTATCGCCTTTGGCAGTGTGATGGATGTGCCGTGGGACCTGGCCGAAAGTTGCGGCCACGCCAAGCAGCTGATCCAGCACAAGGTTTATTATAATAAGGATACGCCCTACACCTACTCCGAAAAAATGGGGATCGACATGCAGATGAGCTATGACCACCAGAAAAAGCTGGTGGACCAGATCAAGCTCGGCAAGGTGAAGGATGCTTCGGAACTTCTGGAAAGTTACTTCTCAATGCTGCACGACAATCCTTATTTGCAGCTTGACCGCGCGCGGGAAATCGGCGCACAGCTGACCGATACCATCCACAGCGCCATCATCGGCAAAGAAAAAGAGCTCGACGACCGCTACAGCGATGTAAAACAGCTGAAAGCCGAGATACACAGCCTGGAATCGGTGCATGATGTGGCTGATTGCGTTGTCTCCTACGCGCAGGCCGCCGCCCGCGTGATGTACGACCAGTTGCAAAACAAAAAGGATATCCGCGTACAGGAAATTTTGGAGTGGATCGGCAACAACTACAATCAGGATATCGCGCTGGATGATGTCGCTGAGCAGATGGGCCTGAGCGCCACCTACGCCAGCAAGCAGATCAAAGCTTACACCGGCACCAACGTGGTCAACTACATCAGCAACCTGCGCATCGAACACGCCAAAGAACTGCTGGAAACCACCAAAATGAGCAGTAACGAAATCGGCGCTTATGTGGGTTTCCGTTACTCGCAAAGCTTTATCCGCAGCTTCCGCAAGATCGTGGGCATGACGCCCGGCAACTACCGCAGCCTGCACAAAAAGGATGGAAAGGTAGAAGCTGAAGCCCTGAAAAACGCCCAACAGGAAAAAGAAACAACTGAATAACGAAAAAATTGTTAAAACGCACAAACAAGCCCTGCCCGCTACAGCGGACGGGGCTTGTTGCTTTTTTGCCTGTATAATTTCCCCAAATGACAAAAAGTGCGAATTGTGATACCGGGTGCGGAATTTGTTCATTGCAAACAGCACGGCGTGTTCATCATCCAGCGAAATTGCCGCTATACAACAGCCCTGCGGCTTGGCAAAATAAAGGCAGACGAACAACCGCTGGCTCCCAGCGGGGGTGAACATATTTCGCAATTTTTTCGGGAAAGGATGTTACGAATGAACTACACGTTAGACAGCCTCTTCGGGGTAAAAGACGAAGTGATCGTGGTCTGTGGCGGTACGCGCGGCATCGGGCGGGAGATCGCCAACGGCCTGGCCGACCTTGGTGCCAAACTGGCCATCGTCGCCACCAAGCAGCCCGCCTGTGACCAGGCCGCTGAGGAACTTAAAGCCCGCGGCGCGCAGGATGCCATCGGCTGTGCGGCCGATGTTACCGATTTTGCCGCCGTGCAGGCCGCATTTGCCAAGATTTTTGAACATTATCAGACAATAGACGGTCTGGTGAACTGCGCCGGTATCAACAAAGCCCTGCCGCTGCTGGAAATCGGCATGGCGGATTTCAACCATGTGGTGGATGTAAATTTTAAAGGCATCGTCCATTGCTGCAAGGCCGCCGGTACCTACATGCTGCCTGCGCACAAGGGCCGCATCGTCAACGTCAGCTCTTTGAGCGCTCTGCAGGGCAAGGCCAAGTATACGGCCTACTCGGCCAGTAAAGCAGCCATCAACGGCTTCACCCGTGCGCTGTCTACCGAGTGGTGCGCCCAGGGCATCAACGTCAATGTGCTGTCCCCGGGGCTGGTCGTTACCGATATCAACCGCGCCACCGTCATGGCAAACCCCGACGGCTACCGCCGCCGCATCGAGGCCATCCCCCGCGGGGTGCCCGGCCGTGTCGAGTGGCTCGTCGGTCCCGTTGTGATGCTGCTCAGCCCCGGCAGTGTGCATCTGACGGGCCAGGTGATTTGCGTCGATGGCGGTATTTCTACCGGCGATACCTTTGTGATGGATAAAAAACAGTAAAAAGTAAAAAGGAGAACGGACGATGAGAACAGGACCCCTTACTTCTTTAAAAGTAATCGAACTTTGCAATGTGGTGGCAGGTCCGTTTGCTGGCTCTCTGCTGGCAGACTGGGGCGCGGATGTCATTAAAATCGAGATGCCTGGCAAGGGCGATCCCTTCCGCGCGTTTTTGCCCTACGATGACGCCAACCACGAGGTCAGCTTGCGCTGGATCACGATGGGCCGCAACAAGCGCTGCGTTACGCTGGACTTGCACGGTGAAAAAGGCCACAAGATCTTGCTGGACCTCGTCAAAGATGCCGATCTCGTTATCGAGAACTTCCGCCCCGGCACGCTGGAAAAGTGGGGCATCGGCTACGACGCGATGAAAGCCGTCAACCCCAAGGTCGTGCTGGTGCGCATCTCCGGTTACGGCCAGACCGGCCCCTACCACAAAAAGGCGGGCCTTGGCACGCCAGTTACAGCCTACTCGGGCTTTACCGGATTCCACGGCTATCCCGACCGCGCTCCAATCAGTCCGGGCGTGCCGCTGGCGGACTTGATGGCCGGTATGTACGCCGTCATGGGTGGCCTGAGTGCCGTGATGAACGTCGTAAAGAACGGCGGCGAGGGGCAGGTCGTGGATGTTTCCCTCTACGAACCGCTGCTGCGCACGATGGAAGATAAGATCACCAACTACTCTGTCAACAAAAAGCTGCCCAAGATCGAGCCGCTTTACACCGGCGCGGCCAGCCCTGCCAACTACTACCGCGGCACCGACGGCCGGTGGTTCGTGCTGGCGGCCAGCACCCAGAACACCTGGAGCCGCCTGCCCGAAGCCATGGGCATGCCCGAACTGTTGACCGACCCGCGCTTTGTGACCAACACAGACCGTGTAGCCCACCACGAAGAACTGGACAAGATCATCGACGACTGGAGTAGCCACTACGCCACCGCGCGCGAGGTGTGCAAGTACCTCGATGGCTTCGGCGTCCCGGCTACGCCCATCAACTATATCGACGATATCTTCAAGGACGAGCAGATGAACTACCGTGAGAGCCTCAAGCATGTGCAGCATCCCGTGCTGGGGGACGTGGTCGTTCCGGGCATTTTCCCGGTTTACTCGGGTACGCCCTGCACCATCGACCACCTTGGCCCCGAGATGGGCAGCTCTAACGAGGATGTGTACGGCCACGACCTGCAGATGAGCGAAGCCGAGATTGAAGAACTGAAAGAGGAAAAAATCATTTAAGATGGCCTGGGATGGCCGGAAAGGGGAACCCACGATGCTGAATCTGCCCAAACGGATCTATATCAAAGAGGTCGGCCCGCGAGACGGCCTGCAAATCGAAAAAACTTTTGTGCCCACCGCCACCAAAATCGAGATGATCGACCGCCTGTCCCAGTGCGGCTTTGCCGATATCCAGTCCGCTGCTTTTGTACATCCCAAGGCTGTGCCCAACATGGCGGATGCTGAGGAAGTGCTGTCGGGCATTACCCGCCAACCGGGCGTGGAGTACAGCGCTCTGGTGCCCAACCTCCGCGGCTTCCAGCGTGCCGCTGCTGCCGGGGTCAAGCGGGTGGAGCTTACGCTTTCAGCCACCGACTCCCACAACATCAACAATATGAACATGACGACCGAGCAATCAATCAAAATGATCGAGCAGTGCCTGAATAGCGGGCTTGATGTTGACCTCATCGTGGGTTTGGCGGTCACGTTCGGCTGCCCGTTTGAAGGTGTGCCGACGTTCTCTCGCCTTAAATTTGTGCTGGATCGGCTCTCTGCCATGGGCATCAAGGCGGTCGGCCTAGGGGATACCTCGGGCGTAGCCACGCCGCTGCAAGTGTACAACACCACCAGCCGTCTGCTGGATGCCTACCCGGATATCAACTTCTTCTTCCACCCGCACAACACCCACGGCAACGCCATGGCCAACGTGTTTGCCGCCATGCAGGCTGGCATTACGCACTTTGATTCGTCGGTCGCCGGGTTGGGTGGCTGCCCCTACGCGCCCGGTGCGTCCGGCAATATCGCCACTGAGGATCTTGTCGATACCATGAATGAGATGGACATCGAGACCGGCATTGACATTGACCGTCTGCTTGATACAGCCCGCTTTGTGCGGGAAGCGCTCGGCCACAGTGACAGTGCCACCCTGCGTGCGGGCAAGATCTCGGACCTTTCGGTCGAGGGCCCGCACCACCAGTGCAACCGCTGAGGCGGGGAAAGGAGCGGCTATGCAAACCAGACAACAGGTTTTTTGCGAGATCAAAGACCATATCATGCTGATACGCGTAGACAATCCCGAAACGAAAAACGGTCTGGATTGGGACGGCATCGAACAGCTGGCCCGCAGCTATGAAGAACTGCAAGCCAACCCAGATGTGCGCGTGGGCATCGTCACCGGCAACGAGCAGTATTTTTACACCGGCGGCCGCGTGGACCCCAACGCCCCGGGCGAGAAAGACAAGTATACCGACGCCCTGACGCATTTTTTGAAGGCATCCGGCGCCGTGACCAAGCCGATGATCGCCGCCGTCAACGGCGACTGCATGAAAGCGGGCATGGGGGTGCTGGCATTGTGCGATTTCGCTGTGGCGCGTAAGGGCGTGGTATTCAACTTCCCAGAAGTGCGTATGGGTGGTGTGCCGATGATGGTGCTGGTGGATATCGTGGATGCCATGCCCCGCAAACGCGCGTTGGAAGCTCTGCTGACCAGTTGGGATCTTTCTGCCGAGGAGGCCTTGCAGATGGGTCTTGTCAACCGCGTGGTAGCCAAAGAGGAATTTTGGCCCACGGTCTACCGCTTTGCCGATGTGATGCTGGCTACCCAGCCGTGGCTGATCGACATGACAAAGCAGGCCTACGAGGATATGGTTCACCTGAAGACCCGCGAGGAACGCATTGCCCATGCCGATAAAATGCTGCGCGGCGATGTGCTGCACAACATGGCGACCCACGAAACGACCTACAATGTGTAACCCCCGCCCCGCGAAAGGAGAATGGCCATGAAAGAGGTGCCCATCTGGGAAAAATCCAACCTGACACTGGAAGAAGCCGCCGCCTACTCCAGCATCGGCGTCAACAAGATTCGCGAGCTCTCCAACGATGAAAACTGTCCCTTCGTCCTCTGGGTCGGCAGCAAACGGCTTATCAAACGTAAGCTGTTTGATAAGTACATTGAAGAGTGCTACTCGATTTAATTGGGAAACAATTCCGGCACCTACACCGGCACCGTAACCTTTACCGTCAGCGTTGATAAGGCAACCACCTAAAGTATAACAGCACCAGCCGTCGCGCCCCCCGTGACGGCTGGTGCTGTCTTACTGCCCTGCCGTTACCGCTTCACCTGCGGTAACGGCAGTTTACGTCATGTGAGCGTACCGCGGTGTCCGGCCTTGCCGTAGGCGTCCACCTCCCCGAAGCGGCAGGATAGCATATCATGATTGCATCTGGTAAACGGTCTCTGTTCAACTCGGTCTGACCAGTAGAGCCTTCCTGAACTGCACAACAGCCTGGAACGTTTGAACAAAGCCCTGCCATCGGATGCCATAGCTGTTTGCAAACTCAAAGACTTTGATGGCGGCAGCCTTGTGCAGAAAGTCAAGCATGCGCATTACAAAAAGGGAAGGACCTGTTCCTCACAGATTCTTCCCTTTTATTTTTTCTACCCTGTTTACTTCTTGATCTCCGCCGTCTCCACGATGAACTTTACGCTGCCAATGTCTCCGTTGTGCAAGCCGCTGAAGGTCTGGTAGTTTTTGCCCGCCTGCTGGACGGCTTTCAGGCGGCGGACTACGTTGCGCAGGTCGCCGCCCAGGTCATCGGAAAGGTTGTCGGTGTTTTTATCGCTGAACTCCTGCACGCCGTCGTGGAGTTCTGCTGCACCATCGTGGAGTTCAGCCAGGCCCTCGTACATGGCGTCGCTGGCGTCGTCCAACTTGGCGCTGCCTTCGGCCAGGGCGTCTGCCCCCTGGCTGACCTGGCCAACCGCTTTTACGTAGGTGTCGGCACCGCGGGCCAGCTCGGCACTGCCGCTGGCAAGCTGGTCCAGGCCGGTCTGCAGCTGGCAGATGCCGCTGCCAAGCTGGCTCATGAGGACCCCGGAGACCGTACCGGCCACGCCCTGCACCATGGCAGGGGTGTCGTTTTGCAGCGCTTTGCCCATGGCCACGCCTACTGCGCCCAGTACGGCCTGCTGCTGCTCCCCGGTAAGGCCAGCCGCCGTCAGGGCAGCCAGCAGGTCCGCATCGGTCACGGTATCCGTTACCACGGTCGTGCCATAATTGGAAATTACCGGCGCCAGCTGCTCGTCCAGCTGGGCCATCATCTCGTCATTGCTGCCCGTATCGCCGGAGGTCATCCCACCGACGGCTCCACTGACCGCACTCAAACCGTCCCGCAGGGCGTTGGCACCGTCCACCAGGGCCGTGCCGCTGTCATACAGTTGGGTCAGGCCGTCGGCCAGGGCTTCGGCGCCCTCGTTCAGGCCCTGCACGCCGTCGGCGTACTCGTGGAAGCCATCATACAGTGCCTGCACGCCGTCGGCCAAAGCGCCGGTACCGTCCGCCAGTTCGTCGGCGGCGTCGGTCAGGTCGTCCAGCGTGTCGCTCAAATTGTCCAGGTCGGACAGGTCGCCGGTGTCCAGATCATCCAGCGCCGAGGGAGTCAGGATCGTGGCCGTAAAGTCCAGCGAGAAGTCGGTCACATCGGCGCTCACTTCAAAATAAGCGGGGATCTCGGTGTCCTCCAGCGGCTCAAACTCGGTCAGGCGCAGGCTGTCCGCCAGACCTGGCATCGCGGTGCCCAGCACGGCCGTTGTGCCGTCCAGCTCCATAACCTTGCCGTTGTCGGCCTCAATATTAGAGAACTTGTCCCCGTCCAAAATCACCGCTGTGATGGCCGTAAACGGCACGCAGACCGTGTACTCCTGCCCATCCACCGTGACGGTCTCGCGGGTGTGGTTGGTGTAGTCAAAGCGGATGCGCACCCGGCCGCTCTGCCCGGCCAGGTCAGCGGGGGCGGTTTCCACGCCGTTTAAGTAGTAGGTCACCCGGGTGGTCACCGGCAGGGCGGCGTCGGACTTGCCCTCGTAGGTGATGGCATTACCGCTGTTCTCCCAGGTCAGGGCGTTGTCGGCGCCGGTGGTGTACGCCTCATCACCCTCTTTGTTGATGATGTCCCGCAGGGCGGCCACGTCTTCAATCGTCGCGCCGTCGCGGGCCTTCAGCACAGCTTCCACCGTGGTCTCGGTCACGGTGCCGTCGGCGTCGGCCTTGGCGTAGACGGTCTCAGCCTTATCCACGCCGCCGGGCGTGGTCTTGGGGGCAGAGGTCTGCGCCGTCGTCTCGGTCACGGCAACAGGGGCGTCCGCCGAGGTGGTTTCCGCCGTGCCGGCCGCCTGGCCGCAGGCCGAAAGCAGCAGCGCCGCAGACAAAAGTATCGGTATCGTTTTTTTCATATCCCATCACTCCACATTCTTCAGCGCTTCGTCCATCGGCACGCGAATGATGCGGCGGTACTCCAGTACCGCCACCACCGCGTAGGTAGCCAGGCCCGCCGCCAGCATGCGCGGGTACAGCGTGGGCGAGACCCACATCTCGATCCAGCCGGTCATGCTTTCCATCATGACAGCGCGGAAAAGGAACTTCATCACGTATACTTCGATCGGCAGGCTGATGACCAAGCACAGCACGACCACCACCGTGGTGGACAGCAGATACAGCCGGGCAATCTCGCTGCCGTTGTAGCCTAAAATTTTCGTCATCGAGATGGATTGGGCGTTCTTCTCGATGATCATCTTGCTTAGCAGGTAGACGACCACGAAGAAGATCATCACGGCAAAGCCGTTGACCAGCCCCATGGAGGCCCCCATCGAGACCATCAGCTGGCGGGAAACTTTCGTCAGCTGGTCCAGGTCGATGACCGAGCCGACGTATTCATCCTTGATCTCGGTCAGCGGTGCGTCGGAGAAATAGCCGCCGTAGTAGCCGTCGCCCAGGTCGAACACTTCGTTCAGCTTTTCCCGGGGCATAAAGACGGCCAGCGCACCCATGTAATCATACACGCCGTCCACCGTAAAGGTATAGGTCGTATCTTCGTACTTTTCCCGCAGGGTAATCGTGTCCCCTGCGCCCAGTGCGTACTTGTCGGCGTAGGCCGAGGACAGGTAGACGCCATCCCCCGGCAGCTGCACGTAACGGCTGTCCGGCTCTACACCGTACAGCAGCACGCTCTCGCTTTTGGCCGCGCCGCCCTCGTCGGTGCCCAGGGTCTGCAGGCTGTAGGCGCTGAACTTTTCGGCGTTGTTTTCCTCGGTATCGGTCTCCATGCGGAACTGCAGCATCGAGAGCAGGGCATTCAGCTTGCGGTCCTCGTCCATGGCGCTGTAGGGGATCTGCAGCATCGTCTGGGTGTTGCTCAGCATGTTGTCCGCGATCGTATCACTGTAATGGTTCAGCGCATCGGGCAGGATCATGCCAAAACTGAGCAGCAGATTGGCGAACAGCACGCCCACAAACAGCACCACATAACTGCCCAGGTTTTGCAAAATCACGCGGGTGCGGAACCGTCCAAAAAACGGCAGTGCCGACGGCAGGGGCAGGGCATGCTTGCGGTTAGCGTGGCGGCTGAGGTCATGCCGCAAAAATTGCAGCGGGGAGATGCGCATCGTGCGGGAAAGCACCAGCCAGTTGATGAAGATCATCAACGCCACCGGGATGACTGTCGTCATCCAGAACGCATCGGCGTTCCAGCGTGTGACATAGGTGGGCAAGCTGTAACTGCCATAGTACATGTCGACGCAGACGTTTTTGAGCACCGTGTACCCCAGTACATTGCCCACCGCCGCGCTGATAAGGGTGACCACCACCGGCATGGCCATGTAGTGGTGCACCAGCTCGCCCCGGCTGTAGCCGGAGGCCCGCAGCGTGCCGATGACGCCCGCCTCTTTGGCGATGGTATTGGACGTAGTAACGGAAAACACAAAGGCCATAATGGCAATGACGATGTAGAGCAACACGGCAATCATGGCGCGGTCGCTGCCCAGGTCGTCACCGGTAAAGATGATGGCCTGGTTCTCATACTCGGGCACAAAATCCTGCAGGGACGCCGTTTTGTTGACGACTTTCATAAAGTCGGTGGCTGCGTCCTTCTCGGCGCGGTCGTCCACCGGGGCGGTGTCGTACTGCCAGGCGTAGTTCCAGGTCTGCTGTTCTGGCAGGGCATCGAACGCCTCCTGCGTGACGATGGCCACACCGAACTTGATGGCGTCGAACATCGTGTCCGTATTATCCTTAAACAGGCAGCTGTAATCCGGCAGGGCCACATAGCCGGTGACGGTCCAGGTCTGACCGTTTGTGTCGGTCACGGTATCGCCCACCGCGATGCCGTTGTTCTCGGCATACATGCGGTCCAGGCCCATCTCACCGGGGGCGGCAGGCATGGCACCCTGCATCAGGCAGACGGTGTTGACCTGGGTGCGGTCCGGGTAGATGCGCAGCGTGCTGCCGTTTTCCATGGCGGTCTCACGGTAGTGCAGGTCGTACAGGGTCACACCTGCGCCGGTGATCGCCTTAAGCTGGGCGCGGTTGAGCTGCTTTTCCACGCGGAAGTGGCCATCCTCGATGTTGTATTTCTCAAAGCCCTCATTGTAGGCGGCGATCATGCTGGAGCCGGCCACAAGGAAGCCCGACACAAAGCCGATGGTGGCGATGAGCAGAATGGCGATGACGGCGTACTTGCCCATCTCGCTGCGCAGTTCGCGCAGCATGCGTTTGTTTAAAGGGTTCTTCACGCGCAAGCCCCCTTTACCATTCCAGGTCCTGCGCGGGGACCTTGACCGCATTGGTCTCGTTGCTGCGGATGGCGCCGTCGCGCAGACGCACCACGCGGTCGGCCATCAGGCGGATGGCGTCGTTGTGGGTGACCATGATGACGGTGTTGCCGTACTTCTGGTTGACGGTCTCTATGAGCTTCAGTATCTCCTTGCTGGTCTTGTAATCCAGCGCGCCGGTGGGCTCATCGCAAAGCAGGATGTCCGGATTCTTAACGATGGCACGGCCAATGGAGGTGCGTTGCTGCTGGCCGCCGGAAAGCTGGTTGGGCAGTTTTCCGCGGTGATCCCACAGGCCCAGCAGGTGGAGCAGCTCGTCCACATCCAGCGGGCGGCGGGAGAGGTAAGCGCCCACCTCGATGTTTTCCCGCACGGTCAGGTTAGGGATGAGGTTGTACATCTGGAAAATGTAGCCCAGATGGCGGCGGCGGTAGAGGGTCAGGGCCTTCTCGTTCATATCGGCCATACGCTCGCCGTCGATGAGAATGTCGCCGGAGTCGGCGCGGTCGATGCCGCCCAGGATGTTGAGCAGCGTGGACTTGCCGGAGCCGGACGGACCCAGCAACACGCAGAATTCGCCTTTTTCCACGGCCAGGTCGATGCCTTTCAGCACCTGGACCCGGTTTTCACCGCTGCCAAAAGACTTTTTGATCTGATTCAGTTCAAGAAACACAGGAATGCTCCTCTTTTAGTTAGTCAATTGTAATTAGCCTGCACTAACAGTATAAAACGGAAGCCCCAATGTGTCAATATTTTCGTAAGTTTTCGGTGCATTTTAGCGGCAAAATGCCATTATAAAAGGCCCTGCCGCAAGGTGGGCAGGGCCGATAAGGCACATATTAAAAGCAGAAATCAAGCGTAATGATACCGATTCCGGTTCTTGACCAGCAGCGCCGCCGAAACGAGCAACGCCGCAGCCTCGGCAAAAACCAAAGCATACCAGATGCCGTCAATGTCCAGCACCATGGGCAGCGCCAGCACCGCAAACACCTGAAACACCAGCGTGCGCAGGAAGGAGATCGCCGCCGAGATGGCACCGTTGTTCAACGCCGTAAAGAACGCCGAGGAGAAAATGTTGAAGCCGCACAGCAGGAAGGAGAACGCGTACAGCTTCAGCGCATGCTCGGTCAGCTCCATCAGGCCGGCGTCGTAGCCGACGAACATCTTCGCCAAAGGCGTGGCCATCAGCTGGGCACTGGTAAACATCGCCACACCGGCAATCGCCAGCATCGTAATGCTCTTGCGGAACAAGTTCTTCAATTCATCGTGGTTTTCAGCACCATAATGGTAGCTGATGATGGGCGCACAGCCCTGGGCATAGCCGATGAACACCGCTGCAAAGATAAAGCCCACGTACATCAACACGCCGTAGGCCGCCACGCCGTCGGCGCCGATGAGCTTCATCAGCTGCAGGTTGTACAGCGCACTGACCAGCGAGGCCGACAAGTTGGTCATCAGCTCGCTGGAGCCGTTGGCGCAGGCCTTGCCCAGCGCTTTGGCGCTGAACTTGGGCCGTACAAAGTGCAGCAGGCTGGAGTTTTTGCGGTTGAAAAAGTAGAACATAGGGCCGATGCCGCCCACCATCTGGCTGATGACGGTAGCCGACGCCGCGCCAACGATGCCGCCGCGCAGCACACCCACCAGCAGAAAGTCCAGTACGATGTTGGTCAGGCCCGCCAGCACAGTGAAGGCCAGGCCCAGCTTCGGCTTTTCGGAGGTGATGAAAAAGCTCTGGAAAAAGAACTGCATCATAAAGGCTGTCTGGAACACCAGCAGGATGCGGCCGTACATCAGGCAGTTCGGCAGCAGTTCCGGCGTAGCGCCCAGCAGCTGGGCGGCAGGCTCCAGCAGGAACCAGCCAATGATGGTGGAGACAATGCCCATCACGATCGTGGAGGCAGCCAGCATCGAGAACAGGTTGTCCGCCTGCTTTTTATCGCCAGTGCCCAGTGTCATGGCGACCAGCGCGCTGCCGCCGGTGCCTACCATGAAGCCCAGGCAGCCAAACGCCTGCAGGAACGGGTAGATCAGGTTCAAAGCAGAAAATGCCGTTTTGCCGGCAAAATTCGAGACAAAAAAGCCATCCACCACGCAGTACACCGAGGTGAAGATCATCATGATAATGGGCGATGCCACAAAACGCAGCAGGCGGCCGGTGGTAAAATGGTCAGATAACTGGATACGATCTTTGCTCATAGGTTCTCCGTTTTATGTCCATCTGTTTTTTCTTTTAACTGTGTAAATTCTTCCCGCAATTTCTGCAGGTATCCCTGCCGGATGGCAAGGTCTGTTTCCATGCGCTCCAGCCCCATGCGGCATATGGCTGCCGCCTCCGCCCGGACAACCCGCGCTATGGTTTTTTCGGCCAAGGCGCGGCCCGATTCGGTCAGGTTCAGGTTCTTGGCACGCTTGCCGCCGGGGGCCGGGGTCAGCACCAGCAGCCCCTGTTCCACCATGCTGCGCACCGCCGAGTTGAGGGTCTGCTTGGGCAGGCACCATTCGGCGCACATCTGCACCTGTGTAAGCGGGGCGGCACTGCTGTACAGCGCATACAGAATCCAGAATGCTGTATCCGACAGGCCGAACTGCACCGCCGCCGCGTGATATAATGCGTTTGTTTCGTTATACTGTCGGTTTTCCTGTTCAATCAGGCTTTTGGCAGACAGTGCAGCGTTCTCTTCCAAGGCGGGTTGTCTCCTCTCAAAACAGCAATAATCCGAAATCGGACTCTGCTATTATAGTCCGATTTCGGATTACTGTCAAGCGGTATTTTGCTTTATTCCACAAGGTTTACCAGCTTTTCGCCGCGGGCGAAGGCACGGGCATTTTCCATCGTAGTTATGGCAATACTTTGCAGCGCCGTGCGGGTAAAAAAAGCCTGGTGGCTGGTGATGACCACATTCGGGAAGCTGAGCAGTACCGGCACCACCACGCTACGCAGCACGTCGTCGGAGTAATCCTCAAAAATTTGGTTGTCCTCGGTCTCGTAGACATCCAGCCCCACCCCGGCGAATTTGCGCTGGCGCAGCGCATCGATCAGCGCGTGGGTATCGATCAGCCCGCCCCGGCTGGTGTTGACTAAAATAGCGCTGTCCCGCATCATTTTGATGGCATCGGCGTCAATCATGTGGTGGGTCTCCGGCGTCAGCGGGCAGTGCAGGCTGACGAGGTCCGCCGTGCGCAGCAGTTCCTCCAGCCCGACGTACCGCACCAGGCCCTCCAGTGCAGGGTTGCGGTACTGGTCATAGGCCAGCACAGTCATGCCGAAGCCGCAGCAGATGCGGGCCATGGCCGCGCCGATGCGCCCAGTGCCCACGATGCCAGCGGCGGAGCCGTACAGCGTGTGACCCAGCAGGCCGTCCAGCGCAAAGTTATTGTTGCGCACCTTGATGTAGGCTTTGCAGATGCGGCGGTTGGCGGCCATGGCCAGCGCCATGGCGTGTTCGGCCACGGCCTCGGGGCTGTAACCGGGCACCCGCAGCACTGTGATGCCGCAGCGCTTGGCGGCGTCCAGGTCCACGTTATTGAACCCGGCGCAGCGAAGCAGCAGCAATTTTACCCCGACGGCAGCCAGCGTTTCCAGCACCGGGGCCGAGCCGTCGGCGTTGACGAACGCGCACACCGCCTCGCCCCCGGCCGCCAAGGGTGCGGTGTCCTTGTCCAGATTAGCTGCCAAAAAGCGGATGTCGCACCCATATTCAGGATCGGCAGCCAGTACGTCAAAGTATAAATGGTCATAGTCTCTCGTGCCATAAAATGTAATTTTCATAGAAAAATCCCCCTGGGGTAAGTATGCGCAGATTGTACTTTTCTTATAAGAAAAGTACGCAAAAGAATTTTAAGATCACTGCGTGAGCAAGGGGGATAGGAGCGAAAAGTTCCTTATGGCATAAATAGAGGATACAATAAAAGGGCCCCCTCGCAGAGGGGGTCTTACTATCACACCTGCTTAATTTCAACACAAACAATTTCCGTGCGGCCCTGGGTGCGGAATTTGTAGCCCCAGGTGCCGGTGCCGCCGCTTACGATGGCAGTGCAGGTATCGGTGATCTTCTTTTGGCCGTAGTTGCGCTCGTTTTTGGCGACCATGCCCACCGCACCGGCAGGCCAGACCTGCCCGCCGTGAGTGTGGCCGCTTAAAATCAGATCCGCACCGGCAGCTGCGGCATTCTTAAAGTCCCGCGGCTCGTGGTCCAGCCAGACAGTATAGCGGTCGTCCGGTCCGCCGGGAATCAACTGGGCGGCAGTAAAACGCTGGCCATTCGTATACAAATAGTCTTTGCGGCCCACGATGCGCACGCCGCAGGGTAGCATAACGCCGGTATCTTCCAGCAGGCGTACGCCCGCTTTGGCCAAGCCCTGCTCCAAGTCCGCACGGCCGAAGCTTGGCTCCCGCCAATGGTGGAACAGGTCGTGATTGCCCAGCACGTAGTATTTGCCCAGAGGCGCGTCGATCTCGCCGAACAGGCTGCAGAATGCTTCCAGTTCCTCCGGCTCGGTGAATTCGTCGAAAATATCGCCGGTCAACACCAGCAGGTCGGGGCGGCAGGCGGCAATTTTCTCCCGCAGTTCGGGGATACGGGTGTGATCCATGGCTGCGCAGGCGCGGGGGTGGACATCGCTGATCTGCACGATGCGCAAAGCGCCATGGGGCAATTTTTTATGCGTAGTTATATTATATTTTGTGGTACACAGTTTCAGGGCGCGGCGGCGGCCCCACCACATGATGAAAGCCGTCAGCAGCCATGGTGTTATGCCATCCAGCCAGAAAATGCGCCAAACGAATTGCGGCGTACCACCCACCCGGCGCATGAGCAGCGCGATGCCGGTACCGATGCAGTAAAAAGTGACCAGGTGCCCGGTGAACACGATGCCCAGGCCCAGCGGGTCGCGGCTGATGTAGGCCAGCAGCAGCATAAGCAGCAGCGGCAGGCCGTAATACAGCACCGGCCATGCGCTGACCAGCTGCAAGGGCGGCAGCTGCAAAAAGTTTACATACAGCAGCACATCCAGCGCCGCCTGGCCAATACGCGGCAGGACGAATTGAAAGAAAGGATGATACATGGTGGATACCAGCTTTTGTGTATTTCTATTGTAGGGGCAAAAGGCTCCCCGTGCGCGCAGCGGGTGAGGGGGGGGACTTTAGCAGCGGGCGGCACACGGGCCACCCCTCAGTCACCTTCGGTGACAACTCCCCTCAAAAGCAGCCTTATGCTCTACTTATTAGTATACCATTATATCCCCCAAATGTGACGAAATATTGAAAGCTTCTTTGCTTACTTTCTTTTCAAAGAAAGTAAGGCCCCGTACCTTTTAACAGTACGGGGCCTTACCCTATGCGTTATAAATTACTTCTCTTTGCCCATGATGGCGGCATCGATGGCACGGGCGGCTTCCTTGCCGGCGCCCATGGCCAGGATGACGGTGGCAGCGCCGGTAACGGCATCGCCGCCAGCGTAGACCATCGGGCGGCTGGTCAGGCCGTCAGGGCCGTTGGTGATCAGGCAACCGTGCTTGTCGGCGTCCAGACCCGGCGTGGTGGAGCGGATCAGCGGGTTGGGGCTGGTGCCCAGGGCCATGATCATGGTGTCCACATCCAGGACAAACTCACTGCCCTCTTTCACGATGGGACGGCGGCGGCCGGAAGCATCCGGCTCGCCCAGCTCCATCTCCACGCAGGTCATACCCTTGACCCAGCCGTTCTCGTCGCCCAGCACCTCGGTGGGGTTGGTCAGCGTCTTAAAGATGATGCCTTCCTCCTCGGCGTGCTCGACCTCCTCCTTACGGGCAGGCAGCTCAGCCATGCCGCGGCGGTAGACGATGTAGACATTCTCGGCGCCCAGGCGCTTGGCGCAGCGGGCGGCGTCCATGGCAACGTTGCCGCCGCCGACAACGGCGACAGACTTGGACTTCATGATGGGCGTGCGGGAATCTTCCTTGTAAGCCTTCATCAGGTTCACGCGGGTCAGGTACTCGTTGGCGGAGTAAACGCCGTTCAGGCTCTCGCCGGGAATGCCCATGAAGCGGGGCAGACCGGCACCGGAGGCAACATAGACAGCCTCGAAGCCGTAGTCGTTCATCAGCTCGTCGATGGTCAGGACCTTGCCGACGACCATGTTGGTCTCGATGTCAACGCCCAGCTCCTTCAGGCCCTCGACCTCGTGCTGGACGATGTCCTTGGGCAGACGGAACTCAGGGATGCCGTACATCAGAACGCCGCCGGCCACATGCAGGGCCTCGTAAACGGTGACCTTGTAGCCCAGTTTGGCCAGGTCGCCGGCGACGGTCAGGCCGGAGGGACCAGCGCCGATGACAGCCACCTTGTGGCCGTTGGGGGCGGGGGCAACAGGCTTGGTATGTACGTTGTTGCGGTACCAGTCCGCAACAAAGCGCTCCAAACGGCCGATGCCGACGGATTCGCCCTTGATGCCGCGGACGCACTTGCCCTCGCACTGATGCTCCTGCGGGCAGACACGGCCGCAGACGGCGGGCAGCGCACTGGACTGGGCGATCACGTTATAGGCGGCCTCAAAATCACCCTCGGCGACGTGCTTGATGAAGCCGGGAATATCGATCTCAACAGGGCAGCCGCTGCGGCAGGGGTGGTTCTTGCACTGCAGGCAGCGCTTGGCTTCGTTAATGGCCATCTCCTCGGTATAGCCGAGGGCGACCTCTTTAAAGTTTTTATTACGGACATTCGGCTCCTGGCTGGGCATGGGGCACTTTTTCGGGTCCATATTCGGCATAATTACTGCACCTCCTGTTTCAGCAGATTGCACTCGGCCTCGCGGGCGTGGGCCTCAAAAGGCTTGTACATGGTGCCGCGGTGCATAGCTTCGTCAAAGTCGACCTCAAAACCGTCAAAGTCGGGGCCGTCCACACAGGCAAACTTGGTCTGGCCGCCAACGGTCAGTCGGCAGCCGCCGCACATGCCGGTGCCGTCGACCATGATCGGGTTCATGGAGACAACAGTCTTGACATTGTGGGGTTTGGTGGTCTTGACGACGAATTTCATCATAATCAGCGGTCCGATGGTGATGACTTCATCAAAGTTGGCGCCATCGACGATCTTCTGCTCCAGCGGGGCGGTAACAACACCCTTATCGCCGTAAGAACCGTCGTCGGTCATAAGGATGAACTCATCGCAGCAGGCGCGGAACTCATCCTCCAGGATGACCAGGTCCTTGTTGCGGAAACCGACAATGCCGGTCACCTTGGTGCCCTGGGCATGCAGTGCCTGGGCGATGGGCAGTGCGATAGCACAGCCGACGCCGCCGCCGACAACGCAGACATTCTTCAAGCCCTCGATCTCGGTGGCTTTGCCCAAGGGGCCGACGAAGTCGTGGACAGCCTCGCCCTCTTTCAGCGCGTTCAGCTGCATGGTGCCGGCACCCACCACCTGGAAGATGATGGAAACCGTACCGGCCTCGCGGTCGAAACCGGCGATGGTCAGGGGGATGCGTTCGGAATCTTCCTTCGCGCGAACAATGATGAACTGACCGGCCTTTGCCTTCTTTGCGATCAACGGTGCTTTGATCCAAAGCTCGGTAACAGTGGGGTTCAGCTCTCTCCGTTTCATGATAGTAAACAAAGCTCTCTCTCCTTACCTTAGTGGTATGTTTGTATTGTAACGTATTCTCGTGAAATTGTAAAGCGTCAACAAATCCGCAACCTATGCAAAGATTGACGTGTTTTATTGTAAAAATTGACAGTTTTCTTAAAATTGCACTTGGGTGGGGGCGTGATTCTGCCACAAGGTATACCCGGCCGGGCAGGCGATGCCAGAGGGGGTGAGGTTTGTGGTATCCAGTGGTACATCGTCAGATACCAGCAGCCAATCAGCTTCGGCCAGATCGGTGTAGGCATGGCCGGGGTACTCCGGCGCGGGGGCTTCGGTGGTCAGGTCCAGCACACCGTCATCCAGCAGACCGGTCTGCACCAGGGTCTCATATTCCGCGATATAAAAATCGCGGTCGACGTAAGTTTCAATGAGTTGGCTGTTCCGCTGGCGGATGCCGTAGGGGATAAACAGCACCGTACCGTCCAGCTCGTGCAGGCTGTCGTTCAGGTCGCTGGCTGCCTGCATCGTTTCGGCATCGATGCCGTAGGTCCAGCGGTTGATGCGCCACTCGCCTGCGTAGCACAACACACAGAGGGCCAGCACCGCGCCAGCCATGGCCCGCCGGGCTTTGCGGCGCAGCAGCAGCGCGCCGATGACGGCCGCACCAACCACAATGATGCACCGCCAGACCAGCAGCCAGCCGTTGAGACCCAGCACCGGCAGACGGTCGAGGCGGTCGGCCACAAAGTCAAACCACTGCAGCAGGGTGTTGTCTCCCGCGCCCGCGCCGATGGCCCGGCAGAAGGCGATGAAGCCGACGCCCCACACAGCGGTCAGCACGGCCAGCACCCTGCGGCGGGCGGCGGAGAGCTGCTCGTCCAGCGTGTTCAGCGTGACCAGCAGCAGCGGCATAAACAGCGGCTCCAGATACCGCATGTGCTGCCGGGGCGAGGGGGAGTGCAGGTCCTCCCGCACGGTGATGGACCAGGCGATGACCCCCACACCGATGAAGAGCGACAGTAGCAGAAACAGCGGCAGCTGGGTGCGCACCGGGTCGCTGCCCTTGGCCGGGCGGCGCAGCCCTGCGGCGGGCAGCAGCACCGGAAACACGCCAAAGGCCAGTACGGTGAACAGCACATCGCAGACGATGGCAAAGGGTAGAAAGCCCCACTGTTCGGCGGTCAGCCAGCCGGTCTGGTTGTAGGAGTTGCCCAGCCCCCGGAACAGGGTGAGCTTGGCCAGCACAAAGCAACCGGCAAAGCTGCCGAACAGCGCCGCGTTGCAGGCAAGCTCGCTGCGCCAGGTGCTGCGAGCTTGCCAGAGGGCCCAGGCCCGCACCAGCACCCAGGCGATGAGATAGTAGAGGGCGACTTCTTTATTTAGATAGAGCAGATAGCACCACACGCCCGCCGCCGCGCACCAGCCCACCCGAGCCTTGGGCGCGGCCTGCATGGCCCGCAGCATAAAGAAAATTTGCCACAGGGACAGCGGCAGAAAGACCGTCTCGCTCATGAACGTGACCGCCGCCGACATGGTGGGCAGCAGCGCCACCACGCCCACGAGGAACACCGTGCGGCGGCGGTTCTGCCCTGTGGCGCGGCAGAGCGCGTAGGCCGGGAACACCGCGCTGGACGCATACACCGCGTTCAGCCAGCCGATGGCTGTAATTTGTGCGGCGGTGGTTTTCAGCGCCAGAGCAGGCAGGATGAAAAGCGGGTACAAAATCTTCTGGTAGTCGCTGGGCATGTTGCGCACCCGCAGGCCGCGGCCCTGCCACAAGCTGCGGGCGACGTCCAGGTAGCGCAGCTCGTCACTATAGACGGCCAGCTCCCGCGGGTAGCTGCTGAGCGCGCCGTACACCACGGCGCACACCACAAACACCCCTGCGACCCAGACCCAGGGAGAGATCTTTTTATGTGTAGATGGCATGGGGACCTCCGAAAATTCAGCTTTCCTTTATTATAAAGCATATTATAAAGCATTCAACCGCCCCTGTAAACAAAAAACAGGCACAGCCCATTGGCCATGCCCGGTATAGAACTTATTCTTTGTCCTTCAACTCACCCCGGCAGCGGTACAGCGCGCCCAGGATGAACACGAAGCAGATCACCCAGGTGACCGGCTCACAGAAGCAGACCGCCGTGTAGCCCACCGCGGGCACGATCCACACGCCGAAGATGACCTTGCCGATGAGTTCCAGTCCGCTGGCCAGCAGCGGCTCGATGGTGTGCTGGATGCCCTGCAGCATGTTCCGCACGATGACCAGCACCGCCATGGGCGGGATGACCGGGGCGCTGATCTTCAAGTACAGCACCGCGTTGGAGATGATGACCTCGTCGTTGGTGCCGGTGATGGCCCGCACCGCCGGATCGCTGAGGAAGAACACGAACAACATCACGAACACCCACCACACAAAGTAGATGCCCAGCGCCGTGGTCACGCCTTTCATGATGCGGCTGCGGTGTCCCGCACCCAGGTTCTGGCTACTGTAGGTGGCCACTGCGATGCCCAGCGCACCGCCGGGGATAAAGAACAGTTCCGCAAAGCGGCGGGCGGCGACCTGAGCCGCGATGTAGGTGCTGCCCAGCGCATTGATACTGCTTTGCAGTACCACACTGCCGATGTTGTAGA
The DNA here is from genome assembly GCA_900539695.1 of uncultured Oscillospiraceae bacterium. Classification (GTDB taxonomy): domain Bacteria; phylum Bacillota; class Clostridia; order Oscillospirales; family Ruminococcaceae; genus Gemmiger. Next base: position 26,876 of record UQDG01000014.1, read on the forward strand.
TGGCGCTCATCAGGCCCATGCTCAGGCCCGCCCAGAACATATTGGCGGCAAATTTTTTGCCGTTGGCAAAGGCGTTGCGGGTAAAATGCAGGGCCGGGTAGTTGCGGATGATGTACCACCCGCACAGCACCGCACTGATGCCCTGGGCTACCACGGTGGCGGCCGCCGCGCCGCCCACGCCCAGCTGCAGCGGGCCCATAAAGGCGATGTCCAGCCCGATGTTGAGCACCGTGCTGAACAGCAAAAAGTACAGCGGCGTCAGGCTGTTGCCAATGGCCCGCAGCAGGGCGGCTTCCATATTATAAGCCATCGTCAGCGGGATGCCCAGCAGAATCAGCGTCAGGTAGGCAAGAGCCCCATCTATCGACGCTTCCGGCACCTGCAGCAGCACCAACAGCGGACGGCGCACACCAACGAAAACCACCGTCAGCACAGCAGCCGTAGCCCCGGCCAGCGCCAGCATCCAGGCCGTGGCGCGGCGCACGCCCTTTTCATCACCTGCGCCAAACAGGCGGCTGACCGTCAGCGCCAGACCGTTATTCATGCCGAAGGCGAAGTTCATGATAAGGCCGTACAGGGCAGCCGTAGCCCCGATTTCCGCCAGGGCAGCGTCCCCCAGGATATGCCCGGCCAAAGCGGTATCCGTCAGATTATAGAACTGCTGCAGCAGGTTGCTTAAAAACAGCGGTGCCGAAAAATTCAGCAGCAGCCGTACCGGGTCGCCCCGGGTCATATCGGTAACGCGGCTTTGCGCGGTAGCCATAATGCGTACATCTCCTTATACAAAAAGGGCAAAATCAAAGACCAGTTTATTGTATCACGCCGCCACAGCCCATACAAGAGAAAAAAGCGCCCGGTTTAGACAAATATCCCGCCAAAATGTTTTTTACCCTCTCTTGTTCCCAAATTTAACGATTCAAGAAAATTGTAATCGCTTGCGGGCAATTGTGCAGAAAAGACACAAGCCGGGCCGAAATTTTGTGTATTTGTGTAGGAAATAACAGATGCCGTAAATTCTCGTCATTTTGTTAGAAAACCCTGTTATTATCTTGTAAAATCCGAGAATTGCATCGGTTTTGGGGGTGTGCTATGATGAATATGTTGAAAGCACTTACAAAGTGTTGCATCCCACAGGAGGTATTTCTTGACTATTTATGATATAGCCCGGGAAGCCGGGGTCTCGATTGCCACGGTCTCCCGGGTGATGAACGGCGGCAAGGTGGGCAAAGCCACCCGCATCAAGGTGCAGGCTGTGCTGGACAGCTGCGATTACCAGCCCAGCCAGGTAGCGAAAGGCCTGGCCACCCGGCAAAGCCGCTGCGTAGCCGTTATGACGGTGGACATCCGTGATGTACACCACGCCGCCATCGCCTATGAGATCGAGCGCACGATGGCCACCGCCGGGTACAGCACCATCCTGTGCAACCTGGGCGGCACCCCCGCCCGCACCGGCGAGTATCTGCGTACGCTGAACGCCCAGCAGATCATTGGCGTATTCTTCGTCGGTTCCATATTCGTGACACCACAGTGCCGCGAGTACATTGCCAAATATGTTCCCAATATTCCGATTTTGTTTGCCAACGCGGTTCTGCCGCTGCCCAACGCCTACGGTGTCCTTTCCGATGAGGAAGACGGCACCTACCACGCCGTCAAGCGGCTGGCCCAGGCCGGGCGGCGCAACATTGCCTTTGTCAATGATGACGAGACCGAGAGTGAGGAGCACAAGCTGAACGGCTACCGCCGTGCCATCCGGGAATACGGTTTGACGGAGCGCTGCTACCGGGCCGAACGTTCCATCGAGGGTGGTCAGTTCGTGACCACACACATCCTGCAGCAGGACCCAAACACCGATGCTATCGTCTTTTCCGAGGATACCACCGCCGTGGGCTGCCTGCACGCGCTGCAGGTCACCGGCAAGCGCATCCCGGACGAAGTCGCCGTCATTGGCTGCAACAACAGCGTCTACTGCACCATCTGCTACCCGCAGCTGACCTCCATCGACAACAGCCTGCACGAGACCGGCCGCATGGCCGCCAAGCAGATGATCCGCCTTTTAAACCACGAATCCGATGTGGAAAAGACCATCTGCCTGCCCTGCCGGTTGGTTCTGCGGGATACCACCCCGCCGATGCTGTAGGCCGTAGGCGAAGCAGACATTTTCTTTATTACTTCAAAGCCGCAAGGCAGCGCCTGATCTACCAGGTGCTGCTTTGTGTGGTTTATGGGGTATTCTTTGTACAAAAACAACAAAAAACAGGCTATTGACGGCAAAACTTCTGCACGCTATACTGGTATTATAGGTGATTTTCCGGATGGATTTCGCCAGAAGGAGAGAATAAGTATGTTGGACGTTCTGATCATTGGTGCAGGCGTTTCCGGCTGTGCCGCAGCGCGGGAATTATCGCGCTGTAAAGCAGATATTCTGGTGCTGGATAAGGAGGAGGACGTCTGCTGCGGTACCTCCAAGGCCAACAGCGCCATTGTCCATGCAGGCTACGATGCCACCCACGGCAGCCTGATGGCCAAATTGAATGTGGAGGGCAGCCGCCGTATGCCTGCCCTTGCCAAAGAATTGGATTTTGCCTACGACCAGTGCGGCAGCCTGGTGGTGTGTTTGAGCGAGCAGGACCGCCCGAATCTGGTAAAGCTGTACGAAAACGGCGTGGCCAACGGCGTAGAGGGCCTGCGCATTATCGAACGCGACGAGCTGGTCAAGATGGAGCCGAACGTTTCCGATAACGCGGTGGCTGCCCTGTGGGCACCCACCGGCGGCATCGTCTGCCCCTTTGGCCTGACCTATGCTTTTGCCGAGAACGCCGCAAAAAATGGCGTAAAGTTCCAGTTTGATACCATCGTCACCGGCTTTGCCCCCATCGAGGGCGGCTGGCGCGTGGAGACCGACAAGGGCAGCTTTGAGACGCGCCTGGTGGTGAACGCCGCCGGTGTACATGCGGACGAGCTGCACAACGCCGTGGATGCCGCCCACCCGATGCAAATCATTGCCCGGCGCGGCGATTACTTCCTGCTGGACCACGCGGCGGCAGGGCATGTGCACCACACCATCTTCCAACTGCCGGGCAAGTACGGTAAGGGCGTGCTGGTCACCCCCACCGTGCATGGCAACCTGCTGGTCGGCCCCACGGCCATTGATGTGGATGACAAAGAGGCCACTGCCACTACGGCGGCAGGCCTGAACGAAGTGCGGGAAAAGTCCGGCCTGGCGGTGAAGGACCTGCCCATGCGCCAGACTATCACCAGCTTTGCAGGCCTGCGCGCCCACGAGCCGCGGCACGATTTCTTCATTGGCGAGATTGCCCCCGGCTTTGTGGATTGCGCTGCCATCGAGTCCCCCGGCCTGTCCAGCGCCCCCGCCGTGGGCGCCATGGTGGCCGACATCGTGAAAAACAGCCTGCATCTGGAGGACGATCCGACGTTTGACCCAACCCGCAAGGGTATCCTGGACCCCAAGGCGCTGCCTTTTGAAGAACGCGCCGCCCTTATCAAAGAGAACCCCGCCTACGGGCAGATTATCTGCCGCTGTGAGAGCGTGACCGAGGGCGAAATTATTGATGCCATCCACCGCGTGCCCGGCGCCCGCAGTCTGGACGGCGTAAAGCGCCGCACCCGTGCCGGTATGGGCCGCTGTCAGGCGGGCTTCTGCAGCCCCCGCGTGATGGAAATTCTGGCCCGCGAACTGGGCGTGCCCCAGAGTGAAATTACCAAGGCCGGCGGCAAATCTAAAATCATCGTCGGCACCAACAAGGATACGTTTTAAAAGGAGGGGCTGGATATGAACAACATAGATCTCGTCATCATCGGCGGCGGCCCCGCGGGGCTGGCGGCAGCCGTGGCTGCCCGCAAGGCCGGTGTAGAAAACCTGCTGATTTTAGAGCGCGACAGCGAACTGGGCGGTATTTTGAACCAGTGCATCCACAACGGCTTTGGCCTGCACACCTTTAAAGAGGAACTGACCGGTCCCGAGTATGCGGCCCGGTTCATCGCCCAGGCTGAGGAATTGCAGATTCCCTACAAGCTCAACACCATGGTGCTGGACCTGGCAGCGGACAAGACCGTGACTGCCATGAACAAAACGGACGGCCTGTTCCAGCTGCACCCGAAAGCCGTCATTCTGGCCATGGGCTGCCGGGAGCGCCCGCGCGGTGCGCTGAACATCCCCGGCTACCGCCCCGCCGGCATCTACACCGCCGGTACAGCCCAGCGGCTGGTGAACATGGAGGGCTATCTCCCTGGCCGCAAGGTGGTCATCCTTGGCTCCGGTGATATCGGCCTGATCATGGCCCGCCGCATGACGCTGGAGGGTGCCCAGGTGCAGGTGGTGGCCGAACTGATGCCCTACTCCGGCGGCTTAAAGCGCAACATTGTGCAGTGTCTCGATGACTTCGGCATCCCGCTGAAGCTGAGCCACACCGTCGTGGACATCCAGGGTAAGGAGCGGGTCGAGGGCATCACGCTGGCCCGTGTAGAAAACGGCAAGCCCGTCCCCGGCACCGAGGAACACTACGATTGCGACACGCTGCTGCTCTCCTGCGGTCTGCTGCCTGAAAACGAGCTGAGCCGCGCCGCCGGTGTGGCGTTAAGCCCCATCACCAGCGGGCCGCTGGTCAACGAAAGCCTGGAGACCAGCATCCCCGGCGTGTTTGCCGCAGGCAATGTGCTGCATGTGCATGATCTGGTGGACTATGTTTCCGAGGAAGCCGGCGCTGCCGGTGCCCAGGCCGCCGCTTATTTGCAAAATGGCGAGCAGGACGCCCCGGCCATCCCGGTACATTGCGAGAACGGCGTGCGCTACACCGTGCCCGCCACGGTGCGCCCGGCCTGCGCCGGCGAAACCGTGACCATCCGCTTCCGCGTGGGCGGTGTGTTCAAGAACAAAAAGATCGCCGTATATCTGGGCGATACCTGCATTTTCAGCCGCAAGCGGCCCGTGCTGGCCCCCGGCGAGATGGAGACCGTCCGCCTGAAAGGGGCCGACCTGCGCGCCCATCCTGACGCCTCGTGCCTGACTGTTACGCTGGAGGAGGCCTGATTATGGAAACGAAAAAAATCGAACTTACCTGCATCGGCTGCCCCATGGGCTGCCCGCTGATCGTTACGATGGAGGACGGCGCGGTCGCCTCCGTCACCGGCAACACCTGCCCCCGGGGTGATGCCTACGCCCGCAAGGAGGTCACGGCCCCCACCCGCATCGTGACCAGCACCGTCCGCGTGACCGGCGGCACCCTGGCCATGGTCAGCTGCAAGACCCGCAGTGACATCCCCAAAGGCAAGATTTTTGATGTGGTCCGCGCACTGAAAGACGTGGAAGTCCCCGCCCCCATAACCATTGGCCAGGTTTTGGCCGAAAATGTGGCGGGCACAGGCGTGGACATCATCGCTACAAAAAATATTGCACACGCCTGATTTTGTGGTAGAATAGGGAAAGTATAAGCGTATACAGAAAGTATAGAGGAGAACTGCCATGAACGAAACCACCCGCGCTGATATTGCCATTATCGGTACTGGGCCTGCCGGCGTATCGGCGGCCATCACCGCCCGCGTGCGCGGCAAGCAGGTGCTGCTGTTTGGCAGCAAAGGGCTGACGACCAAGATGACCAAGGCCCATACCATCCGCAACTACCCCGGTCTGCCGGACATTACCGGCACCGACCTGGCCGACAAACTCAAGCACCATCTGGACGTGATGGGCGTGGAGATCACCGAGAAGCAGGTCACGACCGTCTACGCCATGGGCAGCTACTTCGGCATCCAGACGCCGGATATTATGTATGAGGCCTCGTCAGTCATTCTGGCGGGCGGCGTCGTGATGGGCAAACCTTTCCCCGGTGAGGACGAGCTGCTGGGCCGCGGCGTAAGCTACTGCGCCACCTGCGACGCCCACTTTTACAAGGGCAAGGCAGTGGCCGTGCTGGGCTACAACGCCGAGAGCTGCCGCGAGGCCGACTTTTTGGCCGAGACCTGCGCCCGGGTATTGTATTTCCCGGTCGTACCCCACGAGGTCAATGTCGACCCCAACGTAACGGTGGTGCGGGAGAGGGTGCTATCCATCCCCGGCACGATGAGGGCCGAGGGCGTGCAGACCGACAAAGATCTGCACCCCGTGGACGGTGTGTTTGTGCTGCGGGATGCCGTAGCGCCGGACAAACTGGTGCCGGGCCTTGCCACCGACGGCCCCCATGTAGCCGTGGACGCCCAGATGCGCACCAACCTGCCGGGCTGCTTCGCCTGCGGCGATCTGGCAGGCAAGCCCTACCAGTATATCAAGGCTGCCGGGCAGGGCAACATTGCCGCCCTGTCGGCGGTGGAATGGCTGGCCGAGCAGAAGTAACCTTACAAAACAACGCAAAACGCCCCCAGTGGTCCGCGATGGGACCACCGGGGACGTTTTGTTTTGTGTGGTTATCCCTGCACCAGCACCACACTTACATCATTTACATTGGTGCCGGTGGGGCCGGTGACCAGCAGCCCGCCCACTGCCTGCAAGGCGTGGTAGGCGTCGTTATCTGCCAGCACGGCAGGCACAGTTAGGCCGTAGGCGGTCAGGGCGGCATCCGTATCGCCGTCCGTGTAGCCGCCCGCCGCATCGGTGGGGCCGTCGGTGCCGTCACTGCCCACCGAGAAAACGCAGGCATTCAGCCCTGCCAGCGCAGGGGCGGCGGCCAGCGCCAATTCCTGGTTGCGACCGCCCAGGCCGTGGCCCGTCAGGTGTACCACGGTCTCGCCGCCCGCCAGAAAGGCCAGCTTTTGCCCCTGCCCGGCGTGGCTTTGGGCGATGCTGCCCAAAAAACGCCCTGCCTCCCGGGCTTCGCAGTTCAGCCGGTCGGTCAGCAGCACGGGGGTGTAGCCCGCTTTGCGGCAGGCATCCGCCGCAGCGGCGCACAGTTCCCGCACGCTGCCGGTGATTTTGGTGGTCACATTGTCCAGCGCTTTGGGTGTTTCCTGCTCCAGAAGCGCCGCAGCCGCCGGGGAAAGCTTTAACCCATACCGTGCGGCGATAGCCTTGGCCTCGGCGCAGGTGGAGCTGTCCGGGCAGGCGGGGCCGCTGGCGATCATATCCAGCGGGTCGCCCAAAATATCGCTGAGCACGATGCTGTACACCTGCGCAGGGGCGCAGGCCAGCGCGAACCGTCCGCCCTTGACGCCGGACAGGCGCTTGCGGATGGTGTTCATCTCCACAATATCCGCGCCGCTGGCCAGCAGCTGGGACGTGATGTCCTGCAATTCCGCGCCAGGGATCAGCGGCTTTTCCAATAGGGCACTGCCGCCGCCGGAGAGCAAAAACAGCACAGCATCCTGCGCGGTCAGCCCATGCACCAGCGCCAGCGCCTTTTCGGTAGCGGCAAAGCCTGCTTCGTCGGGCACCGGGTGGGCGGCTTCATAGCAGGTCACGCCGGGAATCTCGCCTTTCAAGTGGCCGTATTTGGTAATGACCACGCCGCCGGCCGGCCGGCCCAGCACTTCTACGGCGGCATGGGCCATCTGCCAGGCGGCCTTGCCCGCGGCTGCCAAAAACACCCGCCCCGCCGGGGCAAAGCCCTGCAATGCGCGGCGCACCGCTTCATCCGGCAGCACGGCGTGAATGCTGGCAGTTACAATCGTTTCAGCTTGGGCACGCAGGGTGGTATTCATGGCAAAGACTCCTTTTTATAAAAGTCCGGCGGCGGTCATGGTACGCACAAACCCGTCCCGGGCGGCACCCGCCGGGGTAGTCAGCGTGTAGCCGACCCGTCCGGGATTATTATACAGCAATACCGGTGTATCGGGAATCCTCCCGGCAATGGTTTTAAAGTGGAGAAACAGCTCATCGTGGGTCGGCTTCAAGAACATGGGCTGCAGCACGCTGACCGCCGCCGTGCCGTTTGCCATGGCCATTTTGGCCAGGCGGCAGCACTTTTTGGCGTTGATGGCCCCGATGCCGAAGTAGACCGGCACACGCCCGGCGGTCCGGTCCACTATGATGCGCAGGCCGTGCTCCATCTCATCCTCCTCCAGCATGTAGAACTCGCCGTTGGAGCCAAAGGTCAGGATGCCGGTGACGCCGCCCACGATGACGTAATCCACCTGGGCACGCTGTTTTTCTTCATCAATCTTCTCGTCCTCATCCACAATGGTCAGGATCGGGACGACGACGCCCTTGACGAATCGGCGTTCATAGCGGTTCCCTCTTTTCAGCGGCCCAGCGTTTCAGCCCGGGTGCGGACTACACCAGCGCCGCCTGCAGGCCGCGGGCCTAAATCAGCTCGCAGCCATCATTTTGTAACCTTATCGCGCGTTGACAAGCTGCGTCGGTATGGGTATACTCGATACAGAAAGGTGATAGATGGACGTGGCCCGTACCGCCCTGCGCAAGGGCGTGCGCCATGTCAGCGTGTTCTGCCGCCGCTACCAGACCGCCGCCAGCGTGCGTGAGGTGGACTACGCCAAGGCCGACGGCGTGGAGTTCTACTACGGCATGCGCCCCACCCGCATTACCGACGACGGCGTTTACTACAAGAAAGTGGAGATGGACGAGGAAGGCAACATTACCTCCACCAGCGAGGAGCAGTTCTTCCCCTGCTCCAGCGTCATCATTGCCATCAGCCAGGGCGCGCAGAACCGCATCGTCAGCACCACCACCGGCCTGGAGATGAGCAGCCACGGTCTGCTTGCCACCGACGAGCACGGCCACACCACCCGTGAGGGGATTTTTGCCAGCGGTGATGTGGTGCTGGGCGCACGGACCGTTGTGGAGGCTGTTAAATACTCTAAGCAGGTTGCCGAAGAAATGGATGAATATTTGACGAAACGCCGCGAGAAATAATTTTTTGTTTGCGCTTTCGGTGTTCCGCCGCCCTGCGGCAGACACCTCGATATGAGGTGGTCGAATGGGCCAAAATGCTCTACGGTTTATCCTCAATACGACATTACAAAGGGGCGATGCAGTTCTCCGGCATCGCCCTTTTGTGTTGTGTTATATGGAAAGTTTCTTTGCCTACTTTCTTTTCCAAAGAAAGTAGGTCAAAACAGCACCACAGGGCTGGCGAGGTTTTGCAGAAGGGAGACGATGCTCCAGCCGGCGATCTCGGCGGTGCGGCTGTAGACGTCGGAGGTCACTTTCAGGCCGTCGGTCTCCATGGTGATGCAGTGGTCGTCACCGGCAAAGCCTTCCACGCTGGTAATTTTTGCACCCATGGCGTCGGGGCCGATGCTGGCCAGGGCGGCGGCGACCGCCACGTTCACCTTCGTGGGCAATACCTGGATGGCCTCGGCAGCGGTGCCGGCCAGCACCGTCCTTTCTGGCGTGGTCATCAGCTCTTCGGTGAACAGCGGCGTGTTTTTCAGTGACGCCGGGCCTTTGTGGGTGTGGATCTCGGCGGTGATGGGCTGGTTCTTCGCCTTGGCCATCAGGGCCACCGTGTGCAGCACATCAAAGCCGCCCACTGCGCCGTGGGGCAGGTAGATGCGCCCGCCGTGGGCCTTGGCCGCGGCGCAGGCCTTGGCGTAAAAATCGGCATCCGCAAAAGCGCCGATGCTGATGGGGATAAAGCCCAGCCCGGCTTCCAGCACCGGCAGGCAGCTTTCTTTGGCCACCTGCACGGCAGCGGTCTCCACCACGTAATCCGGTTTCTGGGCCAGCACCTCGTCCAAGGTGACGCAGGCCGCGCCGCCCGCTTTGGCGCACAGGGCCTCGGCGTCCGGCAGCTTGCGGCTCATCGCTGCACAGAGGGTATAATCCGGCAGCAGGCCGCTGGCAATGGCATCGGCCACGATGCTGCCCAGCTGGCCGCAGCCCAAAATCGCAATTTTCTTCATAGGGGCACACTCCTTCTTGCTTGTTGCGCCCATTGTAGCATACGGTGCGCAAAAAGAAAACCGGGACGCGGCAAAACGTCCCGGTTTATTTTTTGCGGCTTTTACAGCGGTTACAGAATCTGGCCGTGGCGCACCACTGTCTGGATGTTCAGCTGGTCGTCCACCAGTACCACGTTGCCCCAGCGGCCTGCTTCCAGGCTACCATAGTCGGCATCGACACCGATGCTGCGGGCGGGGTTGAGGGTGGCGGCGCGGACGGCGCTTTCCAGCGGCACGCCCATCTCCTGCACCGCACGCTTCATGCAGTCAAACAGGCAGGTGGCGCTGCCGGCGATGGTGCCCTCCTGCTCGGTCAGGGTGGCGCGGCGGCCGTGCACGGTGACGGCCTGACCACCCAGGCTGTACTGGCCGTCGGGCAGACCACAGGCCATCATGCTATCAGCAATCAGAATCACGTGGTCGTCGCCGAAGGTGTTGAAGGTAAAGCGCACCACGGCGGGGTGGATGTGCACGTTGTCGGTGATCAGCTCGACCTCGGCACCCTCCTCCAGCGCGGCGATAATGGGGCCGGGGGCGCGGTGGGTGATGCCCGGCATGGCGTTGTACAGGTGGGTCATGTGGGTGGCACCGGCGGCAAAGGCTTCTTTGGCGGTGTCATAGTCGGTGCAGGTGTGGGCAATGGAAATACGCACCTCATCGTGACATTCCTTGATGAAGTCCATGTTGCCCGGCTCCTCGGGGGCGACGTCCACCAGCTTGATCAGCCCACCGCTGCGGGCCTGCAGTCGGCGGAACATATCGGCGTTGGCGGCCATCACGTACTTGGGGTTCTGGGCGCCCACCTTTTTGGGGCTGATGTAGGGACCTTCCATGTTGATGCCGACCAGATCCGCGCCGTGCTCATTTTTATGGGCCACAGCCACATCCATGATGCCGTTCAGGATCTCTTCGCTGAAGGTCATCGTGGCGGGGCAGATGGCCAGCACACCTTTGCTGGCCTCGAAATCGGCAATGGCCTGCAGACCTGCTTCGTCGGCATCGCAGAAGTCATGGCCGACAGCACCGTGGAAGTGGATGTCCACAAGGCCGGGCAGGGCGTAGCTGCCCTTGGCGTCCAGCACTTCCTCGTTCTCCTGCGGGGCGGCACCGAAGACGATGCGGCCATCGCGGATCACCAGGTCTTTTTCCACAAAACGGCAGCCATCCGTAAAAACTTTGGCATTTTTGATAATCATAACGGAAAACCTCCTGCCATCAGATCAGGCTGAATGCTTCCTCATCGCCGACCAGGATAAAGTCGGGGTGCATCTGCAGGATGCTGGCGGGCACTTCGGGAGTGACGGGGCCGAAGAAGGCTTTCTTCACGATTTCAGCCTTGCCCTTGCCGTTGACGACCATCAGCACCTTGCGGGCCTGCATGATGGTCTTGATGCCCATGGTGTAGGCCTGTTTGGGGACCAGGTCCTCGTTGCCGTCAAAGAAGCGCTTGTTGGCCTCGATGGTCTCGGGCTTCAGGTCGACGCAGTGGGTGCCCAGCTCGAAGGCCTCGCCCGGCTCGTTGAAACCGATGTGGCCGTCGTGGCCGATGCCCAGCAGCTGCAGGTCGACACCGCCGACGCTCTTGATGACAGCGTCATAGCGGGCGCACTCGCCCTCGGCATCCATGTTGGTACCGTCGGGCAGGTTGATGGCTTCGGGGCGGATGTTGACCAGGTCGAACAGGTTGCGGTGCATGAAGCTCCAGTAGCTTTCGGGATGCTCCTTGGGCAGGCCGCGGTACTCGTCCAGGTTGACGCTGGTGACCTCGGAAAAGTCCAGGTCGCCCTTGTTGTACCACTCGACCAGCTGTTTATAGGTACCCACGGGGGTACCGCCGGTGGCCAGGCCCAGCACGCAGTTGGGTTTCATGATGACCTGAGCCGAGATGATGTTGGCAGCCTTGCGGGACATGTCATAGTAGTCTTTCGCGCGGATGATTTTCATAGAGATTTCCTCCTAATTATTGGGGCGGGCCGGTGGGGCCGCCGTTTCTCCTTACCTTGTATTATACCACAATACCGTTTTAGAAAAAGCAGATAAATGTGAATTTTATATCAAAATCCGAGCAATTTTGTGCAAGCTCCAGGCAACATTTCATAAAAAGCGCCGGGGGCAGGCGTTCAGCCCGCCCCCGGCGGAAGATATGCGGTTTAGATAAAGGGAACCAGAACCTTTACCAAGGGGCACTGTAAGCGATCACGCAAGGCTTACAGCATTTTCTTCAGTTCGTCGTACACAAACTGAACCTTGGGGCCGATAACGACCTGGCAGGCAGTCTTGCTGGGACGGATGACACCAGCGGCGCCAGCCTTCTTAACAGCCTTCTCATCAACGGCGGTGTGGTCCTTGATTTCGAAGCGCAGGCGGGTAGCGCAGTAGTCAACGTTGGCAACGTTGCCCTTGCCGCCGACAGCAGCCAGAACGCCCTTGGCGATGGCAGTGTAGTCGTTGTTGGCCAGGGTGATGTTGGCCTCAGCGGCTTCCTCGTCCTCGTCCTCACGGCCGGGGGTCTTCAGGTCGAACTTGGTGATGGCGAAACGGAACACCAGGTAGAACACGACGAAAGCAGCAATGCCCAGAGGAATGATCATCCAGGTGTTAGCATGTGCGGGCAGGCTGGCGGAGAAGACCAGGTCAGTAGCACCGGCGGAGAAGCAGAAGCCTGCGCGGAAGCCGGAGTAGTAGGTGATGATGGTGAAGATGCCGTACAGAGCGGCGTAGACGATGTACAGAGGGAAGCAGAGGAACATGAAGCCGAACTCGAAGGGCTCGGTAACGCCGCAGACGAAAGCGCAGATAGCAGCGGAAACGACCAGGCCGATAGCAGCCTTCTTGTTCTTAGCAGTCTGGACCATGGCCAGAGCAGCACCGGCAATACCGAACATCATGCAGGGGAAGAAGCCGGACATGTACATACCGAGGCTCCAGCCCACATCAGCGGAGGTGTCGCCAGCCCAGTAGTGGCTCAGGTCGCCCAGGCCGATGGTATCAAACCAGAACACGTTGTTCAGGGCGTGATGCAGGCCGGTGGGGATCAGCAGACGGTTCAGGAAAGCGTAGATGCCGGCGCCAACGCCGTCCATCTTGGCAATGCCGTTGCCCAGAGCAACCAGAACGCCGAAGATGACAGGCCAGACGAACAGCAGAACGACAGAAACAACGATGGAAACAACGGCAGTCACGATAGCAACGCTGCGCTTGCCGCTGAAGAACGCCAGCCAGTCAGGCAGCTGGGTGTTCTTGAACTTGTTGTAGCAGGCAGCACCGATGATGGCGGCCAGGATACCGATGAAGGAGTTGCCGGCGATCTTGCTGAAAGCAATGTAATCGACAGAGCCTTCTTCCAGGGTACGGACAGCACCAACAACGCCGGGGCTGAGCAGCTGCTGCATCATCAGGAAGCTGACCAGGCCAGCCAGACCGGCCGTGCCGTCGTGGTCATCAGACAGACCCACAGCAGCGCCGATGGCGAACAGCCAAGCCATGTTGTCGATCAAAGCGCCACCGGCCTTGATCAGCAGGAAACCAACGGTGTACGCAGCACCGGAGGTAGCACCCTCAGCGCCCATAACGGCGGGAGCGAGTGCGTAACCAATGCCCATCAGGATACCACAGACGGGCAACGCAGCTACGGGAAGCATTAACGCTTTGCCGAGCTTTTGCAGATACTTCATCATAAAAGCATTCCTCCAAAATATTTAAGTGGGGCTGATCTGGTTCCGCCAGCCGACCACTTTGTTAAATATATGTTAACACATTTTTACAAAAAAGAAAACCCCTTTTGTTAAAATTGCCGAAAAGACGAAAAACTCACACCATATTTGGATAATTTGTTAACAAAGAGAGGATTATTGCCCAAAAATCGTAAGATATTTAACTTTTTATTGCCGTATTCCCGCGGCTTGCGAAAATTTCTTTCGCTTTACAGCGACGAAGCGACGAAGAGAAAATTTCTTTAAAGCATTTTGCAGGGCCGCCGGGGGTGTTGATGAGGGGGCAGGTTGCAATAAAGACGCGTGATTACTATAAGGTCCACGACTTTTTGACCGTAGGCGCCGCCGCGCCCCTGCAGGAGGCTGTCATCCCCGGCCTGCGCTTTGGCCGGGACTATTACGATGAACTGCTGAAAACCTACACCCACAAGCGGGATTTGTTTGTGCAGGGCCTGGATGCCATCGGGCTGGAACACACCACGCCCCAGGGCGCGTACTACGTGCTGATGGACATTTCCCGCTACGGCTACAAGAGCGACCTGGAATTCTGCGAGATGCTGGCCCGGGATGTGGGCGTAGGCGCAGTGCCCGGCTCCAGCTTCTTCCGCGAGGATGTGAACCACTTGATCCGCTTCCATTTTGCGAAGAAGGATGAGACGCTGCATGAGGCGCTGAATCGGTTGGAAAAGTTGAAGAAGTTGTAACACAATTGCGTATCCTGCCGAACCATGGTACAATATGGGCAATCTCTTGGTATAGGAAAGGACTTTTTCGTATGGGTATCGTAGTCATCGGTGCGGTGTTTGTGGATATTAAAGGCTATCCGCTATCCACCTACATCCCGGGCGGGCGCAACGCCGGTCGGGTCGAGCAGGTCCACGGCGGCGTCTGCCGCAATGTGGCCGAGGATATTGCCAATGTGGAGCTGCGCCCCACTTTCGTCAGCCTGGTGGATGACACCGGCTCCGGCCAGGACGTTATCGACAAGCTGGCCAAACATAAGGTGAACACCAAATACATCGAGAAAGTGCCCGACGGCATGGGCACCTGGCTGGCCGTGTTTGACAACGACGGCGACGTCTGCGCCGCCATCTCCAAGCGGCCGGACACCACCCCGCTGACCAGGCTGCTGGAGGAAAAAGGCGACGAAATTTTTGCCAACTGCGACGGCATCGCCTTTGAACTGGATCTGGAAAAGGACACCGTCAAGCAGATTTTGCGCTGCGCCAAAAAGTACAACAAAAAGGTCTACGCCGCCATCTCCAACATGAGCATCGCCATGGAACGCCGCGCCTTTTTGCAGGAGATCGACTGCTTCGTCTGCAACCAGCAGGAGGCCGGGCTGCTCTTCTCCGACGAGTACGACCACATGGCCCCCGAGGAGATGTGCCGCACGCTGGCCGCTAACGTACACAGCGCCAACATTCCCTGCATGGTGGTGACCATGGGCGGCGAGGGCGCTGTATATGCGCGATCCAACGGCGAAAGCGGCGTTGTGCCCGCCAAAAAGGTGGATGTCATCGACACCACCGGCGCGGGGGACGCCTTCTTCGCCGGTACGGTCATTGGCCTGACCTACGGCAAGACACTGCCGGAAGCCTGCGAGATCGGCAGCCGTTTGGCGGCCTCGGTCATATGCACGGCCGAGAATGTCTGCCCCCGGTTCCGCCCGCTGGAGTTTGGGCTGAACATCCCCGTGGTGGACTAAAACTAAAATTTAAGGCAATACCGCATAATTCTAAGTGCCGATACGGCGAGCGAGGTGCGGCAGCTGCTAAGCCAAAAGCGCAGATAATACTTTGTGTATTATCGAGCATTTTGGCAACGCAGATGCCGTGCCGTAGCCGCCGGAGCGGTGCTTAAGCCGTCAGGCGGAAATTGTGCGGTGTTGCCTTAATACAGCATAAGCAAAAAGACCGCCGTGTATGCCATTTACGGCCACACAGCGGTGTCTTTTGTGCGGTTATGCGCAGCTTTTCAGCAAATAGAACGCGGCGGCGATGAGCAGCAGCGGCAGCGCCAGCTTGATGATGCTCCCAATGAGCAGGCCCACCACCATCAGCGGCAGAGCCACCATGAACAGCACAGCTGCGACCACCTTGGCGGCGCACCAGGCTACCCGGAACGCCAGCCCCACGCTTTTGAAGAAGAACCAACCGAACAGAAATAAGGCAGCTAACGAAATCATATGTATTCACTCCTTTGTTGTGAATACGATTATACACGCTTATTTATTGCACAAACAGGATAAAATCAGCAAAATAACGGCGCTATTTTTCCCTGTGGAGAGAAATTACGGCGTTTCCGACTCCTTATTATAGGCCTCAGTGTCGATCCTGCCGTTGGCCAGCATCTTTTCCACCCAAAGCTGCAGTGTTTCCACCGTGACCGAGATGCGCTCCAGCTCTTTCTGGATGCGCACAAAGTCGTCGATCTCATCCTTGCTGATGGTGCCGTCGGCGGCAATTTCAATTAACCGCTCCTTTTTGCGGTCCATAGCGTTGAGGGAGGCCAGCATTTTCAGCACGATGTCCGAAAGCTCACTGCTGCGGATCTCGGGCACGTACTGTTGGCCGATGGGGCACTGCCGCGCGCAAAAATAGTTGCAAAGCGACGGTGTTTTATACTTTTCCGCCATGATGAGCACTTCGTCCGGCCGGGGCAGGCTGCGCTCGCTCTCGATTTTTTCGATGCGCTCGGGCGCGATGGTCTCCAGCAGTTCGCTGGCTTTCTCGCGGGAAAGGCCCAGTTCCTCCCGGGCCAGCTGGTAGCGGGTTTTGTTTTCCCGCGTGGATGAACGTCCCATGTTGCTTTACTCCTCTTTTTGGCCGTCGGCGTAAGCGCCGATGCCGATGTCCGCCACCACCACCTCGCCGCAATAATGGGCAGATCCCGGCATGTAATGCAGCGGTTTGGCGCGGTGGAAGGTCACGGTCAGGTCTGCACGCACGGCACCCTCAGCTACCGCGCCGGTATCGGCGTTGATGCCGCTGGGCAGGTCCACCGCCAGCAGCAGTGCACCGTTTTGGTGCTGCCGATTCATTAAATCGCAGGCTGCGCGGCCCGCCGGGCGCAAAGTGCCATGGAAGCCCGTGCCGTACAGCGCATCCACCACCGCATCCGCCGGGGCGGCAGATGCCGCATCGTGCAGAATTTCTATGGGCAGATCGCGTAATGATCCAAAATTGGTGATAGCGTCGGGCGTTTTCGGCTCGCCCTCAGCCAGCAGCACCTGCACCTGCCAGCCCTGCTTGGCGGCCACCCGGGCCATGACGAAGCCGTCCCCGCCGTTGTTGCCCCTGCCCGCCGCCACCAGCAGCCGGGCGGGGCCGGGCAAGCGGCGGCGCAGTTGGGCAAAGGCGGCGCGGCCGGCGTTTTCCATCATCTGTATGTACAAAAGGCCGTTGTCGTTAGCGGCTTTTTCCAGCGCCTTCATTTCGGCGGCGGTCACGGTCGTATGGGTCATGGCGATGCCTCCCTTTTGGGTCGTACCTGTATCATACCATAAAAAGGGCGGTGTTTCAATGGATTCCGGCCTGGTTTCGCGCTTTCCCACGGGGCGGGTCGGGTAGGATAGAAGAAAAACAGATAGAAGAAAAACACGGGAGGATACACTATGAAGCATTGGCTGGGCCGCACGCCCCGCACGGTGGGGGATTGGCTGGGGCTGGCGCTGGGGACGGCACTGATCTTTGGCGGGGTAGCACAGCTGCCCGCGCTGGCGGCGGCGCTGGGGCGGCTGGCCGTGATGCTGCGGCCGTTTTTGTGGGGGCTGGTGCTGGCCTACGTGCTGGACATCCCCACCCGATGGCTGGCGGCCAAGTGGTTTGGCGGGCGGCGCGGGGCCGGAGCGGCGGTGAGTTACGCGCTGTTGTTTGGCGCGGCGGGGCTGCTGCTGTGGCTGATTTTGCCGCAATTGGCGCAGAGCGTGACCTCGCTGTTCGGCAAACTGGCCGCCTACGAGGAAACACTGCGCCGCCTGCTGGCCTGGGTACAGGCCACCTTTGGCGTGGATACCGCCACGATGGACGCGATTTTGCAGCAGCTGACCGCCCGGCTGCAAAGCGAGTTCGCGGCGTGGTCGGGCCGGGCAGCGCAGGCTGCAGCCAAAGCAGCCTCCAACACGGCCGGGGCGGCGGCCGATGCGGGCATTGCGCTGGCCGCCAGCATCTACCTGCTGCTGGGCAAGGAAAAGCTGCTGCACAGCGTCCGCCTTTGCCTGCGGGCCGCCCTGCCGTCCCGGACGGTGGGACAGCTGGGTGCGGTGTTTCAGCTGGCGGACCGAACTTTTAGTGGGTACATCGGCGGGCAGCTGGTGGACGCACTGCTGGTGGGCACCGAGACCTTTGCCCTGATGCTGCTTTTGCGGCTGGACTACGCGCCGCTGATCGCCGTGATGGTGGGCGCGACCAACATCGTGCCGGTGCTGGGGCCGTTTTTGGGTGCAGTGCCGGGGGTGCTGCTGTTGCTGCTGGAGTCGCCCCTGCAGGCGGCAGAGTTCCTGATTATTATCCTGGCCGTGCAGCAGATCGACGGCAACTTCATCGCGCCGCGCATTTTGGGCGGGGCCACGGGGCTATCCGGGCTGGGGGTGCTGCTGGCCATCGTGGTGGGCGGCGAGCTGTTTGGCATCCCCGGTATGGTAGCCGGTGTGCCCACGCTGGCCGTTTTGGCAGCGCTGGCACGGCAGGCGGTGGGCGCCGGGCTGACGGCTCGCGGCCTGCCTGAGGAACCACCGCCCGCCCCGCAGAAAAAAACTGTTACAAAGAAGGAAAAAAATTAACAATTTGCCTCTTGCACCATGCCCCCCTATGCAAGTACAATAAAGTGGATAAGCCAAACGGGCAATGATTGAGAGAGGCAAGGAATTGTGAGCGGAAAGCATTTTATTGACAAAAAGCCGGAAAGCATCTTGGATTGGATAGCCATCGTATGCGCCGGTATTGCATTTTACCTGCTGCTGAACAACCTGGGCTATTTCCTGGGCGGGTTCGGCGCACTGATGGGCATCTTGTCCCCCTTCTTCGGGGGTATCGTAATTGCCTACATTTTAGACCCCATGGTGCGGTTTTTCCACGCCAAACTGTTGAAAAATTCCAAGCGCTGGCGGTGGGTAGCCATTTTGCTGGCGTACCTGGTGGCGGTGCTGTTGATCGTGCTGCTGGCCTGGCTGGTCATTCCGCAGATCGTAAACAGCATTATGACGCTGTTTAATAATGTGCCGCAGTATATCAACGGCATCCAGGAAATGCTGCTGTTCGTCCAGGGGCGCTACGGTGTGGATCTGGACCGCGCCATTAAAATGCTGGATGATTCCGAGGCCATGCTCAACGAGGTCTACAGCCTAGGCAAAACGGTCCTACCGCAGATCATGTCCACCATGGGCAATGTGGCGGGCAACTTCGTCAATGTCTTTACGGCGATTGCATCCAGCATCTACATGCTGGCAGACAAGGAGCACCTGCTGCACCAGCTGCGCACCGTGACCCACGCGCTGCTGCCCCGCCGTGCGGCCGAGCAGACGCTGCGCATCTGCCACTATGCCAACGATAACTTCACCGGTTTCTTCATCGGCAAGATCATCGACTCCGCCATCATCGGCGTTATTACCTTTGTCTGCATGACGGTGCTGCGGCTGGACTTTGCTGTGCTGATCAGCGTGTTCATCGGCATCACCAACATTATCCCGGTGTTCGGCCCGTTCATTGGCGCGGTGCCCAGCATCTTCATCCTACTGCTGGTCAACCCCATCCAGGCGCTGATCTTCTGCATCCTGATTTTGATCATCCAGCAGTTTGACGGCAATTTTATCGGCCCGAAGATCCTGGGTCAGTCCATCGGCATTTCGGCTTTGTGGGTGCTGTTCTCCATCGTAGTGGGCGGGGATCTGCTGGGCATCCCCGGCATGGTCATCGGCGTGCCGGTGTTTGCCACGTTGTACGGTTTGGCGCAGGAGTTCATCCACGCCATGCTGGACCGCCGAGGGATCGATGCCGAAGGCAACGCTGTTGCCGAAGAAATTCCTGATGAAGATAATGTGTTTGAATAAATTTTAATTATGTGCCCTATCGGCCCTGCCTACCTTGCGGCAGGGCCTTTTATAATGGCAGGCTTACCTGGGCCTGCCTTTTGGGTCTCCAAAAGGAACACATAACGGAAGAAAGCCGTTAAAACGTGTGAAGCGTCGCAGGGTGGCGCGGAACGAAAGCCGCCACATAAAAAAGCAAACAAAAAAAAGCGCAACCTGCGGATACAGGTCACGCTTTAAGCGCAAAATAGCTTATTCAGCCTGGATAGCGCCGGTGGGGCAAACGCCCTCGCAAGCACCGCAATCGACGCAGGAAGCTGCATCGACAACAGCCTTGTCCTCCATGCTGATTGCACCAACGGGGCAGGTATCAACACATGCACCGCAAGCAACGCACTCGCTGGAAACGGTATGAGCCATCGTGAACTCCTTATCTCCGTGCTGAATGGTATTGTACCCTTACCGGCCCTGCACGGCTGCTCCCCGGTATGGCACACAGCGGGTTTGCTCTGCCTACTGCGTTATACATAGTGTATCACATTGCAAAAAAATTAGCAAGTGCCATATATTGAAAATTTTCGACGGTAAGTCGCAACTAACTGGGCTTATAGTCCCTTATTCGTCCTCTTTATCGGGGGCTTTGGGGGGCCGTTTTCCGCCACGCAGGTAGACGCATTCTTCCCGTTTATAGATGCGCGGTGCCAGGATTTCCACGTTGGAGCGAACCTTCAGCGTGCCCGCCACAACGTTCACTTCAATAACCGTTCCCTCACCGTCCGGCGTGCGCACAATGCTGCCCGCCTGCGGCGTGATGGAATTCAGGTACTCGTAGCTTTTTTGTTCATAAGCCAAACAGCACATCAGGCGTCCGCACGACCCACTGATCTTGGAGGGGTTCAGGCTCAGGCCCTGCTCCTTGGCCATCTTGATGGACACCGGCTGGAAGTTTTTCAAAAAGCGGCTGCAGCAGAACGGCTGGCCGCACAGGCCCAAACCGCCCAGCATTTTGCTTTCGTCGCGCACGCCGATCTGGCGCAGTTCGATGCGGGTATGGAACTGGGAGGCCAGGTCCTTGACCAGCTCGCGGAAGTCCACGCGGTTGTCAGCGGTAAAGTAGAACACCAGTTTGCTGCGGTCCAGCGTATATTCTGCGTCCACCAGCTTCATTTTCAGGCCGTGGGCGGCGATGCGCTGCTCGCAGATGGTGTAGGCCTGCTGCACGTCGGCGCGGTTCTGGCGCATGCGGCGGATGTCCACCGCATCGGCCACGCGGATGACCGGCTTGACCTCGCGGGAGAAGCCCGGCACCTCGTGGGAGGCGCGCACGACCTCGCCGCACTCGGTGCCGCGGGCCGTGGTAACGATGACGTAGTCGCCCTCTTTGATCTCGAAATCGCAGGGATCAAAATAATAGGAGCGGCCGTTTTCCTTGAATTTTACAGAAATTACTTTCATGGGAAGTTCCTTTATCTATTTGTAAGGCAAAAATGCCGTTGGTACATGGTTTTACCGGGCAGCCTCAGCGGCAAATACCGCCACCGCCAGGCGCAGGTTGCCGTTGCCTGTTACGGCTTTGCGCGTTGCAGCGCTGACTTGTAAGATCCGCGCGGCGCGGTCCGGCGTCAGGCCGCCGCACTGCTCAGCCCCATAGGCGGGGCGGCGCAGCACCGCACTGCACAGCTGATCCAGCTGCCACAGCAGGGCCAGAAAGCTCTCGCGGTCACGCTCGTACTTGGTCACCAGCACCAGGGTGCGGTAGGTGTCGTTCTGGGCCGCGTAGCTGCACAGCTCCTTGGCAAGGCCCAGGGCGGCTTTGAACGTATCGTTGCGGAAGGCCTGCAGTGCCGTACCGATGTGCCCCTCGTACAAAAAAGCCAGCTCCTGGGCCAGCCGGGCGGGCAGGCCCTCGCGGGTCAGCAGGGCGGCGCATTCGTCGGTGGGCACCGGAGCGATGGTATAGGCGGCACACCGGCTGCGGATGGTGGGCAGCACGGTGGCAGCGCTGGTGGCGGTCAGCACAAACAGCACGCCCTCGGGCGGTTCCTCAATAATTTTCAGCATCGCGTTGGCCGAGGAACCGTTGAGGTTCTGCGCACCGTAAATGAACAGCACGCGGCCCGCCGCATCGGTAGACAGCGCCGAGCGCTGAATGGCTTCGCGCATCTCCCGCACCCGCTTAACGGCAATCTGCCCGCTGGCGCCCTCGCCCTGCAGGACCAGGCACTCGGTATCCTCTTTTTTCAGCACGGCCTCGGCATGGGGGCCGCCCTGGGGGTAGAGGTAATCCGCCGCCAGGCAGCGGGCCGCAAAGCCCGCGCCGCAGCCCGGCTCGCCCACCAGCAAAATGGCGTGAGGCAGCCGCCCGGCGTCCAGGGCCGCGCCCAGCTCTGACTTTAAGGCCGTGTTACCGGCCAGGCGTTCCAGCATCACAGCTTTTCAAAACGCTCCACGTTGGTGACCATGACGGTAGCGCCGCCCACGGTCACTTCCATGGGCAGGGCGCTCTCGATGCCCAGACCCAGGGTGGCGGTGCCGGGCACGATCTCAGTGCGCTGCTTGCAGCACTGGGAGATGATGCCGATGCAGTCGTCGACCTTCTCATCCTCGGTGCAGATGAGAAGAGTCATGTTGCCTGCCATCAGGAAGCCGCCGGTGGTGGCCAGGCGGGTGACGTAGAACTTGTTTTTCAATAGCTGGTTGCAGACGTTTTTGGAATCCTCTTTATTGACGATCGCAGTGATCAGTTTCATGGTAATTACTCCTTTTATCTTTTTGCGCTCGGGGCGCGTAAACGGTCAACGGTTGCGGTTTTCCCAGTCGCGGCGGCGCTTGTAGCCGGTCAGGGTATCGCGGCACCAGTCAAACACCTCGCGGCCAAAGAACACCAGGAAGCCCAGCAGGCTCAGCACCAGGCTGATCTTGGTGGTCAGGCTGCCCATCAGGAACTGCACGACCCAGACGAACAGCTCGTACCAGCCCAGGTACTTCATTTTAAAGGGGATGATGCCGAACAGCAGCACGCCCTGCTCCGGCCACATCCAGGTGTAGGCGAACATCATACTCAGGAAGATGCCGTCCGGCGAGGCGCCGCCCGCCAAAAAGCAGCTGATCCAGGCACCCAGCACGCCCAGTGCGATGAAGAGCGTCATGCGGAAATCGCCCCAGGCACGGGTGAGCGAGTTGCCGATCCAGAAGTAGAACACCAGATTCAGGATGCCCAGCGCGCCGCCCAGCCACACCGGCTGGAACAAAAACGTGATGAGCCGCCAGATCTGCCCGTGCAGCACGGCACTGCGGCTGAGGGAGATGAACCCGCTGAACTGCCAGTTGATGAGCAGCACGATGAGGCCCACGGCCAGCTGGCCGACCATAAGGCCATTGATAAGATAGGGGATGGCAAAGCGGCTGTAGCGGCGCTCCAGCCGGTCGATCCAATTGTTCATGGGCAAAGCCCTCCTGTTAGTTAAAGATATACCAATTTATTGTAGCATTTTCCACGGGGAAGTGCAACAGTTCTCTTGTCGGAAGGTGGCGGGGGCGAAAGTTTTCCGCAGCGGTGTTTCGTGTTTCCACGGGGTTTTCCAAAGGTTTTCGACCATAGGCACGTGCAATGGGGGAAAGTTTTCCACACTTTCAACAGGGTTTTCAACAATTTCAACGTGGATAACCTGTATACACTGTGGATAACTGCCCCTGAATATACACTTCGTGAACAGAGCATGAACAGAGTGTAAAATAAAAAAAGAGGAGCGAAAATGGCCAAGGTCACCTAGTTAAACAAACGAATCCCTCTATACCAACGCAAGAAGTAGTGCAGAGGGATTTTTTCTTCTAAATACTTGACAATAGACGCATTGTATGGAATTCTTCCGAAGTAAAATCAGTTTACCTATTGCTGAAGCCTTGCTTATGAGGTTCATCTCTCCCAGTGTCATTTTTCTTGAAAACACAAATAAATCAGCCCGCGGAATCTTTGATGGGGAATCCTGCGGGCTGGTTTCTATTTCTTTTTGGTGCGGACTAAGTGACATTGCCTCTGGGAGAGGACTCCCCGCGGAGCGGGTGGGGGGGAGAGACAGCTATTTTATATGCTCCCTCCCTCGGTCGCCAGCGGCGACAGCGCTCTCCCGGAGAGAGCCAATAAGGCGTTACTTATTCTTACTCCCGCGTCGTGCGCTCTTGCCGGCGGCCTTTTTGCCGGTTTGGGTGCGGGTGGTCTTGGCGGCGGCCTTCTTGGGGGCGGAACGGGTCGGCTTGGGTGGCTCAGCGGTGCGCTCCAGCAGACGATCCGGCACGGGATCCAGCTTCCACAGCTGGTTCTCACCGTAAACGTCCTGCCAGATCTGGGCCTGGGTGCCGTTTTCCACGCGCATGCCCACCAGGTCGATGACCTTATCAGCCAGCACGTTGCGCAGTTTTACCTTGCCGCCGCCGGCATCCACGATTTGCCAGCGCTGGCCTGCGCCGGACGTGGCCGACCACTGGTGTACCCAGGTGCCGTTCTCGACGCCGGAAAGCGCCAGGTCCATGACCTTGCCGGTAAAGCGGTTCTTGATGCGATATTCATTTTCCCCGGCCTCTACAAAAAACCATTGCTGCCAGGGCTGGCCCTCGTAGCTCCACAGGCGCACCGAAGCGCCGTTCTCGGTGTTGAAATCAGCCACCTCCAGCACGCGGCCGTTGGCAGCAGCGATGGTATAGCAGGCATCCGGGCGGATGACAGTTTGGGCGGATTTCTTCATGGGGATTCCTCCTTTGCAAGCTGCGGGTGCAGCTTCTTTTTCTCATTATAGCATGGTTACGCCGCGCGGTTTAGCTAAACTTTCACAGCCTGTTTTGTGAAAATTGCCGGATTGGGTAAAAGATGTGCAAATTTTTAACAGGTTTTAGGCTGCGGGACTTGCTTTTTTTGCACAGGTATCTTATTATAATAAATAGTTCGTACACGCCATAGCGTATAGTAAACGCTTACATACTCCCAGGGAGGGAACAGCAATGAGGATCGCCTTGATCGCCCACGATTCCCGCAAGGAATTGATGGCGCAGTTCTGTACCGCATATGTCCGAATCCTGTCGGAAAATGAGCTGGTGGCCACCGGTGTCACCGGTAAGATCGTTCACGATGCCACTGGCCTGCCGGTGCGCTGCCTGTATCCGGGCGGGCGCGGCGGCTCGGAGCAGATCGCGGCCATGATCGGCTGCGGCGAAGTGGATATGCTGCTGTTTTTCCGCGATCCTGTGGGCGCCAAACCCGGTGAGCCCAACGATGTGACCCTGCTGCGCCTGTGCGACATGCACACCATCCCGGTGGCGACCAACATCGCCACGGCCGAGGTGCTGATCCATGGCCTGGAGCGCGGCGACCTTGCCTGGATCGAACTCCAGCGCGGCCGCAAATAAGCTGATAAAAAGTAAGTCCCCGGTGCGTGATGCGCCGGGGGCTTTTTGCGTATAGTCGTGAAATTATTGGTAGACGATGGCTTTCTTGACGCGGGCGGCGGCGTCAGCACCGGCCAGCTCACGGGCGATAGCCAAGGCAAAGGGGATGGCAGCGCCCAGGGCCTCGCCGGTGATGATGTTGCCGTCGATGGTCAGCGGCAGGCCGGTGTAGGCGGCCCCGGCGGCGGTTAGGTCGGCGTCCATGCCGGGGTAGACGGTGGCTTTTTTGCCCAGCAGCACGCCGAAGGCGGCCAGCGCGGTGGGCGCGGCGCAGATGGCACAGACCTTTTTGCCCGCGGCAGCGAAATCCGTGCAGACCTGACGCACGGTGGCGTCGGCTTTCAGGTTGGGCACACCGGGGATGCCGCCCGGCAGGATGCAGGCGTCGAACTGGGCGTAGTCCAGCTCCTCAGCCAGGGCGTCGGCCACGACGTTGACCTGGCGGGCGCTGGTAACGATGCGCTCCCCGCCCACAGCGGCGATGGTGACTTCGACCCCCGCACGGCGGAGAATATCAACGCAAAGCAGGGCTTCACATTCCTCTAACCCCTGGGCAAAGAAGATTACGGCTTTTGACATTTTGGGTTCCTCCTTTTTGTGTTTGCGGCTTTCGTTTGCCGCCTCGTCAGAAATAATAAAACTTTAGGCAACACCGCACAATTCCCGCCTGACGGCTTAAGCACCGCTCCGGCGGCTGCGGCACGGCATCTGCGTTGCCAAAATGCTCGATAATACACAAAGTATTATCTGCGCTTTTGGCTTAGCAGCTGCCGCACCTCGCTCGCCGTATCGGCACTTAGAATTATGCGGTATTGCCTTTACCTCTCCTTCCATCCGAACAAAAACTTAAAGCACCGTCCCAGTTGTTTCCGCCAATCAGCTTCACAATGCTTTCCATTCATCTGCAAATAAGGGTACACCTCGGCACCCTTGCCGCTTAACCCGCGGGTAACGGCCAGGGCGTTGGCGGTGTACTGGGCCAGCTGGTGCTTGCCTTTGCCCTCTTTTTCGCCCCAGCTGAGGTACACCCGCGTGTCCGGGGCAAGCTTGGCTTTTTTCAGCTCGGCCTTGACCTGCGGCAGGCAGATGCGTACCGACGGCGACAGGCATGCCGCTTTGCTGAATACCTTATTATAAGCAGTGATCGCGTACAGGCTCATCAGGCCGCCCATGCTGGAGCCTCCGATGGCTGTGTTCCCGCGGTCGGGCAGGGTGGGATACTTGGCGTCGATGGCGGGCTTCAGTTCGTTCACCAGCCAATCCATGTACTGTTTGCCGGTGCCGTGGATGCCGTCGAACCAATCGCTGTCGTAGGGGCAGTATTCTTCCAGGCGCTTGTTTCCCTCGTGGTTGCACTCGGGCGCGACCACAATGGCGTTGGGGTGGGCGTCCAGATAGTCTTTCAGCCCCCAGCAGGTGCCAAAGGTGGCGGTGGAATCAAAAAACAGGTTGTGGCCGTCAAACATGTAGATGACGGGATAGCGCTTGCCGCTGGTTTGCCAATTATCCGGCAGATAGATAAAGGTGTTGCGGTCCAGGTCATAGGGTGTGATGTGGACGGTAAAAGTCTCAACCATGATGGGACCTCCTTTTAGGTCATTGTTGCCATTGTATCGCATTTTCCCCGCGTTTTCAATCATTGTCAACGTTTTTCCCACTTTGAGTTGCAATTGTGGGGCGGCTGTATTATAATAACCTTGACCCTTGTGCAAAAATTTAACAAGCAGAGAGAGGAAAAGTATTTATGGAGGCAGTAAGTACATTTTTTAAGCGCAAAGATGTTGTCATCTCGGCGCATCGTTACGGCATCGATGCCATGGGCGCCATGGCCCAGGGCTTGTTCGCCAGCCTGCTGATCGGCACCATCATCAAGACGCTGGGCCAGCAGCTGGGGCTTGCGTTCCTGGTCACGGCGGGCGGCTATGCGGCGGCTGTCGCTGGCCCGGCCATGGCGGCGTCCATCGGTTACGCATTGCACGCCCCGCAGCTGGTGCTGTTCAGCCTGATCGCTGTCGGCGGCGCGGCCAATGAACTGGGCGGTGCAGGCGGCCCCCTGGCCGTCTACTTCATCGCCATCATCGCCACCGAGGTCGGCAAGCTGGTCAGCAAAGAGACCAAGGTCGACATCCTCGTCACCCCGGCGGTCACTATTTTGGTGGGTGTGGGCCTGAGCGCCTTCTGCGCCCCCAGCATCGGTGCGGTCGCCAGCGCTGTGGGCAACGTCATCATGTGGGCCACTGAGCTGCAACCCCTGCTGATGGGCATTGTCGTTTCCGTGCTGGTAGGCGTGGCCCTGACGCTGCCCATCTCCAGTGCGGCCATCTGCGCGGCCCTGGGTCTGACAGGCCTGGCAGGCGGTGCGGCTGTGGCTGGCTGCTGCGCCCAGATGATCGGCTTCGCCTTTATGAGCTACCGCGAGAACGGCGTCGGCGGCCTGGTCAGCCAGGGCCTGGGCACCAGCATGCTGCAGATGCCCAACATCCTGCGCAATCCCCGCATCTGGATCCCCCCGACGCTGGCGGCGGCTATCACCGGCCCCATCGCCACCTGCCTGTTCCGCCTGGAAATGAACGGCCCGGCGGTCTCCAGCGGCATGGGCACCTGCGGCCTGGTGGGCCAGATCGGCGTCTACACCGGCTGGATCGAGGCCGGCAAGGCCGTTACCGCCTTTGATTGGGTGGGCCTGGTGCTGATCTGCTTCGTCCTGCCCGCCGTGCTGAGCGTTGTTTTCTGCGAGGTCCTGCGCAAGTGGGGCTGGATCAAAGACGGCGACATGAAACTGGACTAAACTGCAATAACTCGCAACGGGGAGCACTTCGGTGCTCCTCTTTTTGCTTTGTATAGGCATTTTGCCCATGCATGCGGCGTGGTGTTTTTGTGGAAAACTGCCTTTGAAAAAACGCGAAAAAATGTGGTAAAATACTTTTTGCAAACACAAGGAGAAAATCTACCTGCCCACTGGTACGGCCGCCTACCTGCGCCCGTCGGTCACGCCGCAGCAGCCCGGCGCAGCCAAACCAATCCCCCGCCGCGTGTGGCGGCGTTTACCATACATACAAAAGCATACCAACCCCGCATACAGGCCCGCCGCCTGCGTGCGGGGCTTTTTATATCCGTGCAGATTGCACGCAATGCCCGGCTATGCTATAATACCCTTATCTACGACTATATCCCGGCAAGGGGAGGAACGATATGAAAAAACAAAACACAGCGGTCCGGCGGGCGGCGCTGGCGGTGCTGTATCTGGCCGTATTTGCGGCGGCTGTTATGTACCTGCGGGTGACCATCAGCGTACCGGCCGAGGGCGACGACAAGCTGACCCTGAACGGATGGCTGTACGATATGGGCCGCATGTCCTTCTGGCAGTATGCCTTGCAGGACCTAAAGGAGCGGCTGAGCTTCTTTTTATTAAAGCAGGTGCGGTTCTTCCCGTTCCACTACCCCAACGCGGTGGCGCTGCTGTTTTACCGCACGCTGGCCAGCTACCGGTTGTACATCATTGCCATGACGGGCGCGGCGGCTTTCCTGGTCAGCCGCGTGGCGGCAAAGCTCAGCCGCAGCAATGCCCTGGCTCTGGGCGCCTTTGGTCTGGCGCTGGCGGCGGCTCCTATTTTTAACGAGGGCATGTACAGTTACTACGCCGTGCCCCAGCGCACGCTGCTTTGGGCGGCGGCCGGCTGGCTGTGCCTATTTTACCTGCACGAGTCCCACCATCGCGCCTGGGGCGTGGCGGCGGCCGTGCTGGCGTTTATCGCCTGCGGCACTTACGAGACCGGCTATGTCTACGCCGTGCTGGCGCTGCTGCTGTGGGTGGTGTACACCCGCAGTGTGCGGGGCGGCCTGCGGGCCTCGGCCCCGGTGCTGGGCGGCATGGCGGTGGCGTTTTGCTTCCACTTTGCCAGCTCCCGCCACGGCGGCACCGGCAATGAGCTTTCGCTGGACATCCCCAACGTGGCCCGTGTGACCGTGCAGCAGATGGCCGCGTCCATCCCGTTTCTGGGTCCCTGGCTGCAGGGGCAGGATTGCGGCACCATCAGCAAGGGCGACATGCTCTGGCCCTTTGTGCTGGGGCTGCTGGCTGTAGCGGCGCTGCTGTTTGCCGTTCCCAGGGAAAAGGTCAGCGGCAAGTCCCTGGGCGGCCTGGCCCTGCTGGGCCTGGGGCTGTGGGCTGCCCCGGCGGCGCTGCTGGCCCTGTCGGCCCGCTACCAGCAGCCAGAGGCCATCACCTGGAAGTGGGGCTACATCCCCGCGGCGGCCAGTTCGGTGGGCCTGGGCCTGCTGCTGGCGGCAGGCGTGGCGGCGCTGGCCGAACTGTGCTGCCGTCTGCCGAAAGTTCCCTCGGCCGTGCTGCGCGCTTTGCTGGCGGTGGTGCTGGCGGCGGGTATTGCCGCCAACGGCGCGTTCACCCGCGGCTGTCTGCGCAACCACCACGCTGAGAACCTGAAAGCCTACAACTTCTTTGCCGATACCATCCGCGCCGGCCTGGCCGATGAGGTCACGGCCGACGACCTGATCCTTTGCAATGAGAACGTCTGGGACACCAATACCCAGGCCGAGACGAATTTCTTCTGCCGTTTTGCCGGGCGGGAACTCCACGCCCAGATGCCGGGCATCGAGCTGCCCGCCGGCCACGGCACGCTTTACGCCTACCAGACCTACCGTAACTACGGCGGCTATGACCTGGCCTGGTGCGGTCGCCTGACCGACGACACCGGCGAGGTGATGGACGGCATGCGGGTCTACGTGCAGGGTGCGCTGGTGCCGGACAATGCGGTCATCAAGTACAAGGTGCGCCTGGCCGACGGCACCGAGGAACCCCGCCAGATCTGCCTGCTGGACTGCGACCGCACCCCCCGCAATGATAAGGGCGAGTACATCGCCACGGTGGAGGACACCTCCATCCTGAACGCCAAAGTCATGATCTGGGACGGCTGAGGAGGCCCCTTTATATGAAAAAACTGCGTGAACTGCTGCGTGCCAACCGCTGGTTTGCCGTGGTGCTCCTGCTGGAGGCTGCTGTGCTGGCCTCGCTGGCAGCATCGCTGTTCGGCGCACCCTACAAACTGCAGCTGACCTCGGCGGATTTTAGCAACGACTACCCGCAGATCGCCGCTGTGAGCGAGGACGGGACGGCGCTGCAAATCTGGAACAACAGCGAGGATTTTGTCCCGCCGGAGGGAAAAGTAATCACCTTTTCTTCGGCAGGCAGTGCCATACATTCCGGCGCGTATGAGGTGACGGTGCAGTATTTCTCCTGTGAGACACCGGACACACCGACCTTTAATGCACTGCACAGTGCGGGCTCGCTGTCTTTTTCCAGCAAGGGCAATCCATCGGCTGTCAGAGCTGATACCGTAACGCTGGACGACTGCCACCGCACCATTACCACTCGTCTGTGGGTGAACTACGGGGCAAAGGTGCAGGACCTGACGGCGACCCTGACTTACGGCGAAGGGCAGCTTTACCTGTACGGCATTACCCTGACCGAGCAGCCCATCTACCGCCTGACCCGGCTGGTCATCTTCGTGCTGCTGGCGGCGGTGCTGGACCTGGCGCTGCTGCTGTTGTTTGCCTGCGGGGACACGAATGCCCCGACGCGCCGCCGCAAGTACGCGGTGCCGCTGATCCTGGCGGGCATCACGGTGGCGGCCTGCCTGCCGCTGTTCAGCAACTATCTCTACTTCGGGCACGATATAGACTACCATTTGCAGCGCATTTCGGCCATGGCGGCGGAGCTGTCCTACGGGCAGTTCCCGGTGCGCATGACCACCGATACGCTGAACGGCTACGGCTATGCCAACTCGCTGTGCTATTGTGAACTGTTCCTGACACTGCCCGCCCTGCTGTATAATGCCTGGCTGCCGTTGCGTACCTGCTATCAGGTGTACATCTTTGTGGTGACACTGTCCACCGCCATCATTGCCTATTGCAGCTTTGGCAAAATTACCGCCAGCCGCAAGCTGGGGCTGCTGGGTGCGGCGCTGTACACGCTGTCCTGCTACCGCCTGGTCTGCACCTACATCCGCGCCTCGGTGGGTGAGTACACGGCCATCACTTTCCTGCCATTGGTGCTGGTGGGCCTGTATAATATATATACCACCGAGAAGCCCCGCTTTGCCCAGTGGGCGCCCATGGCCTTTGGCATGGCGGCGCTGGTGCAGTGCCATCTGCTCAGCTGTGAGCTGATCGCGCTGCTTCTGGTGGTGTTCTGCCTGCTGCGCCTGCGGGATACCCTGCGCCCTGCCCGCCTGCTGGCCTGGGTCAAGGCGGCGCTACTGGCTGTGGCGCTGAGCGCCTGGTATTTCTTCCCGTTCCTGATCTCGACGCACG
Organism: uncultured Oscillospiraceae bacterium; assembly: GCA_900539695.1. Classification (GTDB taxonomy): domain Bacteria; phylum Bacillota; class Clostridia; order Oscillospirales; family Ruminococcaceae; genus Gemmiger. The sequence goes on from UQDG01000014.1 coordinate 58,235, forward strand.
AGATCAATTTGATGGTCAACGGCCCGCTGATCGGCAAGATCCAGAACCAGGGCACCTATCTGGTGCAGCTGCTCAGCCCGTTTGGGCCGGGATTCGGTGGGGCGGATTCGGGCACAAACCCGGATATGACGCTGTCGTTCGGCCTGCCACTGGTGGTGGGGCTGCTGCTGGTGCTTTACTGCCTGCTGCGGCGGGAAAGCTGGCACGACAGGGATACCCTGCACCGCATGCAGGCAGCATTTGGCTTTGCGGTGCTGGCAACGGTACTGTCCATGCATGTGTTCCCGTGGGACAGCTTCCACAACTGGCTGGGCCGCACGGTGGGCAAGCTGATTGGCCTGTTCCAGTACCCGTGGCGGTTCCTTTCTCTGGCAACGGTACTGCTTTGCCTGGCGGTTGTGCTGGCGGTTCAGCTGTTGAAGGAAAAGAACCTCCGCCTGGCAAAGGGTGTGGCCCTGTCGCTGGTGGGATGCACCCTGTTGATGACCGGCGTAATGCAGACCCAGATGCTGACCGACCAGCAGGAGGTTGCCTATAATACTTACCGCAAGATGGACCCGACACCTACCACCGGTGTGGGCGAGTACCTCATCGACGGTACCAGCGCCTACGAGACCATCTGGGCGCAGCCCAAGCCGGGCAGCGATAAGATGCAGCTTCTCTCCTACGAGAAGCGGGGCGGCAAGGCCTATCTGGAAGTGGAAAATGACGGCGAGGCCGCCGACATCTCGGTGCCTATTTTCAACTACGGCCACTACCATGCCGTGGACGAAGCTACCGGCGAGGAATACCCCCTCAGCACCGGCGAGAACGCCCGCATCACCCTGAACATCCCGGCGGGCTACACCGGTACGATCATGATCGCCTACCAGGCCCCCGCCTATTGGCGCGGCTTCGAACTTGTCTCCGCCTTGGCGCTCCTGGGCAGCATCGCCTGGGGCGTAAGCCGGAGGAAAAAGAAACAGTAAATACAAGGTACCCCCGCGCATGGAAGGATACACCATGTGCGGGGGTGCCTTTATGGATGCGCTGAAAGAAGCACGGCCGGAAGTGTATAATGATTTGGTACATAGCTTGCAGAGAAAATAGGCAAGTGTGTACTAAAATGTGTACTTGAAAAAGAAAATACCGTAGATTCTAACGAATCTACGGTATTTTCTTTGGTGGACGGTACAGGACTCGAACCTGTGACCTCCTGCACGTCAAGCAGATGCTCTACCAGCTGAGCTAACCGTCCATATTTTGTTGTCGGCGCCGTGTCTCCCGGCGACGTATGCTATAATACCAGACACAAAGAGAAAAGTCAAGCACTTTTTTCAAGAAATTTGAAATTTTTCTGAAAAAAGTCGAAAACGTCCCCTCAAGCGGCCAAAAACCGCCCCGCCGCTGTGGACGCACACACCTTTTTGTGGTATACTATACCAGTTAAAGTGGGGAGGTGTAGAGACTTGCGGGTCCTTGGTATCGATCCCGGCTACGCAATTGTAGGCTGGGGCGTTGTGGAATATGTGGGCAACCGGTTCGCGCCGGTGGGCTACGGGGCGGTCGTTACCGAGAAAGACACCCCCTTTGAGCAGCGCCTGGTCGAGATCTACGAGGGCGTGCTGGACATCTGCAAACGCTACAAGCCCGAAGCCCTCTCCATCGAGAAGCTTTACTACCAGCACAACCAGACCACCGTCATCGGCGTGGCCGAGGCACGCGGGGTCATCCTGCTGGCGGCGGCCCAGTGCGGTGTGCCAATCTATGAATACACGCCCATGCAGGTCAAGCAGGCCATCACCGGCTACGGCAAGGCCGTAAAAAAGCAGATCCAGGAGATGACCCGCATGATGCTGCACCTGGAGACCATACCCAAGCCCGACGACACCGCCGACGCCCTGGGTATGGCTATCGCCCATTGCCATTGCAGCCGCAGCCGCCTGATGGGTACGCCGGTACGATAACCTACTTTTTTTGAAAAGAAAGTAGGCAAAGAAACTTTTAATATAGCAAACCGTAAAGTGGGTGGCAGGGCATAGTCCCTGCAAAAAACACCGACCATTTAGCTAAGGCAACACCGCACAATTCCCGCCTGACGGCTTAAGCACCGCTCCGGCGGCCGCGGCACGGCATCTGCGTTGCCAAAATGCTCGATAATACACAAAGTATTATCTGCGCTTTTGGCTTAGCAGCTGCCGTACCTCGCTCGCCGTATCGGCACTTAGAATTATGCGGTATTGCCCTAAAGTTATTATTACTATAAAAAAGGAAGCCAACCATGATCTATTGTCTGACTGGCAAAATTTTGAAAAAATCCCTGGATTCTGTCGTCATCAGCTGCGCGGGTGTGGGGTACTATGTGCAGGTCCCGGCTACCACCGGCGAGGCTCTGCCTGCCCCGGGGCAGGAGGGCACGGTCTATACCATCATGAACGTGACCGAGAACGATGTTTCCCTCTATGGCTTTGCCAACGAGGAACAGCGCGACTGCTTCAAGATGCTGACGGCTGTTACCGGCGTCGGCCCCAAAGCGGGCCTGTCCATCTTGTCCATTATGTCCCCGGAAAAGGTCGCGCTGGCGGCCTCCAGCGGCGACTACAAGGCGTTTACCAAAGCCAGCGGCGTTGGCCCAAAGCTGGCCCAGCGCATTGCCCTGGAACTGAAAGACAAAGTGGGCAAGGGCCTGGCCAATGGCAACGGCTTCTCCGGCGATATGGGTACGCCCGCGCCCAGCTCGGCCCCGGCGCAGGCTGTGGCGGCGCTGGTCAGCCTGGGCTACACCCCCAGCGATGCCGCCGCCGCGGTGGCCCGCGTGGACGAGACACTGCCCGTACAGGATATTATCAAGGTGGCGCTGCGCAGCCTGTCCCGCGCACGCTGAAAGGGGTAAACAATGAATCAGGAATATATGGTAGACCCCGCCCGCCTTGTCAGCCCGGACGCCATGCCCGCCGATGCCGAGGAGATCAGCCTGCGTCCCAAAACGCTGGATGACTACGTCGGCCAGGAGAAAGCCAAAGGCAACCTGAAAGTCTATCTGCGGGCGGCGCAGCAGCGCGGCGAGCCGATGGACCACATCCTGCTCTACGGCCCGCCCGGCCTGGGCAAAACCACGCTGGCAGGCATTGTGGCGCAGGAGATGGGCGTGCAGATCCGCATCACCTCCGGCCCGGCCATCGAGAAGCCCGGCGACCTGGCAGCGCTGCTGACCAATTTGCAGGAGGGCGACATCCTCTTTATCGATGAGATCCACCGTCTGTCCCGCCAGGTGGAGGAAGTACTTTACCCGGCGCTGGAAGATTTCGCGCTGGACATCATGATCGGCAAAGGGCCGAGTGCCCAAAGCATCCGCATCAACCTGCCCAGGTTCACGCTGGTGGGCGCGACTACCCGCGCCGGTCAGCTGACAGGCCCCCTGCGTGATCGCTTCGGCATCCTGCTCAAGCTGGAGCTGTACAGCCCCCAGGAGTTGGGGCGCATCATCACCCGCAGTGCGGGTATTTTGGGCGTGCCCATCACCGACGAAGGTGCGCTGGAACTGGCCCGCTGCGCCCGCGGCACGCCGCGTATCGCCAACCGCCTGCTGAAACGCGCCCGCGACTTTGCCATGGTGGAGAGCGAGGGCACCATCGACGAAGAGACCGCCATTGCGGCCCGCAAGTGGATGGACATCGACGAGCTGGGTCTGGACGAACTCGATCGCAGCCTGCTGCGCGCCATCATCGAGATGTACAACGGCGGCCCGGTCGGTCTCGAAACGCTGGCCGCTGCATTGGGCGAGGAGAGCGTCACGCTGGAAGACATCTGTGAGCCGTACCTGATGCAGATGGGCATGCTGACCCGCACCCCCCGCGGCCGCTGCGTGACCCGCCTGGCCTATGAGCATCTGCACATGGCTGTACCGCGCCGTTTTGATGAGGATGACGGACAGCAGAGCATGTTCTGACGTGCTTCGGGCGAAAAATCACTGACCCCATGCCGACAAGCGGCATAGAATGATAAATCAACCGAATCAACCGAATCAACCAATAGGAAAGGATCTGACGAGAATGGGTAAATTGTTTGGTACTGATGGTGTCCGTGGTGTGGCGGGCAAGGACCTCACCTGCGAACTGGCGCTTCAGATCGGCCGCGGTACCGCTGCCGTGCTTACCAGCCTGGACGGCCACCGCCCCAAAATCCTGATCGGCAAAGATACCCGTGTGTCCGGCGATATGCTGGAATCCACCCTGGCCGCCGGCCTGTGCAGTGTCGGCGCTGACGTAGAGCTGCTGGGCGTTATCCCCACCCCCGGCGTGGCCTACCTGGTCCGCAAATACCATGCCGACGCCGGCATCATGATCTCCGCCTCCCACAACCCGATGGAGTTCAACGGCATCAAGATCTTCAAGGGCGACGGCTACAAACTGCCCGATGAGGTCGAGAACCAGATCGAAGCCCATGTCTTCAACAACTGCACGGACATTCGTCTGGCCGAGGGCGCGGACATCGGCCGCATCAAGATGTGCCGCACCGGCGTAAAGGATTACGTCGACTTCCTGCAGGAGCATATCGACGCCGACCTCACCGGCCTGAAAGTGCTGTTCGACTGCGCCAACGGCGCCTCCGCCAGGGTCGCACAGGAATTGTTCCCGCGCCTTGGCTGCGAGTGCGGCTTCATTGGCACCCAGCAGGACGGCGTTTCCGTCAACGACGGCTGCGGCTCCACCCATCTGGAAACGCTGGAAGCGGCCGTCAAGCAGGGCAGCTACGATTGCGGCATCGCCTTTGACGGTGACGCGGACCGCTGCCTGGCCTGCGACGAAAACGGCGCCGAGATCGACGGCGACAAGATCATCGCACTGGTCGGCACCGATATGAAGGAGCGCGGCCGCCTGGATGGAAACACCGTCGTCGTCACCGTCATGTCCAACCTGGGCTTCATGAAATACATGCAGTCTTTAGGCATTGAGACCGCCCGCACTGCCGTGGGCGACCGCTACGTGCTGGAAGAGATGCGCGCTCGCGGCTATGCCATCGGCGGCGAGCAGAGCGGTCACGTGATCTTCCTGCATCACTCCACCACCGGCGACGGCGAACTGACCGCCGGCAAGCTGCTGAAGGTGCTGGCCCGCAAGAAGGCCGAAAACGGCGCCAAGATGAGCGACCTGAACGCCGTGTACACCAAGTTCCCCCAGGTGCTCATCAACCTGACTGCCGACAAGGCCCAGAAAGAAGCCTACAAAGAGGATGAGTATATCGCCGGCTTCATCGAGAGCCAGCAGCAGAACCTGATGGGCATGGGCCGCGTCCTCGTCCGCGTTTCCGGCACCGAGCCGAAGATCCGCGTTATGGTCGAGGGCGAGGACCAGGAGGCCATCAAGTCCAGCGCCGACCGCATCGCCGACATGATCAAACAGCGTATTTTGAATAAATAAGACGTTGTACCGTATAGAATAAAAGGAGAATTGCCTATGCGCCCTGCCGACAGCTGGCGGGATTATGAACTGTTGGACGCCACCAACCACAACCGCCTGGAGCGGTGGGGGCAGACTTTGCTGATCCGCCCCGACCCGCAGGTCATCTGGAAAAACGACGAGACCAGCCCCCTGTGGGCCAGGGCCGATGCCGTGTACTACCGCTCGGCCAAGGGCGGCGGGCAGTGGAACTACCACAAGCGGCTGCCCCAGAAATGGCAGATCCACTGGGGCGAGCTGACCCTCATCGTCAGCCCCACCGGCTTTAAGCACACCGGCGTTTTCCCGGAGCAGGCCGTCAACTGGGCCTGGTACCAGGAAAAAATTAAGGCTGCCGGCCGTCCCATCCGGGTCCTGAACCTCTTTGGCTACACCGGCGGCGCCACGCTGGCCTGCCTGGCCGCAGGGGCCAGCGTCACCCATGTGGACGCCAGCAAAGGCATGGTGGCCTGGGCGCGGGAAAATGCCGCCGCCAGTGATCTGGCCGACCGCCCCTGCCGCTGGATCGTGGACGACTGTGTCAAGTTCGTGCAGCGGGAGATCCGCCGCGGCAGCAAGTACGACGCCGTCATCATGGACCCGCCCAGCTATGGCCGCGGCCCCGGCGGTGAGATCTGGAAGCTGGAGGACAACGTCTACGACCTCATCACCCTGACCGAGCAGGTCCTCAGCGACGATCCGCTGTTCTTTGCCATCAACTCCTACACCGAGGGTCTCAGCCCTGCGGTGATGGAATACATCGTTAAAACGACGCTTTGCCCCACTGCGGGCGGGCACACTCACTGCGATGAGATCGGCCTGCCGGTCTCGGCTACCGGCGGTGTGGTGCCCTGCGGCGCCACCGCTATTTGGGAGAAGTAAACTATGCCAAAGGAAGAACCGATGATCCGCGTACAGGACGTCAAGTTCCGCTATGACCCCGAACAACCCACCTACGCTGTGGACGGCGTGAGCCTGGAGGTCCGGCGCGGTGAGTTTGTAGCCGTGCTGGGTGCCAACGGCTGCGGAAAAAGCACACTGGCCAAGCATTTCAACGCCATCCTGCTGCCGGAGACCGGCACTGTGCTGGTGGAAAACATGGATACCCGGGGCGAGGATCACCTCTATGACATCCGCCAGAAGGTGGGTATGGTGTTCCAGAACCCGGACAACCAGATCGTGGCGACCATTGTGGAAGAAGATGTGGCCTTTGCGCCGGAAAACCTGGGCGTCCCGGCCGAGGAGATCCGCACCCGCATTGATGAAGCCATGAAACTGGCAGGCATCTATGAAAAGCGCGAAGCCGCGCCCTATAAGCTTTCCGGCGGCCAGAAGCAGCGTGTGGCCATTGCCGGCGTGATCGCCATGCGGCCGGACTGCCTGGTGCTGGATGAAGCCACCGCCATGCTGGACCCCCACGGCCGCAGCCAGGTCATGCGCACGATTCACCAGCTGCGGGAGGCGGGCATCTCCATCATTTCTATCACCCATTATATGGAGGAAGCCGCCCAGGCCGACCGCGTGCTGGTCATGAGCCGGGGCCGCATCGTGATGGAAGGCACGCCGGAAGAGGTGTTCAGCCAGACCCAACGGCTGCACAGCTACCACCTGGATGTACCCCAGGCAGCGGAACTGCGGGACGAGTTGGTAAAAATCGGTATTCCAATGCCGGAAAATGTCATCACCCCCGACCGCTGCGCCGAGGAACTGTATAAACTGCTGCAGTAAGCTGCGCAAGGAAAAATCCCATCATAGGCAGAAACGGCACCCATCGCGGGCGGTATTCTGCGGGAAAGGAATAAACAGTGTCAGAGATCATTCGTGTAGAACATCTGAAATACGTCTACAATCCCGGCATGCCGGACGAAACCACCGCGCTGGATGACGTATCGTTCAGCGTGGAGGAGGGCGACTTTGTCGGCATCATCGGCTCCACCGGCAGCGGTAAATCCACCCTCATCAGCCATTTCAATGGCCTGAACCGCCCCACCTCCGGCCGCATCCTCATCGACGGCAAGGATATGTGGGAGCAGGGGGCTGACCTGCGGGCGTTCCGTTTCCAGGTGGGCCTGGTCATGCAGTACCCGGAATACCAGCTGTTTGAGGAGACCTGCGCCAAGGACATCGCCTACGGCCCGCGCAACATGGGGCTGGACGAAGCCGAGATCGACCGCCGCGTGAAGGAGGCCGCTGCTTTCGTCGGCCTGTCGGACGAGCTGCTGCAGAAAAGCCCGTTTGAACTTTCCGGCGGGCAGAAGCGCCGCGTGGCGATTGCGGGCGTTATGGCCATGCACCCCCGCGTGCTGGTGCTGGATGAACCCGCCGCCGGTCTGGACCCCGAGGGCCGCGACACGATTTTAAGCCAGATCCGCGACTACCACGAAAAGACCGGCATCACGGTACTGCTGGTCAGCCACTCGATGGAGGATATCGCCAAGTACGCCAACCGCGTGCTGGTGATGAGCCACGCCAAGCTGGCTATGTACGACACGGTGGAAAAAGTGTTCGGCCACGCGCAGGAGCTGCTGGAGCTGGGGCTTTCGGTGCCGCAGGTCACGCAGATCTTCCTCAAGCTGCGCCAGATGGGGCTGGACATCCCCACCGATGTTTACACGATGCCCTACGCTGTCAAGACCATCCAGAAGGCGCTGGCGGCCAGGCAGGCAAAGGGGGTGCAGTAAATGCTGCGTGATATTACCATCGGCCAGCATTTCCCGGGCAACTCGGTGCTGCACCGCTGCGACCCGCGCTTAAAGCTGGTGGCCACCATCGCCTACATCGTGGTGCTGTTTGTGGCGCCCAACCCCCTGGGCCTGGCGCTGTCTATTGCCCTGCTGGCGGCGCTGTACAAGGTGGCCAAAATCCCCGGCAAGCTGATTTTAAAGAGCCTAAAGCCTATTGTGCCCATCGTGCTGTTCACGGCGGTGCTCAACCTGTTTTTTGTCACCGGCGAGGGCGAGCCGCTTGTCCACATCTGGGTGTTGAAAATTTACGGGGAGGGCATCCGCTATGCCATCCTGCTGACGGTGCGCGTCTGCGCATTGATCGCAGGTACGAGCCTTTTGACCTACACCACCAGCCCCATCGTGCTGACGGACGCGATTGAGAATCTGCTGCGCCCGCTGGCGAAAATTCATTTCCCGGTGCATGAGCTGGCCATGATGATGACCATTGCGCTGCGGTTCATCCCGACTTTGATCGAAGAGACCGAGAAGATCATGAACGCCCAGAAAGCCCGCGGTGCCATGATCGATAATGGCACTTTCACCCAGCGCATCAAGGCGCTGGTGCCGGTGCTGATCCCGCTGTTCATCTCGGCCTTCCGCCGCGCGGACGAGCTGGCTATGGCCATGGAGTGCCGCTGCTACCACGGCGGCGAGGGCCGCACCCGGTTAAAGCAGCTGAAGTTCACGGCCGAGGATACCCGCTGCGCCGTTATCATCACGGCAGCGCTGCTGGTGATCTGCGCCACCCGCTTCTTTGTGCCGGGGTTGGCGTAATAATTTTTTGAAGAGCCCCTGTAGGGGCGGACATGGTTCGCCCGTGGCCGTTCATCCGGTCAAAAACTTTGCGGGCGAGCAATGCCTGCCCCTACTATGTGTTTTGTAAACGTATGACCTACCTTTTATGGATCGCCTATAAAGGCACGAATTACGGCGGATTTCAGGTGCAGCCCAATGCGCCGACCGTCTGCGCCGCTGTGCAGGACGCCATGCAGCGGGTGCTGGGCTGCCGCCCCGATGTAAAGGGCTGCTCCCGCACCGATGCCGGCGTTCATGCGCGGCGTTTCGCGCTTAGTTTCTGCTATACTGGCAAGGTCCCGGCGGAAAAGATGGTGCAGGCGTTCAACGCCCACCTGCCGCCGGACATCCGCGCACTAGAAATTTTGCCCGTGGCCGAGAACTTCCACGCCCGCTACGCCGCCCACGCCAAGACCTACCGCTACTATATTTTAAATGCCCGGGTGGATGACCCCTTTACCTTTGATACCTGCTGCCGGATCGGCCCGGAACTGGACGTAGCCGCCATGCAGGCGGCGGCAGAACGGTTCGTCGGCACGCACGACTTTTTGGCGCTGTGTGCGTCAGGCTCCAGCGTGGCCGCCCATGGTGATACAGTGCGGACCATTACCCGCTGCACTGTGGAGCGGGCAGGGGACAGGGTGACCATCACCGTCACGGCGGATGGGTACCTGTATAACATGGTGCGTATTCTGGCCGGGACACTGGTGGAAGCAGGCCTGCACAAGCGCACGCCGGAGAGTATCCCTGCCCTGCTGGCCAGCCGCGACCGCCGCCGGGCTGGGCAGACCCTGCCCGCCAAAGGCCTGTTTTTGGAGGATGTGGCGTACCCGGAACTGACCAAATCATAAGGCAAGACCGCATAATTCTAAGTGCCGATACGGCGAGCGAGGTGCGGCAGATGCTAAGCCAAAAGCGCAGATAATACTTTGTGTATTATCGAGCATTTTGGCAACGCAGATGCCGTGCCGCAGCCGCTGGAGCGGTGCTTAAGCCGTTAGGCGGGAATTGTGCGGTGTTGCCATAAGCGAAAGAAGGTGACCCCCACTCATGAGCAAAGCGGATAAGGAACGCCAGGCGCGCCGCCAGCGGATGCTGGCGCGGGAGCGGGGGCATACCTCCACCTATCCCATCCCCGGTACCAGCGGGGACATCGGCCTGCGCACCCCCCAGCCGGTGCGCCGCAGCCGCGGTACCACCCCGCCCCCAACGCCGGAAAAACAACCCGACAACGTGAAGTCCTTCACGCCGCTGATCCAGCAGCGTCAGCGCCGCCACTATACCGTTCTGGCGGTGCTGATCCTGTGCATTGCAGCGGCCGTCTTTGTGTTTACCGGTGCCATGTCGGCGTCCATCGCTCTGCTGGGCGATGCGGCGGACAGCCTGTCCCTCTACTTCAACCGCAGCGACGGCGGCTGGCCGGTCAATACCGGCATCAGTGAGCCGATCCAAATTGCCGAACTGGCGGGCGGCTTTGTGGAGCTGGACAGCGAAGACGTGGTCGTCTACTCGGCCTACGGGGCTAAGGTACGCAGCTTTCAGCCCGGATATGCCCGGCCCGTTATGGCCGTGGGCGGCACCCACTTTGTGGTGTACAACCGCGCGGGCAGCGACCTGCAGGTCTCCAGCCGCACCAAGGCGCTGTACACCAAAACCTTTGATAACAGCATCCTGCTCTGTGCCATGTCCAACAATAACACGCTGGCCGTTGTCACCGAGTCGGGCCGGTATGCCGCGCAGCTGCAAATTTTTGACCCCTCTTTCCGCCAGACCTACAGCTGGGAGATGACCCAGAACGAGGGGACCCCCATTGCCGTAGCTTTCTCGCCGGATAACCGCCAGTTCGCCGCCGGTACGCTGGCGGCGCGGCAGGGCCAGCTGGGGTGCAAGGTGTATTTTATGAGCACCTCCTCCAACTCCGAAGGTCCGGCCTACACCGCCAGCCAGGGCAGCATGCTCCTCTCGCTGGATTGGCAAAGCGAGAGCCGGGTGGTGGCGGTGTTCGATACCTACATCGCGGTGCTGGACCCCCGCACGGCCACCGAGACCGCCCGCTATGATTTTGGCGGTGCTACGCTGCAAAGTGCTGCGCCCGGCCAGCGCCAGACCGCCCTGCTGCTAAACATCCGCGGCGGCAACAGCCTGGTCACGCTGGACAACGACCTGACCCCTCTGGCCGAGATCCCCGCCCGCCAGGCCTACGGCATCAAGGCCACGGACACGGCGGTCTACCTGCTGTGTCCCAACGCTGTCGAGTGCTACGGCTTTGACGGCGTGCAGAACTGGGTGCAGGATAACTTCTCCGCCCGGCCCATCCAGGTGCTCAAAGCCTCGGAACTGCTGGTGTTTACCGGCAGCCGCGCCGAGGTGCTGACCCCGCCGGATAACGCCAATAACACAAATGATTCCTGATACGAAAGGACCCGAAATCTCCTATGCAGCAAAATATTTCTCTGGTTTATGACCTTCTCTTTCTCATCGTGTTTGCCGTGGTGGCTGTGTGCAGCTGGCACAAGGGCTTCCTGGCCAGTTTGGCTGAGCTGATCGGCGCTGTGTTTGGCGTCGGCATTGCCGTCTGGGCCAGCCAGACCGCCGCCCCGCAGATCTACGAAAAGTTTTTAAGCGCTTCGGTGGCCAACCGGGTAGAGCTGGCCCTGCGTGAATCCAACGGCAACATTGCCGAGGCTTTGCAGGGCATCAGCTTTTTGCCGGAATCCATGCAGCAAAGCCTGCTGAACCTGCTGAACGATGCGGGCAGCGACGTGCCTGCCAAGATTGCCGAGGCTTTGCAGCCGTTGATCCTGCCCTTTGTGCAGGTGCTGCTGTTTGTGGTGCTCTGCGTACTGGTGCGGTGTGTGTTCCGCCTGCTGGTGAGCGCGCTGCGCTGGTTCAACGGCGTGCCGCTGCTGGGCAGCGTCAACCGCCTGCTGGGTCTGGTGCTGGGCCTGGCCAACGGCGCGGTGGATTGCTGGCTGCTGGCGCTGGCGCTGTGGTTTTTGGTGGGCGTTACCGGGGGCAAGCTCTCCTGGCTGAACGGCTACATACTCAGCCAAAGCGTGGGCTACGGCATTTTCGGCAGCATCAACCCCTTTGTTTGATGGGCATGTAATGAATAAATTCTGAACATTCCGCCCGAAAACTTGCAAAACAGCCCATTTCGTTTCATAATATTTGCAAGACTATGCGCCTATACCGGGCGTTTTCTATAGAGGTGAAGAAATTATGGTTTGTGTACGCTGCAAAAAACGCACGGCCGTGGTGTTCATCCAGCGGATGGACAACGGCAAGCCGGTGCAGGAGGGCTACTGCCTGACCTGCGCCCGCGAGATGCACATCCAACCCGTGGATGATCTGATGAAACAGTTCGGCATGTCCGACCAGGACCTGGAGAACATGGAAGAACGCATGAGCAGCTTCCTGCAGGAGGCAGCCGAGTCCGGTATGCTGCCCACCGCAGCAGGTGAGGACGCCCCCGAGGAGGGCGACAGTCAGGACGATTTTGTGCCCGGCGGTTCGCCGGTGTTCCCGTTTGGCTTTGGTGCAGCCCGCCAGAGCGGCGACGACAAGGCCAAAGGCAAAAACGGTAAAAAGGACAAAGCCCCCAAGCGCAAGTTCCTGGATACCTACTGTGAGAACCTGACCCAGAAGGCCCGGGACGGCAAGGTGGACCGTATCATCGGCCGCGACCGCGAAATTTACCGCACCATCCAGATCTTGTGCCGCCGCCAGAAGAACAACCCCTGCCTGATCGGTGAGGCCGGTGTCGGCAAGACTGCCATCGCCGAGGGCATCGCCCAGCGCATTGCCGAGGGCCAGGTGCCCGCCCGCCTGCGGGACAAGGAGATCTTCCTGCTGGATATGACTGCCCTCATTGCGGGCACCCAGTTCCGTGGTCAGTTCGAGCAGCGGGTCAAGGGCCTTATCAGCGAGGTCAAGGCCGCCGGCAACATCATCCTGTTCATCGATGAAATTCATTCCATCGTGGGCGCGGGCGATTCTGACGGCGCCATGAACGCTGCCAACATCATGAAGCCCGCCCTCTCCCGCGGGCAGGTGCAGGTCATCGGTGCGACCACTTTTGCCGAGTACCGCAAGTATATCGAGAAAGATACTGCGCTGGAGCGCCGTTTCCAACCCGTTAAAGTCGAGGAGCCTTCCATCTCCGATACCATCGAGGTGCTGAAAGGCATCCGCATCTACTACGAGAAGCACCACTGCGTCCGCGTGCCGGACCCCGTGGTCACCAACGTGGTCAAACTGTCGGAGCGGTACATCACCGACCGCTTCCTGCCCGATAAGGCCATCGACCTGCTGGACGAGGCCTGCGCCTGCTGCAACCTGCGCCACCCCGAAATTACCGAGTTGGTGGAGACCCAGCGCAGTGTAGCTGAGCTGGAAAGCCGCGAACATGAGCTGGAGAACCCCGAGCCGGAGAACGGCCAGGATGCCGCCATCGACTACGAGGCCCTGGCTTCGGTTAAGACGGAACTGGCCCAGCAGCGCCAAAAACTGCCCGCCTTGCAGCTGAAGGTGGCCGAAATTGAGGTCACGATGGACGATGTGGCCCAGGTCATCGAGCTGTGGACCGGTATCCCCGCCGTCAAAATTAAAGAGACCGAGTACGGCCGCCTGCAGGGCCTGGAAGAAGCCCTGAAAGAGCATATCATCGGCCAGGATCAGGCCGTACACGCCGTGGCCGGCGCCATCAAGCGCGCCCGGGCTGACCTGTCCGGCCGCCACCGCCCCGCCAGCTTCATCTTCGTCGGCCCTACCGGTGTCGGCAAGACCGAGCTGGTCAAGCAGCTGGCCAACCAGCTGTTCGATACCGTCGACCCGCTCATCTCCATCGACATGAGCGAGTATATGGAGAAGTACGCGGTGTCCCGCCTCATCGGTTCGCCCCCGGGCTATGTGGGATACGATGAGGCTGGCCAGCTGACCGAGAAGGTCCGCCGCCACCCCTACAGCGTTGTGCTGTTTGATGAAATTGAAAAAGCACATCCTGACGTCATGAATATCCTGCTGCAGATTTTGGACGAGGGCAAGATCAACGACGCCCAGGGCCGCGTGGTGGATTTCTCCAACACGGTCATCTGCATGACCTCCAACGCTGGCTCCACCGACCAGAGCGGTGCTACCGGCTTTGGCAAGCGCACTGAGACCGCCAGCGCCGACAAGTGCATGAAGGCTTTGCAGGAGTTCCTGCGCCCCGAGTTCCTGGGCCGCGTGGACGAGGTCATCACCTTCCGCCCGCTGTCCGAGTCCGACCTGGAGCGCATCGCCCAGCTGATGCTGGACGAATA
>UQDG01000015.1 GCA_900539695.1 uncultured Oscillospiraceae bacterium
TCTGCCGCACCTCGCTCGCCGTATCGGCACTTAGAATTATGCGGTATTGCCCTATTTATCCCCGCATCTTCGCCTGGTGCCCCTCGCCCCAGGCCCATATAGTGTCCAATACGGGCTTTAAGCTGTAGCCCAGGTCGGGCAGGGTATACTCCACCCGGGGCGGCACCTCGGCATAGACGGGGCGCAGCTTGTTGATTCTGTGGACAGTTACTGCGTAGGTTGTGTTGGCGCGGCAGGGGAGGGGGTGCTGCTGGTTTCAGCGCTGGCCTTGTCCAGCAGCACCTTGCACTTGCAGACCATCTCGCCGGTTTTCAGCAGGGTGGGCTGCAGGTACTCCGGGCTAAGTTCCTCACCGATGGTGGCCAGTGCCTCGGCAAAAAAGCGGTTCACCTCGTCGTCCGGCACGCCCAGCGCCAGGACGCGGTGCGCATAGCCCGCCAGCCCGTGGACGCCCAGGAGGATGAGCACCTTTAAGCTGCGGATGTCCTCCGGTGCGTTCCAGATGTTGGCCATGTTGTAATCGGCCGTCCGCCCGCAGGGAGAGGCGCAGATGGCGCAATCGGGCACAACCTTGAACTTTTCCGCATGCACCCGGTCGATGAGCGAGAGGATTTCGGCCTCGTTGCAGGCGGCAGCCGGGCTGTTCGCCGCCAGGGCTTCGATCATCACCTGCCAGGTCGCATCGCTTACCGCGGGGGCGGTATCCGCCGCCCGCGCCAGCCCCACCAGCGCCCCGGTCAGCTCATCCTGTAAGGCGGTGGTGTTGAATGTGTTGGTATCCATAGTCCCTCGTTTGTGGTTATAAGTGTACGGCTTCCGGCAGCTCCTGCACCCATACGGTATCACCACCAACGGGTTTTGAGTCGGCCCAAACCAGCGGAACCCCGCGGACTTTTTAGGAGCTTTGGGGGATTTATTTTCCACCATTCTTTAGCAAAAAGATACCACATTTCGATATAAATGTCAAATTTCAAACGCATTTTCGGTAAGGATTATAACGACTATCTGCTGGCGGCTCGTAGACTTATGCAAGGCGGGGTCAGGGCTTGCTCATGCTGCCGGCTCAACCGTTAGTTATAATTTTATATCCACATAACGAAAAAAATCTTGAAACGATTTTGCGGCAATGCTATAATACATATTGTATTCGTTGGTATATACTGTTCAAAAAAGCTGCTGACAACCAGACGGGGATGATGCATCCATGGTAATTTGAAATCAGCGGAGAAAGATGGGAAAGAATGAAAAACTCCGGAACGCGCAAAGCCATGCAGACCCCGATAAGGAAAAGCATCTGTGCAATGCTGTGCCTGCTGCTGTTGCTGTCAGCCTTGCTCCCCGTGAAGGCTGCCGCAGAAACCGCCCCCGCCAAGGTCGTCCGTGTCGGCTCGTTTGAGGACACCTTCAACTATGTCAACGAGAAGGGCGTAAGAAAGGGCTACGGCTACGAATTGCTGCAGACCTTATCCGGCTATACAGGCTGGCAGTTCGAGTATGTGAGCTGCGACTGGTTCGACTGCTTTGAAAAACTCAAAAACGGCGAAATCGACATTATGGGCGATATTTCCTATACGCCGGATCGCGCCGAGGAAATACTGTTTTCGGACGAGCCGATGGGCGAAGAAAAATACTACCTCTACGCCGATCTTTCGCGCGAGGACATCAACGCTTCCGACTTCAAAACGCTGAACGGCAAAACAATCGGCGTTCTGATGGGAACCGAGCCGGAGGTGATGCTGACCGAGTGGGAAGAAAAATACGACCTGAAAACGCAACACGTCAACATCGCCAACAATGAGGATGTAAAGCAAAAGCTGGCAAACCGCGAAATCGACTGCTTTGTTTCGCTGGAAGAAGCCTTCTGGACAGAGCTTGGCATCTCGACCATAACCCGCGTGGGAAGCTCCGGCATCTACTATGCAATCAACAAAGACCGCCCCGACATCAAGGAAGAACTGGACAGTGCAATGCGCGTGCTGGACGAAGCGGAGCCTTTTTATACGGCGGATCTGTATAAACGGTATTTCTCGCTGGATTATACCCCCATCCTTACGGGCGAGGAAAAGGCGTGGGTCAAAGAACACGGTGCCATCAAGATGGGCTTTCTGACAAGCGACAGCGGCGTCAGCACCTATGACCCTGCCACAGGGGAGATTACCGGGACAATCACCGACTATATTCAGTTTGCCAAAGATTGTCTGGGCAATCAGGAACTGGAATTCCAGATGGTCGGTTATGACAGCAAAGAAGCGGAACTCGATGCGCTGAAATCTGGCGAGATCGACATGGTTTTCCATTTCGACCAGAGTCCCAATCTGGCGGAAGAGTACCGCGTTGCCTGCACCAACACAACGTGGACCTCCAACATGATGGCGGTCACGAACAAACAGCACTTTAACGAAAACCAAACGAACCGCGTTGCCGTTCCCCAAAACAAGCTCTCGCTGACAAGGTACCTTGCGGTTTATTATCCGCAGTGGGAAATCGTGGACTGTGCTACACAGGAGGACGCGGCAAAGCTGGTCAAGGACGGACAGGCGGACTGCTTTGTCACAGGGGTCAGCAGCCAGGAAAATTACAGTAAAAAATACGACTTTTACAGCGTTCCGCTGCCAAACCCCGCCAAATCCTGCTTTGCGGTCAACAGCGGAAACCGCATCCTGCTGTCCATCCTGAACAAAACGATCAAGGCCATGCCGGCCAATATGCTTACCGGCGCTCTGGCGATGTATAAAAGCGCCGCGCGGAAGGTTACCCTTGGCGAGTTTATAAGGGACAACTTCGTTATGGTTCTGCTGGGCGGCAGCATTTTTGTGGCAGTTATTCTGCTCGCGATCCTGAAGCTGCTTCAAAAGGCGCTCAAAGCTGAGGCTGCCGCAAGAAAAGCCGCCAACGACACGCAGGAGCTGAATGCAAAATTGCAGATCGCTGCGGAAAACGCCGAGAGCGCGAACCGCGCCAAATCCACCTTCCTGTTCAATATGTCGCATGACATCCGCACACCCATGAACGCCATTATCGGCTACGCAGACCTGGCCGCCCGACATTCGGACGACCCTGCCAAGCTGAAAAAATACATGAAGAACATTCAGGTGTGCGGGCAGAACCTGCTGATGCTGCTGAACAATGTGCTGGACCTTGCCCGCATCGAGAACGATAAAACGGAGATGGAGTATTCGGTTTCGGATGTCGAGAAGGATTTCCGGAATTGCATTGCCATGTTTCGAAATCAGGCAGACAGCAAGAATCAGACGCTTACGGTGACCACGCACTTGCTGCACCCGTATATCTATGCGGATATCCCGCACCTGACCGAGGTCTGCACAAACCTTGTCAGCAACGCTGTCAAATACACAGGAACCGGCGGCACGATTCGCTGCGATGTTACGCAGAAGCCCTGCGAAAAAGCGGGCTGGTGCGATACGGTGATTACGGTTGCCGATAACGGCATCGGCATGTCGCAGGAGTTCCAGCAGCGTATCTTTGAGCCGTTTGAACGGGAACGCACGTCCACCGTCAGCAAGGTGGAAGGCAGCGGCATCGGGATGGGCATCGTGAAAAAGCTGGTCGGGCTGATGGGCGGCACCGTGGAGGTGGAGAGCAAAATCGGTGTCGGCTCCACGTTTGCCGTGACCATTCCCAGCCGCATTGCGTCCGAGGAGGAAGCACAGGCAAAACGAGAGATCAACCCCTCGGACAAAAAGTGCCTGTGCGGTACAAGAATTCTGCTGACCGAGGATAACGACCTCAATGCGGAGATTGCCGCCGAGCTATTGCAGGAGGAAGGCTGCACGGTAGACCGCGCAAAAGACGGCGTGGAATGTGTGGATATGCTGGAAAAGGCGGCAAACGGAACGTATCAGATCATCCTTATGGATGTCCAGATGCCCGTGATGAACGGCTACGATGCGGCAAGAGTGATACGAAGGATGGGCGACCCCCAAAAGGCGAATATCCCCATTGTCGCGATGACGGCAAACGCCTTTTCCGAGGACAGACAAGCGGCACTGGATGCCGGGATGAACGACCATATCGCAAAGCCAATCGATATGAACATTCTTGTGTCGACCCTGCGGAAATACCTTTGATGCGGACAGAAAGTCGTCGTATATAAGAACGACCCATAGACCGCAATACAACCTGTAAACGAATACCGCCGGGGAGCCTTCCCGTTTTTGGAAAGCATCCCCGGCGGCTTTTTGGTTTATATAGAAGTGATTCTGACTTACAAGCCAATCTTCCCATCTGGAACCCAAGGACACGGCGGTATATAAGCTCATCACGACCAAGCCGGGCGAGGCGACATCAGGGAGATGATAGAATCACCAACGCCGCCCATTTTTCAAACAGCAATGTGTTCCGATACAACTTTTCTGTAAGCAGCAAAGAATGAATTTATTTGAATTTATTATGATTTTTGACTTGTCCATCGACGACTTATATGGTATAATACCTGCATCCAAGTTCATAAGCAAACCCGGCGCAAGCCGGCGACGCAAAGCTATAGGGACCCATTGGGTCAGCCAGTTGCCAGCAAGAAATTGTTGCTTTTTCTGTCATCAGTAGCTTTGTGTTCTTTTTTGAAAACATGGGTTGACAAGAGTGAATACACAGCGATATGCTGACCACAGAACAGAGCGGAGCAGAGCAACTATAATGCTCTGCCGTTTTCGGTTGCCCGCAAATATTGTTTTATAAGGTTAGATAACGCTTTCAGGTATGGGTTCGCCATACCTTGAAAGCGTTGTTTGTTTTTTTAGGCGCCATACATATAAAGGTAGAGGGGATTGTACTATGAATCTTGTAAAGCGAGCCGGTGCTTACAGGGAACTGGCCATTCTGACAGCGATGCTGATTCTAACGGCGCTGCTGTCTTTCCCGGCGCGTGCGGAAGAGGCGGAAAGCCAGCATGAGCGCGTGCGCGTTGGCTTTTTTGCGATGGACGGCTATCACATGATGGATGAAGATGGAAACCGCAGCGGTTACGGCTATGATTTCCTCCGCCTGATGGCGCGCTATTGGGATGCAGACTATGAGTACATCGGCTATGACAAAAGCTGGGAGGATATGCAGCAGATGCTGCTGGACGGCGAGATCGACATGGTCACTTCTGCCAGCAAAACGCCTGACCGCGAAGAATTGTTTGATTTTTCCCGTCCCATCGGAACCAGCAACGATATCCTGACGATCCGCGGCGATAATACTGCTATCGTTGAGGGGCAATACAGTACCTACAATGGGATGCGTGTTGCACTCCTGAACGGAAACTCCCGGAATGTTGAATTTGCAGAGTATGCACAGGCCAAAGGCTTTACCTACACATCGGTTTATTTCGATTCGACTGAGGAAATGGCAAAGGCCCTTCAGAACGGGACGGTCGATGCCATTGTCACCAGTTCCCTGAGCAGGATAAACAACGAGCGCATCCTTGAAAAATTCGGCAGCAGTGATTTTTATGTGATCGTCAAAAAAGGAAATACCGAGCTTCTGAACCAGGTAAATTATGCAATCGATCAGATGAACGCCGCCGAGGGCAACTGGAAAACGACCCTCTATAGCAAAAATTACGAAAGCGCTGATGCCAAAAATCTGGAGTATACGGAAGAAGAAAAGCGCATCATCGCCCAATATTCCAAGGACAATCCCCTTCACATCCTGTGCGACCCGACCCGGTATCCCTATTCTTATACAGAAGATGGCAAGGTAAAGGGCATTCTCCCGGACTATTTCCGGAAGATAGCGGACTATGCCGGGCTTTCCTTTGAATTTCTTGTCCCCGCAACCAGAGATGAATATATCGCGTATCAAAGCGATAAGACCGCGGTAGACATCAGCATTGATGCGCGATTGGATACGGACAATTACGCAGAAACCAAAGGATGGGGATTGACCGCACCCTATATCACGATGCGCATGGCAAGGGTGACGCGGAGAGATTTTGACGGGAACATCCATGTCGTCACTACGGTCAATCAGACCGTGGCCAAGTCGATCGAAGATGTATTGGCACCCGGTGCGGAAAAACTGATGTGCAGTACCCGTCAGGAGATGATGGAGGCTGTCCGTGACGGCAAGGCGGATGCAGCGTTTGTCTACTATTATATGGCGCAGGCGTTTATCAACGGCGACACGACAGGCACCATGACCTACACGCCGCTGGAACAGCCCACCTTCAGCTACCGCATGGTGGTTTCCTCCCTGGAAAATCACGCGCTGGCAGGTATCCTGACAAAGGCAATGTACGCGATGCCGGAGAATCTTGTCGAGGATCTTGCGGCGCAGTACACCGCATATAAAGCGACAAATCTGACCTTTGCAGATATGCTCCGCCTGCATCCGGTTGCGGCTGTCCTTATCGTCGTATTTATCGCGTTGATGGCGGTCGCGCTGATCATTATTATGAGCCGTTTGCAGACGCGCAGAGAATTACAGCTTGCCGCCCAGCAGAAAGCAGAAGAAATGACCGCCCTTGCAGAGCAGGCGCAGGCCGCCAGCAAAGCAAAAAGTGTCTTCCTTTCCAATATGTCCCACGATATCCGTACCCCGATGAATGCCATCATCGGCTTTACGAATATCGCGTTGCATCAGGATTCTGTACCCGAAATCCACAACTGCCTGAAAAAAATCGAGGACAGCTCGGATCATCTGCTGTCCCTGTTGAATGATATACTGGATCTGAGCCGCATCGAAAGCGGAAAGGTGGTATTCTCCCCGGTTCCGGCAGATATCACCGCCGTTACGGATAGTGCAATTGAGATCATAAAAGGTACCCTTCTGAACCGGAGCCTGAACTTTGAGGTACACCGTGAACCGATGGAAAATCCCTATGTCATGACGGAGCCTGTCCGCATCCGGGAGATTCTGGTCAACATCCTGAACAACGCCGTAAAATTCACCAATGACGGCGGTACGATCCGTCTAGATGTGAGCAACCGTCCGGGAGCTGATGCACAGCACAGGGTGGTTTGCTATCGAGTTCAGGATACCGGTGTCGGTATGAGCGAGGAATTCCAGACAAAGCTCTTTGACGAATTCGAACAGGAGAAAAACGACGCAAGAACGCAGTATAAAGGCACAGGTCTGGGTATGCCCATCGCAAAGAGATATGTAGAATTGATGGGCGGAACCATTGCGGTGGAAAGCAAAAAAGGAGTCGGCACGACCTTTACCGTGGAAATCCCCATGGAGCTGACAAGCTCTGAAAAGGTCGAAAAAACAAAGAAGCCGGCAAAGCGCAAAGGCCTGAAAGGGATCAAGGTGCTTCTGGCAGAGGATAACGATTTGAACGCCGAGCTTGCCGCGATACTGTTAGAGGATTCGGAGATGATCGTAACCCGTGCGGCGGACGGGCAGGAGGTTGTCGACCTGTTTGCAAATCACCCGGCGGGTACCTATGATATTATCCTGATGGACATTATGATGCCGAAAATGGACGGACTGCAGGCAGCAAAAGCCATCCGCGCCATGCAGGCGGAACGCCCGGATGCAGAAGAAATCCCCATCATTGCACTGTCGGCCAACGCTTTTGCGGAGGATGTGCAGACCTCTCTGGATGCGGGCATGAACGGTCATGTTTCCAAGCCTCTTAATGTGGCAGAGGTAGCCAAAGTCATTGCGAGAAATCTGAATAAGTCATGACAGCTTTTTGCAAATCAAGACAGGTGGTTTCTGGTAAAGATAAAAATTCAATAACCGGCGAAGCAAAGGCGCGGCTGTCAACATTTTGACAACTGTATAGCTTTTGAATATGTTTATAAAACATGGAGTGGATGTTGGAATCTTGTCGTTATCATGATAAAATATTCAAATTATCCTGTCTGACATTGCCCGCGTACTTTGCAGAACGCGGCGCACGAAACAGGAACCCCGCAAAGGAATTACAGCAGTATTTTTATAGGTCGTGATAAAAAGCCCGGGCAGCCTGCCGGATAAGGGCAGGCTGTCTTCAGGCCGTGAGGAGAACGATTGGATGAAAAAGAAACGACTGTACAAAGTTTTTGTCCTGCTTGCAGCCATGGTGCTGAGCTTGTCCCTGCTGACCGGATGCGCCGGAAAAAGCACCGAGGCAGTGCAGGCGCAGGAGGACGCCGAAACCATTCAGGTATATCTGTGGACCAACAACCTGTACGAAAAGTACGCCCCTTATGTGCAGGCACAGCTGCCGGATGTAAACATTGAGTTTATCGTGGGCAACAACGACTTGGACTTTTATAAGTTTTTGCAGCAAAACGGCGGTCTGCCGGACATTATTACCTGCTGCCGTTTCTCCCTGCACGATGCTGCCCCCTTAAAGGACAGCCTGATGAACCTTGCTACCACCAACGAGGCAGGTGCCATCTACAATACCTACCTCAACAGCTTCAAAAATGAGGACGGCAGCGTAAACTGGCTGCCCGTATGCGCCGATGCCCACGGTCTTGTGGTCAACCGCGACCTTTTTGTGCAGTACGGCATCCTGCTGCCCACCGATTACGCCGGCTTTGTCGCTGCCTGCAAAGCCTTTGAGGAAGTGGGCATCCGCGGCTATACCGCCGATTATCTGTACGACTACACCTGCATGGAAACGCTGCAGGGGCTTTCTGCTGGCGAGCTTACGACCATAGCAGGGCGCAAATGGCGCACCGCCTACAGCGACCCCGCCAGCAACACCCGTGTCGGGCTGGACAGCACCGTGTGGCCGGACGGCTTCGAGCGTATGGAGCAGTTCATTCAGGATACTGGCCTTACGGCGGCGGACTTGGAGCTGAATTACGATGACGTGACCGGGATGTTCGGCAACGGGCAGCTTGCCATGTACTTCGGCTCCTCCGCCGGTGTAGGGATGTTCCAAGAGCAGGGTATTGACGCAACCTTTTTGCCGATCTTCAGCCAGAACGGGGAAAAGTGGCTGATGACCACGCCCTACTTCCAAGTGGCATTGAACCGCGATTTGGAGCAGGACGCCGCGCGGCGCGAAAAGGCGATGCAGGTTCTGCACGTCATGCTGTCGGAGGATGCGCAGGAACAGATCCTTGCGGAAGGGCAGGACCTGCTCAGCTACAGCCAGAGCGTAAGCTACCACCTGACCGACACCATGAAGGACGTGCGCTCGGTGGTGGAAGAAAACCATATGTATATCCGCATCGCCTCCAACGATTTCTTTGCCATCTCGCAGGATGTGGTCTCCAAGATGATTGCGGGCGAATATGACGCCAAGCAAGCCTATCGAGTGTTTAATGCCCAGCTTCTGGCGGGGGATAAGCCCGACACCAGCGACATTGTGCTGACCAGCGAAACCGCCTATTCCAATGTATTCCACAAAAACGGCGGCAATGCGTCCTTCTCGGTTATGGCAAACACGCTGCGCGGGCTTTACGGCACGGATGTGTTGGTGGCACCCGCCAGCAGCTTTACCGGCAGCGTGCTGCAGGCCGACTATACCAAGGCAGCGGTGCGCGCCATGATCATGCCCAACGGGCTTTTGTCGTACCAACGCACCATGACGGGCGCCGAGCTGAAGGACACCCTGCGCGCCTTTGTGGAGGGCTGCGAGGGCGGCTTTACCCCGTTCAACCGCGGTTCCCTGCCGGTGGTCAGCGGCATCGCCCTGCAGGTACAGGAGAACGACGGCAGCTATACGCTGACCGGCGTTACCCGCAGCGGGCAGCCCCTGCGGGACGATGATACCGTTACCGTGACCTGCCTGGCGACAGAAAAGCAGATGGCACCGCTGCTGCAGGACGAAACCGGCGCGTTTGAGCGCGGGGAAGCCACGGTCAAAAACACTTGGAGCGATGCGGTTTGCAGCGGCAGCGTGATGCTTGCCGCGCCGGAAAGCTATATTACGTTAGGGGGGGGGTAAAACGCTATGGAAGATGATAAGCGAAAACTGAAAACAAAGCGCCGTTTTCCGCGCAAAGGGCTGACCGCCGCTGCTGTTCTGCTGGTAATCGCGTTTTTTGTCTGCCTTAGCGTGCAGTACCTTTCGTTTGTATCCAAAACCGTCTACGAAGAAAGCACCGCGCATCTGGATGAAATTCTGCATAAATCCAACAGTATGCTGAGCATGATCGCCAACAAAAACATCTCCTATCTGCATTTGTGGAACGGCTTTCTGGACAGCAACCCCGACGATGACGGAACGCAGGCGTATCTGGAATCCGCAAAAAAGGAGCTGGGGTTTGCCGAAATCTACTTTCTTTCTTACGACGGTAACTACATAACACCCGGCGGCGAAACGGGTTATCTTGGTTTGCAGAGCAACCTCGACGAGAAGCTTGCCGACCAGAACGACATTGTGATGAACGCGGTTTTGCCGGGGCAGGACCCGATGCTGGTGTTTATCTGCCCCGAAACCAAGGGTGTTTACCGCGGCTTTGCCTACGATGCCATTGCCATCAGCCGCTACAACAGCGTTGTGATGAAAGCCGTGGACGATTCGGCGTTTGGCGGAACTGCCAGCAGCTATGTTATCTACCCGGATGGGCAGGTTGTGATTGAAAATATCGCAGAGGGAGAGGAATCCATCTATAACCTTGTTGCGGTACTGCGCGATTATTCCGACCTTACCGAGGCGCAGATGCAAGACCTTGCCAATGACTTTGCAAAAGGTGTCAGCGGAAACCGTGAGGTAACGCTGGGCGGCACAAGATACTATCTGGTGTACGAAAGCACCGGCATCCAGAACTGGATCTTGGTAGGGCTTGTCCCCGTGGATGTCGTCAATGCCGGTATGAATCAGCTTTGGCTGCGCACGGTGCAGATTGTAACCGGCATTGTTTTGACGATTGCCGTGCTGATCATTCTGCTGGTTACGCGCTGGGGTCACGTCAAGCTGCGCCGCAAGGATTACGAGATTCTGTGCCGGGACGAGCTGTTCCAAAAGCTGTCCCAGAACGTGGACGACGTTTTCCTGATGCTGGATGCAAAAACCTACAAGGCAGATTATATCAGCCCAAATATGGAACGGCTGCTGGGTTTGACGCGGGAGAGTGTGCGCGAAAATATCAATACCTTGGCGCTGCTGCACCCGAAGGATTCCCCCGACCGCACCAAGAACTTTCTGGAAGGGCTTACCTGCGGCAAGCAGCGCGAATGGGATATGGAATATATCCATCAGCAAACAGGGGAGCGGCGCTGGTTCCATGTGGTTGCCATGGGCAGTGAGGTCGAGGGACAAACCAAGTACATTTTGGTTTTGTCTGACCGCACCGCCGACAGGCAGGTGAATCAGGCCCTCTCGGATGCCGTTGCCGCCGCCGAAAACGCCAACCGCGCCAAGAGCACCTTCCTTTCCAATATGTCCCACGATATCCGCACCCCCATGAACGCCATCATCGGCTTTACCACGCTGGCAGTCAGCCATCTGGACGACAAGGACCGCATGAAGGAATACCTTACCAAGATACTTGCCTCCGGAAACCACCTGCTTTCGCTCATCAATGATATTCTGGATATGAGCCGCATCGAAAGCGGAAAAATCCAGCTGGACGAAACTGAGGTCAATCTGTCCGATGTGCTGCACGACATAAAAACCATCGTCAGCGGGCAGATTTACGCAAAGCAGCTGGAATTGTATATGGACGCAATGGATATTACCGACGAGGACGTCTATTGCGATAAGACCCGGCTGAATCAGGTTCTGATGAACCTTTTGTCCAACGCTATTAAGTTCACCCCCGCAGGCGGCACCGTGTCGGTGCGGGTGCGCCAGCTCGCCGGCAAGGTCGGCGGCTGCGGGCAGTATGAGTTCCGCGTCAAAGACAGCGGCATCGGTATGAGCCCGGAGTTTGCCAAAAAGATCTTTGAACCCTTTGAGCGCGAGCGAACCTCCACGGTAAGCAAAATACAGGGCACCGGGCTGGGTATGGCCATTACCAAAAACATTGTGGATATGATGGGCGGCACCATTGAGGTGCAGACCGCACCGGAAAAAGGCTCTGAATTTATCGTTCGTGTGCCGCTGCGCGTGCAGGAAGAACACCGCAAGACGGTAAAAATCACCGAGCTGGAGGGTCTGAAGGCGCTGGTGGTGGATGATGATTTCAACACCTGCGACGGCGTAACCAAGATGCTGGTCAAGGTGGGTATGCGTGCCGAGTGGACGCTTTCCGGCAAGGAGGCCGTGCTGCGCGCACGGCAGTCCATCGAGATGGGCGATACCTATAAGGCCTATATTATCGACTGGCGTCTGCCAGATATGAACGGCATTGAGGTCACCCGCCAGATCCGCAGCCTGCACGATGATACGCCCATTATTATCCTTACCGCCTATGACTGGTCCGACATTGAGGTGGAGGCAAAGGCAGCCGGTGTCACGGCGTTCTGCTCCAAGCCGATGTTTATGTCTGACTTGCGCGACACGCTGATGACCGCCATCGGGCAGAAGCAGGCGCAGGAAGAGCAGGGCGTGTTGCCCCAAAAGACTACCGACTTTAAGGGTAAGCACATCCTGCTTGCCGAGGATAACGAGCTGAACCGCGAGATTGCCGTGGAGATTCTGAACGCCTATGGCTTTGAGGTCGATACCGCCGAAAACGGCGCGGTCGCCGTGGAAAAGGTCAGCACCGCAGCGCCGGGGCAGTACGATTTGGTACTGATGGACGTGCAGATGCCGATCATGGACGGCTACACCGCCACCCACCGCATCCGCGAATTGGAAAACCCTGCCTTGGCGTGCATCCCCATTCTTGCCATGACGGCGAACGCCTTTGATGAGGACCGCCGCAACGCCCTGGAAAGCGGTATGAACGGTTTCTTGTCCAAGCCCATCGTGATTGCCGATCTTGTGCAGGAGATGCGCAAAATACTGTAATGCGCTATTTTTTCAGAATCAGGAATTGGCAAGGGCGCATATTCTGCTGGTTCGAGCGCGAAAAGCCCGTTTGCCATTCATTTGTCAGCGCCATTGAAAGCTGCAGCAGGGGCTTTTCTTCCTGTGCCGCCCAGGCGCTGCTGTCGTTGTGCCTATAAAACAGCACCAGCTGTCACGGAGACGTGACGGCTGGTGCTGTTATATTTTAGGGGGCGGTGTTTCATCAACGCTGACGGTAAAGATTACGGTGCCGGTATCTTGTGGCCCCGGACTATGTGACACGGGTTTTCCGCGAAATGCTCTTGAAGAACGGTTTCCGCCCGATTCGCTATCACGACCTCTGCCACTCCTGCGCCAGCTTGCTTATCAAGAACAAAGTCACAATGAAAGAGGTCCAGATGTGGCTGGGACATTCCAGCTTTTCCACCACGGCCAATATTTATGCCCACATTGACGTGGACAGCAAAATGGAGGCTGCGAACATGATTGCAAGCAAAATCAATCTTGGAGAACTCCCCGAAAAAAAGAAATCTCCCAAACGAAAAATCGCTTAGGAGAAAACTCCGTTGGTCGAACTTGTCCGCCAAAACCAACGGAAAATAAATCCGTTTTGTCTGCCATTTGGGTTAAAAGTGGCAGACAAAATGGCAGACAAGCCTAAATCTTGTCTGCCACATAAAAAATACCTAAGCCGAAAAAAGGCTTAGGTATAAGGAATGCCGGTGATGGGGGTCGAACCCATACGGTGTCACCACCAACGGATTTTGAGTCCGTCTCGTCTGCCAATTCCAACACACCGGCACAGGAAACTATATCATTATACCTGCTCCCTGCAAAAAAGTCAAGCGGGCAGGTGGGAGTTGGCGTATTTTTTTGCAGGACCAGTTGTTTTTTAGGCCCTGGGCGTGTATAATTTATCCTGTATAATTTTGTTCAAAATGTGAGGAATGTCTATGCTTTCCGACCCGCAGATCCATTATCTGGATAACGCCGCCACCACCCGCGTGGACCCCGCCGTGACCGAGGTCATCCACGATGCTTTGGTGGAACTCTGGGCCAACCCCAGCAGCCTGTACGACCCCGCCGTGGCCGCGCAGGACGGTATCGAAACGGCCCGCGCCCGCATTGCCAAAACGTTGCACTGCCGCAGCGATGAAATTTACTTCACGGCCTGCGGGTCGGAGAGCAACAATATGGCCATCTATGGTGCCGCGATGCCCCGCCGCCACTGGGGCAATAAGATCGTCGTCACCGGCTTCGAGCATCCCAGCGTGCAGCTGCCGACCCGCGCCTTAAAAGAGGAAGGCTTCACCGTCGTCGAAATCGCCCCGGAGCGGGACGGTCATATCGACACTGAAAAATTCCTTGCTGCCGTGGATAAAAACACCGTCCTGGCCACCTGCATGGCTGTCAACAACGAGACCGGCGCACGTCAGGACATTGCTGCCCTGGCCAAGGGCATCAAAGCTAAAAACAGCCGCACCCACTTCCATGTAGACGCGGTGCAGGCCTGGCTGCGCATCCCCATCGACCTGCAAAAGTGGCCCGGCGTGGACACGCTGTCCGTTTCCGGCCACAAGATCCACGCCCCCAAGGGCATCGGGGCACTCTTCGTGCGGGACAGCCAGCGCCAGACGCTGCACCCACCCTACGTCGGCGGCCATCAGGAGCGCGGCATGCGCCCCGGCACCGAGAACACGCCCTATATCGTGGGCCTGGGCCTGGCGGCCGCCAAAGGCGCCCAGCGCCTGCGCACCAAGGGCGACCACCTGCATGCCCTGAATCGGCAGCTGCGCACCGGCCTGGCCGAGCTGCCCGGCATCACACTGAATTCCCCCGATGACGCCGTGGATGAAGTGGTCAACTTCTCCACAGGCTGCATCAACAGCCAGACCTTCATCAACTACCTCAACGGGCGGCTGGTGTTCGTCTCCGGCGGCAGCGCCTGCGATAAGGGCGAGCCCAGCCACACCCTGCAGGCCATGGGCTGCGATGACCTGACCATCCGCACCGCGCTGCGCGTCAGCTTCTGCGCCGACAACACCCCCGAGGACGTGGACGCCCTGCTGGACGGCCTGCGCGCCGGCCTGCGCGAACTGCAGCACATTTAAATGTAAAAGCGTAACACCCACCAACGAAAGGCGTTTTTGTATAATGAAAGAGATCATCCTAGCATACCAGGGCGAAATGACCCTGAAAGGCCTGAACCGCGGCAAGTTTGAAGCACGCCTGTCCAAGATCATCCGCTGGCGGCTGGAGCCGCTGGGCAAGTTCAAAGTTTACCAGGCCCAGAGCACCGTCTTCATCGAGCCGAAGGAAGAGGGCCTGGACATGGACGAGGCCTTCCGCCGCGTCTCCCACGTGTTCGGCATCGTCAAGATGAGCCGCGCGGTGGAGTGCCCCAAGGACTTCGACGCTATCTGCGAGACCGCCGAAGCCTACCTGGGCGAGACGCTGCGGGGCATCCGAACCTTTAAGGTGGAAGCCAAGCGCGCTGACAAGACCTACCCGATGAAGAGTCCCGAGATCTGCCGCGAGCTGGGCGCTTACCTGCTGGACAAGCACCACCACCTGCGGGTAGATGTGCACAACCCCCAGCTGGAAGTCATGGTTGAGATCCGCGACCACTCCGCCTACGTCCACGGACCCAAGGTGGAAGCCGCCGGCGGCCTGCCGGTAGGCACCAGCGGCCGTGCGCTGAACCTGCTCTCCGGTGGTATCGACAGCCCCGTCGCCGCCTGGTGCATGGCCCGCCGCGGCCTGGCGCTGCATCACATCCACTTTGCCAGCCCGCCCTACACCAGCCTGCGCGCCAAGCTGAAGGTACGCGACCTGGCCCGGGAACTGGTGGAGTACACCGGCAACTGCACGCTCTTCGTCGTGCCCTACACCAAGCCGCAGGAGTATATCCGAGATAATGCCCCCGACGTGCTGTTCACCGTGCTGATGCGCCGCAGCATGCTGCGCATCGCCAACCGTGTGGCCGCCAAGCTGGAACTGCAGGCCCTTATCACCGGCGAGAGCCTGGCCCAGGTGGCCAGCCAGACGATGGCGGCTCTGGCCTGCACCGACGCCGCCCAGGACCTGCCTGTGCTGCGCCCCTGCATCGGCATGGACAAGACCGAGATCATCGCTATTTCGCGCAAGATCGGCACCTTTGAGACGTCCATCGAACCTTACGAGGATTGCTGCACCATCTTCACCCCGCCGCACCCCAAGACCAGCCCCACCATGGAGGAAATTTTGGCGGCTGAGGCGGGTATGCCCGACCTGCTGGCGCTGGAAGCGGAAGCTGCTGAAAATGTCGAGAAAATTTACATCCGTATGGGTGGGGAAGAGGATGATCTGCTGTGACCGCTGAAATCATCTGCGTTGGCACCGAGCTGCTGCTGGGCGACATTTTAAACACCAATGCGCAGTTTTTAAGCCGCGAACTGGCCGAGCTGGGCATCAGCGTGCTGCACCAGCACGTCATCGGCGATAACCCCGCCCGCCTGCGGGAGCTGGTGACCCAGGCTAAAAGCCGCAGCGACCTGCTCATCTTCTCCGGCGGCTTAGGCCCTACCGAGGACGACCTGACCAAGGAGACAGTGGCCGAGGTCTTTGGCGATACGCTGCATTTTGACGAGACCGAGTGGGACAAAATTCTGGCTTTCTTTGCCCGGACAAATCGCCGCCCCACCGAGAATAACCGCAAGCAGGCCATGGTGCCGACAAACGGCCGCAAGATCATCAACGACCACGGCACCGCCCCCGGCGCCTGGTTTGAGGATGCCCAAGGCCACTGCGCCGCCCTGATGCCCGGCGTGCCCCGGGAGATGAAGGCCATGTGGCTGGAGCAGGTGCGCCCGCTGCTGCTGGCCCGCCAGAACTGCACCATCCACAGCCACACGCTTCGGGTGCTGGGCGGCGAGAGCGCCATCGCCAGCAAGGTGGCCCCGCTGTTTGAAAGCACCAACCCCACTGCCGCCATCTACTGCAAGACTGGCGAGTGTGAAATTCGCGTAACTGCGCGGGAAACAACCCCCAAAGCCGCCGAGGCCGCCTGCCGCGAACGGCTGGAGGAGTTCCGCCGGATTTTGGGCGATGCCGCCTATGATGTGGACGTGCCTGCGCTGGAATACACCGTCGTGCGCGTGCTGCGGGAAAAAGGCCTGCATGCCGCCACGGCTGAAAGCTGCACCGGCGGCATGATCGCTGAGCGGCTGACCAATGTGCCCGGCTCCAGCGAGGTGTTTGGCTACGGCTTTGTTACCTATGCCGAGGCCGCCAAGCAAAAGCTGTTGGGCGTCCCGGCAGAGACGATTGCACAGTACAACGTGGTTTCCGGCCCGGTGGCTGCTGCCATGGCCTTTGGTGCGGCGAAAGAATCCGGCGCGGAGCTGGCCGTGGGTATCACCGGCCTGGCCGGCCCCGGCGGAGAACTGCCCGGCAAGCCGGTGGGCACGGTCTACCTGGCTGGCGCCGACGCCCGCACCAACACGGGCTGCCTCATGCGGCTGACCCTGGGCGGCTATCGCGAGCGCAGTATCATCCGCGCCCGCGCCGCCATGTACGCGTTGGATATGCTGCGCCGCATGGCGCTGGGTCTGCCTGTGCCGGACAGCCTGGCCATCACCCCTGATACCCCGGCAGACACAATGGATATTTGACAGGGGAGCGCCCCTGAAGTAGAGGTTCAACATGGTAAACACAGAATTGAGAATTTTGCGCGTCTTCGGCCCCACGGCGGCGGAAGTTTCGGCGGTGCTGCGTCAGGCACGGGCCGATGGCTGCCCCGGCCTGCGCCTGCTGGAACGGGACGGCGAGTTTGCCGTCTGCGTGCAGGTCAGTGCGCCCAACCGCGCCATGGCCGAGCAGTACTGCGAAAAATGGGTGCAGCGCCTGCGCGCCAAATTTGGCGATGATGTGTTTGCCACCGGCGAGACCAGCCTGGCCCAGGCCACGCTGGACACCCTGCTGGAAAAGCGCAAGCTGCTGGTGGCGGCGGATGAAACTACGGGCCGTTTGGTTGGTGCGCTGCTGCAGCCGCTGCCCCACAGCGAAGCTGTGTTTGACTTTGGCACCGAGAGCTACGCTGACCCCGAAAAGCAAAAGCAGATCACGGTGCCGCCCCAGCTGTTGAAAAAATTCCCCGGCGATGTGGTGCAGGCCGCCGCAGGCCGCGCCCTGGCCGCCATGCAGGCCGCAGGGGCGGACTTTGCCGCCGTGTACATGCCCGCTACCGTGGGCCAGTGCCCCTTTGTGCTGATCTGCGATAACCACGGTGCTGCCGCCTGCGCGCTGCCGCCGGACCTGAACGATGCCACCATCGGCAACCAAATCTTGGACCTGCTGCGCCGCCGCGTGCTGGGCCTGCGGTTGACCGATTCCTGCATCATCTTCCGCCCTGGGCGGGAGCGGCCGCTGCTCATCGTGTCCGAGGCCGGGCGTGAGCGGGGCAACACGGTGCGGTTCTCGCTGCGCCGCCGCACACCGCCCACCACCGAGCCGGACCGCACGGCAGACTTTGAGCCGATGCTGGACTTTGACACCGCCGAGCCGGTGGCCCCGCCGACGCCTGAACCTGCCCCGGCGGAATCCGCTGACCCCGGCGCGACCCGCCACTTGAATGTGGGCCGCACCCACACCGCACCCCCGGCAGTGTCCGAACCCACCGGTACCATCCGTTTTGAATCGGAGCTGGACGAGGAAAACGCGGCAGCCCCCGCCGCGGCTGCAAACACTACCGACCCGCTGGACATCCGCACCGCCGGCCCAGAAGCCGCCCGTACCGCCCGCAGTCTGCGGGTGAACCGCCGTGCCTCGGCCCCCGAAGTGGACGGTGAACCGTTTGCCGCCCCCGAAGCCGAGTTGCCCAGCACCAGCGGCCATACTATCCGCCGCAGCCCGGCGCCGTCCATTCTGGACGATGATGTGCCGGATTTCTCGGCAGAGCTTGACCCCGAGGCCCTGGCTGCTGCCCAGGCGGCGGACGAAGCCGATGCCGCCGCAGGCCGCGCCACCAGCGCCGAGGACTTTACCAAAGCCGCCAGCCGCCTGTTTGATGACAACGACAGCGACGACATAGATACGGCCCCGCCGCCGCGCCGCCGCCATGGGGACAAGCCAGGCGCGGAAAACAGCATCCGCAGCCACAGCCTTGCCATGATCGAAAAGAGCGAGAAGCGCCGCCGCCGTATGGTCATCACCGTGCTGGTGGTGCTGACGCTAGTCATCGTGGGCGGCGCTGCGGCGCTGTGGTGGTTCTTTAGCAATGACCTGGGTGCACGCCCCGCTGCCAAGAGCTACGGCACAGCCCTGTACGACAATACTGCCGAGAGCTACCTGACCAAGGGCACCGAGAAGCTGCCCGGCGTGGTAGGCTACCTGGGCTTCCCCGGTATGGAGGGCCGCTTTGTCTACGCGGCTGATACTGCCACTGCCGAAAACGCTGACGGCGAAACTGCCCAGACCCGCTTCGCCACAGCCAGCGCGCTGAACAGCACCGCCCCCGGCAACACGGTGCTGGCTTCCACCGACGCCCTGCTCACCCCGCTTACCACCGAGGAGGGCATCAAGGCCAACAGTGGCTTTACCCTCTACCTGCCGGGCCGCACCTACCGCTTTAAGGTGCTGGCCGTTTACTACTACGACCCCGCCGAGCAGGGCGACGGTGCTTTCGACCTCTACGGCAGCACCGACCTGTCCAGCTATTACGATTACCTCCGCTTCGTGGCGGGCATCCAGGCCCGCAGCCTGTGGGATACCGAGGTGGAAGTGGGGGACGCATCCCGCTTCCTGACCCTGACAGCCCCCAGCGAGGACGCGGGTGTGCAGCTCTGCGTCACCGGCCGCCTCATCGAGGACGGCGAGGCCGAGGTGCTCAACGCTTCGGCCATCACGGCGGCGGATGACCCGCTGCTGACCGCCGTGCAGTACCAGAGTAAAAACCAGCCGATGCCCACCGTCAGCGCCCTGCTGGGTGCCAGCATCGACCGCTACGCCAAGCAAAGCGCCGCTACTGCCGCCAACCGCGGCAGCAGCCAGACGGCCAGCGACAGCGCTGACACCAGCACCGACCTGAGCCAGGCCGCCAGCGAGATGCAGCAGCGCACTGACGCGCTGATTGCCAGCGCCGACAAGCTGATGGCGGGCCTGACCGATGTGGCAGGCTCGGCCAACGCCACCGAGACAGACCTGAACAAGGGCGCCGAGGGCAGCCTGCCCGAGCAGACCGTGACGGTGGACCAGATCGCCAACGCCAACCCCACGCCCGCCCCGGCGGACAGCACCGTCGACGGCAGCGACAGCACCGAAAACGGCGATACCACGCCGGATACGCCGGGCAACAGCGGCGACAACAACACCAACAATGGCGGCACCAGCGCCGAGGGCGAGACCATCAATGTGACGATGAACGGCACCGCCCAGACGATGGACCTGGTGCGCTGCCTGGCCATGGTGGCCCAGAACGAGCTTGGCTCCAGCGCCCCCGCCGAGGCCTACAAGGCCCAATGCGTGGCCACCCATTGCTGGATCCTGAGCCAGTCGGGTTACCCCTCCGTACTGGGGGCCGAGCCGGGCGCTGCCGCGCTGGCCGCTGCCCAGGAGGTTGCCCACGTGCTGGTGACCTACAACGGTCAGGTCTGCTTTACGCCCTACTTCGCCTCCGCCAGCACCGGCACGGCCTCGGCTGCCGAGGTCTGGGGCAACGACCGCGCCTGGCTGCAGGCCGTGGACAGCCCCTACGACCAGCAGATCGCCACCAACTGGAACACCAACGGCAACTCCAGCGGCACGGCCCGCTTCTCCCGCCAGACGCTGCAGGACCGCATTAAAGATGTGATGGACATCGACCTTTCCGGCGTGGACCCCAACAGCTGGTTCACCATCCAGTCCGCCAACCAATACGGCTGGGTGGCCAAGATCCAGGTCGGCCCGGATGCCAGCGTGGGCACCGTCAGCGGCCGCTGGTTCCGCGAGAACCTGCTGGCCCGCCAGAGCGTGGACGGCCGCAGCCTGCGCAGCCAGTGCTTCACGGTCAGCTACAACGCCGATCTGGACTGCTTCATCTTTGATGTGTACGGCTACGGCCACGGCTGCGGCATGAGCCAGTGGGGCGCCATCGGCTATGCCCGCAACGGCTGGAGCTACCGCGACATCCTGACCCACTACTTCGTCGGCACAACGTTGACAACCTACTAAAACAGAAAATCCCCCTGCGGAGCTTTCCGCGGGGGGATTCGTCTTGTTGAAAACTTTACGCGCCGGCCCGGGGCGCGAAGGAGACCGCCGCCAGGTACAAAAAGTACAGCACCAGGCAGGCCGCACCCTGCCAGCGGTGCAGGCGACGGCGCAGTAGCGGCTCGGCCAGCAGCACCAGCGCCATGGCAGCCAAAATGGGCACCTCATAGGCGCGGAACTGTGCGCCCACCGGCAGGCGGTGGCGGTACATCAAGCTGGAAATAGGCAGCGCCAGCGTTAAATTTAGAATGGCACTGTTCAACAGCTGGATGGGCAGCGTGTCAGCAGGGTAGAAGCGGCAGCGGGCGTCGAACCGCTTCCAAATCGAGCCGAAAGGGTGACTCAGTGCTTCTGCCAGCAGGGGCAGGCAGAAGCCAAAGCTGATGAGCGTCGCCGCCCACAAGGCCTGAATGGTACCGGTCAAATTGGCAATGGTGGTGGCACTGTATACCAGCGCCCGCGCCCCGACGGCCAGCAGCGCCAGCCCACCCACTACACCGGCCAGGTTTTTCAGCGAGTTGCGCAGGTTCATCACGGGGAAGGCCATTGTGCGGGCGGTGTAGCCGTAATCCTGTGCTGGGGGGATGGCGGTGCAGCCGTCGGTAGAGATCGGTTCGTACCGCTCGCCATAAATAAACTGGTGCTGGTAGACGATGCTGGACAAAACAAAGATGACGAACAGCAGCATCAGTAGTCCGGTGCCGGTGTAGCTTAGGGTGCCGTCCCGCACAAACAGGGCGATGACCCCGCAGGAAAGCGCCAGCA
Source organism: uncultured Oscillospiraceae bacterium (assembly GCA_900539695.1). Taxonomy (GTDB): domain Bacteria; phylum Bacillota; class Clostridia; order Oscillospirales; family Ruminococcaceae; genus Gemmiger. Next base: position 21,785 of record UQDG01000015.1, read on the forward strand.
GCAGGCATTTGCGGCAAAACTCCTGCCGGTCGGCCACCACAGGCTGGCCGTTGCCGCCCAGCAGGCAGAGTGCCAGCGCCAGCCCTACATTGGTAACGGCACCGGCCAGCGCCGTGCCTACCGCCAGGCCGGTGATGCCCATGCCGGCGGCCAGCAGCGCCAGCATCAGCTGGGGCAAAGCCAGGCAGAACGGCGCAATGGTGCCGCCCACTACCCACATGGGCAGGCCCAGCAGGGCACAGCACCAGGTGGTGCAGCGCCCTGCCAACCGGCTGCCGACGGCCGCCAGCAGCAGCCCCAGCATATACAACCCCAATGTTAAAACCAGCACAGACATGATACTTTTCACCGATACAGAAAAAGCGGCGCTTTGCGGCACCGCTTTTATTTTTACGAATTAGTAGGCAACGCCCCAAACGACCATCTTCTGGGCGGGCTTGCCGCAGACGGGGCAAACGTCGCTCAGATGCTCCTGGGCAAAGGGCATGCAGCGGCTGGACAGACCAGCCTGCTCCTTCATGGCTTCCTCGCAGGCCAGGTCGCCGCACCACATCGTCTTGATAAAGCCAGTATGCTCCTTGGCGATCTGTTTGATCTCGTCCATGGTGGTGGCGCTGTAGGTGCGCTTCTCGCGGTTTTCCAGGGCGCGGTCGTACAGGTCCTTAGCCAGGGCGTCCATGGCGGCGGGAATAGCAGTGGCCAGCTCGTCAAACTTGACGAACTGCTTCTCGCGGGTGTCACGGCGGACCAGCACGCACTGGCCGTTCTCGATGTCGCGAGGTCCGACTTCCAGGCGCACGGGCACGCCCTTCATCTCCCACTGGGCAAACTTCCAGCCGGGCTGCTTGTCGCTGTCGTCCAGCTTCACGCGGGCATACTTGCCGATCTCGGCAGCCAGCTCGCGGCACTTGTCCAGCACGCCGGGCTTGTGGGCGGCAACAGGCACGATGACTACCTGCACAGGGGCAATGGCAGGGGGCAGGATCAGGCCGTCGTCATCGCCGTGGGTCATGATGATCGCGCCGATCAGGCGGGTGGAAGCACCCCAGGAAGTCTGGAACGGATACTGCAGGGTGTTGTCGCGGCCGGTGAAGGTCACGTCGTAAGCACGGCTGAACTTATCGCCAAAGTAGTGGCTGGTGCCGCTCTGCAGGGCCTTGCCGTCCTTCATCATAGCCTCGATGGTGTAGGTGGCCTCGGCGCCGGCAAACTTCTCCTTGTCGGTCTTGCGGCCCTTCAGCACGGGAATGCACAGGTCATGCTCGGCAAAGTCGGCGTAGCAGTTCAGCTGCTGCTCGGTCTCGGCCTTGGCTTCCTCGGCGGTCTCGTGGATGGTGTGGCCTTCCTGCCACCAGAACTCGCGGGTGCGCAGGAACGGACGGGTGGATTTCTCCCAGCGGACGACGCTGCACCACTGGTTGTACAGCATGGGCAGGTCGCGGTAGGAGTGCAGCACATGGCTAAAATGGTCGCAGAACATGGTCTCGCTGGTGGGGCGCACAGCCAGGCGCTCTTCCAGCGGGTCGCTGCCGCCGGCGGTGACCCAGGCAACCTCGGGGGCAAAGCCGTTGACCAGCTCGCCCTCTTTCTTCAGCAGGCTTTCGGGGATCAGCACGGGCATAGCCACGTTCTCGTGGCCGGTAGCCTTAAAACGGCTGTCCAGGTTCTTCTGGATGTTCTCCCAGATGGCGTAGCCATAGGGGCGCAGCACCACAAAGCCCTTTACGCTGGAGTACTCGACCAGTTCGGCCTTGGTGCAGATGTCAGTATACCACTGGGCAAAGTCGACCTCCTGTGCGGTGATCGCTTCAACCATTTTTTTCTTATCGTTTGCCATTATTCTATATCCTCACACAATTTTAAAACCATCGGCATCGGCGGACATGCGCCGACGATGCCGATACATCTAGAGCAAAAAAGTGCATTTTTGTGTCGTCAGGCGCGAAAATGTGCTTTTTTGCGACGGGGTGAATCCAAAGGAGGGGTGCAGGAGCGTGGCGCAGCCACAAGCGACGAACCCCTTCTTTGAGCTTTTTACATTCTGTCCTCGAGATAGTTTACCACGTCGCCGACGGTGTGGAAAGTCTCGATGTCCTCATCGGGGATCTCCACGCCGAACTCGTCGGACAGGGTGGTGATCATATCGATGACGTCCAGGCTGTCCGCGCCGAAATCGTTGACAATGTCGCTGTCCGGGGTGATCTTTTCAGGTTCAACTTCCAGCTGGTCAGCCAGATAATCACGAATACGTGCAAAAACTTCGGAATCCATACGATAACTCCTTTAAAACAGATATTCATTTATTATATAGCCTATTACCGGGGGGTTGTCAAGGATTATTTTTCCTTTTCACCCTGTGCCCCCGGCAGCAGGGTTACAATATCCCGCAGCAGCACCAGCGGGTTCTCGCCTTTTTGCACCCGCAGGCTGAAATACGGCCGTCCCAGCGCGTTATACAGCACGCGGTGGGGGTACTGGTCCATCAGCGGGGCCAGCCGCTTTGGGCCCACGATGTCGGAGTACAAAATCAGCTGGTCGCCCCGCTGCACGATCTCGGCAATGCCTACGCGGGCGGCGGTCACGCGGATCAGCGATACATCCACCAGCCCCTGCACACTCTTGGGCGGGCTGCCGTAACGGTCGATGAGTTCATCAATGACATCATCCGCGTCGGCGGTGGTCTCAATGGCCGCAATGCGCTTGTAGGCTTCGATGCGGCCTGCGGCATCGGGGATATAATCCTCAGGCAGGAAAGCATCCACCGTGATGTCGATGAGGCAATCGCTCTTGTCCGGCGCGGGGGTCTCGCCACGGGCGGCGGAGATGGCCTGGCTCAGCATCTTTACATACAGGTCGTAGCCGACCGACTCCATATGCCCGTGCTGGCTGTGGCCCAGCAGGCTGCCCGCGCCGCGAATCTGCAAGTCGCGCATCGCAATGCGGAAGCCGGAGCCGAAGGAGGTAAACTCCCGGATGGCGGAAAGCCGCTTGGCGGCAACCTCGGTCAGCACCTTGTCGCGGGTGAAGGTAAAGTAGGCATAGGCCTTGCGGGACGAGCGCCCAACGCGGCCGCGGATCTGGTACAACTGGCTTAAACCCATGCGGTCGGCATTTTCAATGATAAGCGTGTTGCAGTTGCGCACGTCGACGCCGGTCTCGATCAGCGTGGTGCAGACCAAAATGTCAATTTCGTTGTCCAGCAATTGCTGCCACACCGAGGAAATCTGCTCCTCGGTCATTTTGCCGTGGGCGATGCCTATGCGCGCGCCCGGCACCATCTTGCCTACGCGGGCAGCACATTCCTCGATAGTGTCCACGCGGTTGTGCAGGTAGTAGACCTGCCCGCCGCGGGCCAGCTCCTTGCGGATGGCCTCGGCCACGATGCCCTCGTCGTACTCCAGCACGTAGGTTTCCACGGGCTGGCGCTCAAAGGGCGGCTGCTCCAGTGTGGACATATCCCGGATGCCGGACAGCGCCATGTTCAGTGTGCGGGGGATGGGCGTGGCCGACAGCGTGAGCATATCCACGCCGATGAAAGCCTCTTTCAGCTTCTCCTTGTGCTTGACGCCGAAGCGCTGCTCCTCGTCGATGATGACCAGCCCCAGATCATGGAACTTTACATCGTTGGACAGCAGCCGGTGGGTGCCGATAACGATGTCTACCGTGCCGTCTTTTAGGCCGCGCAGCGTCTCTTTCTGCTCCTTGGCACTGCGATAGCGGGAGAGCAGCCCGATGCGCACGGGGAATGCCTCCATGCGGGCAATGGCGGTGTTGAAATGCTGCCAAGCCAAAATGGTGGTGGGAGCCAGAATGGCGCACTGCTTGCCGCCCATCACGCACTTGAACGCCGCGCGCAGAGCAACCTCGGTCTTGCCAAAGCCCACGTCGCCGCACAGCAGCCGGTCCATGGGCCAGGGCTCTTCCATATCGTGCTTGATGTCGGCGGCGCAGGTCAGCTGGTCGGGGGTCTCATCGTAGGCGAAGCGCTGCTCAAAATCCCCCTGCCAGGTGTCGTCGGGCGGGAAGGCGTGACCCTTGGCCTGCTTGCGGCGGGCGTAGAGTTCGATCAGCTCTTTCGCCATCTGCTCCGTGGCGGCCTTGACCTTTTTGCGGGTCTTGGCCCAGTCGCTGCCGCCCAGGCGGGACAGTTTCACGTTATCGCTGTCGTTGGGGGCGGTGTAGCGGGACAGCAGGTCCAACTGGGTGACCGGGACGTAGAGCACGTCCTTTTTGTCGTACTCGATGCGCAGATAATCCTTGGTGACGCCCTGCACGGCCATCCGCTGGATGCCCGCATAGCGGCCGATGCCGTGGTTCTGGTGTACCACCAGGTCGCCCACAGCGATTTCGCTTAAACTGTTCAGCGCGTCTTTATTGCGCTTTTTCTTTTTCTGGGTGCTGCTGATGCCAAACGCCCGCGCCGTGAACAGCGCGTACTTGGCAAAGGGCACGCTGCACCCGGCGGAAAGCTGCCCCGGCAGCACCTGCACCAGCCCTGCGCCGGGGGCGGCGTCCGGGTCCGTGGTGACCAGCAGCCCCTTGGTGCGCAGGTCGGCGGCCAGGCCCGCGGCGGCACGCTGGGTGCCCGCCAATACGGTGACGGCTGCGCCGCCGTTGCAAAGCGGCTGCAGATCCTCCAAAAGGCTGGTCACCTCACCGCCCCAGGCGGGCAGCGTGTGGGCGGGCGCGTTGACGATGTCCTTCAGTGGAATGTCCGGCATGCTGCGGGCAAAGTTCTCGGCGCAGATCGTGCGGTGGTTCGCGGCCTGCGCCCAGAGGTAGCCATTCTCGGCGTACAGATTGTCCAGCCCGGCGGCCAGCACGCCATCCTGCAAAAGGGCAGAAATTTCCTCGCCCCGACGGTAGGTGGTGGCACGCTCAGCCTCCCGTAAGGAGGCTGGTTCCTCCAGCACCAGCAGCGGATCGTCGAAATAATCCAGCAGTGTGGCGGGCTGTGGATAGCGCACCGCGAGATATTTGTCCATATTCACAGGCAGAGCACCGCCGTCCAGCTGGGCCAGCTCGGTGGCCAGGCAGGCCTCTAAGGCAGTGCGCTTTTTGCCGCGGAATTTTTTGATGAAAGCCCGCAGCAGCTCGGCAGCTTCGGCAGGGGAACCAAACAGCACCTCCCGCGCGGGGCTGACGTAAATTTTTTCGATGGGGTCCTCGCGGCGCTGGGTGGCCAGGTCGAAGGTGTGCATCGTGTCGATCTCGTCGCCCCAAAATTCCATACGCACGGGCAGCTTCATATCCGGGGCGTACAGGTCTACAATGTCGCCGCGGATGGAGAACTGGCCCGGCCCGTCCACCTGGGCGCGGCGGGCGTACCCGGCGTTGTACAACAGCGCGGTCAGCTCGGTGCGGGGCACGGTGTCGCCTGGGTGCAGGGTGCGGGTGTTGTTACAAAACTCGGCGCGGGGCGTGGTATACTGGGTCAGCCCCTCGTCCGGCACGCAGACGGCCTGCAGCCGCCCACCCACGATGTCGCCCAGCACGCTCAGGCGGCGGTACTCATACTCGCGGGCCGTGCCTTCAATGGGGCGCAGCACGTAATCTCGGGCAGGGAAAACAGCAGTGGGGATGCCCAGGGCGTTCAGGTCCCCGGCAAAGCGAGTGGCCTCAGCCTCGCCGGGGGTCACGATGCAGAGAAAGCGCCCGGTCTCCTTCGCCAGCGCGGCGTAGACCATCGCCCGGCCGGAACCGGGTAAACCGAATAAGGCGCATGCCCCCGGTGCGGAGAGCGCATGCGCCAGTTTTTCATATTCGGCTGTTTTAGCAAAAAGTGAAGAAAACAGCATAGTTACAATGATTTTATAAGGTTACTGGTTCAGGAACTCGACCTTCAGCCAGCCGAACTGGCCGCCTACCTGCACGACCACCCAGCTGCCGTCGCTGTTGGTGCCCAGGGCGGTCACGGCGGTGCCGGCGGGTACGCTGGTCACCTTGTCAAAGTTGGTGCCGGGGCCGGCGCGCAGGTTCATGCTGGCATCGGCGGTGGTGGTGTAGCTGGGCTGCTCGCCCTCAGCGAACACGGTGGTGGGCTGCTCGGCCAGGCCGTCAAAGTTGGCCGGGGCCGGCTCCGGGGTGGGCTCCGGCGTCGGTTCGGGGGTGGGCTCCGGCTCGGTAGATTCCACAGGCTCGGTAGATTCGGGAGTATCGGCCTCCACGCTGTCGCTTGCGGAGGGCAGGCTGTCGGCATTGGAGCTTGCCGAAGAAGATGTGCCGTCCAGCTTGCCGGTGATCAGCAAAAAGGAAAACACGATGGTGGCGGCCAGCATGATAACGCAGATCACGATGCGGATCAGGGCTTGTTTACGAAGTTTGCTCATGGTGTACATCCCCTTAATGGTTGAACTTGTTCTGAGCGTATTGCAGGTTGCCGTCCATCAGCAGCTTGCAGGCGTCCTCAATGTCCGGGTAGCGGTCGGTCATGGCCTTGCGGTCCGCGGGGGGCAGCTTGCCCAGCACCCAGGCGGCCAGGTCGTACTGCGGGTTGGGCTTGGCGCCGATGCCAATGCGGATGCGGCTGAAATTCTCGGTGCCCAGGCTGGCGATGATGCTTTTCAGCCCGTTATGGCCGCCCGCCGAGCCGTGGGGTCGGATACGCAGGTGGCCCGGCTCCTGGGTGATGTCGTCGCACAGTACGATGACGTGGTCGGCGGGGATCTTATAAAAGTTGGCGGCGGGGGCAATGCTCTGGCCGCTCAGGTTCATATAGGTCAGCGGCTTCAGCAGTACGACCTTGTGGTCGCCCACCTGGGCGGTGCCGTACAGGCCCTGCCACTTGGCTTTGGCAATGTCGCAGTGCCACTGCGCAGCCAGATAATCCAGCGCCTCAAACCCGGCGTTGTGGCGGGTGCCATCATATTTCGGTTCAGGGTTGCCCAGCCCGGCGATCAGCCAGTCCGCCCCGGAGGTCATTCCTAACATTTTAATTCCTTTACTTGTTCTTTTTGTCGGCTTCCAATTTCTGCTTTTTTGCGATGTACTTTTGCAGCTTGTTCTCGCCCCAGTTGTCGATCTCGGTCTGCTTGGCGCGCTCGATGCTCAGGGCACCGGCGGGCACATCGTGGTCGATGGTGGAACCGGCGGCGGTGAAGGCATGGTCGCCCACGGTGACGGGGGCCACCAGGTTGGTGTTGCAGCCGATGAAGGCATAGTCGCCGATGGTGGTGTGGTACTTGCCCTCGCCGTCATAGTTGCAGGTGACGGTGCCGCAGCCAAAGTTGCAGTACTTGCCCACGGTGGCATCGCCGATGTAGGTCAGATGGCTGACGGTGTTGCCCTCGGCAAAGTCGGCGTTCTTGGTTTCGACGTAAGCGCCCAGGTGGCAGCCTTCGGCGGTCTTGGTGCCGGTGCGCACATGGGTGAAGGGACCGATCTTGTTGTTGGGACCGATGTGGCTCTCGTAGCACTGGCTGGCGTTGATGGTGGTGCCGGCCTCGACGACGGTATCCTCCAGCAGGGTGTTGGGGCCGATAACGCAGTTCTCGGCAATCACGGTCTTGCCGCGCAGGATGCACCCGGGCAGGATGACCGTGCCGGGGGTGATGATGACCTCCGGCTCGATATAGACGTTATCGCTGATGAATTCCACGCCGTTATCCAGGTGGCGCTCAAAGGTGGCGGCATAGCGCTGCCGGGCCAGCTCAAATTTCTCTTTGGCAGTAGACATAGGGTGATATGCCCTCCTTACTATACTTTTATAATATGCTGCCCGTAATTGGGGCAGGGGATAGGTTTACGGATATTTCTATTGTACCCCACCCGAAAGGATTTCGCAAGGTGGTTGAGAAAGTTTTGCAACTGCGGAAAGGCCCCCTCTGCGAGGGGGCTCCCGCGAAACGGGTGGGGGAGAGACCTTACCTAGCGGCATTTTATGAAAATGTCTCTCACTCAGTCAGCTTCGCTGACAGCGCTCCCCCTCTGGCACTTCGTGCCACCTCCCCCGATACGGGGGAGTCTGTCTCGCAGAGGGAGCCTCTTAAGTGGCAGCTATTTTTAACTTGCTTGTAGGGGCCGATGTGTAAAGCATACCGTGCCCTGATTAGTGTACAAAAACCGACCGATAAATCCCGACTATTTTTGTATGATATTGACGAAGTGTGTGACTTTACTGTTTCAGAACTTGCAATCCCTACAAAAATGGTATATTATACATGAGTAGAGCAAATACTGCCTGCCGGGGGCATTTTTCCCCGGTGATTCACTTGGAGGTGTTTTTCCATGAGCAGCCCGCTGCTGGAAGTTAAAGATTTACAGGTCACTGTCGGTGAGGAAAACAAAGTCCTTCTCGACGGCTTGAACCTTACCGTGAACCCCGGCGAGACCCACGTTCTGATGGGCCACAACGGCGCCGGCAAGTCCACTTTGATGAGCGCCCTGATGGGCGATCCCCGTTACAACGTTACCCGCGGCCAGATCATCTTCCGCGGCCAGGACATCACCCACGAGACCGCCGATGTCCGCGCCCGCGCCGGTATGTTCCTGTCCTTCCAGACGCCGGAGGAAATCCCCGGCATCACGCTGGAAAGCTTCCTGCGCACTGCGCAGGCTGCTGTTACCGGTAAGCCCGTCAAGGTCATGAAGTTCCGCCACGAGCTGGCCGCCCAGATGGAAGCTCTGAACATGGATCCCGCCTACGCCGACCGTTACCTCAACGTCGGCTTCTCCGGCGGCGAGAAGAAGAAGGCGGAGATCCTGCAGCTGCTGATGCTCAAGCCCGCTTTGGCCCTGCTGGACGAGACCGACTCCGGCCTGGACGTCGACGCCGTCAAGACCGTGGCCAACGGCATCAAGGCTTACCACAACGACACCAATGCCCTCATCATCATCACCCACAACGCCAAAATTCTGGAAGGCCTGCAGGTCGACTACGTCCACGTGCTGGACGACGCCCGCATCGTGCGCACCGGCAACGGCGAACTGGTGAGCGAGATCATCGAGGAAGGCTTTGCCGCCCTGAAGGAGGACGAAGCCAAATGAGAGCCTTTGAAACTGAAAAGACCGACGTCGCCGAAGTAGACCGCAGCATTTACGACATCAAAGATGCGGCCAACGCGGCGTTCGAGGTCAGCTCCGGCCTGACGCCGGAGATCGTGGAAAAGATCAGTGAGGAAAAGCACGACCCGGAATGGATGCGCATCTTCCGCCTGAAAGCACTGGAAACCTACAACAAGATGCCGGTGCAGAACTGGGGCCCCTCCATCGCCGGCCTGGACATGAGCAACATTGTCACCTACGTGCGCCCCAATACCGAGATGCGCGGCAAGTGGAGCGAAGTGCCCGACGACATCAAGAACACCTTTGAGCGTCTGGGCATCCCCCAGGCCGAGCGTGCCAGCCTGGCCGGTGTCGGCGCTCAGTATGACTCCGAGGTGGTTTACCACAACGTCAAGGCTGAAGTAGCCGCCCAGGGCGTTGTGTACACCGATATGGAAAGCGCCCTCACCGGCCCCTATGCCGAGATGGTGCGCAAGCATTTTATGAAGCTGGTGCCGCCTACGGATCATAAGTTCGCGGCCCTGCACGGTGCTGTATGGAGCGGCGGCTCCTTCGTCTACGTCCCGGCGGGCGTACATGTGGAGATTCCGCTGCAGTCTTATTTCCGCCTGAACGCCCCCGGCGCCGGTCAGTTCGAGCATACCCTGATTATTGTGGACAAGGGAGCTTACCTGCACTTTATCGAGGGCTGCTCCGCCCCTAAATACAACGTGGCCAACCTCCACGCAGGCTGCGTGGAGATCTTCGTCGGTGAGGGTGCCCGCGTGCGCTACTCCACCATCGAGAACTGGTCCAAGAACATGTACAACCTGAACACCAAGCGTGCCAAGGTGGAAAAGGGCGGCACCATTGAGTGGGTCTCCGGCTCCTTCGGCTCCCACACCAGCTGCCTGTACCCCATGAGCATCCTGCAGGGCGAGGGCGCCCGCATGGAGTTTACCGGCATCACCTTCGCCGGTGCGGGCCAGGACCTGGATACCGGTGCAAAGGTCGTTCACGCTGCCCCCCACACCACCAGCCACATTTCCACCAAGAGCATCGCCCGCGACGGCGGCATCTCCAACTTCCGTTCGTCTGTCGTGGTGCTGCCGGGGGCCGAGGGCAGCAAGTCCAGCGTCAGCTGCGAATCCCTGATGCTGGATGACCGCAGCCGCTCCGATACCATCCCCGAAATGGACATCCGCTGCGACGCCGTGGACGTGGGCCACGAGGCCAAGATCGGCCGCATCAGCGAGGATGCCATCTTCTACCTGATGAGCCGCGGCATCTCCGAGGAGGACGCCCGGGCGCTGATCGTCGGCGGCTTTGCCGAGCCTATCGCCAAGGAACTGCCGCTGGAATACGCCGTGGAAATGAACAACCTCATCCATCTTGAGATGAAGGGCAGCATTGGCTGAGAGGGGAGGAGCATAGCATGAATATGAACATGAACCGCCTGCCGGTGCCTACCTGGAACCACCTGGGCGTAAACTTTGCCCCGGATAAGGCCGCTCTGCCGCAGGTCCCTGCCAATGGCTGGGGAACTGCCGCTGCCACCGCCGCCGTGCCTGCGGGCATCCGCACCAACGGCCCGGAGACTGAAATCTTCGAGACCTTTACCGAGTCCGGAATGGGCGTCGCCGCCGATGCCTTCCTGGCCGCCAACGCCAACGTGAAAGAGCATCTCGCCGTGGGCGAGGGCGCTGCCATCGAGACGCCCGCCGTCTTTGAGGTAAAGCTGGACGAGGCCCACCCCTGCGCGCTGAGTTGCCTGACCATCGACGCCGCCAAGGGCAGCAGCCTGACCGTCGTGCAGGTGCTGCGCGGCGATGCCGAGGACGGCGTGGCCGCTTCTCTCGTGCGCATCAACGCCGCCGAGGGCGCCCACGTGAAACTGGTACAGGTGCAGCTGCTGGGCAACAAGGCCAGCCGCTGGGGCGCTGTTGCCATCCGGCAGGCCGCCGGTTCCCGGGTGGAGCAGGTGCGCATCGAGCTGGGCGGCAAGGTCTCCGTCTGCGGCACCCGCACGTTGCAGGACCACAACAAGAGCGAGTACGACCTGGACGCCGTCTACTTCGGACGCGACAATGACGTGCTGGATTACAACGATGTCTCCGTCCAGATCGGCAAAGATACCCTGTGCGAGATGCACACCGCCGGTGTCCTGACCGGTAATGCCGACAAGATCCTGCGCGGTACGGTGGATTTCCGTCGCGGCGCCAAGCGCGGTGTGGGCCACGAGAGCGAGGACGTGCTGCTGTTCAGCCCCACGGCCCGCAACCGTACCGCCCCGCTGATCCTGTGCGGTGAGGAGGAAGTAGAGGGCCAGCACGCCGCCAGTGTGGGACGTCTGGATGAGAGCAAACTCTACTACCTGCGTTCCCGCGGCCTGAGCGAGAGCCAGGCGCGCCGCCTGATGGTGGACGCCCGCTTTGCCCCGGCTATTGAGAAGATCCCACTGGAAGAGCTGCGCACCGAGGTGCGCGAAACTGTTGCACGGAGGCTTGATGATGAACAACTGGACGGCTGATTTCCCGATCCTGGTGGCCGATGAGAACGGCAACCGCCTGGTTTATCTGGACAGTGCCGCCACCACCCAGCACCCCAAGCAGGTGCTGGACGCCGTGGTGAACTACTATAATAAGGATAACGCCAACCCCCATCGCGGCGTGTACGAGCTGGCCATGCGTGCCACCGACGCCCACGAGGGCGCTCGTCACACCGTAGCCACGTTCTTTAACGCCAAGGATGACGAGATCGTCTTTACCCAGAACACCACCGAGGCGCTGAACCTGGTGGCCTACAGCTACGGCATGCACTTTCTGCATGAGGGCGATGAAATCGTCATCTCGGTGGCTGAGCATCACTCCAACCTGGTGCCCTGGCAGCGCGTGGCCGAAGCCACCGGCGCAAAGCTGGTGTATATGTACCCCGGTAAGGACGGCCGCCTGACGCTGGACGAACTGGATAAGAAAATTACCGCCAAGACCAAGCTGGTCGGCATTGCAATGGTCTCCAATGTGCTGGGCCTGCGCGCCCCCGTGGAGGAGATCGTCAAGCGCGCCCACGCCGTGGGCGCTGTGGTGGTGCTGGACTGCGCCCAGAGCGCACCCCACACCCCCGTAGACGTGAAGAAGCTGGACGTGGATTTCGCAGCCTGCTCCGCTCACAAGCTGTACGCCCCCATGGGCATGGGCGCCTTGTACGCCCGCGCCGAGCTGCTGGAGAAGATGCCCCCGTTCCTGAGCGGCGGCGATATGATCGGCGCTGTGCATGAGCACAAGGCCACCTGGGCCGAAGGCCCCCGCAAGTTCGAGGCCGGTACCCGCAACGTCGGCGGCGAGGTCGGCTTTGCCGCCGCCATCGAGTATATGAACAACATCGGCTGGGAGGCTATGGAAGCCCACGAGTATATGCTGCTGAACCGTATGCTGTCCGGCATGCGTGCTATGCCCTGGCTGACCGTTTACGGCGAGCCAGTGGCCGATGGCCGCTACGGCGTCGTCAGCTTCAACGTCAACGATGTGCATCCCCACGATGTGGCGACCATTCTGGATGCGGGCGGCGTAGCCGTGCGCGCCGGTCACCACTGTGCCCAGCCTTTGATGGAGTACCTGGGCATCGGCAGCTGCTGCCGCGCCAGCGTGGCAATCTACAACACCGCCGAGGATGTGGATGCCCTGCTGGAAAATCTTGAAAATGTACGAAAGGTGATGGGCCTGTGAACCTGAACGAACTGTATACCCAGATCATTACCGAGAACAGCCGCAGCAAAGAAAACCGCCACCCCGTGCCGGGTGCTACCCACAGCCTGGAGGGCGTCAACCCCAGCTGCGGCGATGACATCACCCTGCAGCTGCGGGTGAAGGATGGCAAGATCGAGGATGCCGGCTTCATCGGCAGCGGATGCGCCATCTCCCAGGCATCGGCTTCGCTGATGATCGACCTGGTCAAAGGCCGCACGGTCGAGGATGCCCGCCGCCTGATCTCCCTCTATTTCCAGATGATCAAGGGCAAGATCACCCCCGAAGAACTGGACGACCTTGAGGACGTGGCCGCCCTGCAGGGCATCGCCCACGTGCCCGCCCGCGTAAAATGCGCAGTGCTGGCCTGGCACACCCTGGAGGAAGCCCTGGACGGCGAAGGCAAGACTGACAAAGTTACCACCGAGGATGCCGAGTAAATTTTTATAATGACATAAAATAAGCGGCAGAGCGTAAAAACTCTGCCGCTTGTTTTAGCTTGTGGGTAAAAATGCGAATGTCATATGTAGGGGTCGATGCTTGCATCCGCCCCTACAGCAGTCATGCGATGAGTTACTGATTTCCAAACACGCCGTTCTGGTAATCGCTTTCCGAAATCATCCGGCTCCGGTCCACCAGCCACATGCCATCCTGCCATACGGCCTGGATGGTGTAGTAATCCGTGGCGGTCTCTGCCTCGCCGGTGGTGTCGTTCACGGCCTCGTAGCTGGCGGCGGCGTTCACGGTCACGGTGTTGTCGCCGTACTCAATGTGTTCGGTATCGCACACCATGTCGGACTTGTCCAGCGTAAAGGTCACTGCGCCGGTGGCCCCGCTCTTGATGCCGGCGGACAGGCTCTGGCTGTGCAGCTCGGTCACATAGCGCAGCTCGGCGGGGTCGGCGGCGTTGGCGGCACGCAGGTAGGCGCGGTAGTACACCGTCAGCATGGCGTCCAGATATTCCTCATCGGGCTTGGCGTAGCCGTCAGCCTCACATGGCACAAAGGTGCCAAAGGCGGCGTTCTCGTTGCTGGGCTTGGACACCAGCGCCAGCGCCGTGCGGTAGCCGTCCCCCTCGGGCGAAACCACCCGCAGCAGGGTGTCGGTGCGGGTCAGGGCACTGCGGGCCATGTAGTAGCGGCCGGTGTCGCTGGTGCCGTGTGGCTGCTCTGCGCCGTCAACCGTCAGCGTAAAGGTGATGTTGGTGGGCAGGTTGTCCAGATAAAAACGGTCGGCTTCGTCCAGCACCAGCCCGGCGGATTCCGGTGTGGTCTCGGCCGGGACCTGAATGTCTGCGGGCAGGGTGACGGGCTTGTGCAGGGCAAAGTACACGACCACCACCGCCACGGCGCAAAGCAGCACCACGGGCACCCATGGGGGCAGCCTGCGCCGTGCCGCGCCGGTTGGGCCGGACAGCGGATTGCCGCAGACCGGGCAGGTCTTGCGGTCGGGCTGGGTGATAGGCGAATTGCAGTGCGGGCAGCGTTTCATAGCGGTCCCCTCCTTTTTTACGTTGGCCGATGCCGTAAACTTTGCACAGCATGGCTGTTTGTACTCCGAGTATATCGACCGAGAGATGCTTTGTCAACCGTCTTTTTTGGAAAAAACACACGGGCACGGGCGTATAAATTTGCCCCGCAGACGGGTGGTGTGATATAATAGAGAACACATTCACCCCGTGGGGGCCGATGCTTGCATCTGCCCGCGGACACATTACCCATCCGCCCGTGTGTTATTATAAATTTAAAGGAGACTCCCATGCCCAACCGCCGCTTTTTTACCGCCAACCAGCTCAAGGCTATCGCCCTGTTCTGCATGCTGCTGGACCACATGTGGGCCACCATCGTGCCCGGCCGGGAATGGATGACCTGCGTGGGGCGCATCGCGTTCCCCATCTTTGCCTTCGAGCTGGCCCAGGGCTATACCCACACCCACGACCTGCGCGCCTACGCCAAGCGGCTGCTGTTGCTGGCCGTCGTGTCCGAGGTGCCCTTTGATATGGTGGCGGGCGGCACGTACTTTTACCCCTGGCATCAGAATGTGGCCTGGACGCTGCTGGCCGGGCTGTGGGCCTGCCATTGCGCCGATCGCTGCCGTACCGCACCCACTCTGCCGGAAAAACTACCGCCCCTGTTGGGTCTGCTGGCGGCCTTACTGCTGCCCGGCCTGCTGCTGACGGATTACGGCACAGCGGGAGTCGTCATCATCCTGCTGTTCCGGCTCACCCGCGGGGGCGGCTGGCGCAGCTGCCTCGCCCAGGCAGTGGGACTGTTCGTGGTCAGCCAGTACATGCTCATCGGCCAGGTGTATCTGGTCGGCCCCTTTGAAATCCAGCAGGAGTGCTTCGCCCTGCTGGCACTGCCGCTTATCTGGCTCTACAACGGCCAACATGGCCGCAAAAACAAGGCCCTGCAACACGCCGCCTACGCGTTCTACCCCGCGCACCTGCTGGTGCTTGGCATGCTGTTTATGGCAAAGTAGGAGAAAATCCACCCTTTCTGCATTAAAGACTCCCCCCAAGGGGAGCTTTTTTATTCGCGCTTACTTTACCCGCTCCATGTACTCTCTCACCACTGCAGCATCCTCAAACGGGACTTTTCTCCCGTCACGGTCGATTGTTGTCTCATGCCCTTTGCCTAATACCGCGAGGATATCCCCTTCACGCCCAAGCCCCAGGGCGTACAGCAGCGCATCACGGCGGTTGGGGATCTCCACGCACGCCGCCCCGTTCTGCACCCGGCCCATCCCGGCGCGGATGTCAGCAAAAATATCTTCCAACGGTTCGCCCCGGCTGTTGTCCTCGGTCACGATGCAAAGATCGGCCAGGCGGGCGCAGGCTTCGCCCATGCCGGTGCGCCGTAAACGGCTTCGCCCGCCGCCGCACCCGAACA
Source organism: uncultured Oscillospiraceae bacterium (assembly GCA_900539695.1). Classification (GTDB taxonomy): domain Bacteria; phylum Bacillota; class Clostridia; order Oscillospirales; family Ruminococcaceae; genus Gemmiger. Next base: position 37,401 of record UQDG01000015.1, read on the forward strand.
CTGTGATCAGCTGCCGGGGATGGTACGCCCGCAGGGCCGTCAGCACGCTTTCTGCCGCCGCGGCGTTGTGGGCGTAGTCCAGCACCACCGTAAAGGGCGCGGGGCAGGGAACCACCTCGCACCGGCCCCGTACCACCGCGCCTCGCAGCCCGGCCTGCATAGCCGCCACCGGCACGCCCAGCACGCCCGCCGCCGCAAGGGCTGCCAGTGCATCCTGTACGCTGAACGCCCCGGGCATCGGCACGGTGAAATCCGCCATCCGCCCGCCGGGCAGCCGCACGGTGAAATCGGTAGCCAGCGCATCCGCCTTGCGCCGCGGCGTAAACCCCGGCAGGGTCAGCCAATCCGCCGGCGCAGCGATGCCATACCGTACCACCCGGCAGCTGTGGCCTTCCAAAATGGCGGGCGTTTCCCGGTCGTCGGCGTTCACCACGCCTACTTTGCAGCGGCGGAACAGCACGCTTTTCCAGGCGCGGTACTCGGCATAGCTGGCATGCTCGCCGGGGCCGATGTGGTCCGGCGACAAATTGGTAAACACACCTACGTCAAATTCAATGCCGCCTACCCGGTCCATCTTCAGCCCCAGGCTGGAAACTTCCATCACACAGGCGTCGCAGCCGTCGTCGGCCATGTCGCGCAAAATATGCTGCAGATCGCAGCTTTCGGGGGTGGTGTAACCCAGTGTGTGCCGCTGCCCCGGCCACACTGCGCCGTTGGTGCCAATGCATCCCACCCGCCGCCCAGCTGCCGTCAGCACCGCTGCCAGCAGGTGGGCAGTGGTCGTCTTGCCCTTGGTGCCCGTGATGCCGATCATCGTCATCCGCCGCGCGGGATACCCATACAGCCGCGATGCCATCAGCGCCAGCACCCGGCGAGCCTTGCCCGGCTCCGCCTGCACCAGAGCCGGGCTGCAGGACCGGGAAAATTCAAAATTGGGGAGTGTGCCCTCAAACACCAGCACCGCCGCCCCGGCTGCCGCGGCCGCGTGGGCAAAGCGTCGGCCGTCGGTGTGCTGCCCCGGCAGGCAGACGAATACGCACCCGGGCGTCACAGAGCGGGAGTCACAGCAAATGGCGTTCACCTCGATGTCGCTGCGGCCCTGCACAAGGGTGCAGTCCAGATCTTCCAGCAGGCGGCAAAGCATCATAGGGCATCCCTCGCTTTCCCTCCATACTATGCACAATTTCGCCGTTGTAACCCTGGGTTGCAGGTTTGCCAAGCCCGCTTACTGGACTTTTTGCACCCTGCCTGCTACAATAGTTGAAAAAAGGAGGTGGCCGCCATGACACTGGGCCAAAACTTGCAGGCTGCCCGCAAGGCCAAAGGCCTGAGCCAGGAGACCCTGGCCGAACAGATCGGCGTCAGCCGCCAGGCGCTGGGCAAGTGGGAGAAGGACACTGCCCTGCCCGGCCTGGATAACTTGCAGGCCGCCGCCCAGGTGTTGGGCGTGTCGGTGGACACACTGCTGGGTACCGAGGCCGCCGGCCCTGCCCCGGCGGTCACGCTGGACGCCATGCGTGACCTGCTGGCCGCCCGCGATGCCGAGCAGCGCAAGCACCGCCGCTTGTGGGGCCTGCTGGGGGCCGCTGCGGCTGTTGTGGTGGTACTGTTGCTGGTGGTGCAAAACCTTGCGTATCAGCGAAAAATGCAAAGCCTGACCGACAGCTACGCCATGCTGCAATCCCAGTTAAGCAGCACTACCGCCGATTTGAGCACCCGCATGGACGAATTGCAGGATGCCGTGCGGCAAGGCAAATCCACTGTGCTGGAATGGCGCTGGGTGCCAGTTGATAAACTGCATAGGGACGTGCAAAGCAGCTGGATGCCTGTGCTGGTGCAGGTCACGCCCAGCGAGAGTACCACAGGCATGACCGCACGGCTCTCGGTCACCTACGGCGACACCACCGAGCTGCACGATATGGGCGTGCTGGCCGGGGACATCTACCAGGCGCAGCTGGTGTTTACCGTGGGCCAGACCTACGACCTGACCATACAGTGGACGACCGCCGACGGTACCGCTGCCAACGAAAAACTGGGCACCGTGGACTTTACCGCCACCCAGACCGAGCCGGAGCTGGCCTGGTGTAGGATAGGCAACACCCTGGACTACGGCTATTACATCAACCGCAGCGGCAATAAAAAGTACCTGGAATTGAGCTGCTACCCCGTGGAAGTGGAACTGACCGTGCCTAACTGGATGAAAATTGCCGATGTAACGCTGGAACTGCGCACGGGCGAGGAAGGCGAACCGCTGGCCACCGCCCAGCTGGCCGCAGACGACTGGTACAGCTCTGGAGAGGAAACCATGATGCACGCCGTCTGGAACGGTACCTTTTATAAAGACGATGGCCCCAATAAATGGTTGTACGCCGACGGACAGCCTTTCTACCGCGCCATCGTGACCGACGCCACCAGCACCACCTGGACCTTTGAGGTGCCGTTGCAAAAGAAATAGGACACCTGAAATAAATATCAGAAAAAATTGAAAAAAGTTGTTGACAAATGCGCCCATGATTGCTATAATATCATTCGCAGCGTGCCCCATGGACAGGGCAAGAACCGCTATGCGCCCGTAGCTCAGCTGGATAGAGCAACTGCCTTCTAAGCAGTGGGCCGGGGGTTCGAGTCCCTTCGGGCGCATTTATGGTGCCTATGGCGCAGTTGGTTAGCGCGCCAGATTGTGGCTCTGGAGGCCGAGAGTTCGAATCTCTCTAGGCACCCCACCAAAGACCGTACAGTGATACACGCTGCGCGGTCTTTTCTTTATAATGGGCCGTCGCCAAGCGGTAAGGCAGAGGACTTTGACTCCTCCATCCGTCGGTTCAAATCCGGCCGGCCCAACCACGCATCCCCATAAAAAGGGGATGCGCTTTTTATTATAATTTTTTGTTTGCAAGGGATATTTTTAGGCCGGATTTGAACAGCCCGCGCCCCGTGCATACCCCGCCCACCAGCCGGGCATACTACGGGCGGAGGTGTTTTGTATGTCTTATCTGGATTGCGCGCAGTATGATTGCTGCCATAACAAGGCGGGCTGCTGCTGCCTGAACGACATCAAGGTCCATCACACCGGCGAGAGTAATGCCGTCTGCAGCAGTTACCGCAACAGCGAGGGCTATGGCAACGTTGCCACCGACAACCAGCCTGCAAGCCCCGAGACCGAGATTGCCTGCGACGACCGCGGCTGCCGCCACCAGCAGGGGCTTTGCTGCTGCGCCAGCCATGTCAGCGTGGACACCTGCAGCTGTGGCCCCGCCTGCGCTACACGGGCGCCAAGATAACCGCAAACTGCGCAAAAAGGCTTCCCTTATGGAACGGGGAAGCCTTTTTGTGTGCTTTTAGTTGCGAAACACCGCATTTCGTTGTATAATAAGACGATATAGTAGGTCTTGTGCGCCCATGCGTGGGTGCTGTACTATAAATTTGACGAAACGAGGCGTTTTATTATGGCTGCACAGCCCATCACCGTGCCTTTTGTCTCTTTCCGCCCCATGGAGCGGGAACTGGATGCCGATCTGCGCGCGGCTTTTGCCCGCGTGCTGGACAACAGCTGGTATATCGAGGGCAAAGAAGATGCCGCTTTTGAAGCCGCCTTTGCCGATTACTGCGGCGCAAAATACTGCGTCGGCTGCGGCAACGGCCTGGATGCCCTGGTGCTTATTTTAAAAGCGCTGGGCATCGGCCCAGGAGACGAGGTTATCGTGCCATCCAACACCTTTATTGCCACCGTGCTGGCTATCTCCTACGCCGGGGCAACGCCGGTCTTTGTGGAGCCGGTGCTGGCCAGCTACAACATCGATCCCGCCTGTATCGAGGCGGCCATCACAGAGAAGACCAAGGCTATCATGGCTGTGCACCTCTACGGCCAGTGCGCCGACATGGACCCTATTTTGGAGATCGCCCGTGCCCACGGCCTGAAGGTCGTCGAGGATGCAGCCCAGGCTCACGGCGCCACCTACAAGGGCCGCCGCGCAGGCAGTTTGGGCGATGCCGCCGGGTTCAGCTTTTACCCCGGCAAAAACCTGGGCGCCCTGGGCGATGCCGGCTGCGTGACCACCAGCGACAAGGCCCTGGCCGAGAAGATCCGCGCCCTGGGCAACTACGGCAGCGACTACAAGTACCATCATATTTATAAAGGCCAGAACTCCCGCCTGGATGAGATGCAGGCGGCTTTCCTGGCGGCTAAGCTGCCCCACCTGGACGCGATGAACGCCCAGCGCCGCACCATTGCCGCCCGCTATTTTGCTGAGATCACCAACCCCGCCGTGACCCTGCCCACTGTGATGCCGGGCTGTGAGCATGTATTCCACATCTTCGCCGTGCGCTGCAAAAACCGTGATGCACTGGAAAAACATCTCAACGAACGCGGCGTCGGCACCAACAAGCATTATCCCACGCCTATCCATCTGCAGGGCGCCTACAAAGAACTGGGCATCCCCGCCGGTGCGCTGCCCCTGGCTGAAGAAATCTCCGCCACGGAGTTGAGCCTGCCCATGTACTACGGTATGACCGAGGAACAGGTAACCGCTGTTATCGACGCCGTGAACAGCTTTAAGGAGTAACCATGCCCAAGGTAGGAATCGTTATCTCCAATTACAACGGCTGGCAGGATACACTGGTCTGTCTGGACAGCTTGCAAAAGCAGACGTACAAGGACTTTGAAATTATCCTGCTGGACGATGCTTCGCCCAATGACTCGGTAGCGCAATTGCAGGATAAACTGCCTGCCAACACGGTGTTTCTGCCGCAAGAGCAGAACCTGGGCTTTGCCGCCGTCAACAATGTGGGTATGCGCCGTGCACTGGCCGATGGCTGCGACTATGTGCTGCTGCTGAACAACGACACCGCCGTTGCCCCCGATATGCTGGAGACCTTGCTGTGGGAGACCCCGGCGGGCGCCGTGAGCTGCCCAAAAATGTTGTTTATGAACCCGCCGGACGAAATCTGGTTTGCAGGCGGCACGCTGGATCCCGCTACCGGTAAGGTGAAGCACCTGGGCGGCCACGCTAAGGACGGTCCCGCCTTTGCCCAAAAGCAGCAGGTGAGCTTTATCACGTTCTGCTGTGTGCTGCTGCCGCGGGCGGTCATTGAACAAGTTGGTTATCTCGACGAGACACTGTTTATGTATTGCGAGGATGTGGATTACTGCATCCGTTTAGGCCAGGCCGGTGTGCCGTTGTGGTTCCTGCCCGATGCCAAACTGTGGCATAAGGCAGGCGGCAGCGCAGGGGGCATGTTGTCGGTGTACTATATCACCCGCAACACGCTGTATTTGACCTGCAAGGGAAAATCCCGCGCCTATGCGAAGAGGAAAACCGTGCTGCCGATTCTCACCGGCGCGGCCCGCTATGCGCTGACCAAGGCGCTGGGTCGAAAAAAAGGACGCAGCTATGGCGCCTACCGTGGTGCCGTGGACTTTTGGAACGGCAAGATGGGGCGGATGGAATCGACCAAAACAAAGGAGGCCTGAACGTGGCACAGACGCTGTCAATTATTCTGGCACAGTATTACCCGGATAAAATGCAGCTGCGCCACACGCTGGACTCGCTGCTGATGCAGGATACCTACGATTTTGAGCTCATCATCGCCGATGATGGCTCGCCGCAGGATTATTGGGAGGATACCCGCGACTATCTAGCGGCCCACGGCTTTACCAACGTAAAACTGTCCAAAAACAAGGTCAACCAGGGCACGGTCACTAATATGCTCCACGCGGTGGAGCTGGCCAGCGGGCAGTGGATCGCCGGTATTTCGCCGGGCGATTATGTGTACGATGCCTCCACCATCCGCTGGGTGCTGGAGATGCTGCGAAAGGATGCTCCGCAGGTGGCCTTTGGAAAGTCCGCCTATTACCGGCAGGAAAGCGACGGCACGCTGGTGCAGCTGCCCGGGGAGACCCCCTTTGACCGCACTCCCTACGAGGCCGCCCACTACGATAACAAGGCTATCCGCCGCAATGTGCTGTTGTACGATGACGGCATCAGCGGCATTGAAACAATGTACGAGCGCGGAATTTTCCTGGATGCGCTGCAAAAGATGAATGGCCGTGTCCGCTTTGCCGAGGACTTTGCCACCCGGTTGTTTGCCGTGCAGGGGGTTCCGATCCGCTGCTATGATCGCATTCTGCGCTGGTACGAGTACGGTACCGGTGTTTCCACCAACGAGAAGGCCCGCGCCAGGATGGAAGCCGATTGGCGCGCCATGCTGACGCTGATGCGGGAATTGTATCCCCAAGACCGGCTGGTACGGCTGGCGTGGGAGTATTACCACAACGATCGCCACAAATCCCGCCTGCTGCGCGGGCTGATCGGCCGTCTGGTTGTGCCGCAGAACTGTGCGTTCAAAAAGGCGCAGCACAGCTGGCAGCCGCCGATTAACGGCGATATGGCTGAGTTGAAGAAAATCTACGCCTATGCCGAGGAGGACACACACGCATGACAACTTTGCAGAGCAGGGAAGATGCCCTGCTGCGCCGGGTCAGGGCCTTTGATTGGGCCCGCCTGAAATGGTGCTTTGCCGCAACGGCGCTGTGTATGCTGCTGGCCCACGGCTTTGCATGGTTTAACCTGTTCCCCAGCCATGACGCGACCATCCTGTTTTTTGATGCCGATGTTGTTATGCTGCAGCTGGGTCGCTGGGTGCAGCTGCCGTATTACCGCTTTCTGCGCGGCAAAATCAACATGCCCTGGCTTACCGGTATGTTTAGCGTGCTGTGGGTGTCGCTTTCGGTGTACCTGATCAGCAGTTTGCTGCAGCTGCGCAAAAAATCCATGGCCGCTGTGGCGGCGCTGTTTGGCACAGCCATCAGCGTTACGCTGCTGAATGCTACTTATAACGATAAAGCAGATCTTTTCACCTGCGCCATGCTGTTGGCGCTCTTGGGAGCCTGCGCCGTGCGTCGCTGCCGCCGCCCTTGGTTGGGCGTGCTGCTCTGCGGCGGGTGTCTCTGCCTCTCGATGGGATTGTATCAGGGCTACATTGAGTTCGCTATCGGCATGCTTTTGCTGTGCATGCTGCGGGATTGTCTGACGACGGATCTGCCTTGGAAAGACTATCTGCGCCAAGGCATCACCGCCATTGCGGGCCTGCTGTTGGGCGGCGTACTGTATGCTGTATCGATGAAAGCGGTGCTGGCTTATAAGCACCTGGAACTGATCGACAGTTCCAACGGCCTGCAGCAGATGAGCCGTGCCGGGGTGGCGGATTACCTGGCCCGCCTGCCAGGCGCGTACAAACAGGTATTTACCACCCTGCTGGGGTATGATGTCTGGAACAACCGTGGCATGCGGTTGGCAACGGCTGTTTGCCTGCTGCTGGGTCTTGCCTGCCTGGTACTGGCCCTGCGTAAAAAGCCATTGCGCGCCGCTGTGCAGGTGGTTATCCTGTTAGTGCTGCTGCCGCTGGGGCTGAATGTGGTGTATCTGCTGTCGGAAAAGCACCCCACGCTGTTGATGCTGTACCCGGTGTATCTGGTGTATGCGTTGGTGGTGCTGCTGACTGGACTGGAGCCGGACACCATCCCCCGCAGCGCCGCCTGGCTGGCTTGCCTGCTGTGCGCCTTTATTACCGTGCAAAATGTGATTTATGCCAACGGCGCTTACACCTACCGCAAACTGGTCTACGAGAACACACGCGCCCAGGTGTATACCATTATGGCCAAGGTGGAGGACCTGCCCGGCTATGTGGAAGGAGAGACCCCGGTGGTTTTCTCCGGTGACTTTACGGATTCCAACTTCACCTACCACAACGACCTGATCCGCCTGTATGAGGAAGGGGAGACCGGCCTTTCCGGCTCCGCCATTACCTATGATGGCACCATCAAGTGGTGGTTCGGCAATATCATGGGCAGCAGCGCCAAGGTGGTAAACACACAGGCGGAACTGGATGCCTGGGCCGAAAATCCTGCTGTGCAGGCCATGCCCAGTTACCCCGCCAGCGGCTGCATTGCCATGGTGGATGGTGCGGCTGTAATTAAACTGTCCGATTAACATGCCAGAAGAAAGGCAGATACAACGATGATTATTCAAACGATCCGCATGAAAAGCGTCACCGCCGAGGGTATGGGCACCCTCTCGGTCTTTGAGGCCGAGCACGATGTGCCCTTTGCCATCAAGCGCATCTACTACATCCACAATGTCCCGGCGGGCGTCCAGCGCGGCGGCCACGCCCACAAAAAGCTGCGCCAAGTCCTGTGGTGTCCCTATGGCAAGATCTTGATCAAGCTGGATGACGGCTTCGAGAAAGCGGAAGTCCTGCTGGACAGCCCCGACAAAGGCCTGATCGTGGAAAGCAACATGTGGCGCGACATGCTGTGGCAGCAGGAAAATTCCGTCCTCTGTGTCGCGGCAGATTCCTTCTATGATGCGGACGATTACATCCGCGATTACGAGGCGTTCCTGCGTCATGTGGGCGCAGAGGACCCCGCAAAGGAGTAAAGCCATGGATTGGGCAGGAATCGATGAATGGATTTACCGCCGCCTGACGGAACTGGTGGATGTGCTGCCAATGCGCTTTGTCAAACTGGTAGCACACAATTATACCGATGCCCGCGTGCGCAAGCTGTATTGGCGCCGCCTGGGGCTGGAAATGGGAGAGGGCACCTATGCAAATCTGGGCCTGACGCTGCTTTCTGATGATTATACACCGCGGGTGCATATCGGGAACCACGTTTCCATCGCAGCCAATGTGACCTTTGTGCCGATGGCCTCAGCCAATAATGGGCAGGAGATCAACACCTACCCGTATGTGAGGGACCACCTGACAAAGGCAGCTGACATAGTTGTAGAGGATGAAGTCTGGATCGGCGCAGATGTGACGATCCTGCCCGGCGTGCATATCGGCCGCTGTGCGGTCATCGGCGCTGGCAGCGTTGTCACCGGGGATGTGGAGGCTTACCACATTTATGCCGGTGTGCCTGCCCGCAAAATCCGGGATATTCGCACCGGCGAACGGGTGCAGTAAAACAAGCAGGGGAGAAGTATGGAATTTACAGTACAGCCTTATACTGCGGATCAGGAAGCCGCCTGGGACCGCTTTGTGATGCAGGAAAGCGGCAACGGTACTTTTTTGCAGACCCGCAACTTTTTAAACTATCACCCGGCGGGCCGGTTTGAGGATGCCTCGCTGATAGTCACCAACGAGCACGATGCCATCGTGGCCGTCGTGCCTGCTGCCGTGCAGCAGCGAGATGGAAAGCGCACCTTTGTTTCGCATCCGGGCAGTACCTACGGCGGCCCGGTCTTGCGGGAGGCGTACAATACGGCTGCGCGGGCAATTGGCATTCTGCAGGCCATTGATGCGTATGTAGCTGCCCACTACGAGGCCGCCATTTTCCGCCCGACCGTAGGTCTGCTGGAAAAGGAAGAAAACCAGACCCTGCTCTACGCCTTTACCTATTTGGGCTATACCCAGTTTACCGAGCTGAACACCTGGGTCCCGCTGGCGGGTAAATCGACAGAGGATATTCTGGCGTCATTCCGGCAGGATAAGCGCCAGAATGTCCGCAAGGCGATGAAGCATGACCTGACGTTCCGTGGGCTGGAGACCCAAAAAGAAATCGAGACGTTCCACGGTCTGCTGGCCCAAAATCTGGAGAAGTACGGTGTCCAGCCGGTGCATACCGCTGCCGAATTATGGGAGTTCAAGTCCAGCCGCCTGCCTGAAATTGCCGAGTTTTACGGCGTGTTTGAGGGGGAGCGCATGGTGGCCGGCGGTATGACTTTCTACTTCGAGCAGGCTAATGTCGTTCATACCCAGTACCTTTCGGCGGACCTGAGCATCCGCAAGTACAGCCCGGCGGCGTATCTGTATTATCAGGTACTTTGCGCTGCTGCAGCAAAAGGCTGTAAGGCACTGTCCTTCGGCATTTCGACCGAAGATAACGGCAAAGTGCTGAACTTTGGCCTGGTGGAAAGCAAAGAGGGCTACGGCAGCTGCCATGCCCTGAATTTGAGTTTTGCAAAGGATTTTTAAACAGGAGGAAACCGCATGGCACAGCCCAAGGTCAGCATCCTGATCTCTTTTTATAATCTGGCGCCGTATGTGGATGAAACGCTGCAAAGTGTACTGAATCAGAAGACAGACTTTCCCATTGAGGTTCTGTGCGCTGATGATGGCTCTGCAGATAATACGGTCGAAAAGCTGCGCCAGTGGGAGAAACGGTATCCAGAAACTGTGCGTGTATTTGTGATGGATTTTATACCCGGAGAAAAGCGACCACCGGATGTCCGTATTAAACGACTCAATGCGATCCGCAGCCGCCTTTTCCGTGAGGCCCAAGGAACATATATCTGCTATCTGGACGGCGACGATTTTTATACCGATCCGTATAAGCTGCAGAAGCAAGCGGATATTTTGGATGCAGATACCGAGAAAAAGTATGTTGCCTGCGGCCATAACGGCTGTTTCTATTGGCAAAGTACAGGAAAAACGCGACCCATTGAAAAGCCTATCCGGGAATGCAGCCTGACGGCTAAGGAGTATTGGAGCTTTTTGTATATCCACACGAATGCCTTGATGTTCCGCAATCTGCGCTTGCAGGAAATCGACCCATTTGCCAGCGGTGTTACCATTGACGATAACCTGTTGACAGCGCAGTTTTTGCCCTATGGCGGAATCTACTATCTGCCAGATTGTATGTTTAACTATCGCCAGACAGAAAACAGCACCTTTCACCTGCGCAGCCAGTACCAAAACTTTATGCTGGGCTGCTTCATGATTTATGAACTGCAAAAAGTAGACAAAAGTATGTTCCCGAGCAGCCTGGTACGTATGATCTACGAATATACAGAACTTTACAAGGCCCGCAAAGACCCGCAGCTGGCGGAAGAAGCGCAGATTTTTATGCCGCGTTTCCGCAGTTATCATGCTGGCCGTCTCTGCCGCCTGGTCAACTACAGCTGCGAAGCCCTGCCGGCGCGGCTTTGGTGCGAGGTGGAAAATAAATTCTGGTTCTTTATGACCAAGGTGTTCCGCCATTTTATCTGGAAACCCAAAGTACGAGCCCTGCTGGAGGAAGCACGCATCAAGCTGGAACAGCAGCCTGCTGCTCAATAATTACCTCTCTCCCAAAAAGAAAGGATTGCCATGCCAACGATCAGCGTAATCATCCCGGTTTATAAAGTGGAGCGCTACCTGGACGCTTGCGTGGCCAGCGTGGTGGGGCAGACCTATCCCGATTTGGAGATCATTTTGGTTGATGACGGCAGCCCTGACAACTGCCCGGCCCTGTGCGATGCCTGGGCGGCGAAAGACACCCGCATCCGGGTCATCCACCGGTCGAATGGCGGTTTATCTGCGGCTCGCAACAGCGGGTTGGACATCTGTACTGGTGAATATATAGCCTTCGTGGACAGCGATGACCGCCTTGAGCCGGAAACGCTGGAACGCGCCTTGCGTGCCCAGCAAAGGTCCGGTGCAGATTTAGTCCTTTTCCACTACCTCTGCACTGATGAAAACGACCAACCCCTGCCGGACCGCACTCCGGCGGATCGTGAGGAAGAAGCGTTGATGCCGTCGCAATTCTGGGAAAAATTCTTTACCAGCGGTGATGCCTGTACCTATTATGTGGTGGCATGGAACAAACTGTACAGAGCTGAGCTGTTCCACACGCTGCGCTATGCCGAGGGCAAGCGGTATGAGGATATGTTCCTTTTGCCGAATTTGATTGGGCAGTGCAGGAAAATCCTCTGCCTGAATTTCCGCGGTTACCGCTATGCCCAGCGCACCGGCAGCATCATGTCCCAGGGCGACCCTCGCAACTACCTGGACCGCAGTGAATACCTGCTGGAATGGACCACTACCTTCGCCGCCAGGGGCGACACTCTGCGGGCCGAGGGGCTTTTGAACGACGCAATTGAAAATCTGGCCGAGAAAGACCGCTTCGACCTTTCCACCCCCGCCCAACAGCAGCGCTACCGCACAGCCTGCCGTGCCTGCGCCGATGCCTACCGCGACCTTGCCCAGCGCACCGGCCGGAGCAGTATGCTGTTGCGTGCCGCACTGCTGCGGTTGGGCCTGCCGGTTTACCAGGCTTTCCTCAAACACAAAGCGTAAGGAGCTTTACTCATGGAGCAAACACAACCCAAAAAGCAGTACCATGTGCATTACGGCCCTGCCGGGGGCCGCACCCGCGTGGATTTTGATGAACTGTGGCGGTATAAGGATCTGATCTGGCTGTTTGTCAAGCGCGATTTTACCGTGCTGTACAAGCAGACCGTGTTGGGCCCGGCGTGGATCTTAATTAACCCGCTGCTGTCCATGGCTATGTACACGGTCATGTTTGGTACCATCGCCAACCTGTCCACAGGCGGCGTGCCGCAGCCGCTGTTCTACCTGGCAGGCACGGCTGTGTGGACCTTCTTCTCCTCCTGCATCAACAAGGTGTCGGGCACATTTACCACCAACTCCAACATCTTCAGCAAAGTGTATTTTCCGCGGCTGGCCATGCCCATTTCCACAATGCTGTCCGGGTTCATCAACTTCCTGGTGCAGTTCGTAATGTTCTTCTGCTTGCTGCTGTTTTACGTGGTGCGCGGCGAGGTGGCCCCCAACTGGGCGGCTATGCCGCTGCTGCTTCCCATCGTGCTGCAGGTGGGCCTGCTGGGCCTGGGCTGCGGCATCATCGTGTCCAGCGTCACTACCCGCTACCGCGACCTGATGGTCGTTGTCACTTTCGGTGTGCAGCTGTGGATGTACGGTACGCCGGTGGTCTACCCGCTGTCGATGATCGCCAACCCGCTGCTGCGCGCGGTGATGATCGCCAACCCGATGACCGCCCCGATGGAGAGCTTCCGCGCGGTCTGCTTCAACTCCGGCGAGGTATCGGTGCTGATGTGGGTCATCTCGCTGGCCTGGACGGTTGCGCTACTGGCGGTGGGTGTTTCGCTCTTCGGCAAGGTGGAAAAGACCTTTGTCGATACGGTCTGACGGGAGGTACAGCATGGAAAATCAGGAATTGATGATCCGCGTGCAGGACGTCAAAAAACAGTACCGCCTGGGCCAGATCGGCGGCGGTACACTGCGCGGCGACCTGCAAAGCTGGTTGGCCCGCAAGCGCGGCAAGGAAGACCCCAATACCTTGATTGGCACCGACCAACGGCTGGTGGGCACCACCTTTATGGCGCTGAACGGTGTCAGTTTTACGGTCAACAAGGGCGAGGCCGTGGGCATCATCGGCTCCAACGGCGCGGGCAAGTCCACGCTGCTGAAGCTGCTGACCCACGTGACGGCCCCTACCTCCGGCGATATTGACCTGTACGGCCGCGTGGCCTCGATGCTGGAGGTCGGCACCGGTTTCCACCCCGAGATGACGGGCCGCGAGAATGTCTACCTCAATGGCGCCATTCTGGGCATGACCCGCGCCGAGATCGACGCCAAGATGGACCAGATCATCGAGTTTTCCGAGGTCGGAGACTTCATCGACACCCCGGTCAAGCGCTACTCCAGCGGCATGTACGTCAAGCTGGCTTTCAGCGTGGCGGCCCATCTGGACAGCGAAATTATGATTATGGACGAGGTTTTGGCCGTCGGCGATATGAAGTTCCAGAAAAAATGCCTGACCAAGATGCGCCAGGCCGCCAAGCAGGACGGCCGCACGGTGCTGTACGTCAGCCACAATATGGCCACCATCCGCGACCTATGCGACCGCTGCATCGTGCTGGACAAAGGCAAGGTCGTCTTTGACGGCGACGTGGACGCCGGCATTGCCATCTACATGTCCAACAACTACAGCAGTGAGCGCTTTTTAGACTTTACCGATTTCCGCCGCCCCAGTTGGATAGAACGCAAAAGCATCCGCATGCGCAGCGTCGAGTTCCATGTGGATACGCTGGAAGCCGTCGAGCGAAGCCAGCCCGTGGAGGTGGAGTACATCTACGATTCCACCGAGGACCGCGACCAAATCGGCATCTTCTTTGAAGTGCACGACGAGTTCGACGTGCCGGTGGCCACGGCCTGCCTGTACGGCATGCACATCCGCAAGGGCCGTAACCGCGTGACGGCCAAGTACGATTTCAGTATGCTGGCCGCAGGCACCTACAGCAACGTGTTCACTACCTTTACGCTGGGCGATGGCGGCAGCTTCAACACCGAGGACCGCACCCAGGGCGTACAGTTCAAGCTGGTAAATACCCTCAAACAGGGCGAGGCTGTGTGGCAGACCGTCTACTTTGGCTCCACCCATCTGCCGGATGCCCAGCTTTGCAAGGAAGAACTGATTTAAACAAGAAAAAACCACCTTTTCCAAAAAAACGGAAAAGGTGGTTTTTTATGTACAATCGTGAAATTACCGATAATCGATCCCTAGCGTGGGCAGACCGTTCAGGGTCCAATCGGCCAGGTTGCCGTCCTGGTACTCGTAGTAGCCTTGGGCGGCGATCATGGCGCCGTTGTCGCCGCAATATTTCAGCTCCGGCAAAAAGACGCGGGCACCCAGTTTTTGGGCACCGTCGTTTACCAGCTGGCGCAGACGGCCGTTGGCGGCGACGCCGCCGGCCAGCACGACCTGCTTGGCACCGGTATCGGAGGCAGCGGAGAGCAGCTTCTTGGCCAAGATCTGGTCGATGCGCTCCTGGAAGCTGGCGGCCATGTCGGCCACATTGACCGGCTGGCCTTTCTGCTCGGCGTTGTGCACCTCGTTGATGACGGCAGTCTTCAGGCCGCTGAAGCTGACGTTGTACTTGCCCTCTACATGGGGCACGGGCAGCTTGTAGGCGTGGGGGTCGCCGTCGCGGGCGGCGGCGGCTACACTGGGACCGCCTGGGTAGGGCAGGCCCAGCGTGCGGGCTACTTTATCGTAGGCTTCGCCGGCGGCGTCGTCCACCGTGCGGCCCAGAACTTTGTAGCGGCACCAATCCTCCACCATCACGATGTGGCTGTGCCCGCCGCTGGCCACCAGGCAGAGAAACGGCGGATGCAAACTTTGGTGGGTCAGATAGTTGGCGGCGATATGTCCGCGCAGGTGGTGCACCGGCACCAGCGGCTTGCCTGCCGCATAGGCCAGTCCCTTGGCAAAGTTGACGCCCACCAGCACGGCACCGATCAGGCCGGGCGCAAAGGTTACGGCCACGGCATCCACGTCTTTCATGGTCATGTTGGCATCGGCCAAGGCTTTGTCCACGGTAGCACTGATATACTCAGCATGGCGGCGGCTGGCGATCTCCGGCACAACGCCGCCGTATAGGGCCTGCTCTTTCACGCTGGTGGAGATCACGTTGGAGATGACCTTGCGGCCGTCCTCCACGATCGCCGCCGCGGTCTCATCGCAGGTCGATTCAATTCCTAAAACATACATTTCAATCACCCTTATTGTGACTCTTGAACTGTCAGAAGCACTTTGCAGGGGCGAACACTGTTCGCCCGTGGCCGTTTGGCAGGCAAGAAACTTTCCCGAAAAAGTGCGGCCTCATCAAGCAGGCGGGCGAGCACTGCTCGCCCCCTACACCTCTGCGCAGAAAACTTTAATGCGCTTCCAGCCAGGTCTTGCCGGTGCCTACCTCGGTGGTCAGGGGCACGCTGTAGTGCACCACATGCTCCATTTCCTCCTGCAAAATGCGGCGCACGGTGTCCACTTCACTGTCCGGTGCCTCTACGATCAGTTCGTCGTGTACCTGCAGCAGCAGGCGGGCCTGCAATTTCTCATCCCGCAGGCGCTGCCACACATGCACCATGGCCAGCTTGATGATGTCCGCGGCCGTGCCCTGGATGGGCGTGTTGCGGGCCATCCGCTCGCCGCTGGCGCGTACCTGGAAGTTGGAACTGGCCAGCTCCGGCAGGGCGCGGCGGCGGCCAAACAGCGTTTCCACGTAGCCTTTCTCCTTGGCGTGGGCAATGCAGTCCTGCATGTAGCCGTCCACCTTGGGGAAGGTGTCAAGGTAAGTCTTCAGGAAAGCGTCTGCCTCTTTCACCGAGACGTCCAGATCCTTGCTCAGCGAGTAGGCACCCTTGCCGTACATGATGCCGAAGTTGATGGCCTTGCTGGCCGAGCGCAGCTGCGGCGTGACTTCGCTTTCGGGGATGTGGTAAATTTTGGCGGCGGTGGAGCGGTGAATGTCCGCGCCGTTCAAAAACGCCTGCTGCATGTGCTCGTCGCCGGTGATGTGCGCCAGAATGCGTAGCTCGATCTGGGAGTAATCGGCGTCCACCAACTGCTGGCCGTCCCCGGCCACAAAGTAGCCACGCAGGCGGCTGCCCAGCTCGGTGCGGATGGGGATGTTCTGCAGGTTCGGTTCGGTGGAGGAGATGCGCCCGGTGCGGGTCTCGGTCTGAATAAAGGTGGAGTGCACCCGACCGTCCGCCGCCTGCGCCGCCAGCAGGCCATCTACGTAGGTAGACAGCAGTTTGGCGTAGGTGCGATACTTTAAGATCTCATCAATGACCGGGCTGTAAGGCCGCAGGCTTTCCAGCGTGGCGGCGTCGGTGGAGTAGCCGCGGGCGTTCTTCTTGCGCGGCGGCAGGCCCAGCTTGTCAAACAGGGCTTCGCCCAGCTGCTTGGGGCTGTTCACGTTGAACTCGTAGCCCACCTCAGTGTAGATATTCTGCAGGATGCCGTCCAGCTCGCCCCGCAGGCTGTCGCCAAAGGCGCGGATGCCGTCGGCGTCTACCGCAAAGCCGATGCGCTCCATGTCTGCCAGCACGCGGGCCAGCGGCAGCTCCATCTCATCGTGCAGTTTGCGCTGGCCGCTGGCGTCCAGTTCGGCGGCCAGCCTTTCCAGCAGCGCGGCCAGCACCCCGGCATCGGGGGCGGCTTCGCAGTGGAACGCCGCCGCCACGCCGTACTCGGCAGCCAGAGACTTTACCGCATAGCTGCTAGCGGAAGGATTGAGCAGGTACGCGGCCAGCTTGCCGTCAAAATGCAGGGCTTTGCCAATATGCCCCTGCTCCAGTGCCAGGCGGTAGAGGGGCTTCGCGTCAAAGGCCCAGATTTCGGCATCGCTGTCCAGCAGGGCGGCCAGGCGGTCGGTGTCTGGCAGGTAGACTTCCTGTCCCTGTACGGCGTACCAGCCGCCGTCGGCGTTTTGGGCCACAAACAGGCGGCCTTCCACCAGCAGCGGCAAGGGGGCCGGCTCTACTTCTTCCGGCGGAGCAGCGTCCACGGGGGCGGCAGCGGCGCCGCTCTCCTCCAGACCCCAGCGGTCCACCATCTTATGCATTTCCAGCGTGGCCAGCAGCTGGGCGGCTGCGGCGGGGTCGCCGGACTGGCGGATATAGGCGGCGGGGTCCGTCTCGATGGGCGCGTCCTTGCGGATGGTACCCAGCATGTAGGACAGGTCCGCCTTATCGCGGTTGGCAGAAAGCTTGGCCCGCTGGCCGGGCTTGATGACCTTGTCCTCGAGGTTCGCGTAAATATTTTCCAGCGTGCCGAACTTCGCCACCAGGGCCAGGGCGGTCTTTTCTCCGATGCCCGGCACACCGGGGATATTATCGGACGAATCGCCCATCAGGCTCTTGACGTCGATGAGCTGCTGCGGCTCCACACCATACTTTTCGCGGATGGCGGCGGGGTCCATGGAAATCGTCTCTTTGTTGGTGGCCAGCAGAACGGTAGTGTTGTCGTCCACCAACTGCAGGCTGTCCCGGTCGCCGGTGGCCAGCAGGGTGGTGCCACCGGCGGCCTCGCAGGCGGCGGCCAGGGTGCCCAAAATATCGTCGGCCTCCCAGCCCTCGCTGCTTACCTGCACAAAGCCCAGGTCGGTCAGCAATTCTTTCAGTACGGGCATCTGCTGGGCCAGCTCCTCGGGCATGCCGTGGCGGGTGGCTTTGTAGCCGTCGTAGGCCTTGTGGCGGAACGTCGGGGTGCGCAGGTCCCAGGCGATGGCCACAGCATCGGGCTTGTGGGCGGCCAGCAGGTTGAGCAGTATATTCTGGAAGCCGTAAATGGCGTTGGTATAGCGGCCGTCCTTGGTCGTCAACAGCTTGATGCCGAAAAACGCGCGGTTGACCAGACTGTTGCCGTCCAGTACCATCAGTTTCATAGCGTTGCTCCTTTTTAAATCGGATGTAAACAATCTATCTTTTAGTATACCACAAATGCGGGATTTATGGTAGAATAGAATCTGAAATTCAAATAGTAAAAGCGGCCGCGCAAAAGCCCCCTTGGAGGGAGCCAAAGGCGGCGCTACAAGAGAGGAACTATGCAGTTACGCAATTTGCAGATCCCTGCGGGGGCGGTGTTTGCCCCGATGGCGGGCCTGACAGACGCTGCCTGCCGCCACCTGATGGCCGACCACGGTGCAGCCTGGACCGTCAGCGAGATGGCCAGCGCTAAGGCCCTGAACTTTAACGACCAAAAGTCCTTTGCTCTGCTCAAAGATGCCCACCCCCACGGGCTGTACGCTATCCAGCTGTTCGGCTGTGAGCCGGAAGCCCTGGAAAAGGCCGTTTTGCTGGTGCGGGAAAAGGGCATCCGGTTTGATATTTTGGACATCAACATGGGCTGCCCCGCGCCCAAAATCACCAACAGCGGTGCGGGCAGCAAGCTGCTGCTGGACCCACCCCTCTGCGGACGGATGGTCGCTGCGGCCCGCCGAGCCCTGGGCGAGGATACGCCCCTGACGGTGAAGATGCGCATCGGCTGGGACGCCGAACACCTGACCGGCGTGGAGGTGGCGAAACAGTGCGAGGCCAACGGCGCGGACCTGATCGCCGTGCATGGCCGCACGCGGGAGCAGATGTACGTGCCACCCATTGATGCCGGTGCAATTGCCGCCATCAAGCAGGCGGTGTCCATCCCGGTGCTGGCCAACGGCGATATTACCACTGCCGAGGGGGCGCTTACCTTATTAAAAGAGACCGGCTGCGACGGCGTGATGATCGGCCGCGGCGCACTGGGCGACCCGTGGCTGTTTGAGCAGATCCGCGCGGCCCTGCTGGGCGAGGAAGCCCCCGCTGAGCCGACGCTGAACCAGCGGATGAATGCCCTGCGGGCGCAAATTTACGAAATGTGCGAGGAAAAAGGCGAGTGGCTCGCCATGCCTCAGGCCCGCAGCCAGGCCATGCACTATATGAAGGGCCTGCGGGGGGCAGCCTCCCTGCGGCGCTACTGCTCCATGCTGGAGCATTTCACCGATGTGGACAAGCTCATCGATGCGGTGTATCGGCTGCAGGAGTGATCAAAACCTTCCTCTCGTCAGCTCATCCAGATTCTGCGTATAGCACGGCAGCATGTGGGTGATGAAATACTCCGCTTCGGGGCAGTCCATTCCGTGCAGGGCGGCCAGCTGCTGCTCCCGCGCGGCTTCAAACTCCCGGTTGCCGCTCTGGCACTCTTCCAAACACTTGATTAAGGCCGAGAGCCGGTCCGCTGCCTTTAAAATTTTCCGCTCGGCGTCATTTAGCACGCGGCCGGTCAAAAATTCCTCGGTCTCGCTGCGCAGGGCTTCGGGCTGCAGGCTGGCCATCAGCCGGGCACTTTCCTGCTCTACCGCCTTGTAGGCGCTGCGCAGGGCTTCGTTTTTGTACTTCACTGGGGTGGGCATGTCGCCGGTCAAAATTTCCGGCGCATCGTGGTACAGCGCCGCCGTGGCTACCATTTCGGGCCGCAGGTCGGCTCCGGTGCCCAAGCACTTTTGGCCAATTAAGCAAAGCGCGTGGGCCAGCAGGGCGGTGTCTGCCGTATGCTCGCTCAGGCTTTCGGCGCGGCCGCTGCGCATCAGGCTCCAGCGGGTGATGTACTTCATACGGCCCAGCAGGGCACTGAAGGGATAAGTTTTCATCTTGCACGATCCTCTCTGTGGTGTTACTATCAGTATACCATGATTTTACCAAAAACAAAGTCCCATGGTTCGGACTTTCAGCGGGGTTTGTTATGAAATTGCAGCTTCCCGGCAAAAAAACAAGATACTGGCAGGTGTTCTGGCTCTGCCTGCTGGCGGCGGCCGCCCTGTTTGCGCCCCACTGCCTGGTGGATGCCGTCGCAGGCGGCGGGTACTTCCATTACGCGGGCGATTTCAATGACCAGCAGATCAACTTTTACCAGTACGCCAACAGCTTCATCAAGCAGGGGGGCAGCTTCAGTTGGGCTACCGATCTGGGCAGCGGGTTTGTCAATTCCTACTCGTTCTACCTGCTGGGCAGCCCGTTTTTCTGGCTGACGCTGCTGGTGCCCGCGCGGTTCATGCCGTGGATGATGGTGCCGCTGCTCTGCCTGAAAATCGCCCTGGCCGGGGGCGGCGGCTACCTTTGGGCGCGCCGCTGGGTGCGGGACGAGGATTGGAGCATGCTGGCCGGCTGCCTGTATGCCTTCTCCGGCTTTACGGTGTACAACATCTTCTTCAACCACTTTTTGGACGTTGTGGCGCTGTTTCCATACATGCTGGCGGCGCTGGATGATGCGGTCATCGATGGCAAAAAAGGTCGTTTTCCGTTCTGGGTGGCGGTGAATCTGCTCAACAACTACTTTTTCTTTGCCGGGCAGGCGGTCTTTCTCATCATCTACTTTTTCTGCATGCTGGCGGGGCATGCCTACAAAATCGGGCCCCGCAAGTTTGCATTGCTGGCAGGGGAGACCCTGCTGGGCTGTGCCATGGGCTGCGTGCTGCTGCTTCCTGCCGGGCTGTCACTGCTGCAAAACCCACGCACCATCGACCCATTCAACGGCATGGGCTACCTGGTCTACGGCAAGGCCCAGCAGTACGGGGCCATTTTTTACAGCGCCTTTTTGATGCCCGACGCCCCCTACTTTAAGGATATGTTCAGCGAAGGCATCCTCAAACATACCAGCATGACGGCCTACCTGCCGGTGGTGGGCATTGCGGGCGGGCTGGCGTTCTGCCGCGGGCGGCGCAGCCACCCGTTCACCTACATTTTAAAGGTGTGCGTGGTCTGCGCCTTTGTGCCCATCCTTAACAGCCTGTTCTATGCCCTCAATTCCAGCTACTACGCCCGGTGGTACTACATGCCGGTGCTGGTGCTGTGCGGGGCCACAGCGTCGCTGCTGGCACGGCCCCACCTGGCCCGGAGGGAACTGCCCCGCGCCTGGGGTTTGACGCTGGCCGTTACTCTCTCGGCGGCGGCGTTCGGCCTGGTGCCCTATACTGACGATGACGGCGTGACCACCCTCGGCGTCACCGAGGAACCCGCCCGCTTCTGGGCCATCCTGGGCGTATCGGTGCTGGGATTGGTGATCTTCGGCGTGCTGTGGCACTTCTTCCGGGATCGCCAGCGTTGGCCTACCGCACTGTTGGCCGCCGTGCTGGTGTTCAGCTTTGTCTATGGCAGTGTGCACCTTTCGTTGACCAAGTACGCCCAGTGGGATACCGACAGCGACCTGATCGCGGAAACGTATGATTCTGTGCAGGAGGTCAAGGAAGCCCTGCCGGACGATGCGTTCTACCGCATCGATGCCTACGGCGCCCACAACAATCTGGGCCTGTGGTTTGACAAAAGCTGTTTGCAGTTTTTCAATTCCACGGTTGCCCCCAGCATCATGGAGTTTTATCCGGAAGTGGGCGTCAAGCGGGACGTCAACTCCAAGCCGGAGGTCCAAAACTATGCTCTGCGCGGGCTGCTCAGCGTGCGGTATACGCTGGTGGCTAAGGATGCCGATAGCAACTGGCAGGGCGAGGACATGGACGGCTGGGACCTGGTAGGCAGCACCAGCGCCTACCAGATCTACGAGAACAAAAACTGGGTGCCCATGGGTTTTGCCCAGCAGTATTATGTCACCGCCGATCAGCTGGACCAGGTAGGCGAGGACAGCCGCGCCCAGGTATTGTTGCGGGCGGTGTTGCTGGACGAGGACCAGATCGCCGCCTATGGCGACCTGCTGCAGCCTATCCCGGACGACAGGCTGACCAACTGCACGCAGGACACCTACGCCGAGGATTGCACCGCCTGCCATGCCGAGGCCGTGGGAAACTTTACCGCCACCCGCACCGGCTTTACCGCCGAGACGGACTACGACACCGACCGGCTGGTGTTTTTCAGTGTGCCCTACGACGACGGCTTTACCGCCGCCATCAACGGGAAAACGGCCAAAATCGAAAAGGTCGATAATGGCCTGATGGCCCTGCGCGTCCCGGCGGGGCAGACCAGCATCACCTGCACCTACCACACCCCCGGCCTGCGCACCGGCACCATCATCAGCCTGGCCGCGCTGGCGGTGTATGGGGCTTATTTGGTGGTGTTGAAAAGGAAAAAATGCCTGTAATTTGCCGGTTTCTATGATATTGTTGAACGCTCGTGTAGGGGCCGTTGCAAGCATCCGCCCCTGCAGGCAGGTAGCCAATTTCTTATCCGATCCTATAAAATTGAAAGTGAGTATCCCATGTCTGATTATGCACAGCAGCTTGCTGCCGAATTGAATCTTTCTGCTAAAAATGTCCAGGGGGCGATCGACCTGATCGACCAGGGCAATACTATCCCGTTTATCGCCCGCTACCGCAAGGAGGTCACCGGCTCGATGGACGACCAGGTGCTGCGTGACCTGGGTGACCGCCTGGAATACCTGCGCGGCCTGGATAAGCGCAAGGAGGAGGTCACTTCCTCCATCACCGAGCAGGGCGCCATGACTCCCGAACTGACTGCCGCCCTCTCCAAGGCCAAGACGCTGGCCGAGGTCGAGGACCTTTACCGCCCCTACAAGCCCAAGCGCAAGACCCGCGCCAGCATCGCCAAGGCTCGCGGGCTGCAACCCCTGGCCGATGCGCTGTTCAAGCAGGACGCTGCCTTTGACCCCAACGCTGCAGCGGCGGACTATATCAACGAGGAAGTCCCCGATGCCGCCGCTGCGCTGGCCGGTGCCAAGGACATCATCGCCGAGGCTGTTTCTGACGATGCCGCCTGCCGCGCCGAACTGCGCCGTTACTACCGCGCCTTCGGCCGCATCACCAGCGTCAAGGCCAAGGATGAGGACAGCGTCTACGCTCAGTATTACGACTACGCCGAGCCACTGAACAAGATTCCCGGTCACCGCGTGCTGGCCCTGGACCGCGGCGAGCGGGAAGGCTTTTTGAAAGTCAGTATTCAGGTGGATGCCGAGCGTGCCGGGGGCATCGTGGCCTGGATGTTCGCCCGCAAAAAGACCGGCGGTGCCAGCGCCCAGTTGGTGGAAGAGGCCGCTCTGGATGCCTACAGCCGCCTGATCCACCCCAGCCTGGAAAACGAACTGCGGGGTGAACTTTCGGACGCCGCTGCTGAGGGTGCCATCCATGTCTTTGGCGACAACCTGCGCCAGTTGCTGCTCCAGCCGCCCATCCGCGGCAAAACCGTCATGGGGCTGGACCCCGGCTACCGCATGGGCTGCAAGGTGGCCGTCGTCGACCCCACCGGCAAGGTGCTGGATACCAACGTGGTATACCCTGTGCCGGAGTTCAAGCGCGTTGACCAGGCAAAAAAGACCATCAAATCGATGGTTCTCAAAAACGGCGTTGAGGTCATGGCCATCGGCAACGGCACCGCCGGCCACGAGACCGAGGAATTCGCCGCCCAGGTCATCCGGGAACTGGGCGACGAGAGAAATCTGCACTTGCAGTACATGGTCGTCAGCGAGGCAGGCGCGTCGGTCTACTCTGCCAGCAAGCTGGCTGCCGAGGAGTTCCCCCAGTACGATGTCAACCTGCGCAGCGCGGTGTCTATCGCCCGCCGTTTGCAGGACCCGCTGGCCGAGCTGGTCAAAATCGACCCCAAGGCAGTCGGCGTGGGCCAGTACCAGCACGATATGCCCCAAAAGCGCCTGAACGAGACGCTGGACGGCGTGGTGGAGGACTGTGTTAACTCGGTGGGCGTTGACCTGAACACCGCCAGTGCGCCGCTGCTGCGCCGTGTGGCGGGCGTCAGCGCTGCCACGGCCAAAAATATCGTCGCCTGGCGTGAGGGGGAGGGGGCTTTCACCTCCCGTGCCCAGCTGAAAAAGGTCAAGGGCCTCGGCCCCAAAGCCTATGAGCAGTGCGCGGGCTTCCTGCGCCTGCCCGAGGCCAAGAACCGCCTGGACGCCACCGCTGTTCACCCCGAAAGCTACCCCGCCGCCAAGGCCCTGCTGGATGCCTGCGGCTACACCACTGCCGAGATCGGCAGCGACAAACTGGCGGGTTTGCCTGCCGCCGTCAAGGCTAAGGGCACCAGGAACCTGTGTGAGACGCTGGGCATTGGCGAGCCGACGCTGAACGACATCGTGGCCGAGCTGTGTAAGCCGGGCCGCGACGTACGCGACAGCCTGCCCAAGCCCCTGCTGCGCAGCGATGTCATGAGCCTGGAAGATCTCAAGCCCGGCATGGAGCTGACCGGCACCGTGCGCAATGTCATCGACTTCGGTGCGTTCGTTGATCTGGGCGTGCACCAGGACGGCCTTGTGCATGTCTCCCAGATCAGCGATAAGTTCATCAAGCATCCCAGCGAGGTGCTGAAGGTGGGCGATATTGTCAGAGTGAAGGTTTTAAACGTGGATACCGCCAAAAAGCGCATTGCCCTGACGATGAAGGGCCTGCATTGACCCTTTGCATGGAAAAGAAACTAAAAATTTGTACATCTGTTGCAATGCAGAAAAATCTGCCGCCTGTTTGTTGTGCCGAACAGCAAACAAACTGCGCAAAAATAAGCGAAAATATTGTAAAACCATAAAAATAGATGGGCAAAAACATAAAAACCGTGTAAACATAGCGGCAAATCTGTTAAAACTGTAGCAAAGTCACCAAAACCACAAAATGAAGATTTGACGTTTCTGTGCAGGAAATGGAAAAAAGCGGCTTTGTGCATATTACACAAACCAAACGGGAACAATTATGCTATAATGCACAATGCAAGGACGAGAGAACCGAGCTGGATACCCAGCCGGGCGCCCTTACCGCCGCGCCATGATGGGTGCGGTGGGGATTTATGTTTGGAGGTCATTATTATGGTGAAACAAGTCAAGGTTTCCAATTTTACTGAGGTAAAGGGGATCGTGTCTGCTGCCGCCAAGTGCTATAACGATGTCGGAGTTCACGATATGAAGGGCAGCATTGCCGATGCCAAGAGCATCCTGGGCATGATGAGCCTGGATTACAGCCACCCCGTCAAGATCGTCTGCGAGAACGAGCACGATCTGAACAGCGTTGTCAACGCGCTGAAACAGTAAAATAAGGAAAGCGCCCTCAGCCGCCAGGCTGGGGGCGTTTTTATACGAAAAATGGCATGTTAGAAAACGAGAGAAAACAAGAGCATTTGCGAGAATTCACGAGTATGTCGGGAATAAATTAAAATTCTTGCGAAAAACCGTTGACTCTGCCGCCCAATTCTGCTATAATCACACTTGCGCGAAAAAGCGCCGCCAAGGCGCTGTTAAATACCGTTATAATACGGACGTGTTAATTCTTCAATGGAGGTTCCTACTATGAGCACGACTCTCGCTAAGCCCGCTGAAATGGCTGACCGCAAGTGGTATGTGATCGACGCCGCCGGCAAACCCCTCGGCCGCGTTGCTGCCAAGGCTGCTGTCATCCTGCGCGGTAAGAACAAGACCACCTTTACTCCTAACGTTGACTGTGGTGACCATGTCATCATCATCAACTGCGACCAGGCTGTCCTGACCGGCAAGAAGATGGAGAAGAAGTTCCATCGCACTCACTCCGGCTGGATCGGCGGCCTGAAGGAGACCCAGTACAAGACCCTGATGGCTGAGAACAGCGACAAGGCTATGACCTACGCTGTCAAGGGCATGGTTCCCTCTAACACCATCGGCACCAAGGCTATGACCCGCCTGCACTGCTACAAGGCTGCTGACCACGCACATGCTGCCCAGAAGCCCGAAGCTGTTGAGATTTAAGTAAGGAGGCAATAGAATATGTACGAGACGAAACCTTATTTCTACGGCACTGGCCGTCGTAAGCATTCCGTTGCCCGCGTTCGCGTTTACAATGGTACCGGCAAGGTCACCATCAACGGCCGCGACATCAACGATTACTTTGGCCTCGAGACCCTGAAGCTGCTCGTCAACAGCCCCCTGGTTCTGACTGAGAACGAGGGCAAGTTTGACGTCGTTGTCAACGTTGTTGGCGGTGGCTGTGCTGGCCAGGCTGGCGCTATCCGCCACGGCCTGTCCCGCGCCCTGCTGCAGTTCAACCCTGAGCTGCGCCCGGTTCTGAAGAAGGCTGGCTTCCTGACTCGCGATCCTCGTATGAAGGAACGTAAGAAACCAGGTCTCAAAGCAGCTCGTCGCGCTCCGCAGTTCAGCAAGCGATAATCGACTGCTC
>UQDG01000016.1 GCA_900539695.1 uncultured Oscillospiraceae bacterium
TCACCCCATCTGTTAGATAGTATATCATACTGTCTAACAAATGGGGTGCAGTTCACACTTGAACAGGCTGGGGGTTGTTTATTCTGTCGTATCTTCTTTTTTCGCCGGGATCTTTGTCTCTGTCATTTCCGATACATCCGGCATGGCGCTGTTTTTGGCCACCGGGATGAACCGCTTGGCAAACTTACCCTTGCCGCGGCTGCGCACATAAAAGTAGCCGATGATGGAGAAGGTCAGCGCGCCGATAAAGTTGACGAACAGATCCTCCATCGTATCCAGCAGGCCGATGTCCAGGTACCCGCCCAGGCCCAGGGCTGTCTGGGTGCCGTCCGCCTGCACGACAATTACATCAGTGATGTTGTGCAGCACCACCGGGTGGTTGCCGCCGGTAGGGTCCAGCATGATGGAGCCGATACTCTGTACCACGGTGTCCTTCTGCATATCCAAAAAGAACAGCTGGTCCATCGTGCACTCAAAAAATTCCCAAATGACGCCGACGGTCATCGAGAAGCAGAACGCCACAATGGCCAGATACAGCGGCGACAGGTGGAACCGCGCGCTGTTGTGCCGGTTCAAAATATCCAGCAGGGAGAAGCCGATGGCCGCGCAGAGAAACCCGTTCAGCGTATGCAGCACCGTGTCCCAGTAGGGGAAGGTGACGTAGTATGCGCCAATCTCGCCCATGATCTCCGCCGCATAAATAAACAGCAGGATGATGATTTCGAGGGTGTTTGGCAGTGCAATATCTAACTTTCGCTCCAGCATGCTGGGTACCATAAACAGGAACAGCGTCAGCACACAGAGAAAGACGTTCTCAAAATTGCGGTTAAAAATCTGCGCCAACATCACCAGGATGACCGAAGCCCGCAGCAGGATATACACCAGCGTGACCGAGCGTTTTGTCCGCCAGGCATCCTGAAAGGCCTCGCGTTTTTGCTGCTTTTTACTTTCCATTCCTTCTCCTTTAATCCAGGGTAAAATCTTTCGGGTCCAGCTCCGGCAGCACCTGGCGGTGCGGTACACGCATCAGCGGATCGTAGCTGAACTTACGGCAGCAATAGTAAGGGG
The DNA here is from genome assembly GCA_900539695.1 of uncultured Oscillospiraceae bacterium. Classification (GTDB taxonomy): domain Bacteria; phylum Bacillota; class Clostridia; order Oscillospirales; family Ruminococcaceae; genus Gemmiger. The sequence goes on from UQDG01000016.1 coordinate 1,069, forward strand.
ATACTACACCTTTTTGCTTGCACAGGATCATCTTGGGATCGGCGGCAGGGGCGCCGTGCAGGCAATAGGCGCAGGCGGGAGCAATTTTACTGCCATAATAGGGTTTTCTAAACATATCCTCACCTTATCGTGCAAAATTATACTTATATTGTATTATAAATGTTTTTGTAACCTTTGTAAAGCAGTGTGCAAAGAAACACCGCCGCCACCACAGCGGCATCCGGCGGCAGGCGGCACATTGGTACGACCCGCGGGGCCAGCGTGCTGAACACGGTCTGCTCCTGCGGCAGCGCCCAAAGCAGCAGGCGCACCAGCAGGGGAAAGAGGACGGCATGCAGCAGGCGGCTTATGGCAAGCATCCGCATCGGCACCCGGCCTTGCAGCAACAGCCGCAGCTGGCCCCATACGGAGAATCCCAGCAGGCTCATCGCCAGACAGATGCCGTATAGCGCCGCCTTGCCGCCAAGGGCTGCGAACGCCGCGCACCCGGCTGTGATTTCACACGCCGCACTGACGCAGGCCGCGGCGGAGTCAGGCAAGGGCGCAACCGACAATAAAACACCTGCCGCCACGCGGAAAAAAATCACACAGCCGCAAAGATCCAGGCAGGTGGAAGCGGCGGACGATATTGCCGTTGGCAGGGATATTTCTTGCTTTTCCTTTTTGCACGGCACCTCTCTTACCCCGTGTGCATCCGCTTTAGGCAGCATCGGCAGGCAAAACCCCGCTGCCAGCAGGTTGGCCGCCAGCTGCCCTGCATACAGCAGTGCTCCCAGTGAGGTACTGCCCAACAGCAGCCCGCCGATATAACCCACCACGAACCCGGGGCCGGAGCAGCAGCCCAGCATCATCAGCAGCGCGGCATCCCGGGCCGATATGCGCCCGGCCACCCGCAGCTGTGCCGTCAGCCGGGCACACACTGCGTACCCGCCCAGCCAGGAGGCCAGCAGCGCTGCGGCTGTATCCTCACTTTGCAGGCCCAGCAGACGGGCCTGCGGGCGCAGCAGAGCTTTCGGTAAGGCCATGCCCACCAGCAGCTCACACACCACCATAAAGGGGAACAGCGCCGGGAGCAGGCTGCCCACACACAGCCGGGCACCGTCCGCAAAGCCCTGTGCCGCTGCCTGCGGTCTGCTTAGCAGCCCCAGGCAAAGCAGGGCCAACGCCGCCATTTCCAACCACTGCCGCCGCAAAAGATGGTTCATAACTCGCAGCCCTCCGCGTATATTGTTACTGAAATTGGGACTTTTTGCAAAGGAGGGAACGCCGATGAAGCTGCGCAAGCTGACCAAAAAGCGTTCCCGCCAACTGCTGCCCTCTCCGGGGGATCTGTTTGCTCAGCCGCCCGCCGCCTTTTATCGCCTGCCGGAATTTGAATTGCGCGGCAGCAGCCTGCTGACCCGCGGCTGCCGCCGGGTGCTGGAATTCGGCCCCGAAAAGATATGCCTTGACATGGGCAGCTTTACAGTAACATTTTATGGCGCGGCGCTGCAAATAGAATCCCTGACCGGAAAAAGCCTGGTCCTGACCGGCAAGATCCGCCGCATCGACTTTGCCAACAAGTGGGGTGAGGAGCCATGAAGACCCGCCTGCACACCGCCGATGTGCTGACCTTTACGCTGACCGGCTCGGAACCCCAGCGCGCCCTGACACTGGCGGCCCTGCATGACATTCGGCTGTTCCATATCCGTGCGTTGCCCAGCGGAGTTCAGGCGCAGATAGCCGGGGTCGATTGGCCGCGGCTGCAAGCGCTGCTGGGGGACGACCGCTGGACCGTAAAGCTGCTGCGGTGCCGCGGGCCGGGCGGATTTTTGGAGCAGCTGGCCTTACGTCCCGGCCTGCCACTGGGTGCAGCCTGGGCGTTTTTGGTGACACTACTGCTCAGCCGTTTTATCTGGACGATCGATTTTGAACCGCTGGATGCTGACGCACAAGCCTGCCTGCGCCAGCTTTTGGCAGGGCAGGACATCTGTGAAGGCACACTGCTGACCAAGGACGCCCTGGCTCAGGTCCAGGCCCTCGCCCTGCAGCAAAGCGACCGCTTTGGCTGGATCAGCCTAAATTTCACCGGTGGCCGCCTGTTTGTGGAAAGTACCGAGGCCGAGCACCAGACCATAGAAGCCCCGCCGACCCAGACCGCACTGTACGCGGCAGCGGCGGGGGAGGTCACCGCCATTGAAGCCGAAAGCGGTTTTTGTGCCGTGACCGTCGGCCAGCAGGTGCAGGCGGGGGACCTGCTCGTAGATGTGCAGCGATTGGACCGCAAGGGTAACCCGGTGCTGCAGGGGGCCTCCGGCCGGGTGTTGGCCCGGGTAGAGAAAAGCTACAGCGCCGCGCAGCCCTACTATCCCACACAGCTCACGCTGACCGGGCGCAGTGCTGCCGCAGAAAGCTGGCAGCTGCTGGGACGGGAGTTTTACCGGACGGAGGCGCCCGCCGACTACACCGGCACCACCGAGATCGACTACCTGCCGCTGCACATCGGCCGCGTCACGCTTCCGGGCGTTATCCAGCGCACAAACACCTGGGAAACTGCTGCCACGCCCTGCCACTACAGCGAGTCCGCCGCCCAAGCACTGGCCCTGCGAGCATGCCGGGCACAGCTGTACAGGGAGTTCCCGGACGCTATCATCGAAGCAGAACGCCGCAGTATCGACCCAGGAGAGGATGCCGCGGCCTGCACTGTGACCTACATTTTTTGCGCAAATATCGCCGAAAAGCCGTAAAATATACCACTTTTTCCCTGCTCTTGTAGGAACGTCAAAAGGCGTTGAAAAATTTTGTGCAACATTCACAGTTTCTTTTGTAAAAAACTGTGATATAATCTAAATGTAGAAATGTAGTACGCAGGGAGGATCACCATTTGGCAGAGCGTTCTATTGAACTGGACAGCATCGAGCTGGCCGCCGCGATTTTTGGCAATTGCGATCAAAATATCCATCTTCTAGAGAAGGAGTTTCACGTAACCGCTGTGTGCCGTGGCTCTGTGCTGCGGTTCACCGGTGCCGAAGCGGACGTTGATGCCGCCGCTCACGCGGTGGACGGCATGGTTACCCTGATGGAAAATCACACCCCGCTGGAAGAACAGACCGTGCGCTACTGCATCAGCCTGGCCCGCGGGGGCGAGGAAAAGCGCCTGCGGGAACTGACCGACGATTTCGTTGCTGTCACCGCCAAGGGCCGCCCCATCCACCCCAAGACCCTGGGGCAGAAGGAATACCTGGCCGCCATCCGCAGCCACGCCATTACCTTCGGCGTGGGGCCTGCGGGTACCGGCAAAACCTACTTGGCGGTCGCCATGGCGGTAAAGGCCTTTAAATCCAAGGATGTCAGCCGCATTATTCTGACCCGCCCTGCGGTAGAAGCAGGCGAAAAGCTGGGCTTTCTGCCCGGCGACCTGCAAAACAAGGTCGACCCCTATCTGCGCCCGCTGTATGACGGTTTGTTTGACCTGCTGGGGGCGGAGACCTTCCAGAAATTGTTTGAAAAACAGGTCATTGAGGTAGCCCCCCTGGCCTACATGCGCGGCCGCACGCTGGACGATGCCTTTATCATTTTGGACGAAGCGCAGAACACTACACCTGAGCAGATGAAGATGTTCCTGACACGTATGGGCGTGGGCAGCAAGGTGGTCGTGACCGGCGACGTGACCCAGGTCGACCTGCCGGATAAAGTGCGCAGCGGCCTGGTGGACGCCTTGCAGGTGCTGCGCGACGTGGACGGCATTGCCCAGGTGCGCCTGACCGAGAAAGACGTTGTGCGCCACCGTCTGGTGCAGCAGATCGTCAAAGCCTATGAAAAAGCCGCAGCCGGCACGCTGCGTTGAAACTGAACCAATACACAATCACATAAACAGGAGGTTGATCCCTATGTCCAATAAGGTGTTGATCACGAACGATCAGAATGTTGTAAAAATCCCCTCAGGGCTGCGTATCCTCATCCGCCGCAGCTGCAATGCTGTGCTGGACTTTGAAAAGTTCGACGGTCCCGCGGAGATCAGCGTTACCTTTGTGGATAACAACCGCATCCACGAGCTGAACAATGAGTACCGCCACAAGGACTCTGCCACCGACGTGCTGAGCTTCCCCCTTGGTGAAAACGGCGAGTATGACATCGACGAGGACAACGGCTGCAAGCTGCTGGGCGACATCGTCATCTCGATGGAGCGCGCCATGGAGCAGGCTGAGCTGTACGGCCACAGCCTGCAGCGCGAGGTTGCATACCTGACTGTTCACTCGATGCTGCATCTGCTGGGCTACGACCACGAGGCCGGCGGGCTGGAGGCTGTGCGTATGCGCGAGAAAGAAGAAGCTGTGCTGATTCAGCTGGGCCTGCCGCGCACCGTTTCCTACACCAGCGATGAGATCTGATTTAGCGCGCTTTGCGCGCGGCTTTGTCTACGCGTGGAACGGCATCTACGCCGCCATCAAAGAGGAACGGAACTTCCGTTTTCACCTCTGCGCTGCGCTGTATGCCTTTGTGGCCGCTTACTGGGCCGGGCTGAGCGCCGTGGAAACAGCGCTGATTGCATTGTGCGTGGCGGCTGTTATGGCGATGGAACTGATGAACTCCGCCGTAGAGCGTGCCGTGGACAAGCCCGATACCACCCACTGGTGGACCGCCGGGGCCGCCAAGGATATGGCAGCCGGGGCTGTGCTGGTAATGGCCATCGGTACCATCATTGTGGCTGCCTGTCTGTTTGGGCCGCGGCTGGGGGTGCTTTGGGGTGTTTTTACCGCGCACTGGACCCGCCCGGCGTGGTTCTTCCTCACGCTGATTTTATTTTACAAATTCATTTTCCGTTCTTCCAATTCAACACAGAAAGGCGAACAACCGAATGGCAAAACCGATTCCTGAAATGCCCAGCAGTGTCTTTGTGGCGCTGGTGGGGCGGCCCAACGTGGGCAAATCCAGCCTGACCAACTACCTTGTGGGTGAAAAAGTCGCTATTGTGACCCAGAAGCCGCAGACGACCCGCAGCCGCATCACCGGCGTTATCACCAAAGGCCCGGTGCAGTACGTGCTGATGGATACCCCTGGCATCCACGCCGCCCGCAACAAGCTGGACGCCCGTATGACCCAGACCGCCGCCGCCAGCCTGAAAGACGTAGACGTGACCATGATGCTGTTTGAGCCGGCCGGGGAGCTGACCGACTCGGAGCTGACGATGATCAAGGCGCTGCAAAAAGGCGGCCCAGCGGTTGCTGTCATCAATAAGGTGGACCTGCTGGACAACTTTGCCGCGCTGGAAGCCCGCAAAAAGCAGGTAGAAGAATTCGGCTGTTTTGACCACATCGTCACCATCTCTGCCAAGGACGGCACAGGCTGCGACGATCTGTTTGCCCTGCTGAAGCCCTATGGCAACGAGGGCCCGCACTATTTTGACGATGACGCCTTCACCGATATGCCGGAGAAAGAGCTGGTGGCTGAACTGGTGCGCGAAAAGGCGTTGCTGTTCATGCGGGAGGAGATTCCCCACGGCATTGCAGTGGTGGTCGAGCGCTTTAAAGAGCGCCCCGACAAGGATCTCATTGACATCGATGTGGACATCTACTGCGAGCGCAAGAGCCATAAGGGTATGATTATCGGCAAGGGCGGCCAGATGCTGAAAAAGATTGCCTCGGCAGCCCGCATGGATATTGAAGAACTGCTGGGTGTCAAGGTCAACCTGCAGTGCTGGGTCAAAGTGCGCGAGGATTGGCGCGATAACGAGCAGCTGCTCAATTCGTTGGGATTCGCCAAGCCCTGACCGCCGCCTGACACCCCGGTCAGACAACTTTTCCGCCACCTCTCATGCTATACTCAAAAGCAGGAAGGGAGGCGGCCGCTATGAAAGACCCCGCCGCGGATTGGGCACGGTTCGTGCAATCCGGCAGTATTTTTGATTATCTCAACTATAAAGCTGGGCAGCTGACGCAGGAGGATGCTTATGCCAATTGCAACAACGGGGCTGATCCTGCGCCAGATCAAGGTGGGGGAGGCGGACCGCATCCTGACGATCCTGACGCCTGATTTGGGCGTCATCTCCGCCTCTGCCAAAGGCAGCATGCGGCTGAAGAATAAGCTGTTCAGCGCCACAGGGCTGTTCTGTTACTCAGAGTTCAGCCTGACCAGCGGCCGCAACCATTATTTCATCGATACCGCGCAGATCAAAAACGTGTTTCATGGAATTTCCGCCACGGTGGAAGGCATGGGGCTGGCCTCTTATATGGCCGAGATTGCAGCCGAGCTTTCGCCTGCGCCGCCGGAATCGGAAGCACAGCTGCGGCTGCTGCTCAACTGCCTTTACATGCTCAGCGAGCAAAAGCGCCCGGTGCGGATGCTGAAAGTGATCTATGAGCTGCGCTCCATGACGCTGGCCGGGTACATGCCCGATGTGCTGGCCTGTTCCGGCTGCGGCAAATACGATGGGGGAGAGTTTTATTTGGATCCTATCGCTGGCAATTTGCTGTGTGCAGCGTGTGCTGACAAGGCGCGGCATCTGCCCAATCTGGACGAAGGCGCGTTGTATGCGCTGCGCCATATCTGTCTGGCCGAGGATAAAAAGCTGTTCTCGTTTACGCTTTCCGATAGCAGCTTAAAAGACCTGTCCCGCGTGAGCGAGCAGTATGTGCTGGCCCACCTGGAACACAAAATGAAAAGCCTTGATTTTTTGAAAACTGTACTCGAATAAGGAGAAACACTATCCCACATGGATACCGCATATAAAAAAACACTGGAACTGGACAAGGTCCTGGCCCGTGCCGTGCAGCTTTGCGCCTGCCGGGAGACCAAGGAAATGATGCAGGATCTGCAGCCCTGTGAGACCCCTGAGGACGAACGCTACGCTCTGGAGCAGACCAACGCCATCAACAGCCTGCTGATCAAAAACGGCAGCCCGCGCTTCGGATCTGTCTCCGAGGTGCGGCGCGTGGTCGCTCATGCCCAAAAGGGCGGCATCCTCTCGATGGGGGAATTGCTGGAAATTGCCGCCACGCTGCGCAATTTTGCAGGCCTGAGCCAGTGGTACGGTCTGAGTGAGCATGACATGATGCCCACCGATGACCTGTTCTATTCTCTGGCGCCGCAGCCGGTGCTGGAGCGCCAGATTTCCGACAGCATCATCTCGCCGGAAGAAATGGCCGACACCGCCAGCACCACGCTGGCCGACCTGCGCCGCAAGATCCGCCAGACCGAGGATTCCATCCGCACCAAACTGGATGCCATCATCAAAAACTCCACCACCAATAAATTTTTGCAGGACGCTGTGGTTTCGCTGCGTAACGGTCGTTATGTCGTGCCTGTACGTGCTGAGTATCGCGGCGAGGTCGGCGGCGTCATCCACGACGTTTCCTCCTCCGGCGCTACCGTCTTTGTAGAGCCTACCGCTGTGGTCGAGGCCAACGCCCGCATCATGCAGCTGCGTGCGCAAGAACAGGAGGAGATCACCCGCATCCTGTCCGCTTTCTCGGCGCAGGTGGGCTCGCTGGAGCCGCAGTTCAGCTACAGCTATGATGCCATGCTGAAGATCGATCTGCTGCTGGCCAAGGCCCGTCTGGCCATTGAGCAGGGGGCCTTCATGCCCGCTGTCAGCGATACCATCCACTTTAAGCTGAATAAGGCCCGCCACCCGCTCATCGACAAGAAAAAGGTCGTGCCGGTGGATATTGCCCTGGGCGACGAATACGACACGCTGGTCATCACCGGCCCCAACACCGGCGGCAAAACCGTCTCACTGAAAACGGCAGGTCTGCTCAACGCCATGGCGCAGTACGGCTTCCTGATTCCAGCACACGAGAGCAGCGTTGTCTGCAGCTTTAGGGAATACCTGGTAGACATCGGCGACGAGCAGAGCATCGAACAGAGCCTGTCCACCTTCTCCGGCCATATGAAGCGCATCAGCGGCATTTTGGAGCTGGCCGGGCACGGCACGCTGACCCTGCTGGATGAACTGGGGGCCGGTACTGACCCCGCCGAGGGCGCTGCGCTGGCTGTCAGTATCCTGGAGCAGCTGCGCCGCCAGGGCAGTCTGCTGATGGCTACCACCCACTACGCCGAAATGAAAGTTTACGCGCTGGAAACGCCCGGTGTCGTCAACGCCAGCTGTGAATTCAACGTAGAAACGCTGATGCCTACGTATAAGCTGAGCGTCGGCGTGCCCGGTAAGTCCAACGCATTCCTTATCAGCTCCAAGCTGGGCATCCCGCAGAACATCATCGATGCGGCCCGCAGCCATATGTCCAACGATGATAAGCGCCTGGACAGCGTGCTGGCCCAGCTGGATGATTTAAAGCTGCAGTTGAAGGTTGCTCAGGGTGACGCCGAAAAGGCCCGCTATGAGGCTGAGCATGCCCTGGAAAGCGCCGAGAAGAAGCGTGATGAGCTAATCAAGAAGGGCGAGCAGGAGCTGGAAGACGCCCGCCGCCGCGCCCATGACCTGATGCAGAACGTCCAGAACGAGGCCTACGCCCTGACGGATGAGCTGCGCCGCATCCAGAAAGACGAAAAGACCAGCGCCGCCCAGCGTGCTGTCCGCGCCCGCGAGATTGCCCGCAAGGACACTGAAACACTGCTGAAAAAGACCGATTCCAAGCCTAAGCCCGCCCGTGAGTTCGTGCCCCTAAAAGAGGTGCAGATCGGGCAGGAAGTACTGATTGCCGAGCTGAACCAGCTGGCTACCGTTACCGCCCGGCCTGACCGCAACGGTATGGTGGAAGTACGTGCCGGCATCATGAAAACGAAGGTGCCTCTCTCCGGTCTGTGCGTCCCGGACAAAATGGACAAGCGCCCGGCCCGCGAGCCGCGCCGTTCCAGCACCCGCGTGCAGCTGGATAAATCCCGCAAGGCCAGCATGGAGATCAACCTGCTGGGCTACACCGTGGATGAAGCTTTGACCGAGGTGGATAAGTTCCTGGACAGCGGCATGCTGCGCGGCCAGCAGACATTGTACATCATCCACGGCAACGGCACTGGTGCACTGCGCACTGCCATCCAAAAGCACCTGCGCACCCACAAGGCAGTCAAAAGTTTCCGCCCCGGCCGCTATGGCGAGGGTGAAAACGGCGTGACCGTGGTAGAATTGAAATAATACTAGACACTTTATAGGACAAACGCATGTTTTTGCCCATGGCGCTGCAGTGCGCTGGCATGGTACACTTTTAAATATAGAAAATGTGCCCTGCACAGAAAAACGAAAGCGAGTGAACCGCTTTGAGCTTGGATTATAATGCAACCCGCAGCTTTACCATGACACTGGCCCACCGTGCGGTGGGGGACATCCGCCGCGGCGGATTCCGACAGCTGCGCAACTACGTAGATATGTGTTCTTCGCTGGCCAAACGGCCGCAGCAGAAGGACTTTTTTGCCTACGCCCAAAAAGCCCTGCAGCGCACCGACAGCTGCTACTACAGCCTGGTGCATAACCTGCTGGACACTGCGGACGAGGATCGGCTTTGCACGGTCGGCGTCAACATGGGCTTTGGCGGGCTGATCTACGGTGCCAGCGAGATGAAGAAGCAGGCCGATGTGGATGGAAAGCCCTTCTCCTGGATCACGGCCGCCCACTGCGGCGCCCCGGCCCTCTCGGCGCTGGTAGCAGCCGCCGAGAAAAAGGGCAGCTTTGTCTGGGTGCTGGATGCCACTGAGGGCGACCCTTCCGAGGCTGCCAGCCTGGCAAAGGCGTTCCCCAAGTGTGCGTTCGGCGTGCTGGCCGCGCCGGAAGCCCTGACACCGGATCGCGTTGCCCAGCTGGCGGAATGTCTCAATGTAGTGGTGCTGCCGCTGCTGCAAAGCCCGGAGCTGACCCCCGATGTCTGCCATGCGGCACGCGCTCTGAAAGCCAAGCAGATGCTGTATATGCTGACGGTCCTGGTGGATGACACCTGCGCCGAGGAAGCTTTGCAGGACGATTGGATGGAGAGCGTAGCCCAGGAGGCCCGCCTTTGCATGTATGCCCGCCGCCCCGGTATTTCGCCGGAGAAGAGCGAGGTTCTGCACCGCGGCATCGTGGCCGGCCGCCTTGAGACCGGCAAGCCGGTGCTGCTGCTGGATTGGGACGCTGACATTGCCTACCTCAACCACCGCATTTCTGATAACGCCGTGTGGGGCAGTGCCCTGCAGGAGGGGCAGACCTTCCCGCTGCAGCTGCACACAGGAGAGTAACCCCACAGCCGCAAGATATGTATAACAAAAGCCGATTCCTTATCGCCTCGATGCGACAAACAAGGAATCGGCTTTTTGTTATGCTTGTAAGGGCTGCCGCTAAGTCATCCAAATCACTGGGGCAGTTTGCCTGGTTCATGCGTTTCGCCCAGCTCACCGCGCAGGATCAGCTCCAGCTCATCGACAGAGAGCAGCGGCACTGCCTGGGATGGGCGGGTCGTGTTGGTCTTCATGCCGCCCAGCACCCACGGCTGCAAAATGCCCATCAGGGCACCGGCAAAAAAACGGCCCACCAACAGGTTTTCATCGGCACCAATGCCGGGGCGCAGCTCTTTAGCGCGCTGCATAAAGATGGAGGAAAGGTAATCAAATATGTACTGCTGCAAGCTGTTCTGCCCGGTATAGGCCAGTGCGTTGCAGTAAAACACTTTATTTTCCAGCAGGTAATCTTCCACAGCTTCCAGCAGGGCATTCCAGCTGGCATAGGCCGAGCGTTCCACCAAAAACTGGGTCACGCCGCTTTGGAAGTACCAGTTCACCAAATCGTACTTATCCTCAAAATGATAGTAAAAGGTATTGCGCCCGACCCCGGCGTGGTCCACAATATCGTTGACCGAGATCTTTTCCAGCGGGGTGGTCGTCATCAAATCCATCAGGCTCTGGGCCAGCAGGCGCTTTGTCTGATTTGAACGCGGCATGGCAAATACTCCTTACAGCGAAATAGAATCGTACAACGTTATTATAGCATAATGTGCCTGCAATTTGCAAATTTCCCGGGGGCTTGTATGGATTATTTTCCCGAAATTTAGCGCTAAATTCGTTAGGACATTTTTTCAAATTTGTTCAGTTTCGCGCTTTTTTGCGCATGTCAGCCGCTTTCAATTGCACAAAAAACGGCATTTGCCCATGTACAATAGCACGAAAAAAGGCATAAAATGGTTGCACAATCAAGAGTTAAAAGGAGCATACGATTATGGCAATGAATAAAGTGGTCCATGCGGCACAGCGTGCAGCGTTCAGCGTTGCCATCGACGCTACCATCAACGCCGTCCGTGGCAAGGGCCCTGAAAATATGGCCGAGCAGGCTGTTAAGCTGGTCAACCTGGCACAGCCCTTGCTGGCAAAACGTTATCCCGACGCCAACTGGGACGCCGTCCGTGCTTTCGTATCCGACCCCAACAGCAAGTGGATGCAGTATGCCTACCGCGCCATCAATGAGATTGACCCCCACATCCTGAAAATGAACGCCCTGAACCTGGTGTACGAGGGTATGTTCGCTGGTTATAACTACGTCATGGAGCTGCGCGAAAAGTACGATTGCAACATGCCGTGGATCCTGCTGTTTGACCCCACCTCCGCCTGCAACCTGCACTGCAAAGGCTGCTGGGCTGCCGAGTACGGCAACCGCCTGAACCTGAGCTTTGAGGACATGGACCGTATCGTCACTGAGGGCGAGGAACTGGGCATCCACTGGTACATGTGCACCGGCGGCGAGCCCACCTGCCGCAAGGAGGATCTGTTCAAGCTGGCTGAGAAGCACCAGAGCTCGGTCTTCCACCTGTTCACCAATGGCACCCTGATTGACCAGGCCTTCTGCGACCGCGTCAAGCAGCTGGGCAACATGGCCTTCTTCATCTCCATTGAGGGCATCGGTGATGCTACCGATGATCGCCGTGGTGCCGGTGTTTACGACCGCGTCATGCATACCATGGATCTGATGAAGGAGAATGGCCTGCTGTTCGGTACTTCCATCTGCTACACCAGCGCCAACTACAAGGCTGTTACCAGTGATGAATTCATGGATATGCTGATCAGCCACGGTGTGCGCTTCAACTGGTACTTCCACTACATGCCCATCGGTGACGGTGCCAACGTCAACCTGATGCTGAACGCCGAGCAGCGTGAATATATGATCCACCGTGTACGCGAGATCCGCGGCTACACCGGCGGCAAGCCCATCTTCTGCATCGACTTCCAGAACGATGGCGAGTACATCGACGGCTGCATTGCCGGCGGCCGCCAGTACGCCCACATCAACCCGGCCGGCGATGTGGAGCCCTGCGTCTTTATCCACTACTCCAACGCCAACATCCACGACAAGAGCCTGCTGGAGTGTCTGCAGCAGCCCCTGTTCAAGGAATATCACAAGGGCCAGCCTTTCAACCACAACCATCTGCGTCCCTGCCCGATGCTGGAAAACCCCGAGCTGCTGGGCGAGATGGTCAAACGCAGCGGCGCCCATAGCACCGATATGCAGCAGCCGGAATCCACCAGCGATGTCTTCCGCCGCTGCAAGCCCTACGCCGACCAGTGGACCCCGTCTGCTGACCGCATCTGGGCTGAGGAACATCCCGATTGTGCCAGCTGTGCATCCTGCTCCGCCTGTGCTTCCAAGTAAAACTGCATAAGCTGCTTTTCAGCGGCCTGCTGTATTTCGGTACAGCAGGTCGCTTTTTTGTGTGTTTCATGGTCTGCGCATTTTCACCACCCACGGCGCATATACTGGAAAACGCCGCAGGAGGAGGGATGCACCATAAAGACCGTCATCTATCTGGATGTGCTGCTCCTTGTCAATTTTCTGGTAGCCTACTTACTGCTGCAAGCTGCCGGGGTGCTGACCGGCCAGCGGGCTGCCTTTGCCCGGATGCTGACGGGCAGCGTCTGCGCGGCGGTTTCGGCCTTGATTCTGTTTGCACCGGAGCTTTCGTACCCTGTGCAAATTATGTATAAGCTGGCTACAGCCCTTGCCATTGCCGCCTTGACCTTCGGCTGGCGGGATAAGCTGCGACTGCTGGCGGCAGCCTGCTGGTATGCTGCGCTGAATATTTTGCTGGCGGGGTTGGTGGTTTTGATTATTTTCCAAACGGGCACCACACTGCTGCAGACGGGTAACCTCGCGGTCTATCTGCGGGTATCGCCGCTGCTGCTATTGGGGCTTTCCGGGCTGTGCTGCGGGGCTGTTGAAGTGGGGCTGCGTTTTTTCCGCCGCCGACCCACTAAACAGGAGACCGTCGGACTGGAGTTTGAACTTTGCGGTACCTGCATTCACCTGCGGGCTATGCTGGATACCGGCTGCCACCTGACCGACCCCATCACCTGTATGCCGGTGCTGGTGGTCAGCCTCACCGATGCAGGCTCCCGTCTGCCGCCAGAGGTTCGGCAGTTTTTGGCCAGCTGGTTCGCCGGGGGTGATAAGACCGACCCGCCCGCCGGGGCGCAGCTGCGGCTGATTCCTTGCAGCACCGCCGCCCAGCGCAGCCTGCTGCCCGGCTTTGCGGTGCGCAATATCGGGCTTATCACCAAGACCGGCGTGCTGCAGCTGGGGCGTACTGCCATTGCATTTGCGCCGGAATCTTTCGGTGATCCCCAATATGAGGCTTTGTATGGCAGCGATTTTTTATAAAATCTACTACGAAGGGCGGTACGAACCATGAAACTCAGCCAGACACTTTACGCATTGCTTTTACACTTAGTCCCTGTGCGAGAGCTGCATTACATCAACGGGGCCGACACTTTGCCGGCGCCGCTGGACCCTCAGCAGGAGCGGCAGGCGTTGGAGGCTTTAAGCCGCGGCAGCACCGAGGCCCGTGACCTGCTCATCACCCACAACTTGCGGCTGGTCGTGTACATTGCCAAAAAGTTTGAGACACCGTCTGCGGGCATCGAGGACATGATCTCCATCGGCACCATCGGGCTTATCAAGGCCGTGAATACCTTTGAACCCACCAAAAACATCAAGCTGGCGACCTACGCCAGCCGATGCATCGAGAATGAAATTTTAATGTACCTGCGCAAAAGTTCCAACCGCCGCCAGGATGCCAGCATCGACGAGCCGCTGAACACCGACAACGACGGCAACGAACTTTTGCTGATGGATGTGCTTACCAGCGACCAGCCCCAAGTGGGCGAGGAACTGGAGCGCAGCGCCGAGCATGCCGCCCTGCACCGGGCGGTGGCCCGGCTGACACCCCGGGAACGGCGCATTATGGAGCTGCGCTTTGGCTTGAACTGTGAGACTGAGCACACCCAAAAAGAGGTAGCCGACCAGCTGGGCATCTCCCAAAGTTACATTTCCCGGCTGGAAAAGCGCATCATCCGCCGCCTGCGGCGAGAACTGGAAGCCGTCAGCTAAAGCCGTCACGTTTCTTCGGCCCGCGTGTTGGTGATGAACGGCACTGCCAACCCGCTGACCATGTTCATCTCCGGCTTTTGCGAATAAAGAATATAGTCGAATCCATCCCGCGTCCAGCTGATCGAAGTATAACGCCCGGTGTTCTGCTTCTGCGTCACCGTCAGACCGTCGATCTCATATTCCTCGGTTCGTTCGTAGCCGTTGACGGTCAGGTTGGTCGGCTCCCGCATGGTGCCGCTTCGGGCGACCCGCAGGCTCATGGCGCGGCCCGGCACAATGACAAAGTCCAACTCGGCCACCTCACTTTCGATCAGCCAGCAGCGCTGGGGGATGATGATTTCATTGTCCGGGTAAGCCGCCAGCCGGAAACCTGCCACCTCATTATAATTGGGCTGCAAATATTCGGTGCGCGTCTCGCGGGTATCGGTGCGCGGCGTTTTCCACCGCAGCACCAGCAGCAATACCAGCACCACTGTTTCCGCCGCCAACAAAATCAGCGTTAACACAAACCATAAAAGATCCACCATACCAAGCCCTCCCTTTAATCCCATGCTATGCCCCGGGAAAAGGACATGTGCAGATTTTTCCAGTTTGTTTGCGTGTGTACTTTGCAGCCCATACTGCTTTGTAAGCAACAGCAGGAAGGGGAATCGGCCATGGCGGCACGGAAAGTGGAACTTTGCGGGATGGATACCTCACAGCTTCCGGTTTTGAGCGAAGCGGAAAAAAGCCGCCTGATCGAAGCGGCCCATAATGGCGACCAGGACGCCCGGCAGCAGATGATCCAGGGGAACCTGCGTCTGGTTCTTAGTGTGGTGCAGAAATTTGCAAGCCGGGGCGAGAACCTGGATGATCTGTTTCAGGTGGGGTGCATCGGGCTTATCAAGGCCATCGACAACTTTGACCCCAGCCAGAAGGTACGGTTTTCCACCTACGGCGTGCCGATGATCTGCGGCGAGGTCAAGCGCTATCTGCGGGACAATAACGCCGTGCGGGTCAGTCGCTCCATCCGTGACCTGGCCTACCACTCGATGCAGGCGCGGGAAGAACTGCAGATGCGGGATGGCCGCGAACCCAAAATATCGGAAATCGCCGCCCAGGTCGGGGCCTCGCCGGAGAATGTTGCCATGGCGCTGGAATCCGCCGTGGCACCCACCAGCTTGTACGAGCCGGTCTTTTCCGACGGCGAGGACAGCTTTTCGGTCATGGACCAGCTGCGCGATAAAACCAGCGAGGAAAGCTGGATCAGCGATATGATGTTCCGTGATACGGTGCGGGCATTGTCCCCGCGGGAGCGTCGCATCATCGCACTGCGCTACCTGGGCGGCAAAACGCAAACCGAGGTAGCTAAGGAAATCGGCATCAGCCAGGCCCAGGTGAGCCGGTTGGAAAAAGGGGCGCTGTGCCAGATACGGGAGCAGATCTCCAACTGTTAAGTATAGCAAAACGCCCGCGTTCCGGGTAAAAACAGAACGCGGGTGCTTTGTTGTGTTAGGCTATAAATCAGACCTCGAAAGCCTTGTGCAGGGCTTCCAGGGCGGCATCCTCGTCCTGCTGGCGGATCAGCAGCGAGATGTCCAGGTCGCTGGTCGTGATCAGCACGATCTCGATGTTGGCACCGGCCAGGGCAGCCAGTGCGCGGGCAGCCACGCCGCAGCTGGTGACCATCTCCTCACCAAACAGGTTGATCTTGCTGTAGCCGCCGGAAACCAGCGGGGGATTGGCCTTGGCTGCTGCGGGCAGGGCTTTCATCACGGCGGCAAAGTTATCATAGCTGGTAGTAAAGCTGAAATCTACCGCCGTGCTGCGGGGCGCACTCTGGCAGATCATATCCACCACGATACCGGCCTTGGCAAACACGTCCAGGTGTTCCGCCAAGCTTTGTGCGCTGTACTGCGCACCGGGGAAAGTCGTGAGCATGATATTCTGCTCACTGCTGATCTTGCTGACACCGTACATAAACCGTCATCCTTTCATCAATCTAATGTAACAAATTGCTCGTCGATAGAGCCATACAATACGCTTTCGATGTATTCACGGGTGAGCGTGAAGTTTCCATGCGCCGCGCCCAATTCATCGGTATAGGCAGAGTAGGGATACTCGCGGATGTTTTTCCACCCGTCTTCGTACTGGCTTATCACGCAATGCAGTTTCGGGTCCTGCATCTCCACGGCGCTGCTGCCGTCCGACTGGGTGGTCTTCTGGAAGGTGATGTCCAATACCGCGCCGATCATATTGTCCGGGCTGGACTGTGCATTCAGGAAATTGCCCAGGCTGTAAGCCACAAAACTGGTATGACCTTCTGCGCCGGTCAGCCATTCGGCTGTCTGGGTCACATGGGGATGGGTACCGATGATAAGATCCACGTCATGGTCAGCCAGCCATTGAGCCATCTGCCGCTGGGAGTCTTCCACATCATGGCTGCCCTCCACACCCCAATGACAGCTGACCACCAGCACATCGCAATTGGGGCGCATGGCGGCAATCTGCTGTTCAATGATATCCAGGTCGCTCAAATACACAACGCCATAGGTCGCACTGCTGGGCGTCGGCAGGCCGTTGGTATGTTCGGTGTAGGAAAGGTAGCCGAAGGTGATGCCATTCACCGTCTGGTACACGTAGTCGTCATAGGTTTCCAGGTTGTAGAACCCCATCGAAACCACGTCATCGGGCATCGCGGCCCAATGCTCGCGGGAGGCATCAATGCCCGCCGCGCCTTTATCGTAGCTGTGGTTGTTGGACAGGCTGAACACCCGGAAGCCAATGTCATACAGTGCATCTGTAATATCTCCCGGCGTTGAGAACATCGGGTAGCCGCTGGGATCAAAGGCATCATTGACCAGCGTTTCCTGGTTCAGCCAATTTACGTCAAACTGGGTGTAGAAGTCCCTCATATTTTCATACGCATAGGAAAAATCATAGTAGCCATCGGTACCGCGATTTTTCGCCTGCAAAAAGATGCCGTCGTGGATCAGGTCGTCACCGGTGGCGGAAAACCGCACGGTCTCCACGGTTGGCATAGGCTCCGGGGTAGTTTCCGGTGCCGGGGTCGGCTCTACATAGGCGGCGGCTGTCACCGATTCCGGCTGTTGTGCGGTCTTGCCGGTGCTGATCTCCTGCAGCAGCGCTCCTGTCAGTACGCTGCCAACGCCCAGGGCAATCACCAGGCAAGCTGCAATTTCATTATTTCTCAAACGCATGGCAGCTTGCCCCGCAAAAGGTCGGCCATCGTGTAGTAGCCTGGCTCTCGGCCCGCCACGTAGAGGGCCGCCTGCACAGCGCCATCGGCAAACACGCCGCGGCTGCCTGCACTGTGGCTCAGGGTCAGCACTTCCTCGGGACCGCAGAACAGCACATCGTGCTCACCCACAATGCCGCCGCCACGCACCGAGCTGATACCCAACTCCTTCGCGCCGCGCTTCTGGCGCACCTGAGAACGGTCGTAGACATACTCATAGCTGTTGCCAGCCTCGGCGTTGATGGCATCGGCGATCATCAGGGCCGTGCCGCTGGGGGCATCCAGTTTATTGTGATGGTGCTTTTCGACGATCTCAATGTCAAACTCGCCGCTCAGCACGCGGGTAGCCTGGCGGGCCAGCTCGATCAGAACATTGACGCCCAGCGACATGTTGGCGCTGCGGAAGATGGGCGTTTTGGCGCTGGCATCCTCCAGCACGGTCTCGTCCTCGGCGGAAAGGCCGGTGGAGCAGATCACGCAGGGCACACCATGGACGGCACCATACTGTACCGCCGCCACCGCACCGGCGGGGGAAGAAAAGTCGATGATGGCATCGACCTTGGGCAGGCCCTCAAACCCGGCATAAACGGGGATATCGCCGACCTTACCAGCCTCACGGTCCACACCGGCCACCACGCGGCAATCCTGGCGGGCTGCAATTTTTTCGATCAGCGCATGGCCCATGCGGCCGTAGATTCCCTGTATCACAATATCCGTCATTTTCTGTTTCCTTTCAAAAAAGGCCCGCAGCAGGTTGCCACGGGCCGGTCAGCATGATTTACAGCAGGCCGAAATCCCGCATGGCGGTCTCCAGCTGATCCTGCACCGCAGCAGAAGGCTCGACCAAAGGCAGGCGGCAAGCACCGGCCTGCCAGCCCAGGCGGTTCATCGCCCACTTTGCGGGGATAGGGTTAACGTCGGCAAACAGGGCCTTGCACAAGGGCAGGGCTTTCAGTTGCATCTGCAGGCTTTCCTGCGTTTCACCGGCGAACCACTTGGCGCAGATGTCGTGAGTATACTGGGGTGCCACGTTGGACAGCACACTGATGACGCCCTTGCCGCCCAAAGCCAGCAGCGGGACGATCTGGTCGTCGTTGCCGGAGTAGATGTTCAGCTCCGTACCGCAGGCGGCAGCGATCTCAGCTACCTGGCTGATGTTGCCGCTGGCCTCCTTGACGGCGTTAATGTTGGGCAGCTTGGCAAGCTGGGCCAGGCTGGCCGGTGTCAGGTTGCAGCCGGTACGGCTGGGCACATTGTACAGGATGCAGGGCAGATTCATAGCGTTGGCAATGGCCGTGTAATGGGCCACCAGGCCCGCCTGGCTGGTCTTGTTGTAGTACGGGGTGACCAGCAGCAGGGCATCGGCACCGTCGGCCTGGGCCTGCTGGGACAGCCAGATGGCATACTTAGTATCATTGGAACCCGTGCCCGCAATCACCGGCACGCGGCCTGCGGCCTGCTTGACCGCATAGCGGATGCAGGCGGTATGCTCCTCATCGGACAGCGTCGGGGACTCGCCGGTGGTACCGCAGATGACGATGGCATCGGTGCCATGGGCGATCTGGTCATCAATGATGCGGCCCAGTTCTTCAAAGTTTACGCTGCCATCGGCGTTCATTGGGGTGATAATGGCAACCGCAGCGCCGGTAAAAACAGGCTTCTTCATAGGGAATGCTCCTTCTTTTAAAGTAGCGCAGGTTCCTGCGCCGGGCAGGGCAGCGGATCAGTCAAAATAGCCCTTGGCAGCCAGCAGTTCCGCCAGCAGCACAGCACCGCCAGCAGCGCCGCGCAGGGTGTTGTGGGACAGGCAGACGAACTTGTAATCGTACTGGTTATCCTCGCGCAGGCGGCCGATGCTGACAGCCATGCCGTTTTCCAGCATGCGATCCAGCTTGGGCTGCGGGCGGTCGTTTTCCTCAAAATAATGCAGGAACTGCTTCGGGGCACTGGGCAGATTCAGGTCCTGTGCAGGGCCATGGAATTCCTTCCAGGCTTTCAGGATCTCATCCTTGCTGGGCTTGTTGGCAAAGCGCACGAACACGGCACCCATGTGGCCATCAGAAACCGGCACGCGCAGGCACTGGGCGGTAAAGCGCGGAACATCGGCGGAGACGATCTTGTCACCCTCGATGTGGCCCCACAGCTTCAGGGGTTCCTGCTCGCTCTTTTCTTCCTCACCGCCGATGTAGGGGATGACGTTATCCAGAATGTCGGGGAAGGTTTCAAAGGTCTTGCCAGCACCGGAGATAGCCTGGTAGGTGCAGACCAGCACGTCAGTGATACCGTAGCCGCGCAGGGGATGCAGGGCGGGCACATAGCTCTGCAGGCTGCAGTTGGACTTGACGGCTACGAAGCCGCGCTTGGTACCCAGACGCTTGCGCTGGGCAGGGATGATGTCGATATGATCCGCATTGATCTCGGGCACGACCATGGGCACATCCGGGGTAAAACGATGCGCGCTGTTGTTGGAAACGACCGGGCACTCGGCTTTGGCGTAAGCTTCTTCCAGGGCCTTGATCTCCTCTTTCTTCATGTTGACAGCGCAGAACACGAAATCAACTTTGGAGGCAACTTCCTCCACATTGGCTGCATCCAGCACGATGAGCTTCTTCGCACATTCCGGCATCGGCATCTTCATCAGCCAGCGGTCACCGATTGCATCCTCATACGTTTTGCCGGCGCTGCGCGCACTCGCAGCCACGGCGGCCAGGTGGAACCAGGGGTGGTTTTCCAGCAACGTGATAAAACGCTGGCCGACCATGCCAGTTGCACCGATGACACCTACATTGTACTGTTTCATCTTTCCTAACCCTTCCTTTCGCAATACCTTTCCCGATTTCTATGCAGCAGCGGCATAAATTGTTCCGATTTTGCACAGATAATAAAAAAACCGGCTTGAAAACCGGCACAAAATGCAATATAATATCATATTGCATATACACACAGCGCAACACACCTTTCAGGGTGTGACAGTCCCGCACCTGTTTGGTTACGAGCCCAGGTCAATGCGTGCCGCGCATCGCCTTCGGCGAAGTACCCTTTCACCCAGTTTATGCCCCTGGCAGGGGACTTCAAACCGGGTTACTGATGCACTTCGCGCCTCTGTGCTGGCTTTATTATAGTATCCCTATCCCTGATTGTCAACGAAAAAAGGAAGAAACCATGCTGAAAAAAGATTTTTGGTACGACTTACCTAAAGAACTGATTGCGCAGGAGCCTGCCGCCCCCCGCGACGCGGCCCGCCTGATGGTGCTGGACCGCCAGAATGACAGCATCGTCCACTCGGTCTTTCATGATCTGCCCCAGTTTCTGGAAAAAGGCGATCTGCTGGTCGTCAACAACTCCAAGGTGCTGCCCGCCCGTCTGATGGGCACCAAGGTTCCTACCGGTGCTGTATGCGAACTACTGCTGCTGCGCCAGGTGAAAGGGGACACCTGGGAGTGCCTGGCCCGCCCCGGCAAGCGGATGCAGGCAGGCACTAAGGTGGAGTTCGGCGACGGCAGCCTGACGGCTGTGGTGGATGAGACTTTGCCAGACGGCAACAAATATGTCACCTTTACCTATGATACCGAAACGCTGTATGAGAAGCTGGACGAGTTCGGCAAGATGCCGCTGCCGCCCTACATTACCAAACAGCTGGAGGACCAGAGCCAATACCAGACCGTTTACGCCAAGGAGCTGGGCAGCGCCGCTGCCCCCACGGCCGGCCTGCACTTCACCCCGCAGCTGATGGACACCATCCGTGCGATGGGCGTTAACATTGCCGAGGTTACGTTGCATGTCGGCCTGGGCACCTTCCGCCCGGTCAACGAGGAATCCATCGAGGATCACCAGATGCACAGCGAGTGGTACTCTGTCAGCGAGGAGACCTCCCAGCTCATCAACGACACCCGCGCCGCTGGCCACCGCGTTATCGCCGTGGGCACCACCAGCTGCCGCACGCTGGAATCCGTCTGGGCCAAGTACGGCAAGATCGTACCTTGCAGCGGCAACACCAGCATCTTCATCTATCCTGGCATCGAGCTGAAAGCCATCGACGGTCTCATCACCAATTTCCACCTCCCGGAAAGCACCCTGATCATGCTGATCTCCGCGTTCTACGGTTATGACAAGACCATGGCCGCCTATAAGGTCGCTGTAGAGGAAAAGTATCGCTTCTTCAGCTTTGGTGATGCGATGTTTATTAAGTAAGGATATTGTATGCTTACTAATATGACTATCTTAGATATTGCAAAAGTAATAGTTGAAAGTGTAAAGCCATTTAGAATTACAAGAATCGTCGATACTGGTGAGTGCTATGTTGTTTGCGTTTGTGATTCTAATGATGATCCTCCGCTCATTCCACCGTATTCTTTCACGTATAACATGGAAAAAGGCTACTACGACGTTGATAATCCTGAAAAGAGAAAGAAATTTTTCGATGGAAAATTGATTTATTTAGATGACTCTATTTGGTGGAACAAGAAAAAGTAAATTGCCGTTAAAACAACCTGATTCGCAGGTGAAATTTACATCAAAGCTCGCAATAAAAATTGCAACGCCGAAAGGAATTTGTGTTCAATTCAAGATTTTTGGACCTTCTAACATCTGTTTCAGGTCAGGGTGGCTTTTCTATTTTGTTTTCACGAAAGATGCCGCCCTCGAAAGCATAAGCGCAAGATCGGAAAGCTGTTGTACTGCATCAAAGCACGCTTTCACATCTTCTTGGCTTGCATCCTCAAACGGTTTATGCTGGTCAAGCACAGGCACGGAAATCCTCAACGCCGCCTTGCCCGTCTTTTGAGCCTTCACGTTTGGCATACCATGCACGTTAAGCCACTGTGCGATATAATCCATCGTCACGATGTTTTTTGCCCCATTAGGAAATGTCAGGTCTACCACTCCGTCCGAAACTTTGTGGAAGATATAAGCGTTTCCAAACTCAGTTGCATAGTGCGGCCACCATGCGTTTGAGCCTTTCTTGTTACGAATGTCTAGCTTGTAATTGTGCGCTTCCATGTATTCTCTGTATTTTTCAAAGAAAGCAATTGCCGCTGGGTTAGGTTCCACTGTCCCACCAAGACCTTTAGAAAGTGCCTGTTTAAGTTGTTCGCATCTGATTTTACTCAATGTATCTGTTTTGACAGAAAAGTAATTTATGCAATCTTCGTATGTAATGAAGTATGCGTATTTCTTCGCTTCTGAATTTGCATCGTAATATGCTTCCGGGCAAATAATAAACACGGCGTAATCGTCATATTTTCCCTTGCTTTTCGCCTTATCTGCACGCTGGTTGTAACGTGCGCATTGTCTCGGCATCGCTGGCGCATTGATTTTATCCTCAATCAAGAGCGCGTGTTTCTTGCCGTCAATCGAAAGTATCGCGGTGATGTCGGATTCTCCGTACTCCGGGTCGGTCTCGGAGAGAGCGACGTTCAGCACCTCGACCGAGTTGCACGCGATTCCCGCTTTGTTCAAAAACAGCCAAACAAAACCATCATCCGTCAACAGGCTTTCCATGAACATCAAGTCCATGTCTCGTTCCTGAACATTCCCGAAACTGCAAATTCCATCCTTACTCATTTTGTCCACGTCCTTTTACATAGATTTTAGTTGCCGAAAAAAGAATATAACCTAATAGTATCATAGCCAATTGACCATTTCAATTATAACAATCATATTCCTTTCATTTGGGGAAAACAGTTGACGAGCCGACAATTTTCATCTATAATAATATTTTAGGCGGTGCAGGGAATAGCCCCCTGTACCGCCTTTTTAAGATGAATCAATTTTAAAATGGAGATAGAATCTATGCCTTACCGCCTTATCAAACAGGAAGGTGCCGCCCGTCGCGGCGAATTTACTACGGTGCACGGCACCGTGCAGACCCCCGCATTCCAGAACGTTGCCACCGCCGCCGCCATCAAAGGCGGTCTGTCGGCGCTGGATCTGAAAGACATCCGTGCCCAGGTCATGCTGTGCAACACCTACCATCTGCATCTGCGCCCTGGTGACAAGCTGGTGGCCGAGATGGGCGGTCTGCACAAATTCACTAAGTGGGACGGTCCCATCCTGACCGACAGCGGTGGGTTCCAGGTGTTCAGCCTGGCCAAGCTGCGCCAGATCACCGAGGAGGGCGTCACCTTCAACTCCCACCTGGACGGTCACCGCATTTTTATGGGGCCGGAGCAGAGCATGCAGATCCAGGCCAACCTGGGTTCTACCATCGCCATGGCCTTTGACGAGTGCGTAGAGAACCCCGCCACCTACGAGTACGCCAAAAACAGCTGCGCCCGCACGGCCCGCTGGCTGCTGCGCTGCAAGGATGAGATGGCCCGCCTGAAGCATGAGGAAAAGGCTGTCAACCCCGATCAGCTGCTGTTCGGTATCAACCAGGGCTGTACCTTTGCCGACCTGCGTGTAGAACACATGAAGCAAATCGCTGAATACGATCTGGATGGCTATGCTATCGGAGGACTGGCCGTGGGCGAACCTGCCGAGGTCATGTACGACATCATCTCCGCCGTAGAGCCCTTTGCCCCCAAGAACAAGATCCGCTACCTGATGGGTGTCGGCACCCCCGGCAACATCATCGAGGGCGTTTACCGCGGTGTTGACCTGTTCGACTGTGTCATGCCCAGCCGCAATGCCCGCCATGGCCACCTGTTCACCTGGGACGGCATCATTAACATCAAGAACCTGAAGTACGAGCGCGACGAATCTCCCATCGATCCGCATTGCGATTGCCCGGTCTGCCGCAACTTTTCCCGCGCCTACATACGCCATCTGCAGAAGGCCGATGAGATGCTGGGCATGCGCTTGGCTGTTATGCACAACCTGTATTTCTACAACCACCTGATGGAACGCATCCGCGAGGCGCTGGACAACGGCACTTTCCAGCAGTTCCACGACACCTATGTGCATAAACTTGACACCCGCATCTGATATTTTTTCGTAAACGCTTGCGCTGTGCCGCAAAGTTCGATATAATAGAAGAAATCGTTTATTTTAAGGAGTATACCCGCTATGATTCAGTTTTTGAGTGCCACTGGTTCCGCCAGCATGACCGAGACCCTGTTTACGCTGCTGCCGATGATCCTGATCATCGTCTTCATGTTCATTCTGATCTATCTGCCGCAGAAGCGCCAGGACAAGAAGGACGCCGCTATGCGCAGCTCCATCGAAATCGGCGATAAGGTTTCTACCATCGGCGGTATCGTCGGCATCGTCTGTGCCATCTCCGAGAAGGACGACACCATCGTTCTGGAGACCGGCAGTGACCGCACCAAGATTCGCTTCCGCCGTACCGCCATTGCCAGCGTGGAGAAGCTGGACATGGGCGGCAAGGACACCACCCCTGCTAAGAAGTAATTTTGCCCAACGGCATACCAAAACGCCCCCTTGCATAGTGTTTACTGTGCAAGGGGGCGTTTTATTATGGCTAAAAGTATTTCTCCCAATCTGCCCAGACGCCGCAGCCGTCCGCGCGGACAAAATGCGCCAGCCTGGATGCTGGTGCAGGTTTTTGCGGCGGGGGTCGGCCTATGCCTTTTGCTGTTGGCGCTGGCTGCATTTCTCTTGACGCATACGCCGCTGCCGCTGCATCTGGTGCAACCGATGGCCTGCCTGGCAGCATCAGCCGGGGCTGCGGTTTCCGGCTTTTTGCTGGCGGGTAAAATCGGGCGGCAGCGGTTTGTATGCGGGTTAATTTGCGGGGCCTTTTATGCACTTTGCCTGCTGGCAGCGGCGTTTCTTGTACATGGTGTGCCCAGCTGGACACGTAGCGACGCCATGCTGCCGCTGGCTCTGCTGTTAGGCGGCACCTTAGGCGGTGCGCTCTCCGCCATTAAGGAGGGGCACTGATGCGCACGGCACAACCTACGCGACCCGCTGTCCGTGCCCGGATGTTCTGGCCGCGCCAGCCAGCGTCGCGAGTGCCGCAGGCCCCGGCAAACGCGGCGGGCAGGCTGCCTTATTTGCCCCTGGGCTGCGCCTGTCTGTTTTTGCTGGGCTACCTGCCAGGCATTTGGCTGGGGCGAACCGGAGCCTGGGAGTCAGGCAGTCAGCTGGCGGCTTACTACCTGTCTAAAAGCAGCTACAGCACGGTTTTCTCTGTATGGCAGTGGCAGTTTTCCGCTGCCTTTTTGCAGTTGGCCGCGCTGTATCTGTGCAGCTTTTCGGCCTTGGGATGTTTCTTTCTCCCGATTTTATTCTTTTTGCGCGGTGGCTTTCTCGGCTTATGCGCTGCCTGCGTACTGGCTGCAGGGGAGAGCCGGGGCCTTGTCTGCTACTGGCTGCTGAGCAGCCTGTCCAATCTGAGTGTACTGTTTGCAGGGCTGTGGCTATCCGGCTACAGCGCAGCGATAAGCAACGGGTTGTTCCAGTGCGTCTTTTCGGGCGGGGCCGCCCGTGGGCAGTTGACGGGGGCTTTTCGGCGGCTGACAATACGCTTTCTGTTTTGCCTGCTGCTGGCCGGAACGGTCAATCTGGTCAACGGCTGGCTGTCAGTCTTCCTCGCCGGAGTCCTGCTGTGAGGGCTTGCTTTCCGCGATATAACCTTGATCCGCAAGAGGAGAGGCTTTCACCGCGGCGCGCAGGCGCTCCTGGTTGATGTGGGTGTAGATCTGCGTGGTGGAAACACTCTCGTGGCCCAAAATTTCTTTCAGCGCCAACATATCCACACCGCCCTGATACATCAGCGTTGCCGCCGTGTGGCGCAGCTTGTGGGGCGAAAAACCTCGTCCGCTTAAGCCTGCGCTTTGCAGGCAACGCGCCACGATCTGTTCCACGCGGCGCGCCGTCAGCCGCTTGCCGGTGCGCTTGGAGACGAATAAGGCCCGTTCATCTGCCGGCAGGTTCGGCAGCGCTGCACGGGCCTTTTTATAGTGGTCCAGCGCTTCCAGGCAGGCGTCGTTCAGGTAGACAAGCCGCTCTTTGTTGCCTTTGCCGGTGATGCGGATGGTATCCTGCTTGAAATCGCCCATGTTGATGGTCACCAGTTCTGTCAGCCGCATGCCGCAGTTTAAAAACAGGGTAATCATGCAGAAGTCACGCTCATAGAAGTCGCTTTGTATATTTTTTAACAAGTCTATGCTTTCCGCGGCAGTCAGGTATTTAGGCAGGGCCTTTTTTGGTGAGCCGAGACTGATTCCCTCGGTGGGATTTTCCTGCAGTTTATTCACCTGGGTCACCAGATAGGAGAAAAACCCTTTTAGGGCGCTCAGCTTGCGGGCACGGGCTTTGCCGCCGTTGGCGTCCGTGCTGCGCACGTAGTCCAAATAGGAAAAGATGTCCCGCTTGGTGATCTTTTTTATATCCTCGGTTGAGATGTCCTTTAAGTTTATTTCTTCCAGCGGCGTATCCCGCGGCACACGCGACCATTGCATCGCCATCATAAAACGGAAGAAGCCGCGCAAATCGAGATAGTATGCGTTGATGGTGCGCGGTGACCGCATCTTTACAAAGTCCAGATAATGCAGGTATTCCACCACATCATTGGGTATATCCAAATACGGCGCATGGCGGTCCGGGTGGACCACATCGATATAACTGCTCATTTTCCCTGTTTGTCCCTCCCTTTATTTCGCTAAACTTTAATTTAGCGAAATAGCATGTTATGCCTTTATTATAGCTTTCTGCTTCCCCTGTGTCAAGCGCGGGGCTTTTTTCTGCCTGCTGTCAGGTGGTGCCGGGTGCAAGCTCTGCCGTTGATTTCGGATGTGATTGTAATGTGGTGTTTCCTACAAACAAAAACTGCACAGCAGTTATATGAACCGCTGTGCAGAAATTGTTTAAGAAAACGACTGGACCGTAAGCCGGGTTCTGTATCAAACGACGATCTATCTTGGCCTTACGTTGCCGTAAGGCTCACGCCATCACCGGGACGCGCGAGGCTCCGCATAATGTCCCATACGGATGTTGCTTCAAGCAGGGTTTACATAGCCGCAAAGTTGCCAGTGCGCTGGTGAGCTCTTACCTCGCCTTTCCATCCTTACCGTGCAAAGCACGGCGGTTTCTTTCTGTTGCACTATCCCTGGGGTCGCCCCCGGCTGCCGTTAGCAGTTGCTATGCCTCTGTGAAGCCCGGACTTTCCTCAGGCAGTTCTTGCGAACTGTCCCGCCGCCGTATGTTCCACTCGTTTCTGGGATATTATAGCATATTGCACAGCAATTGGCAAGATTTTTTATAATATCAGCTGTAAAAGCAGCAATAAAACCACCCCGGGCACGCCCAGCACAGCCGCCACAAAGGCCGTATAGCGGTTCAGCGGCAGCACAATGCCGCTGACAGGTTCCAGCAGCGCTATCACAGCCAGCACCCCCAGCCCGCAGACGGCCCCGGCCAGCACAGCCAGTACCGGGTGCCGCTGGCGGGCGGCGCACCGCAAAACCAACAGCAGGCATACCGCGCCGACAGCCCAGGGCCACAAAGTGTCTGTCAGCGGCACGGGGCATCCTCCTCCCGCAATAAGCGCAGCAGCACACGGCTGCGGCATCGCAGGGCCGCATGTTGGTAAGTTAGCTGCTCAATTACAAAAGGGTCCAGCGCTTCTTGAAAAGCTTTCTCGTTAGCACGCAGGGCTTGCGTAGCTGCGTCCAGCTCAGCCATCAGGGCGCGGCGCTCTTTCTGGCATTTCTTTTCCTGCCGGGTCAGGTGCTTCACGGTAAGGCCCCCTTTACAACAGGATGCAGATCAGGCCGTCGCAGCCCTCATTGATAATGCGTTCCAACGTAGATTGCAGGCGGCTGCGGGCCTCCTGCGGCATATGCAGCAGCTTGGCCTGCACTCCCTCGCTGACCAATTCGTTCAGGCTTTTGCCAAAGATGTTAGTGTTCCACAGTTTGCCGGGGTCGGTCTCGAAATCTGCCAGCAGGCTCTTGATGAGTTCTTCCCCCTGCTGCTCACTGCCCACCGTGGGGGAAAGTTCAGTGTGGATGTTGGCCCGCATAATGTGCAAACTGGGTGCGCTGGCGGAGAGCCGCACGCCGTACTGCCCGCCCTGGCGCACGATCTCCGGCTCTTCCAACGTCAGTTCTTCGATACCCGGCATCACAATGCCGTAGCCGGTGGCTTCCACCTGGTCAAGGGCCGATTTGATCTTATCGTAGGCGCGCTTTGCCTTGGCCAGGCTGACCACACAGGGCAGTAGGCTGGCTTCATCCACGATGGAAAGCCCGGTCTGCTCACCCAAAATTTTGTAAAAAATATCAGGCGCAATCATTGCCGTAATGTGCACCGAACCGCTGGCAAGGTCCATGCCGGTCAGCATGGTTTTGGTGATGTACTCACATTCCAACGGCAGATTTTTGCCTGCAATATCGGCCATTTTGTGCACAGAGCCGGCAAATTTCAGCATAGCAGTGTATACGGCGCTTTGCAGCCAATGGCCGGGTTCCAGCATCATGACCCAACTGGGCATCTGCACGGCGATTTCTCGAATCGGGAACTCATACAAAAGCCGCTGCAAAATGCCGTCCAGCGCTTCGGCAGTCATTGCTACGCAGTTGATGGGCACGACCGCCCGCTGGTAGGTATCCTGCAATTGGGCGGCCAGCTGGTGGGCGGCATCACTGTCCGGGTCAGTACAGTTCAGCAAAATGACGTAGGGCTTACCGATGGCCTCCAGTTCGGCGATGATGCGGCGCTCGGCCTCGCAGTAGTTTTCCCGCGGCAGGTCGGCCACGCTGCCGTCGGTGGTGACAACGACGCCCACGGTTGCATGCTCACGGATAACGCGCCGTGTGCCGGTCTCGGCCGCCAGGTCAAAGGGCACCTCGTGGTCAAACCAGGGGCTTTTCACCAGGCGGGGGGCGTCCTGTTCCTCATGGCCGAGGGCACCGTCCACCATGTAGCCCACGCAGTCGATAAGCCGTGCCCGGAAGCTGCCGCCGCCGGAAAGCTCGATATTGACTGCCTTCTCCGGGATGAACTTCGGCTCGGTGGTCATGATGGTGCGGCCTGCGGCGCTTTGGGGCAGTTCATCGTTGGCGCGGGCACGCTGGGCTTCGTTTTGGATATGCGGCAGCAAAAGCAGCTCGGAGAAGCGCTTGATAAAGGTGCTTTTGCCTGTGCGCACTGGCCCCACCACGCCAATATAAATATCGCCGCCGGTCCGGCGCGCGATATTCTGGTAGATTTGTTCTTGCGTCACGGTGTTTCCTCCTTTACAAAGCGGCGGGAATCAGCAGGCAGGTGCTCTCGGTGGTCAGGTCCTGGGGTGCGGTACCGCCGGTCTCCAAGTGGTTGGCGGCGGCCAAGTCTTTGGCGCGGGCGTGGTAGCGCTTGGCAATATCAAAGATGCGCTCCCCTTCCTGCGCATAGTACAGGTACAGCGCCGGGCCATCTGTGCCATCGGTAAATTCTTCTCCCAGATCCACCTCACTTAAAGCCTGCTGGACCTGGGCCTGCAGCATGGAGCCGGTTATGCTCAGCTCAATTTCTACGCGCAGCCGCGTACCGCTTTTGCCGCTGGTCAGACGGGTCACATCGGCATGCAGGCAGGGGTAAGCATCGCCGGGACTTCCCTGCCAGCTGCCTTCCGGCTGCCAGGTAAAAGCTTTATCGTAACAGGTCAGTTCGCCGCGGCTGTCAGCACACAACACATGGGCCGTGCCTTTGCCCTGCAGTTCCCAGCGGGTCTCTCCTGCTTTTTCTTTGCTGGCTGCTTCCTCAGGAATCTGCACCGGCGCTTCCAGCGTGACAAAGCAGCCGCGCACTTCGGCGTCGGGCGTGGGTAGGTCATCCTCTACGGTCACGGACAGATGGCCGTTCAGGTCGGTGGTCCTTTGCAGCAGCTTGCAGACGGTCTGCACGGTCTGTGCCTGGCAAAGGGTCGAGTAGGCGTCCGCCACCACGGTGTGGGCAGCGAGCCGCCACAGTTCCAGGTGCAGTTTCCATGTAACCGATAGGCTTGCATCCGCCGCACCATCCTCTGTGCGCAGGGTGCAGTGCAGCAGTTCGCCCCAGGCGATGCACTGGTCGCTCTCGGCTGCTCCGGGAAGGTCGACGGTCTGTTGAACCGTCATCTCTTTGGTGCGGACATCCAGCGCTTCGCTTTCCGGCGGCTGGCAGCAAACTTGCACCTGCAAAATGCCCTGGCAGCTGGCCTGCCCGGTCTGCATGGTCAGGCTGGTCAGGGTAAAGCTGCCGCCGATATCCAGGATGGACTCCCCTGTGCCCGGCAGCGGCAGGTTGATCTCACTGGTCAGGGCCTTTTCCTCGGCGGCCACGCGGGTCAGGCCGGATAGCTCTTGTGTGCGCTGCTCAATGCCGCAATCGGCCAGCGAGGTCAGCAGCTCGCAATTCCTGACCATCAGCGCCGCGGCACACAGGATGTACGCCCCGCGCAGGTCGATGCGATGCTCACTGACGGCGCGGCAGTTGCAGTATTCCTGCTCGCCCCAGACCTGGGCCGGGCCTTCGGCAAAGGCAGCGTCCGGGAGCTCGACCGATTTTTCAAAGGCAAATTTCTGCTCGGTGCGGTACAGTCGGCAGCCGGGCTCATCGCTTTGATAATACACGGTGCAGCGCAGATACCCCTCGCAGTGCCAGCGCCCGCTAGCTACCCGGTTTTGCAGCACCACCGGCTGCATCAGGCATTTGACGATCTTAAAAACAGCCGGCTGATAATCCGGGATCAAAATTTCCGTTTCCACCGGCAGTTCCTGCCGTGTCTCCCACCGCCCGCCGTATGCTGCAAGGGTGTCCTTAAACACCTTCAGTTCCATGCTGGTTACCCCTTTCCGTTTGGTATTCTTGTGCATGTATATGCGGCAGGGTAAAAAAATAGCCCCTGCTCAACGGGCAGAGGCATAGGATATTTTACACTTTGAAAGCTGCGCGGAGCAGCCAGCGCAGCGCGCGGGGACAACGTACCACCACTACATGCACGGCTTACACCTCCCTTCCCTGGGATTTACTGTATAAACCATACTATGGCAGCGGTGTGGGATGTGTGCCTTTAATCGGCGCGGGTCAGCACAACGATGCCATGGCCTGTCTGGCAGCGCAGGGTAACGGTGGGTTCTACAAACTCGTTGCTGACACCAAGAGGATAATCCGGCACGAGTTCTGCACCGTGCAGGGGGTAATACGCCCCCTCAATGTCCACGCCGATCAGCTTGCCATCCCACGGGAACACCGAGAGGTACTGCCATTCGCCGCGCTGCAAGGTAAGGTCTTTGCCGGGGACAAGATAATGGATCTCGCTGGCGGTATCTGCCAGCACTACGTCCACGCCATGCTCAGCTAAAAACAGGCCAGTGGAAAGGTTGGCAATCGTATGCTCCAGCCGGGCACCGCCCAAGGCGCCCAGCATGGTGACCTGGGTATAGCCGTTTTCCAACAGCCATTTGGCGGCGTAGTGGGTGTCGGTGTCATCTTTGACGTGTGGCAGCACAATGGTATCGCTGTCGGTATCAGGCTGCGGGGCTGAATCAAAATCCCCCACGATCAGATCCGGGTGCACACCCAGGCAATCGGAATTGCGGTAGCCGGCATCGCAGGCTACTACAAAGTTGCCGGGGCGGCAGTAGCGCTTCATAGCTGCATCGACCGGCACGGCCGAAAGCAGGATCGCGTGTTTCATTATTTTTCCCATTCTTTCCTGGCGCTGGCTTCCTCGTACATGGCAAGGTAGCTGGCATAGCGCGTTTTGCTGATTTTGCCTTCCTCAACTGCCTGTCGCACCGCGCAGTCGGTCTCGGCACGGTGCGAGCAGCCGGTGAAGCGGCACTGCCCAAAGTAAGGCTCAAACTCCGGGAAGGTGTGCTGGATGTCCTCTTTGGGGATGCGGCAGAGCTTCTGGGCTTCCAGGCTGGCAAAGCCCGGCGTGTCGGCCAAACGGCCGCCGCAGATTTCAAATATCTCCACCTCGCGGGTGGTATGGCGGCCGCGGCCCAGCTTTTGGCTGATGGAGCCGGTCTCCCGCTGCAATTCAGGCGCCAGAGCGTTCAGCAGTGTAGACTTACCCACGCCAGAGTTGCCGCAGAAAGCACAGAGATGATCTTTGATCTGCGCCTTGATCTCGTCAAGGCCCTCGCCGGTCTCGTAGTTCAGCTGCACCAGCGGGATGCCACTGGTTTTGTAGGCCTGCACCAGCGTATCCGCCGCGCCAAGGTCAGCCTTGGTCACGACCAGAATCGGCTGTACATCTTTATAAATGGCAGCCGCCGCCAGCTGGTCCAGCACCAGGGTACTGGGCACAGGCTGTACGGTGCTTGCCACAATGAACAGCACATCCAAATTTGCAATAGGCGGGCGCACAAACACGTTTTTGCGAGGCCTGATCTCGTCGATGACCGTACCGTCCGGGGAAAGCTCTACACAATCGCCTGCCACCGGCTTGATGCCGCTTTTGCGGAAGATACCGCGCGCCTTGCATTCTTTGATGCCATCCGGCGTTTTTACGTAGTAAAAGCCGCCGATGCCTTTTGTGATATAGTTCATAGCGTTCCCCATCAAAGCGGGTTGCCCTGGGCATCACAGCGCTGGCCGTTCTCATTCCACATGGAACCATCGGTCAACTGGTGAATCTGGTGTGTACCGTCTGCGCTGGGCCACCAGCTTTCTTCAATAGTGCTGTCACCTTCATCGCCGTTGCCGGTATCCGTCGGCGTTTCGACGACTTCAGGCACACCGGTGGAGACCACCAGCGTGATAGCCGATGTGATGCGGGCCTCGGAACCGGCGGCCGGGCTCTGGCTCAAAACGGTACCGGCTGGCTGTTCGCTGGCCTGCTCGACCACGCGGACCGAGAACTTGCCCTTGATCTCGTTGCGGGCATCTTCGAGCATACGACCGGTCAGGCTGGGCACAGGCTGGGTCTTGTCCTTGTCCTGGCGGCTGACGTAGACGATGACCATCGAGTCACCGGTGACGGTCTCACCGGCAGCAGGCTGGGTGTAGATGACCGCGCCGGGGGCGACGGTGGCGTCCACCATCGGCTTTTTGGTTACGCGCAGGCCCATGTCTTTCAGGGTCTGCTCGGCATCCTCAGCCACCATGTTTTTCGTCTCGGGGATCGTAATATACTGGGTGCCCAGGCTCACGGTCAAGGTGATCTTCTGGCCCTCCTTGACAGTACGGCCGGCCTTGGGGTTCTGCTTGACGATGGTGCCGGCGGGCTCGTCGGAATATTCTTCCTCTTTCTGCAATTTCAGCAGAGAGTTATACTCCGAAGCGCGGAACTCATCCTCGGTCATGCCGATGAAGCTGATGAGGGTGACGTCGTTACGGTTGGAGAAAAGCAGGTTGCTGGAGTTGGTGAAGATCAAATAGATCAGGATAGCGGCACCGATGACAAAGGCGACCGCCATGCCAAAGAAAATGGGCAGCAGAGAGAAAGGCTTCTGGCCTTTTTTCTTCTTATTCTTTTTGCCGCGGCCGGGGTTCTGGGTGCCTACACGACGGGCTTCTCCGGTGCGGATATTGCTGCCGGACTTAGCCGCTGCCTTGGTTCCAGCCGCCGATTTTGCGGCAGGTTTTGTGCTGTTTACCACTCGGTTGATATTCCTTTCCGGGTTGTCCTGGGTGTTGCGGTACTCATACGCAAAGCGGGCCGAGGGGTTGCGTTTGAAAGCCTCGATGGCTTCCAACATTTCCTGGGCGCTCTGGTAGCGGTTGGCCGGGTCCTTTTCCATGGCTTTTTCGGTGATCTGGCACAGGGCTTCGGGCACATTGGGGGCCACCTGCGCCAAAGGCTTGGCCTTATCGGAGATCTGCATGATGGCGATGGACACAGCACCATCGCCGTCAAATGGCAGCTTGCCGGAGAGCATCTCGTACAGCATAACGCCCACTGAGTAGATGTCGGTGCGGGCGTCGGTCTTATCGCCCTTGGCCTGCTCGGGGCTGATATAATGCACCGAGCCAATGGCCTTATCGCTGACGGTCTGGCTCTGCGCACGGGAGAAGCGCGCAATGCCGAAGTCCATCATTTTAATCGATCCGTCTGCCAGCAGCATGATGTTCTGCGGCTTTACATCGCGGTGAATGATGCCCTTGGAGTGGGCGTGCTGCAAAGCGCTGAGCACCTGGGTGGCAAAGTGTACAGTCTCTTTCCAGGTCAGGGCACCGCCGCGCTGCTTAAGGTACTCCTTCAGCGTGATGCCGTCCACATACTCCATCACGATGTACTGCAAACGGTCGGTTACGGAGACATCGTAGACTTTTACGATGTTGGGGTGATTCAAGATGGAAATAGCCTTGGACTCGTTTTTGAAGCGGCGGACCAGCTCCTCGTTATCCAGGAATTCCTCTTTCAATACCTTAACTGCGATGGCATTGCCGGTCTTGGTATCGGTGCCGCGGTAGACGTTGGCCATGCCGCCCATGCCGACCAGACTTTCGATCTGATACCGTCCGTCCAGCCGTTTTCCAATGAGATTATCCATGATTGACCTCCGTAATTTCCACGCCCATCAGCAGCACGGTGATGTTATCCTGCCCACCGGCCTGCAAAGCTCTATCTACTAAGATGCTGGGGGCCTCAAAGAACGGGACCTCCCGGAGCACCAGTGCAATCTCTTCATCCGAGATCATGTTGGTCAGGCCATCACTGCACAGCAGCAAAATGTCGCCGACTTCGATCTCGCAGCGGTTATATTCCGGCACGATATTGGCCGAAACGCCCAACGCCCGGGTGATTAGGTTCTTTTTGGGGTGCTGGGCCGCCTGTTCCCGAGTGATCTTGCCACTGTCCACCAACTGCTGGACCATTGAGTGGTCCCGCGTGATCTGACGCATCTCGCCCTCGTGGAAAAGATACGCGCGGGAGTCGCCCGCATGGACCACATGCGCCAGCCCCCCGCCGGCATACGCACAAACGCCGGTCGTACCCATGCCCATCATCTCAGGGTCCGAGGTGGCTTTTTCATACACGGCGCGGTTGGTAATATCAAACCCGCGCATGATAAAGCTTTTCTCGCCGCCCGGCTGCAGGGAGCGCATCTGACGGGCAAAATACTGCTGCATCGTATCGGTGGCAATGTGCGCGGCGATACGCCCGCCATTGACGCCACCCATACCATCGCAGACAATGCCCCAGGCGGTACCGCCCGGCAGCTGCTGCGCGCAGTAGTTATCCTGGTTTTCCTGGCGGCAGCTGCCGATGTCAGTAATTGCGGCAATCTTCATTCAGGTTGGTTCCTTTCCGTAGTTTTCAGCAATTTTCGGCCTGCTGGGCATCCTCGCGGCGCAGCTGGCCGCAAGCGGCACTGATGTCCGTGCCCAAGCGGCGGCGCACCGTGGCGTTCACGCCCAGGCTTTCCAGCTTTTGCTGGAAGCGGTGCACGTTGGCGTCGTCCGTAGCGGAGTACGGGCTGCCGTCCACGGGGTTGATGGGAATCAGGTTCACATGGGCGCCCATGCCTTTAATAAGGTTGGCCAGCTTTTGGGCCATCTCATCGCTGTCGTTGACGCCGCGCACCATCGAATACTCAAAGCTGATGCGGCGGCCGGTCTCCTTCTGGTAGCGGCGGCAGGCCGGGATCAGCTGCTCCAGCGGGAACGCATCGTTGACGGGCATCATGCCGGAGCGGGTCACGTTATCCGGCGCATGCAGCGAGACCGAAAGCGTCAGCTGCAAATGGCGCTTGGCCAGCTCGTCGATCTTGGGCACCAGGCCGCAGGTGGACAGGCTGATGTTGCGCATGCCGATGTTGACCCCCTCCGGGCAGGAGATGATCTCCAAAAAGTCCATCACATTGTTAAAATTGTGCAGCGGTTCACCAATGCCCATTAAAACGATGTGAGAGACCCGCTCTCCGGAGTCCTTCTGTGCGGTGTAAATTTCTGAGGCAATCTCACCCGCGGTCAAATCCCGCACGCGGCCTGCCTGGGTAGAGGCGCAGAAGCGGCAGCCCATGGCGCAGCCCACCTGGGTGGATACGCAGACCGTGTTGCCATACTTGTAGCGCATCAAAACCGTCTCGATGCAGTTGCCGTCGGCCAATTGCAGCAGATATTTGACCGTACCGTCCTTGGATTGCTGGCGGCGGCGGATGGTGGGCACTGCGATGGTGCAATTTTCCGCAAGTTGTGCCAGCAGGGTCTTGGGCTGGTCGGTCATCTGGGAAAAATCCGTCACAAGCTTCTGGTGCAGCCATTTAAAAATCTGCTTGGCACGGAATTTCGGCTGGCCCAGGCTGACAAGATACGCGGTCAGCGCGTCCAGCGTAAAATCGGATAAGCAAATCTTCGTTGCTTCGCTCATGCTGCGTTCCTCCCTTCTTTACTATTATAAACGATCATTGTGTACTTTCTGTTTCCAAAATAGCGGCAAAAAATCCGTCAGTGGCCGTTTTATGCGGCAAAAACAGTGTGCCATATTCGCCCTGCTGCATGCCAGGCAGTTGCAAGGCGGGGACAGCCACATGGAAACGCGGGTTATTTTCGAGGAAAGTTTTCACCTGTTCCTCGTTTTCGTCACGATTGACTGTACAGGTAGAATACACCAATCGGCCGTTTTCGGCAAGTAAATCTGCACCATTTTGCAGGATCTTCTGCTGGCTTAGCAGCAAATTCTCTATCCCGTCCAAATCTTTATAGCGAATGTCCGGCTTTTTGGCTATGACGCCCAAACCCGAACACGGCACATCGCACAGGATGCGGTCGAATTTGCCCCAATCGCTGCGGAGCCGGACAGCGTCGTTCTGCACGGCTTCGGCACAGGTGACACCGCAGCGGGCAAAGGCTTTGCGCAGCAGCGGCACGCGGGATTCCACATACTCGCCACTGATTAGTTTCCCTTGATTCTGCATGCACTCGGCCAGCGTCAGACTTTTGCCTCCGGGCGCGGCACAAAGGTCCGCTACTTTCTGGCCAGGCTGTGCCCCCACACAGAGGGCAGCAAACTGGCTGGCCAAGCCCTGCACGTGGAAAAGCCCCCTGGCAAAGGCCCGGCTTGCGGCGGGCGAGCCGTTGAACTCCACCAGCAGCGCATGGGGCCATGGGCCGGGCCGGACGCTGTGGCCCTCGGTGTGCAGCAAATCGGTAAGCTCTTCGTCGGTGGTGCGCAGGGTGTTGACGCGGATGGCCGTAGCCGGGCGCTCATAAAATACGCCAGCCATGGCGAAGGCTTCCTCACCGTACTGGTTATACAGCAGCTTTGCCACCGCGGGTGACAGGCAGTAATAGGTGCCCAAGCGCTGCAGTGGGGTGGCAAAATCGTCCTCGTGTACCTCGGTTACAACGGCCTTGCGCAGTACGGCATTGACCATACCGGCGGCGCTGCTTTTGCCGAGGGCTTTCGTCAGTCGGACGGATTCATTCACCGCCGCCGACATGGGCACCTGCATATACTTGGCCTGGGCCAACCCGCTGCGTAGCACGGCACGCACCGGGGCGTCCAGTTTGGCGACCGGCTTTTTGGTGTAGCGGTCGATTGTATAGTCCAGCAGCGGCAGGCGCTCCAGCGTGGTGTAAAAGATGCGGGCCGCAAAGGCGGCGTCGCGGGTGTTCATGGGCGGGTCACACTTTTTTAGTTCGGCATCCAGCACCAGGTTGGCGTAACCGGCCTGTTCCTGGTGGATCAATGCCTTCACGGCCAGGCGGCGGGGCGTCACAGGCGGTCCCCCGCTTTTAAGCGCCTACCGGCGGCCCAGGCGGTGCCAGCCATCGGCTTGCCGCCCTCAGGCGTAACGGTCAGCAGAGCCACTGCGCCGTTTGCGGCGGCAATGGTCAAGGGCTTAAGGGCTAGCACGGTGCCGGGGGCCGCATTCTGCGGGTTCTCCGCTAGGCGGCTTTCCTGTACCTTGATGCGCTTGCCCTCATGCGCAAACCAAGCCACCGGCCAGGGGTTCATACCACGCACCCAGTTGTGGATGTGGGCTGCGTCTTCGGTGAAATGGAACTGTGCCATCTCCTTGGTCAGCGGCGGGGCCAGCGTGGCCTGGGCGTCATCCTGCTTTTGGAGTTTCAGCTCGCCGGCGGGGATCTTTTCCAGCGCCGTGACCAGTGTTTTGGCACCGACAGCGCTGACGCGGTCAAACAGCTCACCGCTGGTCTCCTCGGGGTCGATGTCAACCGGCTCGACCATCAGCACGTCACCGGTGTCCAACCCTTCGTCCAGCTGCATGATGGAAACGCCGGTCCCGGAGTCACCGTTGAGCACCGCCCACTGGATAGGTGCCGAGCCGCGGTATTTGGGTAGCAGCGACACATGCAGGTTGATGCAGCCGTACTTGGCTACATGCAACAGCTGCGGCGGGATGATGCAGCCGTAGGCCACCACCACGATGATCTCCGGGGCCAGCTCCTGGATGATGTCATCCGAAGAACCGTCCCGCAAAGTGCAGGGCTGATAGACCGGGATTCCACGCTCCACCGCCAGCTGTTTGACCGGCGGGGCCGTCAGGATCTGCTTGCGGCCCACCGGCTTATCGCGGCGGGTAAATACCGCGCAGACCTCGTGTCCGGCGTCCAGCAGGGCTTGCAGGCTGGCAGCGGCAATATCCGGGGTGCCCATGAACAGGATACGCATGATATCAGTCCTCGTTTTCTTCGGGGTAATCGTCTTCGTAGAAATGCTCGGCCAGGTCCATGATGGTGATGCCGTCCAAATGGTTGTTCTCGTGCTGGATGCAGCGGGCCAGCATATCGTCAGCCTCCATCTCAAACCACTCACCGTGGCGGTCCTGGGCCTTTACCTTGACATGCTTGGAGCGCTTGATAGCGCCGTTATGGCCGGGGAAAGACAGGCATCCCTCGTACAGTTCCACCTGCTCATCGCTCAGCTCAAGGATCTCTGGGTTGATGAACTCGATGAACTTGTACTCGTAGTTAGCGGGGACCTCCTCGGGCAGGTCACGGTCATCCAGGCAGATGAACAGGCGGCGCATCATGCCCACCTGCGGGCCAGCCAGCCCCAGGCCGTTGGCGGCGATCAGGGTCTCTTTCATATCGTCCAGCAGGGTGCCGAGGCGGTCATCAAATTTCGTGACGGGGCGGCAGACTTTTTTCAGAATCGGGTCTCCGTCCTGTACAATGGTGCGAAGTGCCATGGGTAATACCTCCAAAATTGTTTTTCAATACGTTCTATTTTATAAATCACCGTCGGAGTTGAAATCCACGATCACGGACGCTTTCTGCGGCATTTTTTCCTTGGCGTAAGCATCCAACGTTTCACGCAAAAGGGTGCGAAACGCGGTATCGTTGCGGCATTTCAACGTCAGCTTATAACGGAATTTTCCGTTCAGCATCGTAATGTTCATGGGGGCCGGACCTAAGATGCGCAGCGGCAGGCCGGGGCGCTGGGCGGCACGTTCCGCCAACAGCGAGCCGAAACGCTGGGCCGCGATGAGCACGGCCCCCTCCTGCGCCCCCACAAAGCCAATAACGCAAAACGCGCAGAACGGCGGATACAGGCCAAACTTACGGAAGGTGATTTCCTCGCGGTAGTAAGCCTCGTAATCCTGGGCGGCGGCCAGCTGTAAAACGGGGTGGTCCGGCACGGTTGTTTGTATCAGCGCGCGGCCGGGCAGTGCAGCGCGGCCGCCGCGGCCGATGACCTGCGTGACCAGGCTGAACACGCTCTCGTAGGCGCGGAAGCCCTGCCCGAACAGCAGCGAGTCGATGCCCAGCACACCGACGAGTGTAACTTTTTCAAAGTCCAGCCCCTTGGCCACCATCTGGGTGCCAAGCAGGATGTCGTACTCGTGCCGGGCAAACTGGGCCAGCATCGTTTCGTGGGCGTTTTTTTTGCCGGTAGAGTCCTGGTCCATCCGCAAAATGCGGGCGCTGGGCAGAAGTTCCGCCAGTTCTTCCTCAACACGCTGGGTGCCGAAGCCGCTGTAGTGGATCTTGCCGCCGCACTCGGGGCAGAGCGTCGGCAGCGGATGCACCGTTTGGCCGCAGTGGTGGCACATCAGCGCCTGCTGGGGTTTGTGGTAGACCAGCGGCACACTGCAGTTGGGGCATTTCAGCACATGGCCGCAATCGGTGCACATGCCGATGGTGCGGTAGCCCCGGCGATTTAAGAGCAGGATGCTCTGTTCCCCATTATCGAGATTTTCCTGCAGCTCGCGTGCCAGGCGGCGGCTGACCTCCCGGGGGTTGCCTGCCGTCAGCTCGGCGCGCATATCGATGAAATCCACGCTGGGCAGCGGGCAGCCGCCGTAGCGCTGGGTGAGGGTAACAAGTTTCAGTTTGCCGCTTTGGGCGGCGTGGTAGGTCTCGGTCAACGGTGTGGCCGAGGCAAAGACCAGCAGGGCGTTTTCCATGACAGCGCGCTTTTTGGCGATGTCGTGGGCATCGTAGCGGGGGGCAGATTCACTCTGGTAGGTATGTTCCTGCTCCTCATCCACGATGATAAGCCCTAAATTATGCAGCGGCGAGAAGACCGCGCTGCGGGTGCCGACCACGATGTCGGCATTCCCCTGCTGGATCATCCGCCACTGGAGCAGCCGCTCGGTGTTGTTGAGTGCCGAGTGCTGTACCGCCAGACGGCTACCAAAGGTGGATTTTAAGCGGCGGATCATCTGCGGTGTTAAGCTGATCTCCGGCACCAACAC
The DNA here is from genome assembly GCA_900539695.1 of uncultured Oscillospiraceae bacterium. Taxonomy (GTDB): domain Bacteria; phylum Bacillota; class Clostridia; order Oscillospirales; family Ruminococcaceae; genus Gemmiger. Next base: position 42,068 of record UQDG01000016.1, read on the forward strand.
CAGGGCGCGGCGGCCCAGTTCCAGCGTGCGTTCGATGAGCTTTAAAAACACCACCGTTTTACCGCTGCCGGTCACGCCGTGCAGCAGCGCTGCGTGGGGCTTGCCGTCCTCCAAGTCCGGCAGCAGCGTCGCAAAGGCTTTCTGCTGTTCTTCGGAGAGGGTCAGTGGCTGCGGGTCAAACGGAATGTCCGCGAAAAGATCCAGCGACTTATCCTGCTCGGCCACCGTGAGCACGCCCTTTTTGCAAAGGGTGTCCAGCGTTGCCTTGGAGATGCCCGCCTCATCCAGCTGGCGGGCTGTCTTGGGGCCGGTGCTCAGCGCTTCCATCGCCGCCAGCTGACGCGGACCAGGCTTCGGCTTAGCGGGCAGCTCCCCTGCCAGCGTGTAAAGTCGCTCGGTCGAGCGGGACAGCCGGTTCTGCATCACGGGGCGGCCGTTTTCCACGGCAGCACGGTACTGGGCACCGTATGGGATAATCGCCTTGACGGCCTCGAACCAGGTACAGAAGGTGCGATCTTTCAAAAATCGCACCAGTTCCAGCAGGTCCGGCGTCAGCCGAGCTTCCGCCGGGGCGGCATCGTACAGCGTTTTCAGCTTTTGGGTGTCGGCATCCTCCGGCAGCGCCGCCACCGAGAGCACCACCGCCATCCGGGGCTTATTTCCCCGGCCAAAAGGCACTAACACCATGCTGCCGGGCCAGACTTTATCGTTTAACCGCGGCGGGATGCAGTAGGAATACAGTTTATCAAAGTGGATCGTCGCATCATCTACCGCCGCCTGGGCAATCTGCAAACTCATTCGGCAGCGCCGTGCTTAAGCTTGAACTGGATGATGGAGTAGATGCTCTCAGCGCAGCTGTCGACCTCGACATTGACCACATGCTCGTCGTAGTTGACGGAGTTGGCAATCTCGGTCTCGGCACGCTTTAAGCGGCGCTGGATGGTCTCCTCATTTTCCGTGCCGCGGTTGCGCAGGCGGCGCTCCAGTTCTTCCATATCCGGGGGCAGCACAAAGATCGTGGTGGCACCGGGGTACATCTTTTTGATGTTGCCTGCGCCTTCGACCTCGATGACCAGAATCACCGGGATGCCCAGTGCCATGCGGCCCTCAATCTCGCTGCGCAGGGTACCGTAGTAGTTTTCGCAGTATTTGGTGTGCTCGACAATCTGGTCATGGGCCAGATGATCCTCGAAATCAGCTACCGTCATGAAATGGTAGTTGATGCCGTCCTTCTCGCCCTCACGCGGGGTGCGGGTGGTGGCGGAGACGGTGTGCTGGATCTCCGGGTGTTTTTTCAGCAGGCTTGCCACGACGGTGTCCTTGCCGGTGCCGGACGGGCCAGAGACAACAAACAGATACTTTTCACCTTTCATACTCTATACTCCCTTTCAGCTTTCTTCTTCCTGGGCAAAGCGGCCGGTAATACTTTCCAGCGGGATGCCGGACAAAATTATGTGATCCGAGTCCATGATAAGCACCGCCTGGGTCCTGCGGCCGTAGGAAGCATCGATCAAAGCGCCCTTCTCGCGGGCATCCTGCACCAGGCGCTTGATAGGTGCCGAATCCGGGCTGACGATGCCAATGACGCGGTCTGCATTGACCATATTGCCAAAGCCGATATTGATCAGTTTCATGGATGCCCCCGCTTACTCAATGTTCTGGATCTGTTCGCGAATCTTCTCAATCTCGGATTTCAGCTCCACCACCAGGCGGGTGATGGCTACATCCTGGCACTTGGAGCCGATGGTGTTAGACTCACGGTTCAACTCCTGGGTCAAAAAGTCCAGCTTACGGCCGATGGGCTCATCCAGAGTCAAGATCTCGCGGTACTGGGCCACATGGCTGTGCAGGCGGACGGTTTCCTCATCGATAGCGGTCTTATCGGCAAAGATGGCAGCCTCAGTAACAAGGCGGCTTTCGTCGATGTTGCGGTCGCCCAGCAGTTCCTGCAGGCGGGCGTAGAGCTTATCGCTGTAAGCCTGCACACGGCCTGCGCTGTTTTCCTCGATCTGGCCGACCAGCGTCTCGATGGTATCGAGGCGGCCCGCCACATCCTCTTTCAGCTTTTCGCCCTCGACGGCGCGCATAGCCACAAAGGCATCCACGGCCTTTTCAGCCACCGACTGCACATCTTGCCAGAGTTCTTCCTCGTTGGTGGGGGCAGCAGTCTGGGTCAGCACATCGGGGAAACGCGAAAGCATACCAACGGAGACATCGTTTTTCAGGTCCATCCGCTCCACCATCTCGTTCAGGGCGGCGCGGTAGCCCTCGGCCAGCTGCCAGTTGACCGACACCACGGTATCGGCAGCGGTGACCGTCTGGATGGAAAGGCTTAATTCCACCTTGCCGCGGCTGACCCTGGAAGCCACCAGCTTTTTCAGCTTGTCTTCCAGAAACGCGCAGGAGCGCGGCAATCGGGAAGAATACTCAAAGAAACGCGCATTGACGCTGCGCAGTTCCACCTTGATGTCACGCCCGTGCAGCAGTGCGCCGGCGCGGCCGTAGCCTGTCATGCTCAAAACCATATCCTACACCTCATACCTTCGGATTCCTGTGCCAGATGCACAAACACATATATTGTATATTGTACTATTTTTACAGCCAAGATGCAAGAAAATCCGAATAAAAAACTGCACGTCCGCAGAGTTTTCACGCTTTACGGGTGTGCAGCTTTCATTGCTATGTACAAACAGGATTATTCGTCGTCGTCCTCGTCCATGATGCGACCGATGCCCTTGCGGTAGAACGGCTCACTGCCGCGCATGCCCTGCTGACCCAGCGGAGAGATGGACGTGGTGATGTTCAGGTCGATCTTCTTCTCGCGGCCCATCAGATAGGGGCGTGCTGCCTTGGCAACGGCGGAAAACAACTTGTCATCCTTGGGGCCGTCCAGCACCAGCAGGTAGCTCTTGGCCTCATCGTTGATGATCATGATCTGCAGGTAGGCAGAGCCGACGCCGGGAGCCTGAGCCAGCACTTCGCAGATAGGGTCGGCCAGCTCGTCCGGCAGGACGCTGGGTTCCACGATGGTAACCTTGTCGCCCGGCTTGATCTGGGTGACAGCGGCGCGCTGCTGGGCCAGGGCCTTGGCGATTTCGTCCCTCTGCTTTTTGACGGACTCGATCAGTGGCTTCTCCAGGCGCAGGCTGTTCTCGCCGGGATTGATGACCATGCCGGAGGCATCCGGGTTCTTCGAGACCATATTGGCGAAATCATCAAAGCGCAGCATGATAACCTGGCGGCCCTGCTCCGGGTTCTTCTGCCATGCATGTACAGCGTCCCAATCACTGAAGCCCAGGTAGTAGTGTTTGCCCTCGGGGCTGTTGACCATGATGAGGTTGATTTTGGTGTTGGGGGGCAGCTGCACGCGGCCATCCGGGCCGGGCGTAGGGGCAGACTGACCCTGCAGGTCAAAGTTGGCCGGTGCCAGCAGCGGAGAGCGCACCAGCTCGTTGAGAACGGCATTGAGGTTTTTGGGGTTGTTTTCGGCTTTCAGCGCTACGATGGCATCTTTCAGCTTTGGGTTGAACGCCGGTGCTTTGGGTTGATTCTGGTCAGGCATGGTTTTCTCCTCACTTTAATTTTATCGTGTTGATCGCTTCACGCAGGTAGGAGACGCCCACCAGCTTAAGGCCCGGGAACTGGGCCGAATCGATCATTTTTAAATTGTGCTTGGGTACGATGGCTGTATCAAAGCCCACGCGCTGGGCTTCCCGCAGGCGGGTCTCCAGGTGCGTCACGCTGCGCACTTCCCCGCCCAGGCCCACTTCGCCGATAGCGATGGTCTTTTCACCCACCGGCAGGTCCAAAAAGCTGGATGCCATCGCAATACAGACCGGCAGGTCGCAGGCGGTCTCGTCCAGCTTCAGGCCTCCAATGATGTTAACATACACGTCCTGGCTGGAGAAGTTATACCCCGCGCGCTTTTCCAGTACCGCCAGCAGCAGGTACATGCGGTTATAGTCAAAGCCGCTGGCCGTCCGCCGGGGGCTGGGAAAACTGGTTTTGGTGGCCAACGCCTGTACTTCACTGAGCACCGGGCGGGTGCCTTCCATCACGCAGGCCACGCAGGTACCGCTGATTCCCAGAGGACGGCCCTCCAGCATGACCTGGGAGGGGTTCTCGATCTGGGCAAGGCCGCGGCCGGTCATATCGAACATACCGATTTCGTTGGTGGAGCCATAGCGGTTCTTGACCGCGCGCAGTACGCGGTACGGCAGGGTCTTGTCGCCCTCAAAGTACAGCACCGTATCCACGATATGCTCCATGACTTTGGGGCCTGCGATGGCGCCATCCTTGTTGACGTGGCCCACGATGAAGGTGGGAATTTCCAGCGTTTTGGCTACATTTAAAAAGCGGGCCGAGCTTTCCTTGACCTGGCTGACTGTGCCAGCCGAAGAGGAAATATCGGTGCAACGCATCGTCTGGATGGAGTCGATGACCACAAGGTCCGGCTTCATAGATTCGATCAGACCGCAGATCTCGTCCACGTCGCTTTCTGCCACCAGTGAGATGTTGTCCTCGGGCACGTTCAGACGCACAGCGCGCAGTTTGATCTGCCGCACCGATTCCTCGCCCGTGACATAGAGCACGTTTTTGGTTTTGCTGACCTCGCCGCAAAGCTGCAGCAAAATCGTGGATTTGCCGATGCCCGGCTCGCCGCCGATAAGCGTAACGCTGCCGATGACGATGCCGCCGCCCAGTACGCGGTCCAGCTCACTGATGCCGGTGACGATGCGGCTTTTCTCTTCGGTGGTGCTGATGTTTTTCAGCTTTTGGGGCGTCAGGCTCGTCTGACCGGTCACGCGGACGGGGGCTGCGGCGCGGGAACTGCTTTTGGTCGGTTCCGCCACTACATCCTCGGTCATCGTATTCCACGCCCCGCAGGAGGGGCAGCGGCCCATCCACCGGGGGCTGGTCTCGCCGCACTGGTTGCAGACGTAGATCGTTTTCAGCTTATCTTTAGGCATGGGGTTCCTCCGGCTACAAATTCAACGACTGCCCTTATTATATCCCAAATCTGCAATGGGGGCAAGTAATCTGTGTAATTCCTGTAAAAAGGGCCGCCGCCCCGGGAACTTACGGTGTCTCCGGCGGCAGCGGCCTGCTTTATTGCGTATTATAGGGTCACTTTGTGGTAGACCTTTTTACCCTTTTTAATGACAACGCCCTTGTTCAACGCTTCGACGGTCAGGGCAGCCTTCGGGTCGGTGACTTTCTCGCCATCCACCAGAACACCACCCTGCTGGACCAGCTGGCGGGCCTCACGGTTCGAGCCGCACAGGCCAGCGGCGACCATGGCAGCCAGCAGACCGACGGTGCCGTCCTTGACGAGGGAGGCATCCAGCTGGGTGGCGGGCATGTTCTCGTGGTCAGCATCACCACTGAACAGGCCGCGGGCAGTGGCCTGGGCCTTCTCGGCTTCTTCCTCGCCGTGAACCATCTTGGTCAGCTCGTAGGCCAGGATCTCCTTGGCCTTGTTGAGCTGCTCACCTTCCCAGTGATCCATCTCATCGATCTGCTCCAGCGGCAGGAAGGTCAGCATGCGGATGCACTTGAGGACATCTGCATCGCCGACATTGCGCCAGTACTGGTAGAACTCAAACGGGCTGGTCTTGTTGGGATCGAGCCAAACAGCGTTGCCGGCGGTCTTGCCCATCTTCTTGCCCTGAGAGTCGGTCAGCAGGGTGATGGTCATGGCGTAGGCGTCCTTGCCCAGCTTACGGCGAATCAGCTCGGTGCCGCCCAGCATGTTGCTCCACTGGTCGTCACCGCCGAACTCCATGTTGCAGCCGTAATTCTGGAACAGGTGGTAGAAGTCGTAGCTCTGCATGATCATGTAGTTGAACTCGAGGAAGGACAGGCCTTTCTCCATGCGCTGCTTGTAGCACTCAGCACGCAGCATGTTGTTCACGCTGAAGCAGGGACCGACTTCGCGCAGAAGCTCGATGTAGTTGAGGTTCAGGAGCCAGTCGGCATTATTCAGCATCATAGCCTTGCCGTCGCCAAACTCGATGAAGCGCTCCATCTGGCGCTTGAAGCACTCGGCGTTATGGTCGATGTCCTCTTTGGTCAGCATTTTGCGCATATCGGTACGCCCGGAGGGGTCACCGATCATGGTGGTGCCGCCGCCGATCAGGGCGATGGGACGGTTGCCTGCCTGCTGCAGGCGTTTCATCAGGGTCAGGGCCATAAAGTGGCCAGCGGTCAGGCTGTCGGCCGTGCAGTCAAAGCCGATGTAGAACGTAGCCTTGCCGTTGTTGATTACCTCTTTGATTTCTTCTTCGTCCGTAACCTGTGCGATCAGGCCGCGGGCTTTCAGTTCGTCGTAAATCGTCATGGAATTTACCTCCCGTTTGTTGCGGCAAGGGCAAAAATAAAAGCCCCTGCCAAATGTGAAATTTGGCAGAGGGCGAAAGTTCGCGGTACCACCTCTGTTTGCCTGCCCCTCGCGGCGGCAAGCCTTCGCGGGTGCGGCAGACAAAGGGCTGCGTACACCCAAACGCTGTAACGTGCGTACACGGCACGGCCTACTGTTGATTCAGCCTGCTGCTCCGGGATGTATTCGGCATACCTGCTGTTGACCCCTTGCACCGACCGGGGCTTCTCTGGAACAGGAAAGGCTGCGTACTGGTTCCCTTCATTGCATTTAACAGGTTTCACTTTATCATATTCGGTGCCGCTTGTCAAGGCTGTAAAACATTCCATGTAAAATGTGCGCACCGTCCAGCCCCGGCAGCGGCAGCAGATTGGCCCCGCCCACCAGCAGGTTGGTGCAGGCAAACCAGTAGCCGCTGTAGCTGTACTGCCCCGCCGTCTGCATGTACAAAAGCACCGTGCAGCAGGCCAGCAGGTTTGCCAGCGGCCCGGCGGAGGCCAGCCGCAGTTCTTCTTCGGGTGTCATCGGCACGCCGCGAAGCTGTAAGCAGATGCCGAAGGGCGACAGCGCCAGATCCGGCCAGCGGTGCCAGAGCTTGCGGTACACGAGGGCGTGGGCACTTTCGTGCAGGATGGCGCACAGCAGCCCTGTGCGCAGCACGCCGGTGCCGTCCAGTGACAGCAGGCAGGCCAGCAGGAACAATGTTACCGCCGGAGCGCGCAGCCGCAGGCGCGTTTTACGCCGCATCCTGCAACGCCTGTGCCGGATCATAGCGCAGCCCTTTGTGCAAAATTTCAAAATGCAGGTGCGGGCCGGTGGCGTTGCCGGTCTCGCCCACAACGCCCAGCACCTGCCCCGCCGTGACCACCGCCCCAGTGCTGACGAAGAGATACTGCATGTGGGCGTAAAGGGTCTCGTCACCGTCCGCGTGCAAAATGCGCAGGTAGTTGCCATAGCTGGCATGCTTGCCCGCTACACGCACTACGCCGTCTGCTGCGGCCAGCACCGGCGTGCCGGTAGCAGCAGCCAGGTCATGCCCCAAATGGAAGTCCGTTCCCCCACCGCCCATGGGGTCGGTGCGCCAGCCGTAGCCGGAGGTACGGGTACAGGAACCGCCGGGCAGCGGGAACAGCAGCGGGAATTTTGGCGTGTAACTTTCCTCACGCGCGTTGGCGGGAAGCTGGGGTTTGCGGCGGGGCTGGCGGGCTGTTTCCGACGTTGCGGGCAGAGCCTGGGCGATGGCAGCGGCGGCTTTCTCTGTAAATTTAGAGAAGTAACGCTCTGTGCTCAGGAAAAAATCCTGCTCCGGCTGCATAGCCTGGGCAAAGGTGCGGCGCAGTTCCGGGTAAAACGGCAGGCCCATCATCCGTGCGGCCAGCGCCACCAGCAGCACCACCGTACAAAAAAGCATCTGCCCCCACAGCAGTGTGTCTCCCCCGTTTTCACAGGCTGGACGCGGGGGCGGCGGTTTCTGGTTTTCGCTTTGCGGTGCGGCATTTTCCCACATGGTCCCCACCTCCTTTTACCAGATTGTATGCAGGCGGGGAGCCAAATAGAGCAGCAATACAAAAGCAGCGGGAGTCCATGCGTTAGGCACAAACTCTCGCCGCCGTTTTACGTTTTACAGATTATACGCCCAGGGCTTTGCGCAGCATTTCCAGGCGCTCATCCAGCAGCTTCTGGGGCTTGGTGAACAGGCCAAGGCCGTCCACGTCCAGCGTGCACTCCAAACTGGTAGAGTCGCCGCCGCCCATCAGGATGGCGGTAAAGGTGCCGTTGATCTTGCCTTTGCGGAAGTTGCAGCTGAGGTGGCGGGCCTTATCCTTGCGGGTAAAAACGATTTCGGTCGTGCCGCCGTCGGTGTTATGCTCGACGCCTTTCAGGCCGTCGTCACTCTCCTCGTACTCACTCACATCGCTGCGCCAGTGGTTCAGGGTGGGCTTGGTCAGGTAAAGCCACACCTTGTTGGGGTCGCAGCTGTAATTGGCGGTCACTACACAGGTTTTCATACTTTTGGGTTCTCCTTACTTTTTGTTACGGCCAAAGAGATTTTGCAAAAGGCCGGTTTTGGCTGGGCGCAGGGCGGCGGCCTTGCGGGCACGCACAGCGGGTTGGGCTGCGGCGGCCGCACGTTTAGCCACGGGCTTTACGGCGGGGGCAGACTTTTCGGCGGCCTGCTCAAAGCCGTTCTGGAAATAGCCGAACATGGCCATCTGGCTGTCCACCGGCGGCTGGCCCGGGGCGGGCTTGACCTTGGTGTAGGTGCCGTCCGGCTGCATTTCCCGCGCGTTGACGGTATCCCGCAGCTGCAAGTCCAAAATGCCGCGCAGCTTTTTGGCGATAGCCGGGTCGTCCACCCGCACGCCGACTTCGACGCGGCGCTCGGTGTTGCGGGTCAGGAAGTCGCCGGAAGCGATGTAGATGCGCATATTCTCGCCGCTGCCGAAGCAGTAGATACGGGAGTGTTCCAGGTAACGGCCCACCAGGCTGCGGATGTGCACATTTTCGGTGCGGCCGGGCACGCCGGCGCGCACGCAGCAGATTCCGCGGACGATCATGTCTACACGCACCCCGGCGCAGCTGGCTTCGCTGATCTTATCAATGATCTGCGGGTCGTTGATGGAGTTGTTTTTGAGGATCATCGAGGCAGGCTTGCCCTGCATGGCCAGTGCAATCTGGCGGTCCATCTCCTCCAGCAGCACACTCTTGAAGCGCAGCGGCGCTACCAGCATGGTGTCGGCTTCGCTGGTCAGACGCTGCAGAGCCATGTTGTTGAACACGGCGCTGGCTTCCTCGCCGATTTCCTGGCGGGTGGTAATGAAGGACAGATCAGTGTACAGCTCGCTGGTCTTCTCGTTATAGTTGCCGGTGCCGATCTGTGTCAAGTATTTGTACTTGCCATCCTTGCGGCTGGTGATGAGCGTCAGTTTGGAATGGACCTTGTAATCGTCAAAGCCGTAGAATACCGTGCAGCCGGCATCCTCCAGTTGTTTGGACCAGTCGATGTTGTTCTGCTCGTCAAAGCGGGCGCGCAGCTCGACCATGGCCACGACTTCCTTGCCGTTTTCTGCAGCGGCAATCAGCGCATTGACGATCTGAGAGTCGCTGGCCATGCGGTACAGCGTCATTTTAATGGAGACGACGTCCGGGTCCGCCGCAGCGCGCAGCAGCATGCGGATGAACGGGCGGATGCTCTGGTACGGGTAGGCCAGCAGCACATCGTGCTTGCGGACCTCGGTGTACAGGTCGTACCCTGCCGGGGCCTGCATGGGCTTGGCCGGCGGGTAGAACATGGCGTTGTGGCTGCCGTCGCCGGAGATGCGGCCGGCCAGTTTGAACAGGCAGCCGGTATCCAGCGGCGAGGTCTGGGCATAGCAGCGATCCGCCGGGACGACCAGCTTCTCCCGCAGGAACTTGACGATCTCCTGCGGAGCGTCCGGCCAGAACTGCAGGCGCACAGCTGCCAGCTTGCGGCGCTTTTTCAGCAGGTCGCTCATGACATCGCGGAAGTCTATGTCGTGGTCCATCATGCCCTCGTCCACGGTAATATCCGCATTGCGGGTCACGCGGAAGAGGCACTGCTTCTGCACGCTGCTGCCTGCAAAGATGGTAGCGGCATAGTGGGCGACCAGCTCCTCCACGAAGGCAAAGCAGGTCTCCTCGCCGTCCTTGATGAAAAGCACGCGCTCAAACTGGCTGCTGACGGGCACGATGCCGTAGCAAACGCCGTCGTTTTTGCTGCGCAGCTGGGCCATGTAGTAAATATCTTTGTTGTTCAAAAACGGGAACGGATGGCGGGAATCCACGATCTGCGGGCTGAGCAGCGGCAGGAGCTCGCGCTGGAAATAAGCTTTCCAGAAATGCTCCTGCTGCTTGCTGAGCTTGGTAAAGTCCACCTTGCGGTAGCCCTCCTGCGCCAGAGCAGTGACAAGATGCTGGAAGTATTTGTCGCACTTTGCCTGCAGCTCGGCCACGCGGGGCGTGATAGCAGCAATCTGCTCCGCCGCCGTCATGTGGGTGACGTTATCGGTCTTGTTGTTTTTCACCAGCGTCTGGTCGTACAGCGAGCCGACGCGGACCATGAAGAACTCGTCCATATTGCTGCCGAAGATGGCGGCAAATTTTAGGCGCTCGCCCAGGGGCACGGTTTTTTCTTTGGCCAACGCCAGCACGCGGCTGTCGAAGTCCAGCCAGCTCAGCTCACGGTTGATAAAGATGCTCTCGGACTTTTCCAAGGTGATTCCTCCCTATTTATGGTGCCTTTTCGGCGGGCGTTCCCGTCTGTGCCAGGCCTGCCCATTTTTCTGTCATTTGCTCTGATATACCGGGGACATTGGCCACATCCTGCAGCGCCGCAAAGGGGCCGTGCTCTTCCCGGTAGGCAATGATGGCTGCCGCTTTGGCCGGGCCGATGCCGGGCAGGGTCTGCAAGGTTTCGGCATCGGCGGTGTTCAGGTCCACCAGCTGTGTCGGCGCACTCTCGGCGGCGGCTTCCGTCTGCGGCAGTGCTGGCATATACGCGACTGGTGTGCCGGGCTGCCAGATCGGGGCAATCAAGAATAACGCGCCCCATACAATGCCTGCCAGCACCGCCAGTGTGGCCAAAAACAGCAGTACTTTTCGGTTAGGCTGCTGTTTTTGCATACATTTCCCCCACGGTACTGTAATTTTATTTATTATAGCATACTGTACAGATAATTGCACTTGAATTTCGCAGGTTTTACATAAATTATACGATTTTATCAGTGGCGGTGCAGGTCGGCATCCGGGTCAGGCTCCACCATCACGGCATCCGTGCCAATGGTTTTGATGCTCTGCCACGGGATCACAAGGTCGTCGTCGCTGCCCAACAGCCCCAGGCAGCGGCTGCGACCATGCAGCACCACAGCGGTAAGGCGGGCAGATTTTTCCTCAAACTCAATATCATCGATGCGGCCCAGGTTTTCGCCATTGGAAAGGCGTATCACATCCTTCCGGGCCAGGTCACGCAGCGTCATGGTCCACTCCCCCTTTGGTGTGCGATTTTTCGCCGCTTTATTGTATGCGGTAAGGGTGGAATTGTTTCTTGGACAAATCGGTGAATTTATGGTATACTGATATACTTAGAAACCAAGTAAGGAATCAATACTTCTCTTTTGCGGAGGGTTTTATGTATAAAAATATTATTTTTGATTTCGGCGGCGTGGTCGTGCAATTCAATCCCAAAGATTTTCTGATGGACCACTTTATGAACAAACGCGCCGAGGAAATTGTGTACGAGCTGACCTTTGGCAGCCAGGAGTGGCAGGACCTGGACCGCGGCACCATCACCCGTGAAGAGGGCAACGCTGCGATGCTGGAAAACGCCGCCCGCGTCAACCGCGTATTTGAGGTGCAGACCGTCATCGACGAGTGGCCCACCATCCTGCGCACGAAGGAATCCACTGTGCACACCATGCAAAAGCTGAAAGCCGCCGGATACCGCCTGTACTACCTGACCAACATCCCAGCGGATATTATGGACGAGCTGCGCCAGAGGGAATGGTTCTCACTGTTTGACGGCGGTGTTGCCTCCTGTGAGGTGCACCTGTGCAAGCCGGAACCGGCCATCTATACCACCCTGATGCAGACCTGCAACCTGGCGTATGACGAGTCGATCTTCATCGATGACAATAAGGTCAACGCCCAGGCCGCCTACAACCTGGGCATCACCGGCATCCTGTACAAGAACCCCAAGTCTTTTGAACGTGCCCTGCGTGCCTGCGGCATTGAGCTTGACTAAACCTTAGGCAACACCGCACAATTCCCACCTTACGGCTTAAGCACCGCTTCGGCGGCTGCGGCACGGCATCTGCGTTGCCAAA
>UQDG01000017.1 GCA_900539695.1 uncultured Oscillospiraceae bacterium
TGCCGCACCTCGCTCGCCGTATCGGCACTTAGAATTATGCGGTATTGCCTTAAAATACCCGAAATACAAGAACTACCCCTGATTTTGTACAAGTTGCACAAAATTAGGGGTTAATTTTTTGTCAGAAAAAACCGATTATCCCACTAAAAGTACCACTTTTCGCAAACCCATTGCAGAAAACTGCGTTCTTCTGTACAATACATAGCAGACGAAAACACACTACGGAGGGACGCTATGCGAAGCACGACCACGCTGATGAAAAACTGGCAGTTCACCGGCCCGGATGGCAAAACCATCACGGTCGACCTGCCCCATACCTGGAACAACATCGACGGCCAGGATGGCGGCAACGACTACTGGCGCGGCAGCTGCACCTATAAAACCAGCTTTGCGGCCCCCGCTTTTGACCCCGCTGCCCAGCAGGTCTGGCTGCAGTTCGAGGGTGTGGGCGACAGCGCCAAGGTCAGCCTGAACGGCACCGAGATTGCCAACCACGACGGTGGCTTCTCCACCTTCCGGGCGGACATCACCGCTCTGCTGAAAGAGCAGAACGAGCTGACCGTCATCGCCGACAACAGCAAAAATGACTTTGTCTACCCCCAGAAAGCCGACTTCACCTTCTATGGCGGCATCTACCGCACGGTCAGCCTGCTGGTGGTCAGCAAGGATCACATCGCACTGGATCACTTCGGCGGCCCCGGTGTGCAGATCACCCCGACCGTGCAGGGCACCAACGCTGACATCCGCGTTGAGACCAGGGTCAGCGGTGAGGGTGAGGTCGCCATCTCCATCCTCGACGCCGAGGGCAGGGAAGTGCTGGCAGGCAAAGGCGGCGACACCACCCTGACGATGGAGTATCCCCACCTGTGGGACGGCATCCGCGACCCCTACCTGTACACCTGCGTCGTCCGCCTGATGAAGGACGGCCAGCCTGTCGATGAAGTCCGCCAGCGCTTCGGCGTGCGCAGCTTCTCGGTGGACCCCAAGCAGGGCTTCTTCCTCAATGGCCGCCCGTACCCGCTGCACGGTGTCTCCCGCCATCAGGACCGCAAGGGCCTGGGCAACGCCATCACGCGGGAGATGCACGACGAGGACATGCAGCTCATCAAGGAGCTGGGCGCGAACACCATCCGCCTGGCCCACTACCAGCATGACCAGTACTTCTATGACCTCTGCGATGAGGTAGGCATGGTCGTCTGGGCCGAGATCCCTTACATCTCGGAGCACATGCCAAACGGCCGCGCCAACACCATCAGCCAGATGAAAGAGCTGATCGTCCAGAACTACAACCACGCCAGCATCGTCTGCTGGGGGGTCTCCAACGAGATCACCATCTCCACCAAGAATAACCGCGACATGCGGGACAACCACCACCAGCTCAACGATCTCTGCCACGAGATGGACAAGACCCGCCTGACCACGCTGGCCTGCTACGCCATGTGCGGCCCCTTCAACCCGGTGGCCCACATCACCGATCTGGTCAGCTGGAACCTGTACCTGGGCTGGTATGTGCCGGGGCTGTTCCTGAACGATCTGTGGATGGATTTCTTCCACCTCTGCTACCCCAACCGCCCGCTGGGCTTCAGTGAATACGGCGCCGAGGGTATGCCCAATCTGCACAGTGAGCATCCCCGCCGCGGTGACCACACCGAGGAATATCAGGCCATCTACCACGAGTACATGCTGGAATGTTTCGCCCGCCATAAATGGCTGTGGTCCACCCACGTGTGGAATATGTACGATTTCGCCGCCGATGCCCGCGACCAGGGCGGTGAACCGGGCATGAACCATAAGGGACTGGTTACCTTCGACCGCAAGACCCGCAAGGACAGCTTCTACATCTACAAAGCCTGGTGGAGCAATGAACCGTTTGTGCATATCTGCTCCAAGCGGTTCATCGACCGCACCCAGAACGAGATTGAGGTCAAGGTCTACTCCAACCAGAAGCAGGTCACGCTCTACGCCAACGGCGAAAAGCTGGCCGAGCAAGAGGGTGAGCACATCTTCCGCTTCCGCGTAAAGCTGGATGGCGAAGTCAAGGTCCAGGCCGTGGCAGGGGATTGCATCGACGAGGCCGCTTTCCGCAAGGTAAGCACCCCCAACCCTGCCTACAAGCTGGGCAAGAAAAAGTCCACCAGCGCAAACTGGGTATAATTTTGGAAACACACCGCACTCCGCGGTTGGTTTAAACAAAACAAGGAGAAAACATAATGGATGATCTGAAAATGCGAAAGCAGACCTTGAAAAAGGCCTACAAAAAGACCAAGCGTAAGCACATTACGCTGTGGAAAGTCCTGACGATCCTCTGCGCGATCGTTATGGTCATTTCCGTGCCTTTGTCCGTACTGGCCGCAAAGTTCGACAATACCATGGCTGCCCGCTTTGGCGGCAGCTTCTGGGAGCTGGAGAACGAGGACACCAACGCCCAGTACTTCACCGGTGACTTCAACTCCGCCGAGGAGATGGTCAACTATGGTTTGGCTTTGACCCAGCAGGTCGAGGCCGAGGGCGCTGCCCTGCTGATGAACAACAACAACGCGCTGCCCCTGGCTGCCGACGCGAAGGTCAGCACCTTCTCCAGCAGCAGCGTCAACCTCGTGTACGGTGGCACCGGTTCCGGCAACATCGATGCCTCCACCGCCGACACCCTGCGCACCGCCCTCGAAAAGGTCGGTGTCACCGTCAACCCCACCCTGTGGGACTTCTACACCACCGGCGCCGGCAAGGATTACTCCCGCAATACCGCCGGTACCGTCGCCACCGCCAGTGAAGTCACCGCTGAGGTGCCTTGGGACGTCTACACCGACGAGGTCAAGAACAGCGTTGCCCAGTACGGCGATGCCGCCATCGTGACCCTGTCCCGCGTCGGCGGCGAGGGCGCTGACCTCTCCTACGACGAGGTCAACTACCTGACCCTCGACGAGAACGAGAAGGCCATGCTGCAGAACGTGGCCGAGATGAAGAAGAACGGCACTGTCAAAAAGACCATCGTGCTGATCAACTCCGCCAACGCCCTGCAGGTCGATTTCCTCAAGAACAACGAGTACGACATCGACGCCGCGCTGTGGATCGGTGACGTGGGCATCTCCGGCATCAACGCCGTGGCCGAAATCCTGACCGGCAAGGTCAACCCCTCCGGCAGCCTGGTCGACACCTACTGCTACGACAACCTCAGCGCCCCCGCCATGTGGAACTTCACCCCCACCACCTATGAAGGCTACGTTGAGGGCGGCGATGTTCCCGCAAAGGCCAAGTCCTACATGATTTACCAGGAAGGCATCTATGTAGGCTACAAATACTACGAAACCCGCTACGAGGACTTCGTTACCGGCAACGGCAACGCAGGCGACTACGCCTATGGCGACATCGTGGCATACCCCTTCGGCTACGGCATGAGCTACACCGACTTTACTATCAGCGATATGAACGTCAGCTACAATGCCGCCGATGACACCTACACCGTCACCGTCAAGGTCACCAACACCGGCGACATGGCGGGCAAAAAGACCGTGCAGGTCTATGTCCAGAGCCCCTATACCGACTACGACAAGGAAAACGGCGTCGAGAAGTCTGCCGTTTCTCTGGTCGGCTTTGGCAAGACCGGCATGATTGAGCCGGGCGCATCCGAAACCCTGTCCATGACCGTCAACAAGCGCGACATCGCCTCCTTTGATACCTACGGCGCAGGCACCTACATCCTGGATGCCGGTGACTACTACTTCACCGCCGCCACCGATGCCCACAACGCCGTCAACAACATTCTGGCTGCCAAGGGCTACACCGTCGAGTCCACCGACGGCAAGATGACCGCCGACGGCAACGCCGACCTGACCTACACCTGGACCGAGGACGCCCTCGACACCACCACCTATGCCACCAGCGAAAACGGCACCGAAATCACCAACCAGCTGTCCTGCGCCGACCCCAACCTGTACGAGGGCGTTAAGGAAACCGTGACCTGGCTGAGCCGTTCTGACTGGAACGGCACCCTGCCCACCGAAACCGTTAAGCTGACCCTGACCGAGCTGCTCAAGAAGGATCTGCAGGACATCCGCTACGATGCCGCTGACTACGAGAGCGTTGAGATGCCCACCCTGGGTGCCAAGAACGGTGTCAAGCTGTACGATATGATCGGTCTGGACTACAACGATCCCAAGTGGGACGAGCTGCTGGATCAGATGACCTTCGACGAGATGAACTCCCTGATCGGCGACGCCTTCCACTGGACCATGCCTGTCAAGAGCGTGGAAGCCCCCGGCACCCGTGACGAGAACGGCCCCCAGGGTCTGACCGCCAGCCTGCTGGGCAACGACAAGAGCCAGCTGACCGCCACCGCCTTCACCTCTGAGGACGTGATGGCTGCCACCTTCAACACCGAGATTATGACCGAGATCGGCAAGGTTATCGGCAACAACTGCCTGCAAGCCAACATTGCCTGCCTGTACGGCCCCGGCAACAACATTCACCGCACCCCCTACGGCGGCCGTAACTTCGAGTACTACTCCGAGGACGGCTTCCTGTCCGGCATGATGAGCGCCTACGAGGTCGCCGCCATTCAGGCAAAGGGCGTACACGTCGTTATGAAGCACTTTGCCCTGAACGACTGCGAGCAGGATCGTATCGGCCTGGGCGTCTGGCTGAACGAGCAGGCTGCCCGTGAGGTCTACCTGAAAGCCTTCCAGGCTCCCGTCGAGGTCGGCAACGGCAACGGCGTTATGATTGCCTACACCCGCTGGGGCGCTGTCTGGTCCGGCGGCAACTACGGTCTGGTCACCGGCATCCTGCGCAACGAGTGGGGCTGCGACGGTATGGTCATTACCGATAACGTTCTGACCCAGTATGTCAACGGTCCCGACGGCGTTCTGGCCGGTGTGTCCATCTACGACGCCATGATGTCCTTCGTCACCGACACCCTGCCCCAGTACAAGAACGACCCCGTCATCGTCACCGCCATGCGCGAGGCCTGCCACCACAACCTGTACGCCATCGCCAACTCCTGCGGTATGAACGGCGTCGGCGCGGACACCACCATCAAGGTGCAGGAGCTGCCTCTGGTAAGCATGCTCAAGAACATTGCCCGCATCTCCGCGGTGCTGTTCGTTGTCTTTATCGTGCTGTGGGTGCTGGGCGGCAAGAAGTTCCGCAAGACCGAAGAATACAAGGCTTATAAAGATTTCAAAAAATCCCTGAAAGCCGCTAAGAAAGCCTAACCCCCCCTACAGGATCCCGCAAGCTCCCCGCCGCCCCGGCGGGGACTTTTGAGTAAATTCTCCCCCACAACAAGGAGCAGCCCATGAGTGAAAATGCAAAGGCAGCGGGTGTCAACCGCGCCAAACTCTATCAGCTGGTGCTTTTCCCGCTGAACAACGGTGCCACCAACGTATACTATGTACTGGTGCTTTCCTACATTGCTACCTTTGGCAGCAATGTACTGGCGCTGGGTACCCTGTTTGCCTCGGTCATGGTCACGGCCATGCGCCTGTGTGATGCCATTACTGACCCCATCATCGGCGCACTGATGGACCGCACCAACGGCAAGTTCGGCAAGTTCCGCCCGTTCATGGCCATCGGCAACCTGATTATGGCCGTCAGCATCCTGATTCTGTACGGCATCACCCCCATGATTCCTGACACCATGATGTGGGCACGCTATGCTGCCTTTGTAGGGCTGTATTTCGTCTGGGTCATCGGCTACACCTTCCAGACCAGCTGCACCCGCTCCGGCCAGACGGTGCTGACCAACGACCCCAAGCAGCGCCCGCTGTTCACCATCTTCAACACGGTCGGCTCTCTGTTGGGCATGGGCGTCATGCAGTTCTTTGCTCCCATCCTGGCCAAGAACTTTGAGGGCGGCTATTCCTCCGCCGGGTTCTTCCGCACCCTGGCCCCGGTAGGCATCATCATGTCCATCGTGCTGACCATCCTGGCCATCATCGGCATCTGGGAGAAGGACCAGCCCAAGTACTTTGGCATCGGCGGCGAAAAGACCGAGAAGGTCAAAGTCTCCGAGTATCTCCAGATCATCAAAGAGAACAAGCCCATGCAGCGCCTGATGGTCGCCGGCGCCGGCACCAAGCTGGCGCTCTCCATCGCCAACAATACCACCGTGCTGTGCATGCTGTATGGCTGCATGATGGGCGCTTACGATGGGCTGTACCTGCCCATGATGGTGCTGGGCTATGTGTTCAGCGTGCCGTTCTTCCTGCTGTCGGTCCGTACCAGCCAGAAAAAGGGCCAGAAAGCCAGCCTGACCAAATATGTCAGTGTGGCGCTGGTCTGCTACATTGGCGTTTTTGTGCTGCTGGCACTGTGGGGCCGCGGTGATGCGTTCCACCTGTCCCTGATGGACGAGAACGGCCTGTCCATCAACTTGTACACGGTGCTGTTCATCCTGTTCTTCGGCATCGGCTACGGTGCCTACTACGCTACGGCGGATATGCCTATCCCCATGGTGGCTGACTGCTCTGACTACGAGACTTACCGCTCCGGCAAGTATATCCCCGGCATCATGGGCACTCTGTTCAGCTTGGTGGATAAGCTGGTTTCCAGCCTGTCGGCCACGGTTGTCGGCATTGCCGTCACCTTCATCGGCCTGAACAATCTGCCCACCCAGTATGACCCCTATACCCCCGGTATGAACGTGGTAGTCATCGTGCTGTTCTGTGTGATTCCCATGCTGGCCTGGGCGGCGACCTTGATTGCCATGAAGGGTTACGCTTTGACCGGCGAAAAGATGAAAGAGATCCAGGCCATCAACGCCTGCCGCCGCGACGCTGTTGCGGGCGGCATGAAGCTGGAAGATGCCATGGCCAAGTGGCAGACCATCGACCAGCTGCCTGCTGAGTACAAGGCCAACTAACTTTGCTGTATCCTATCTTCTCCATTGCCCCGGGCACCGCAAGGCCCGGGGCCTTTGTGTTTGTGCAGAACACAAAATGTGAAAACTGCAAAACCCTATTGACAGCCTGGGCTTCCCGTTCTCGGACCCTACCGCCGAGGGGCCGGTCATCCAGGGGGCCAACCTGCGCGCTTTGCAGGGCGGTGTGACCACCGATAAAATCTTTGATTTCGTCCGCGAACTGCGCAAGGATGTCATCATCCCGATGGTGTTCATGATCTACGCCAACGTGGTTTTCTCCTACGCCACCGCCGCCCCGGAACACATCGGCGCGTATGTGAAAAGCATGAAGGACGCGCTGCGCTGACGCCTGCCATTCTCCCTCCATTAAAATACCCCCGCCAGGTCCCTCAACCTGACGGGGGTATATTTTTATGTCTGCGGTTTACCGATTTTTTTCTTCCGTTCCCAGGCCATCCAACCGAGTGCCGCCGCCAGCGCGGCCAGGCTGGCTGCAGCGCCCGGCACCACGCCGGGGTGGGTGTAGCGCAGGGTAACGGTGCAATCGCCCTGGGGCAGCGATACGCCGAGTAACCCGCCAAACAGCGCCGAGGGCTGCACCTCCTCACCGTTGACGGTGACGACCCAATTGTCATCGTAGGCAAAGCTCAGCGCCAACAGGTCGTTGTCACCGCTGACGGCGCAGTGCACATCGATGCGCCCGCCCTCCCGGATGTCGGCATCCACATCCTGCACCTGCTGCCGGGCGGCGGCCAGGGCGGCGCTGTCCAGCTGGTAGATTTGGGTGTTGGTATGGAAAATTTCGTCGTCGGCAATGCCCAGCACCATTGTCACGTGCTGCCCGGCGGTAAAGCTGGGCAGGCAGATGACACCGCCCAGGCTTTCCGGCTCAAAATATTGGGCGTAGAGTTCGCCGTCCACCACTACGTCGATGGGCAGCTGCTCCTCGGTGCCGGGGATGGCCATGTAGGCAGGCCCGGTGAGGGGCGCGGTAAAGTCCACCTGCACGGTGCCTTTGTCGGTCACGCTAAAGGTCGGCTCCACGCTGACCAGCGCGGTGTCCGTGCAGCCTGTCAGGCTTTGCAGCATGGCGTTCTGCATGGTAAAGGTATTGTCGGTCAGTGCATCCACGTCCACGGACAGGGCATCCTGCCGGGCCAGGTAGGCCAGCGGGAAGGCCGCGTCATTTTTATATAAAGTATAGGCAGAGTCGCAGTCCACCGGCTGCCAGTGCCCGGCCACCGGGCGGCTGCCATCGCTGTACAGCCAGCGGATGCCCAGCAGGCTGTCGGCCACGCCGGTGCTGCCCCAGCCATAGGTGGAGTAACCCACGTAGCCCAGCTGCTCCAGCAGCTCCTTGGCGGTGCTGGCTTTGGTGCTGGAATAGTGGCTGATGCCCCAATAGCCCAGCAGGAAAGGGTCGTTCAGCGTGTGCAGAAAGTTCTTCTCGATGCGGCAATCGCCGTCGGTCTCGGCCTTGGCAGTGGCCACGGCAGCGGCGGCGTTATCGTAAAAGGCGGTAAAGTCGGCCAGGTCGAACTGCTCAAACTTGCGCAGGGCCAAAACCGTGTTGGCGCCCAGGTCGGCGGCGGTCAGCAGGGCCGCCGTACCGCAGAGCAGCCGCCGCTTGTTTACGGGCAAAGCGGGCTTTTCAATCAGCAGCCACGCCAGAATCAGAGATAACGTACACAGCCCCGCCGCGGCAATCAGCTTGGTCTTGCTGAACAGCTCCGCCCCGGCGGCCAGGGGATACCCCGCCAGCCAGACCAGCGTCAGCCCGGCGGCCTGCCCCCAGGCGCGGCGGCGCTGGGACCCCGCCGTCAGCACCCGCGCAGCCAGCAGAATGACCACCGCGCTGAACAAAAAGCTGTACCGGTAGGGGAACCACACCGGCTGCTTCATGCCGTGCCAGATTTGGTCTACACCTTTTACCCAAAAGCTGCCCGCCAGCGCCGCCAGCAGCGCGGCAAAGCCCAGCTTTTCCCGGCGGGGCGCATTGCCGCAAAAGTACAGCAGCACCAGCGGCACCAGCATCACGCCGCAGTAAATATTGGGCAGACCGTTGGTGACATCGTTCCAGAAAAAGTTGCCGAAGAACAGCCGGTAGGGGAGTTGCAATAAATTAAACTGGGGCGTCAGGCTGAAGGTGAAGTCAAACAGCCCGCCTTTGCTTTCCTGCACTTCCAAAAGCACCGGCAGCAAAAAGAAGAAACTCAGCCCCGCCGCCAGTACACCGCTGGCCGCAAAGGCGGCGAAGCGGTGGCCAAACCGTCCCTGCCCCCGGCTGGACCACAGGCACAAAAAGTACAGGATGCTGAACAGACACACCGGCCAGGCGATATAAAAGTTGAGCAAAATGCAAAGGAAGACCAGCACCGTAAAGCCCCAGTGGTGCCCCTGGCGCATCAGGTCGTCCAGTGCAGCCAGCACCAGCGGCAGCAGCCAGACCACATCCATCCAGATGATGTTCTGGTTGTACACGATGCAGAACGCGCAGAAGGCATAGCACTGCCCCAGCACTGCAAACAATGGGTCTGCCTTGGCAAAGTGGCGCTGCAAATACCAGCAGAACGCCGCCGCCGTGACCCCGGTGCGCAGCAAAAATAGCAGCCCCGCCGCCTGGGGCACCATGTGGGTAGGCAGCAGCAAAAACAGCAGGTTAAAGGGACTGTTCATGTAGTAGGCGAACAGCCCCAGGGTGCTGCCGCCCGCCAGCTTGCCGAAACTGTAAAAGAAGCCGCCCTGTTTGACCCGCGCCCACATATCGGTGATGTAGTTTACGTACAGCCCGCGCAGGTCGCCGGTAAGCACGGTGCCGGTGCCAAAGGGCCACCAGCCCAGACAAAAATAGACCGCCGCCATCAACAGGCAGCCGCCCCCAAATGCCGCCAAAGTCAGCGGCCAGTATTTTTTCTTTTCCACGATGTATCCTCTACTATAAAAATGTCGCAGCTTGCAATGGCCCCCTCCCAGAGGGAGACTTTCGATTAACCTACCGATTATAGCACGCCTGCCGCTGCAAAACATGAAATATTGGTGAACACCCTGTAAAAAATGCGGCTGCCCTTTTCAACTTTGCGGAACAACGTTGAAAGCCTGGAATAAATGCTGTATAATGGCTTTATAAAAAATTAGCAGCAAAAGCGATGAAGGCTATTCTTATATAGAGAAATGGAGAAACCCTATGGCAACAATGGAAGATGTGGCAAAGGCAGCAAAAGTTTCTCGCGCGACAGTATCGAGAGTGCTTTCCAATTACCCATCTATAAAGCCGGAAACCCGCCAGCAGGTCATGTACTGGGTACGAGAGCTGCATTATGAGCCAAACCAGGTGGCGCAAAACCTTGCGGGACACCACACCAATCTGATTGGTGTGCTATTTTCGGACCTTTCCAACCCGTTGTATGCGGCACTTTCTACAGCAATCATCCGGGAGGCGGAGCGCGAGGGATACAGCGTGATCGTGGGGGATGCCCAGCGGGAACGTGCCCGGGAAGTGAACATCATCAACAGCTTCAAGCGCCGAAAAGTGGACGGCATTATTGTGCGTGCCATCGGCCGCCCCAACGAGAAACTGTATAAAGAACTGTCAATCCCAATGGTCAGCCTGTATAAGGTGATTGGGCATAAAAACATTATCATCAGCTCCGAAGAAGGCGGTGCCCAGGTGGCGCGTCATTTTTACGGCACAGGCCGGGTGCGTGTGGGGTATTTGGGGCCTACCAGTGCCCTCTATGGTAACGACAAGCTGGCAGGTTTGCAGGCAGGGCTGGATTCTTGTGGGCTGCAGATTGAAAAAATCTTGCCCTGCAACCAGCATGAGACCGCCGAGAACCAGAAAGCTTATCAGATTTTTACAGAATATCTGCAGGGAAATGACCCCCGCGCAGTGAATGCCTGGTTTGCGCACAGTGATATTGCCGCCAGTGATATTATCCGCGCGCTGATGGAACATGGTGTACAGGTCCCCCAGGAGGTGAGCGTCTGTGGATACAATGATACCCTGCTGGCCCGCAAAATGATTCCATCGCTTACTTCCGTTGCATCGCCTGTTGATGAAATGGCACGCAATGCCATTGCTTTACTCTTGAAAGAAATCCGCGGTGATGACGGGACGGAAAACGTTTACCTGGCCCCGCACCTGCTGATTCGGGAGTCATCCCTTGTCAAAATAGACAAATGAACGCTCGTGTTCATAGCCAAAAGAGAGAAAACAACGTGGATTGGTTGACAAAGCACAAAAATGGTGTTATGTTGTGAACGAAATGAACGCGCGTTCATAGTTGCAAGGCTACGTTCATGAACCGGAAATGCACGCAGCGAAAAAATGGACACAACCAAAAATGGGAGGAAACCATGAGTAAAGAAAGAGATGTTGCAGAACAGATCCTGCAGCACATCGGCGGAAAAGAAAATGTTGTCAGTGCAGAACATTGCGCAACGCGTCTGCGCCTGATCCTGAAAGATGATTCTCGCTTTGATAAAAAGCAGATCGAAGCCATTGATGGGGTGAAGGGCAGCTTTAAGGCTGCTGGCCAGCATCAGATCATCCTGGGCACCGGCTTTGTTGATAAGGTCTATGCACAGTTCATGGAGATTGCTAACTTCCAGGAGGGTGAGCTGAAGACTAAGGCAGAAGCCACCGCAGGGAACATGAACTGGTTCCAGAAGGCATCCCGTCTGCTGGGTGATGTGTTCCTGCCCATTATTCCCATCCTGGTTGCTACCGGCTTGTTTATGGGCGTACGCAGCCTGATCACCAACCTAGGCGTAACGTTGGACCCCACGGCATTGACCCTTTCCCAGGTGCTGATCGATACGGCATTCGCCTTCCTACCAGCCCTGGTCACCTACTCGGTCATGAAAAAGTTTGGCGGTTCCCCGGCACTGGGCATTGTCATCGGCCTGATGCTGGTTGCTCCGCAGCTGCCCAACGCCAACCAGGTGGCTGCCGGTAATGTGGAACCAATCTACCTGTCCCTCGGCGCGCTGTCTGTGCCAATCGTTGGTTATCAGGGGTCGGTTCTGCCCGCCCTGGTGCTGGGTATCATCGCAGCCAAGATTGAAAAGGCTTTGAAAAAAGTCGTGCCGGATGTCCTGGATCTGATCGTTACTCCTTTCGTCACGCTGCTTTGCAGCATGGTCATTGGCCTGATCGTGATCGGCCCCATCATGCACGTTGTGGAGCAGGGCCTGCTCATCGGCGTACAGGCACTTATGAACATTCCCTTCGGAGTAGGCGGCTTCATCGTGGGTGCCCTGCAGCAGGTAGTTGTTATCACCGGCCTGCATCATACCTTCAAAACGCTGGAAATTGAGTTGCTGGCCAACACCGGTGCAAACCCCTTCAACACGCTGACCTGCGGTGCTATCGTGGCACAGTGCGGTGCTGCAGTAGCTGCTGCCCTGAAGCTGAAGGATAAGAAGCAGAAGTCCCTCTACCTGTCCGAGGTCCTGCCTGCTTCCCTTGGCATCACCGAGCCGCTGATCTTCGGCGGCAACCTGCCTCGCCTGACTCCCTTCGTCTGCGCATGCGTGGGCGGCGGCTGTGCTGGTGCTTTCTCCTCCATCATGGGCCTTGCTGCAACGGGCATGTCCATCACGGCAATCCCCGGTATGCTGCTTTACCTGAACGGCCAGCTGCCCCAGTATCTCATTGCCTGTGCAATCGGCTTTGTGGTTGCCTTTGTGCTGACCACGGTATTTTACAAGCCGAAAGAAAATTGAAAACTTACGAAAGTGAGCGTGCATAAGGATGGAACGCTTATACAACAACATTCAGCTGCCGGATGTCTGGCCACCGAAAAATAAGGAGACGACCCTGGACCAACCGCTGGAAGTGCCCTATCTCTCCCAGAAGCCGGATATCATTGATATTCGGGTGGGCCGTCAGCTCTTTGTAGATGACTTTCTGATTGCGGAAACCGACCTTGTCCGGGTAGAAGGCAAGCCGGAGACCCAGCCCCAGCCGCTTTTGCAGCCGGAGACCGAGATGGAACTGAACAGCGGGTACTGCACCTGCGCCTGTCCCTTCAACGGCGGTGTCTTTTATGATCCCCAAAGTGCAGCCTACAAAATGTGGTATCAGGCAGGCTGGTTCGATGGCAGCGCCTATGCGGAAAGCAAGGATGGCCTGCACTGGAAACGTTTGCATGAGTTGGACCCCAGCTGCAGCAGTGACCGTGTTCTGCCCCGCGTACCGGGCCAGATGCGCGATGGTGATGCTGTGTGGCTGGATCTGCAAACTGCCAACGAAGCAGAGCGCTATAAGATGCTGGCGTTTTACCGTTGCTTTGATAAGGACTATCGGTATTATCCGTTTAAACCTAAGCATGCCCACGATGACCCGACCTCGGTCCCGCCGAAAGAGATCACGATGCTCTATGCCTCGCCCGACGGCCTGCATTGGACCCCGAAAGGGGAGACCGGCCCCAGCGGCGATAACACGACCTTCTTTTACAATCCGTTCCGCAAAAAGTGGATCTACAGTATGCGCACCTTCTCCACACTGGACAGCCGTGTGCGTGTGCGTGGTTACTATGAGACCGATGACCTCTTTGCGGGAAAGGATTGGAAAGCGGAGGATGTAAGCTTCTGGTCCCGCACAGACATCTATGACCGCCCGGACCCAGACCTGGGTTACTACACACAATTGTATAACCTGGATGCGGTTGGGTACGAAAGTGTCATGCTTGGCATGTACTCGGTCTTTATGGGGCCGCCTAACTTCGTAGCGGAAAAGACCGGCCTGCCCAAGATCAATGACTTGAAACTGGGATTCAGCCGGGATGGCTTCCATTTTTCTCGTGGCTCCTACAGCAATTTCCTGTCATCCTCCCGCCAGAAAGGCAGCTGGGACTACGGCTACCTGCACCCGGCCAATGGCATCTGCACGGTAGCAGGGGATAAGCTGCATTTCTACTACTCTGCTTTTTCGGGTGCATCACCGCATTTTGGCAGCCACAAATATTCCGGCGGTGCGGTGGGCGTTGCCACTTTGCGCCGGGACGGTTTTGCCGCGATGGTGACAGAAAACGGCAGCGGTACATTGCTGACGGAAAAACTGACCTATGCAGGCAATCATTTCTTTGTTAACGCGGATTGCAGCCAGGGTGAGCTGTGGGCGGAACTGCTGGATGCGGAAGGACATCTGCTGCCGGGCTATACCCGTGCGGAATGCTGCACCCTGCGCGGCAAGGACAGCACCCGCTGGGAACTGCACTGGAATGCTAAGGGAGAGCAGACTCCTTGGCCGCAGGTGATGAGAGTCCGGTTTGGCTTGCAAAATGCCAAGCTGTACGCCTTCTGGATCACCGACAGCGCCGAGGGCAAGAGCCATGGTTACCTTGCGGCAGGTTCCCCCGAAGCCAATGCCCGGGGCAAAGACGAATAACCCTAAATACAAAGCGGTATGCGGATACGCATACCGCTTTTGCTGTAGCAGGCAAAATTGAAGATTGAATCCATCCACCCAATATGCTATACTACTAACATAGTGTGCCCTGGCTTAGGGGCGTTTTGGGTTGTAGATAGGGAAAGGAATCATCGATGAAAATAGGATTTGACAACAACAAATACCTTACCATGCAGTCGGCGCATATCCGGGAGCGGATCGCCCAGTTTGACAACAAGCTCTACCTGGAGTTTGGCGGCAAGCTGTTTGACGACTACCACGCTTCCCGCGTGCTGCCGGGCTTTCAGCCGGACTCCAAGCTGCAGATGCTGCTGCAATTGAAAGACCAGGCCGAGATCGTCGTCGTCATCAGCGCCGAGGACATCGTGAACAACAAAGTCCGCGGTGACTACGGCATCACCTACGATATGGACGTGCTGCGCCTGATCGATGCCTTCCAGGGTATGGGACTGTTTGTGGGCAGCGTTTGCGTGACGATGTACACCGCCCACCCCGATGTGGAAAACTTCGAGGCCAAGCTCAACAGCCTGGGCATCCGCACCTTCCGCCACTACAAGATCGCCGGTTATCCCAACGATGTAGCCCATATCGTCAGCGATGACGGCTACGGCAAAAACGATTACATCGAGACCCAGCGCCCGCTGGTGGTCATCACCGCGCCCGGCCCCGGCTCCGGCAAGATGGCGGTCTGCCTGTCCCAGCTGTACCACGAGTACAAGCGCGGCGTGCGGGCCGGTTACGCCAAGTTCGAGACCTTCCCCATCTGGAACCTGCCGCTGAAGCACCCGGTCAACCTCGCGTACGAGGCTGCAACCGCCGACCTGAACGACGTGAACATGATCGACCCGTTCCATCTGGAAGCCTACGGCGAGACCACTGTCAACTACAACCGCGATATTGAAATTTTCCCGGTGGTCAACGCCATGTTTGAGCTGATCGCCGGCAAAAGCCCCTACCGTTCGCCCACAGATATGGGCGTGAATATGGCGGGCAACTGCATCATCGACGATGAGGTCTGCCGTGAAGCCTCGCTGAAAGAGATCGTCCGCCGCTACTACAAATGTATGTGCGACCAGAAAGTCAGCGGCGTGGTCAAGCAGGACCGCTTCAAGCTGGAACTGCTGATGAACCAGGCGGGCATCGCCCCCGGCGAGCGCGAGGTGGAGAAAAAGGCCGCCGCCTGTTCCGAGGCCATCGACGGTGCCCCGGCGGCTGCCATTGAGCTGGCCGACGGCAGCATCGTCACCGGCAAAACCGGCCCGCTGCTGGGCGCGGCATCCTCGGCCCTGCTGAATGCGCTGAAGCGGCTGGCAGGCATCGACCAGGAGATCGACCTGGTATCCTCCAAGGCTATCGAGCCCATCCAGCAGTTGAAGACCACCTACCTGGGCAGCAAGAACCCCCGCCTGCACACGGACGAGATTTTGATCGCCCTGTCCAGCTCGGCCTACGAGAACCCCATCGCCGCCGCGGCTATGCGGGAACTGCCCAAACTGCGCGGCTGTGACATCCACACCACGGTCATCCTGTCCGGCGTGGACATCGACACGCTGAAAAAGTTAGGGCTGAACCTGACCAGCACCCCCCATTACGAGGAAGAGGACCGCATGTATCATAAGCGGTAAGATAAAAGGCTCCCTTTGAGGGGAGCTGTCACCGAAGGTGACTGAGGGGTGGCTCTCGTGCCGCTCGTGGCTAAAGTAACCACCCCTCACCCGCTGCGCGGGAGCTCCCCTCGAAGGGGAGCCTTTTGCAGTTACTGTAATAGTTGTATATGTCGTACAAGTCGTACACTTCGTAATTATCGTAATATTCGTTATTACCGTCATATTCGTTATATTCGTCATATTCGTTACGGTTATTGGGTGACGAATATGACGAAAAGAACGATTGTAACGAATATGACGAATATAACGGTAATTTTACATTAGGATAATATCTACATTCAGCTCCCTCCCTGCGAGGGGGCTGTTTTTATCGTAACTTTATTTCACTTGACTGTTTTGCAGCTGAAAATCCGAATGTTCTTTGTGCAAAAAAGCGAAATAACATAAGCAAAACCGTCATTTTGCCGTTTTATCTAAAATTTTGTTTCAAACACTTGACGTTTTCGTGAAAAAAGAGTACAATCCAAAGCATAAGATCACCGGCGAGGAAACGGTGACCACAAAATCACAAAATCGAAGGGAGAACACAACACATGAAAAAGCTTGTTGCACTTACCATGGCTACGGCCATGACCCTCTCACTGGCAGCATGCGGCGGCGCATCCTCCAGCAGCGCAGCAGCATCCACCGCCACGACGGACACGGCATCCTCTGCCGCCGAATCCACGGCCTCTGAAGCCGAGGACACCATCACCGTTATGGTGCCCCCCGTCACCGGCGACTATCTGGATAAGATGACCGAGTGGGCAGACGAGTTCCACGAGATGTATCCCAACCTGACCATGGAAGTCATCGGCACCTCCTGGGACGACCACACCACCAAGCTGTCCACCATGGCCCAGGCCGGCGAGGCCCCGGACATCTCTGAAATCTCCTACGCAGGCCTGGCAACCTACGTCGAAAACGGCACCGCCCTGAACCTGAGCGAGTACATGGACAAAGATCAGCTGGCTGACTTTGACCAGAACGCCCTTGACTACATGACCGTCGAGAACAACGTCTACGGCCTGCCCCTCTACATCACCATCCAGGCACTGGGCGCCAACAAGGATATGCTGGAAGCCGCCGGTGTGGATGTTGCCAAGGTGCAGGAGAGCGGCTGGACTTACGATGAGTTCATGGAAGCCATCAAGAACGGCACCAAGGACGACACCTTCGGCTTCGTCTTCGCAAACTCCGGCGCAACCGCTTCTGACTTCCTGAACATCTTCGGTGTCAGCGCCGGCCTGAACAACGCTTTCAACTCCGACCTGAAGTATGAGTACACCAGCACCAAGATGCTGAACCTGCTGACCGCCGTTGAGGAAATGACCAAGTCCAGCTACATGCCCAACTACGGTGTCGAGGCTTCCCAGCGTATGGTCATGTGCGAGACCGGCAATGCCATGATCTTCGGCAAGGCCATGCCTCTGTTCGAGAACAACATCAACAAGAACAACGCCGCGATCGAGGCGAACGACGGCACCGCTGTTGAAAACTCTATCCCCGTTACCTACGCGTTCCTGCCGGTTCCCACCATGGACGGCGTGGAGGAGAGCTGCTACGGCACCGTCGACGGTCTGGTCGCTTTCCGCAACAGCAACTCCACCGATGAGCACATCCAGAACGTTATGAAGGCCCTGTACTTCCTGTCCTCCGGCGAACGTGCCGCTTACGTTGATGCTACCACCTGCCTGGACGGCGTCTGCGCTTCCGCCCGTGAGGCTCTCGCTTCCATGGATACCGGCGACCGTGACCAGGGCAACATCGACTGCGCTGCCCGCCTGATCAAGACCGTTGTCGCTCCTCCGACCGGCATCACCGCTGAGCAGACCGCAAGCGCCAAGCAGCTGATGGACGAGGTCATCGTGCCCAAGTTCCAGGCTCTGATCGCTGGCGAGACCACCGCACAGGCCATGTACGACGAGATCGTCAAGCAGGCTACCGCCGTCTTTGGCGAGGATGGCTGCGACCTGACCTGATTTTGCCGCTGCCCCAATTGAATCCGCACTGAATGGGAGTTGCGCATAGCCCCCGTTCAGCTATGGCGGCTCACCCCGGCTTACTGGTGGCGAGCCGCCATTTCTATAGGATATTATAGCGCAAAAACAACGTTGGAACGCTGTGTATCCAGAACACCGCAGGAGGTTCCCGAATGTCGAAATCCACCCAACCGGCGGCCGCGAAGCCGCGCAAAAAGCCCTTTTTCACCAACGATGATCTGTGGGGCTATGCGTTCATCGGCGTTGCCGTCATCTTCTTTTTGATGTTTACCATCTACCCGCTGATCTCAGCTGTCATCACCAGCTTGGAGGATTACAAACCCTTCGGCTCTGACTTTGTCGGCCTGAAGAACTACCAGACCACCTTCACCAACGCTCTGTTCTGGAAGTCCCTCAAAAATACGCTGGTCTACACCGCCGTGGTCGTGCCGCTTTCGCTGCTGATCTCCTTCTCGGTGGCCATCCTTATCATGCCCTTTAAAAAGAAGCTGCAGTCTGTCTTTAAGGCCATGTACTACCTGCCCGCCGTTGCCTCCGGCATCGCGCTTTCGGTGGTGTGGCTGTGGATCTACGATTCCTCGCCCTCCGGCCTGTTCAACCAGCTGCTCACCTTCTTCCACCTGCCCACCCAGAACTGGCTGGGTTCCAGCAAGACCTCGATGCTGTCCCTGATGATCATGGCGCTGCTTTCCGGCCAGGGCCAGAACATCATCATCTACACCGCCGCCCTGCTGGGTATCGATAACACCTACTTCGAGGCGGCCGAGCTGGACGGCGCGACCTTCATGCAGAAGGTCACCCGCATCGTATTCCCGCTGGTCAAGCCCACCACCCTGTTCCTGCTGGTCACCGGCGTCATCGGCTCCTTCCAGGTGTTCATGAACGCTTACATGATGACCGGCGGCGGCCCGGACAACGCCACCACGATGATCGGCCTGCTGATCTACAACAACGCCTTTACCTATAATAAGTACGGTCTGGCGTGCGCACAGGCGGTCATCCTTACCATCATCATTGCGGCTATCTCGTTCCTGCAGTTCAAGATGGCCGGCAGCGATGTCGAATACTGAGAAAGGGGGAGAGATAAATGGCAAGTGGTCTGTATTCCCAGCATGTCAACAACAAAAAGATGCTGTATCTGCGCAACACCATCATCATTCTGGTGCTGGTCACCCTGGCAGTGTGCTGCCTGTTCCCGCTGTTTTACATGATCGTCAACTCCTTCGGCCCTGCGGTCGAGGCTGCCTCCTCCAACCGCTCGGTGTTCCCGACGTCCTGGAGTCTGGATTCCTACAAGGCGTTCTTCTCTTTCAGTGAGTACAGCGTCAAATGGCTGACCAACACCTTTGTGGTGTCCGCCTGTCAGGTGCTGGGCAATGTTGTGTTCGCCAGTCTGGCCGGTTATGCCTTTGCCAAGCTGAAGTTCAAGGGCAAAAACTTCCTGTTCAACCTGATTCTGATCGGCATGATGATCCCGTACCAGGTCACCCAGGTGCCCCTGTACATCCTGATCGTCAACAAGTTCCATCTGTCCAACTCCTACGCGGCGCTGGTGCTGCCGGGCCTGGTCACGTCGTATAACATCTTCCTGACCAAGCAGTTCTTCTCCAGCATCCCGACCTCGCTGCTGGAGAGTGCCAAGCTGGACGGCTGTAGCCAGCCCAAGATCTTTACCCATATCGTGCTGCCCCTGTCCAAGACCATTCTGGCGGTGCTGTCCATCAACACCTTCCTTTCCAGCTGGAACAACTTCTTCTGGCCCTTCCTGGTCACCTCCAAAGAGGCGATGTATACCATTCAGGTCGGCCTGAAGCAGTTCAAGTTTGCCAACACCACCCTGTTTGGCCCCATGATGGCCGGTGCCACCATCTCCGCTCTGCCCATGTTCATCCTGTTCTTCTGCCTGCAGAAGTACTTCCTCGAGGGCGTTACGGTCGGTGCTGTCAAGGGCTGATACCATGATACGTAATGCTGTCCCGGCGGACCACGCTGCCCTGCTGGCCCTGTGGCAGGCAAACGCGCCCCGGCAGGGGTATGCGTCCCGCCCGGACGATGAAGTGGACCGGCTGCTGTTCCGCCACCCGTATTTTTCCTATGAATATACCTTTGTAAGGGCAGAACAGGGGAGAGCGGTCGCCTTTATCTGCGGCTGTGTGGGAAACGACATCCCCCATGGGCGCGAGCGCGGCTGCTTCACCTGCCTTGCGGCAGACCCCGCCTGGGATACGCCCGAAACCACGGTGCAGTTGTTGGATGCGCTGGAAGAAGCTTTCCGTGTCGCGGGCAAAACCGCCAGCGCCGTGACCTTCTTCAACCCCATGCACCTACCCTGGGTCATTCCCGGCTCGCCGGGGCATGAACACAACAACATGCCCGGCATTGCCACCGACTTGCCCCTGCATGAAAGAATGCTGGCCCACGGTTACACCGAAACCACCCAGGAAACTGCGATGTACCGAACTTTGACGGACTATGCGATTCCGCCGGAGATCCGCGCACTGGAACACCGCACAGCCGCCGAAGGCTGCACCCTCGCCCTGTATGACCCCAACCGCCACCACGGGCTGGACGCCATGCTGCAAGCGCTGGATAACCCGGACTGGACGGTCCGGGTCACAGCCGCCGCCCGCGACGGCCTCTGCCTGCCGGTGGCTTTGGCAGGGAACACGGTGGCCGGTTTCGCAGGCCCGGTTTACCCGGAGCCTACCGGCCGGGGCTTCTTTGCGGGCATCGGCATCGCGCCGCAGTACCAGCACCGCCACCTGGGCAAGCTGCTTTTCTTTCGCCTGTGTGCGGAGGAAAAACGCGCCGGGGCAGTCTATATGTCACTGTTCACCGGCGTGGCCAACCCGGCACGTCGCATCTATGAAAGCGCTGGTTTTACCTCGGTGCGCACCTTTGGCGTACTGCTAAAAACGCTATGATGTACACAAACAAACAGCTTTTACAGCTGACGCTCCCGCTTTTTGCGGAGCAATTCCTCATCGTCTTTGTCGGTGTGGCCGATACCTTTATGGTGTCCTACGCAGGCGAGGCCGCCGTCTCCGGCGTGGCGCTGGTGGATACCATCAGCTTCCTGATCACTGCTGTGCTGGGTGCTTTGTGCACCGGCGGCGCGGTGGTGGCCAGCCAGTACCTTGGCAGCGGCGACCGGCAAAAGGTCGCGCTGACAGGCCGCTTATTGCTGGGTGGTGCCCTGCTCATCGGACTTGTTATCTTAGCAGGTGTTGAGTTGCTGGGGGCCCCGGCCCTGCGGCTGATCTTCGGCAATGTGGAGGCGGACGTCATGCAAAGCGCCCGCGACTACTTCCGCATCGTGGGGGTCAGCTACCCGTTTTTGGCGGTGTACAGCGCTATTACCGCGCTCTACCGCAGCCAGGGCAACAGCATGATCTCGATGGTCTCCAGCCTGGTCGTCAACCTCATCAATGTGGCGGGTAACTTCTGGTTCATCCGCATTATGGGGCTGGGTGCAGGCGGTGCAGCGCTGGCAACGGCGCTCTCCCGCGGGGTGGTGTGTTTGCTGCTCTGCGCGCTGGTGGCCCACAGCGGCATGCTGCACGACCCCGGCACCGTAACGCTGGCGGATTGCCGCAGCCTGACCGGCAAGATGCTGCGTATCGGTGTGCCCACAGGTGTCGAAAGCTCGTTGTTCAGTTTGGGCAAGCTGCTGGTCCAGCAGCTCTACGCCTCGCTGGGCACAGTGGCGCTGGCGGCCAATGCCGCTGCAGGGGCGCTCTCCTGTATTGCCACGCTGCCGGGCGGTGCTATCAGTCTGGCCATGCTGCCCGTCATCGGGCAGGCCATCGGCGCGGGCAAGCCTGACGAAGCCCGCCGCTTGGGCCGCAAGCTGCTGGCCATCGCCTACGTGCTGATGCTGGGCACCAACCTTCTCGTTTACATCTTCCTGCCGCAGCTTTCGGGCCTGTATGGCCTGACCGCCGAGACCACCGCCGTGGTCCACGACCTGCTGCTGTGGCACTGCATTTTTGCCTCGCTGTTCTACCCGGCCGGGTTCTGCATCCCTGCGGCGCTGCGCGCTGCCGGAGATGTGCGCTACCCCATGGTCATCAGCGTGGCGTCGATGCTGGTCTTTCGCGTCGGGCTGAGCTTCGTCTTTGTGCGGGGCTTCGGCCTGGGTGTGGTCAGCATCTGGATGGCAATTTTCGTGGATTGGGGCTTTAGGGCCGTGCTGTTCGGCCTGCGCTTCCACTCCAATATCTGGCAAAAGAAAAAACTACTATAGGGCAACATCACACAATTCCCGCCCTTCGGGCTTAAGCACCGCTCCGGCGGCTGCGGCACGCCATCTGCGTTGCAAAAATGCTCGAGAATACACAAAGTATTCTCTGCGCTTTTTGCTTAGCAGCTGGCGCACCTCGCTCGCCGTATCGGCACTTAGAATTGTGTTCTGCCGCCCGAAAATACTACTGCAAAAGAAATCAAGGGGGACCGTTATGGTTGAACTCAAACGAATCCCGACCGAGCAACGCAACGAAGCTACGGCCCATATCGACCGCATGTCCACGTTGGAGATGGTACGGCTGATCAATCAGGAGGATCACAAGGTGGCCGACGCTGTCGGCCGCGAGGCACAGCACATCGCCCGGGCCGTGGACATCATCACCGGCCATATGAAGCAGGGCGGACGGCTCATCTACGTGGGCGCCGGCACCTCCGGCCGGTTGGGTATCCTCGATGCTGTCGAGTGCCCGCCCACCTACTCCACCGAGCCGGAGCTGGTGCAGGGCCTCATCGCAGGCGGCACCCCGGCCATCTTCCGTGCCGTCGAGGGGGCCGAGGATGACCCCGATCTGGGCCGCAAGGATCTGGAAGAGATCCACTACACCAAACAGGATGTGCTGGTGGGCATCGCCGCCAGCGGCCGCACGCCCTATGTCATCGGCGCTATGGAGTACGCCAAGTCCCTGGGCGGCGTGACCATCGGTGTGACCTGCTGCCCCGGCAGCGAGATCGACACTCTGGCCGAGGTGGGCATCGCACCGATGCCCGGCCCCGAGGTCGTGACCGGCTCCACCCGCATGAAAAGCGGCACAGCCCAGAAAATGGTGCTGAACATGCTCTCCACCTGCACGATGATCCGCCTGGGCAAGGTGTACGGCAACCTGATGGTAGACGTCAAGCCCTCCAACGAGAAGCTGATCCGCCGTTGCGTGTCCATCGTCTGCGCGGCTGCCGAGTGCGACGAAGCCGCCGCTACCGCTGCGCTGGAGCAGTGCGGCTATCATCCCAAGATCGCCATCGTCATGCTGCTGTGCGGCTGCACCGCCGAGGAAGCCGAAAAACGCCTGACGGAAAAAGACGGCTATATTGCCCGGGTGGTGGGTTGATGCCCGCCCTGCGCTGCGGCGCGGACAGGCTGGGAGAGTATAAACATCTGTTTAAAGATGCCCGCGTGGGTCTAGTCACTACGCCCACGGGCCGCACAAGTGACGGCCGCTCCACCATTGCCGCCTTGCAGCAGGCCGCTGACCTGCGTGTCCTGCTTGGCCCCGAACATGGTGTGCGGGGCGACGGCGCGGCAGGGGCGTTCATCCCCCAGTATACCGACGCCGCCACAGGCCTGCCGGTGTTCAGCCTCTATGGCAAAGACTCCAAGCGGCTGACCCCCGCCATGCTGGAAACTTTTGATGTGTTGGTGTATGATATACAGGATGTAGGCAGCCGGTACTACACCTTCCTCTCCACGCTGGCCTACCTCATCGAGGATTGCGCCGGGGCGGGCAAGCGGCTGGTGGTGCTGGACCGCCCCGACCCGCTGGGCGGAGAGATCATTGAGGGTACAACTTTGCGCCCCGGTATGGAGAGCTTTGTGGGCTGCTATCCGCTCCCCACGCGCTACGCCCTGACCATCGGCGAGTTTGCCCAAATGGTCAACGCCGAGCAGCACTTTGGCTGCGACCTTACCGTCGTACCCTGCACCGGCTGGCAGCGCGGCCAAAGCGCCCTGGCCTGGGGCACGCCGTGGATCATGCCCAGCCCCAACATCCCCAACTACGAAACGGCTCTGCTCTACGTAGGCACCTGCCTGTTTGAGGGCACCAATGTCTCCGAGGGCCGAGGCACCGCCGCTCCCTTCGCCGTCATCGGTGCACCCTATATCCATGATGCCGAGGCGCTGGCGGCGGCTTTTAACGCCCGCGGCCTGCCAGGTATCTGCGCTACGCCGTACTATTTTACCCCGACGTTCTCCAAACATCAGGGCCAATTGTGCGGCGGTGTGCACCTGCACGTGCTGGATGCCGATGCCGTGCGCCCGCTTTCGGCAGGCCTGACCCTGCTGGAACTCATCCGGGATACCTGCCCCAATGACTTCGCCCTGCTGCCCCCGCATACCGAGGGCGGCCGCCCCTTTATCAGCCTGCTGGCAGGCCATCGGGAACTGGAACGCCCGGACTGGACGGCGGCGGAGCTTATCAAAGCCCAGGCCCCGGACGAAGCCGCCTTTGCCGCCCGCAAAGCGGCCTACCACTTGTATTGACGAGGTGCTTTTATGCGTACATTGCAAGAAATGACCCTGCAGGAAAAACTGGGCCAGCGATTGGCCGCGGGCTTTCAGGGGTTAGAGCCGCCGGA
Organism: uncultured Oscillospiraceae bacterium; assembly: GCA_900539695.1. Classification (GTDB taxonomy): domain Bacteria; phylum Bacillota; class Clostridia; order Oscillospirales; family Ruminococcaceae; genus Gemmiger. The sequence goes on from UQDG01000017.1 coordinate 24,520, forward strand.
AGAATTTCTGCGGCTTATCAAAGAATATAAGGTCGGCAACATCATCCTTTTCCGCCGCAATATCCAGGATGGCCCCCAGCTGAAAAAGCTCTGCGCCACCCTGCGCAAAGTGGTGGAGGAAGAAACCGGCGTGACGCCCTTCATCACCATCGACCAGGAGGGCGGCGTTGTCACCCGCCTGCCGGAGAGTGAGGTCAACATCCCCGGCGCCATGGCGGTAGCCGCCACCGGCAACCCCCGCAACGCCTACGATATGGGCCTGCTGACCGCCCAGGAACTGCGCAGCTACGGCGTGGATTTCAATCTGGCCCCGGTCATGGACATCAACTGCAACCCGGACAACCCGGTCATCGGCGTGCGCAGCTACGGCGATACGCCGGAGCGTGTGGCCGAATACGGCAGCCAGATGGTGCGCGGCCTGCTGGACGGCGGCGTCTACTGCTCGCTCAAGCATTTCCCCGGCCATGGCGATACGGCGGTGGACTCCCACCTTGGCCTGCCCTGCATCGACCGCAGCTTTGACGAACTGATGCAGCGGGAACTGAAACCGTTTATTGCGGGCATCGAAGCCGGTGCACCCGCTGTGATGACCACCCACATCCTCTTTCCGCAGATCGAGCCGGAGCACATCCCCGCCACCATGTCCCGCCGCATCATGACGGGCCTCCTGCGGGAAAAGCTGGGCTTTGGCGGCATCATCATTTCCGACTGCATGGAGATGGACGCCATCAAAAAGTTCTACGGCACGGTCAACGGCGTGCTGGCTGCCATGAAAGCCGGTGTCGACCTGGTGTTCGTCTCCCAGACACCCGCCCTGGCCGCCGAAGCAATGCAAAATGCACGCCGTGCCGCCGAAAACGGCGAGCTGGACCTGGCCGAACTGGACGTCAGCGTGCAGCGCATGCTGGAGGCCAAGGCCCAGTGCGCTGCCATGCAGCCCAAAACGCTGGGCGATGAAGCTGCTTGCCGCGCCCGCGCCGAGGAAGTGCGCGCCGCGTCCATCACCGCCGTACACCTGCCCCAGGGCGGCATGCCTGCCCTGGGCGACAACCCCTTGTTCCTGGGCTGCGCCGACTACCGCAGCACCATTGCCTCCAACGGCGAATCCAGCGGCTTCACTTTTCCCGAAGAAATGCGCCGCCACGCGGACAAAGGCACCGCGCTGGTTACCGACAAAGACCCCGGCGACGCTGAAATTGCCGAGGTCGTATCCCAGGCTGCGGCTCACAGCTGCATCGTGCTGGGCACCTACAACGGTCACATCCTGCAAGGCCAGCTGCGCCTGGCTAAGGCCCTGGCCGCCACCGGCCTGCCGATGATCTTAGTTGCGCTGCGCAACCCCTACGATTTGCGTAACATGCCCGACCATGTGGCCGCGCTGGCCGGGTGGGAGTACACCCGCCCGCTGTTTGACGCCCTGTGGCCGGTGCTGAACGGCACCGTCCGGCCCACGGGCAAACTGCCGCTGCTTACCCTGACAAAGGCGGCAAAATAATGGCACACCTGCAAATTGAGCAGCGGCTCGAAACACTGGGCGGGCAAAGCATCTTCCACGTCGTCCTGCCCGAGGCCGGCGACCTGCACGAAGCCCCGGTCATCTACCTGCTCCACGGGGCAGGGGACAACGGTACCGGCTGGCTGCGCTATACTGCCGCCGAGCGCTACGCCACCGAGAAGGGCTTGGTCCTCATCATCCCCGGCGTAGGCAACAGCTGGTACACGGATATGGCCAGCGGTGTACAGGCGTTTACCTGCGTCACGCAGGAATTGCCCGCCGTCTGCCGCCGTATGTTTGGCCTGACGCAGCAGCGCGAAAAAACGCATGTCATCGGCCTTTCTATGGGCGGTTATGCGGCGCTGAAACTGGCATTGACCAATCCGTATAGTTATACGACTTGTACTGCGCTTTCTGCTGCGGTCCGCCCGGAGCAGGTAGTCAAAAGCCCCGATTGGCCCTTGCCGCCTGCCGCCGCCCGTGCGGTGTTTGGCACCGGCATTGACCACGGCGAACTGCCGCCCCAGGCCGACCTGTGGCAGCTGGCCGCCAGTGCCGACCCTGCCGCCCTGCCTGCCATCCGCATGGTCTGCGGCGAACAGGACGCCCTGCTGCCCGCCAACCGGGAATTCCACGCGCTGCTGCAAAGCAAAGGTATCGCCCACACGTTTGAAACAGCCCCCGGTGCCCACACCTGGCCGTTCTGGGATGCCCAGCTCAAACGCGTCCTTGACCAGATCTTCCCATAACAAAAGGCTCCCCGCAAGGGGAGCCTGAATAGGTTGCGCACTTTTTTTGCCCCTCTCTGGGAGGGAGCCTTTTAGAGTTACCGATGATCCACCCTGTGCGACATACAAATCTGGTAGCTGCTCTCCAGTGTGCCCTGTATCGCCGCGTAATCCTGGCTGGCCAGCACGGTAAACAGCGCATCCACCACCATCAGCTGCGCCAACCGGCTGCTCATCGCGCCGCTGCGCACATACACTTCTTTCGACGATGTGTACAGCAGCAGCTTGCACCCCGCACTCAGCGGGGACTTGCTGTAATGGGTAATGCCAATGGTATGGCACCCGCTGGCCTGCACGGCCTCCAATGCCTGCAAGATCTCCTGCGTCTTGCCGGTGTTGGAAATAAACACCGCTGTATCGTCCTTTGTAAGCGTGGCACTGTAGCTTAGCTGCACATGGCTGTTAAAGTTGAAAATGGCGTTTTTGCCAATGCGCAGCAGCTTGTCGCACAGGTCCGAGGCCACCAGCCCAGAGGCCCCCATGCCAAACAGCTTGATGGATTTGGATTGCAGCAGCCAATCTGAGGCCGTCTGGTAGGCGGCGGGGTCCATCAGTTTGGAGGTCCGCTGCAGCGCCTGCAAACTGGCCGCCGTCACGTTCTGCAAAATTTCCTGGGCGCTTTTGCCCTCTCGCAGGTCAGAAAAATGTACGGTCGGGTCCACTTCCACCTGGGGCTCAGCGCTGTATTGCAGGTAGAGCTGCTGGCGCATGTCCTTCAACCCGGTGTAGCCGATCTCCTTGCACAGCCGCACCCAGGCCGCCGAGCTTACGCCGGATTGCCGCGCCAACTCGGCAATGGGGATGCTGTACAGCTCCCGCGTGTGGGCCAGCAGATAATCGGCCGCTTTCTGGCAGGTGGGGCTCAGTGCGCTGTAGCTGCTGCGCACCCGTACTTCTACATTAGTCATGCAGGTTCTCTCCTTCTTATGCCTTTACAGGCTCAGCTTGCCCATCACAACAGGGTGGGCCGCGCCGGTGGCGCTGGGGGCGTTGTTGCAGCGGCCGTGCAGCATCTCGTTGGCCAAAATCGCAAAGGCAACGGCCTCCTTGGCGTCGCTGTCCAGGCCCAGGGCCTCGTTGGTCACCACTTCGCAGCCGGGCAGGCCCGCCTGCAGCAGTTCCATCAATACAGGGTTGTGGCTTCCGCCGCCGCCCACGATCAACCGCTCCGGCTTCTGCGGGCAGTGGTGCTCCACCGCCAGGCAGATGCTCTCGGCGGTAAAGGCCGTGGCCGTGGCGATCTTATCGTACCCGGTCAGCCCCAGCTCCTCGCCCTTGCGCCACAGCGCATCCACAAAGGCGGCGCTGTAATGCTCACGGCCGGTAGTCTTGGGCGGGGCCAGCCGCAGGTAATCGTCGCTGTCCACTAAATACCGCAGCAGTTCGGCACTTACCTGCCCCTGCCGTGCCAGCTTGCCGCCGTCGTCGTAGCGCAGCGCGCCGTTCGTTACCCGCGCGGCCAGTGCATCGATGACCATGTTGCCCGGGCCGGTGTCAAAAGCCAGCGTGTCCGCCAGCGCACCGCCCGCAGGCAGCACGGTAATGTTGCCAATGCCGCCAATGTTTTGCAGCGCCACGGTGCGGTGCTCCTCGCGGTATAAAAGGTACTCGGTGTAGGGGACAAGGGGCGCACCCAGCCCGCCGGCGGCCATGTCCCGCACGCGGAAGTCACTCACCACCGGGCAGCCCAGCCGCTCGGCGATCAGGCTTGGCTCGCCAATTTGCAGCGTGGCCCGCACCTTGCGGCCCAGGTAGTCTGCGCCCGCAGGCTCGTGCCAGATGGTCTGCCCATGGCTGCCCACAAAGTCCACGTCGCCGGGCTGGATACCCGCCGCGCGGCAGGCTTCCAGGCAGGCATCGGCGGACAGGCCACCCAGGTAAAAGTTCAGCAGGCAGATCTCCCGGCTGTCCAGCGGCGCACCGCCCGCCACCTGCAAAATTTTCTGCCGCGCCTCATCGGTGAACGGCAGCGTGATGAACCCCAGCTGCCGCACCCTGGTATCGGTGCCGCAGCCCCGCAGCTCCACCACGGCGGCGTCAATGCCGTCGGCGCTGGTGCCGCTCATCAGCCCAATGGCGATGCAGGCATCCTTTTGTAAAAAAGAAAGTTCCATCGTAGGACCTCCTGAAATAATAAAACATCTGCTTAAAATAAAGTTTCAATCTAATTCTATTATGTTCGCTTCGGGGCACTTTGTCAAGAGAAAATTTGCGTATAAACGTAATAACAGAACAATAAAGGAGCAAATGTATGCAAACACAGTATTACGCCGGGTGGGACGGCGGCGGCACCAAGACCCTTTGCCGCGTTTTGTATCAGGATGGCACCGCGCCGCAGCCCTTTACCGCCGGTGCGCTCAACCCCAATGGCACCGTGGCGGGTCAGTGCGAGGCCACCGTGGCCGACCTGCTGCGCAATATGGCCGCGCTGCCGGGCGGGCTGGACGCCTGCCGCATGCTGTGCATCGGCGCGGCGGGTATCAGCAACCCGGCCACCCGGGTCCACCTGCAAAATGCCCTGCAGGCAGGCGGCTACCACGGCCCGGTCACCTTCACCGGCGACCAGCAGACCGCCCTGTACGGGGCCCTCGGCGGGCCGGGCGGCATCGTGCTCATTGCGGGCACCGGCTCCATCTGCTACGGCCAAAGCACCGATGGCCGCGAAGCCCGCAGCGGCGGCTGGGGCAGCCTGATGGACGACGAGGGCGGCGGCTTCGCCCTGGGCCGGGACGCCCTGGCGGCGGTCGTCCGTGCCGAGGATGGCCGCATTGCCCCCACCGTGCTGCACGATGCAGTGTTCAAGGCGCTGCAGGTCGGCGCCGTCCGGGAGCTGATCGGCAAGATCTACGCACCGGGTTTCGGCAAGCGGGAGGTGGCCGCACTGGCCCCGCTGGTGGGGGCCGCCGCCGAACAGGGCGACGCCGCCGCCCTGCAAATTGTGGAAAAGGCAGGCCGCGAGCTGGCCCTGCTGGTGCGCCCGGTGGCCGAAAAGCTGGGGCTGCAATCGGCCCGTATCGCTTTTGCGGGCAGCGTGCTGCAAAAGTGCGCCCCGGTGCGCAGCGCCGCCCAAACGCAGCTGCAAACCCTGCTGCCGCAGCTCACCCTGGCCGAGCCGCAGGGCGACGCCGCTGCCGGTGCCGTGCTGCTGGCACGTTGCAAGGCAGAAGAATAAAAGTGCATAGACCCGGCTGAGAGGAGTGTATTAGGCACTCCTCTATTTTTTTGTCCAAGTTTTGCGCTATGTTTGGCTATGTAACAGGCCTGACTTGCGCAATTTGTTTGCGCAAATGGATTACACAAAACGCCAAAAAACGACAAAAAATGCGGAAGAAAGCCGTGAAAAAGAAAAAATACGCAAAGAATGACGCAAAAATGTGTTGAGCAAATTTACCAAATTCCACATTGTAGACTTTTACACAATGACGAAAAATAAGGTGCAACGCCCATAAATCACCCATAGATATTGAAATTTGAAGCAAAAAGTGTTATAACGTTATTAGAAATCCTTATAAGCGTAACGAATAAAAAGTGAGCGGCGCAGGAAACCCCAAATAAATTGCTCAAAAACGCAACAGTTGCGCACAATATCCCCTGGGGATATTATTTCACAGGTAGACCTGTGAAATAATGCGTACTGTCAGCAAGCGATGTATCCGGCCACTGCGGCACGCAAGATCCAGCCAACATTACAGACATAGAGCCACCGAAAGTAACAGAAAGGAAGTGAGCAGATGTCTAAGCACAGCACCACCCCCCGCACCCTGAGCCGCCGCCTGGCGGCCCTCCTGGCCGCCCTGGCCCTGCTCGCCGCCATGGCCCTGCCCGTTTATGCCGAGGCCCTTGATAGCGCCACCGGCACTGCCCAGGCTGAAATAGGGGACACCATCTCCGACGGCACCGTAACCACCGAGAACGACTCCACCACCCCGGAAAAAGAGGCGGCCAAGGACAGCACGGCAAATGCCGATGGGAACAACGCATCTGAAAACGAAGATACGAAAGATAACGCCTCGCCAAGCACCACCGGCGATTCCAACACCACGGCAGACGACGCCGCCAACGACACCCCGCAAACCCCGCCCGCCGATAACACCGCTCCCACGGCAGGCAAGACTGCCACGAATGACACTCTCGACACTATGGATGAGGATGAAGATGCCAAGCAAGACATCGTCACCCAGTCTACCGATGACGCTGAAGAAAGTCACATCACTCAAATGTTGGCTGCACAGACAAGTGATAGCAGCTTTAAAATTTATTTTGCAGTACCAACCAAATTTGCAACTAACAACTACACTGGCGTAAAGCTGAATTATCAAAAGAGTGATAATAATTGGCCTGGAATGAAGGACATGAAACTTCTACAGAGCCGGGACTATTCAGGCAGAAAAGTTTATGAAATAACTATAAGTCCCGAAGAGTGCCCGGAATATTTCCAGGTAGTGCAGTTCCATTACATGAATGCAAACGGGAATCAAGTTACTGGTAATGGAAATTTTGAGGAGCTTAGTGGCTATCAATATAGAAGAGACATAGCAAATAAGCTGTATGATGCCGAAACCAAGACTTGGGAAGACTTTACTCCTTATGACCTCAACAACCATCAAACGTTTGCCGGCAAGACAATGCTCTTCCAGAACCAAAGCGACCATAAGTTGACGGACGTTAAAGCAATATTTTACGAAAAAGATCAGGAAGTTGCGACCATTGGCCTAGGACCCATTGCTGTCGGCGAGCGCGTTTCGTTCAAAATTCCAGAAGAAGATTGCTCTTACATCCGCTTCCGTATAGAAGAAAGTGAAACAACGCTGTACAGCTTCTATGGTCAGCAAAATGATGACACGGCTAATAGCTATTTCCTCTACGACAGCGGCACAGCCTGCTGCTACGTCTATAAGGCAGACGATAGCAGCAGTTGGGCGATTCCAGAGGGAAAGATAACAGTCTACTTTGACGCAACATTCTCCAGCGCATACACGGAAAACGGTGACACTCTTTCAATCCCTAAAAGGGGAAGCGAAGATGTGTATTGCTGCTTCAAAAATGAACAGACGACGCCTAGTGCTCAAAAAATGACTCCGTGCGGGAACAACCTCTATTCCGTTGAGGTTCCCGAGGGCTACAGCGAAATCATGTTCTCAGGCGATGATAGCCGAACCAGCCCCGCCAACAGTGGCGTCAGCACGGATTGGGTGCCCATTGATTGGAGCCTGGACGAACCGTGCTATATGGCTGATACAAACGATGCGGTCGTCTACAATAACAATGCTCCTCGTGGGGGCTACTGGACAGAGAAAAAAGCCGTACGTGATGCTGAAACAGGCAAAAGCACGGACGGTAATCAAAAGGATGTTGTAAAAGTTAGCCAAGGTACCTTTGTTGCTGACCGTGCCACGAAATACATAAGCACTACCCTGTATGACTACTACACGGACTATGAGCTGAACGGCAACAGCCGTACAGACTATGGTGTGTACGAGGGCCCCAGCCATCGAAACTGGGTGACATTCCGCGAGTTCGACCAGGCTATTAGCGACTATTACAAGAGTTACGATGAAAAAGAAGCGAATGGCAATAAAATCCTCTATCCCATTTACACTGGCCATTTTCAGCCGTCACAATGGACCGCACCTTTTAGAGACATTGCAGAAAAATTAAATTTATATGGGTGGCAGGATACATATAAGACATTTATTTCAGCCAATAACTCGGCAGGAGATGAAGACAATTCCGCGGAGGGTAAGTATGATTTCGCTTTCCAGGGAATTGTCGCCAACACATTAAGCAAGCAGGGCGACCTGCTGATGAACGGCGGTACGAAAACGGACTCGGGAGTAACCCCGGCAGCAACTACCCTTGTAGAACCTCACTTTAATGAAAGATTCCTTTCGGGTGCGAACAGCAAAAACGCCAAGCTTGGCGAGGTTTACCACAATGTTTCTTTCCCGTTTACGAAAAAGCAAATTTTTCTCGATGAACCGGGTGTAGACTACTGGTGGTACGACAGTTCAAAAACTTCTTTGTATCTGCGCGAGGATACATCCAAAAAGCAGCTGTATTTAGGAAACGACAAGAATAGCGGCAAAAATAACAGCGGAGAAACTGCTAACTATGTGGATGGTAAATCAAAGAACTTGGATAGCAGTGGCAGAGCATATGGAGAAGATAGTACTGATGTAAAGACTCAGTATGGCTTCTTCCCATTCAACGAGTCGCTGGGGAACCAAGTCGGCGTTGCCTCCAAGTACAACTATGGCTATGGCGCTAAGCTGGAAATCCCGTTCTCCATTACCAGCGATGGTAAAGTAGAGTCGTCAACTACGGATAAAAATGGTAAAAAAGAACGCGTACCTATCCGTTACTATTTCTCCGGCGATGACGATGTCTGGGTATTCATTGATGGCAAGCTTGTACTGGATATTGGCGGTGCTCATGGCAAGGTTTCTGGCATTTTGGATTTCAGCCAGACTGATAACCAGAAAAACACTGTAACAGCCTATGTAAGCCAGGTTAAATGCAACAAATATGTAGGCCTTGGGTATGGCCCAAACGAAAAAAAGTATGGCCCAAACGGAGAAAATATAACCCCGAAAACCGAGATTACATACACGATCAATCCAAATGAAAACGACGAAAACGACGAGAGCAAAAAAAATAAAACCCCTACAGCCTACTACCAGAAAAACCCGGTCGAAATCGATGACCTGACCACCGGCACCCACACCCTCACCATGTACTACATGGAGCGCGGTATGTGGGAGTCCAACATGGCGGTGGCCTTCAACTTCCCGGATAACAACGAGCTGCAGGTGCAAAAAATCGTTGAGGATAGGAATGTCAATAAGCTCTTTAAAGGCTGCTTCGATGATCAGAGGCTCTTCAACTTCACCATCAGGAACCAGGCAACCCATTATGGCAAGACTGAGGCAGCAGGCGATGCAGTAACCACCATCAACCTGTTGCAGCCTGGCAAGAGCACCCCTGTGCAAAATTTCACTACAACAGCGACCCACGCAGAACCAGACACGGGTGGTAAAAACAGATTCACAATAGTGAACAACCCGCCCGATAATCCGAATGTCACTGATGATACACCCCTGTTGAATTGGTATACCCAGTTCGAAGACCTGACCCCGTCACCGGGTTCCAACAAGGAAAAACGCTACGGTATCCTGGCGCTGGGCGATGGCCAGACCATCGACATCACCGGCATGAGCTACCTCAGCTTTGACGTTTATGTCGACTCGGACGAGGGCGACGCCGCGCTGAGCAACATGTACCTGGAGCTGCGGGACAGCAAAGGCAAGCAAAAAGGCTGTCTTGGCCAGACGTTCATAGGCGGCAAAGATCTTTACGGCCAGGTCGAAATGCACAACAAACATTGGATCACCGTCAAGCTGAGCCTGGGCGATGTGAAGGCAGAGAAAGACTTTGACGAGAAGCATGTAAAGGAACTGCGGTTTGGCTGCAACTACCCGCGCAGCATTTATTTGCGCAACATCGTGTTCTCGTCCAAAGCGGTGCCCCAGACAGTCACCGGCTTTACCACCAAGCAGGAGGACATTGCGGATTACGGCTCAGCCCAAGAGGGCAAGCTGATGCCCGCTGTGAACGCCCAGTACACCTCGGATGCCGAGAAAGGCACGATGGTGGTGGATAAAAACGGCGGTTTCGTCCTGCAAAACAAAGAGACGGTTACCTTTAAGGACCAGTTCCGCCGCGGCAGCTACCTGTCCATCAACGAGCAAGTCGACAAAAATCTGTTTGACACGCAATGGACCATCTATGAAGATGGGAAGGCGGTTACATCGACAAAAGAGGGAGACGGCAAGAAGCTAACGCTTGATGGCGATTCTATAAGTCTCAAAGATAAGACTGGCACTGCCCCCGACGACGGCCGTATCGAATTAAAAAATGCCGAAGGCGACGCCGCGCAAATTGCCCCTAATTATAATGCCTACGACGGCATCAAACCCAGCAAGAAAGACGAAAACGATAATACCATCGTTTTCCGCTCCTACGCGAACCCCGACGCTACGGATGCAGACGGCGAGACCCAGTTGAAGGTCGTGTTTGTCAACACGGTCAAAACCGGCAGCCTGACCATCAAAAAAGAACAGGACGGAAAAGGCGAAAACTTAGATGGCAATACGTACACGTTTAGGGTCCGCTTCACCAACGTTGGCGGCCATGCGCTGGAAGACGAGGCCATTGTAGAACCGTATGAGGTGACAGTTGGCAAGCCGTGTGTCATTAACAATATCCCCGTTGGCACACGCTTCACCATTGAGGAAGTAACGCCTGAGGATGGTTCCAAGCTGACGAAAGTATCGGTCACCGGTGGTGGCAGCGGCACCATGGTCTTGAACAATCAAACCGTGCGCGGTTCTATCGTTGCAGGCGACGAGAATAAGGCCGTAGCGACCTTCACCAACACCAAGCAGGAAACGCTGGATATTACCGGCGAAAAGGTTTGGAAGAATGCTGACAACAGCCTAATGACGGAGCATCCGGCCACGATTTATGTGCAGCTGCAGCGCCGCTGTGTTGGCGAGACATCGGAATTGTCCTGGACACCTGTTACATACCTGAACGAGACTTACACAAGGGTTGAGCAAAAATATGAAGGTATGAAATTCAGCTTCCTGGGCCTGCCTGCTAAGGATTACGACGGCGGGAACCAGACGCCCTACGAGTACCGTGTAGTCGAAGGTTCCGTTGACAATAAGGGAGTTTTCCAAGCGGTTGATGATGAGAAAACCATCACGATTGGCGAGAAGGTTTACAGCGTCACTTATAAGTATACGGCCTCGAAACCCGATGATTCAAGTAACAACAATGCAAAGCAGACCGTGACCATCACCAACACGCAGCAAGACCCGAAGTTTACGTTGGATGTTACCAAGAAGTCGGCCGAGAACGATGGCGAGAACGACAAGCAGAAGCTGCTGGAAGGTGTTGAGTTCACGCTGGAAAAGCTGGATGAGAACGGCCAGGTGGATACAAGCTTTGAAACAAAAACCGGCATTACCGACGGACAAGGTGTACTGAAGCTGAAAAATTCTGGTGGAAGCACATCCGATAAAGCTTTTGCCGACTTGGAGGCCGGTACCTACCGCCTGACCGAGACAAAGACAGCGGAGGGCTACAACCTGCTGTCGGCGCCGATTGTTATTACCTTTACAAAAGAGGGTCAGTGCCAGATTGGGGATGATGGCCCCATGCAGGCGAACGATAAAGAAATCTTTACGGGTAATGCCGCAGAGGGCTATACGCTGAAGTTGACCGTCTTGAACAGAAAGACACCTGCGCTGCCGCATACGGGTGCGGATGCGCCTAGCTTGTGGCTGCTGATCGGGCTGCCGCTGGCAGTGGCGGGGTTGTTGATACTGGTATTCCGTTACAACAAGAAAGGGGGACGGACGCGTTAATTGTTCCCCAATACAAACCATAAACACAAACCATAAACAAATGAAGAGAGGTAAAGTCATGAAAAAGAAAAGCAGATTCTTAACAGGCTTGTTAAGCGCCGTCATGGCCCTCAGCCTGTTCGCCCTGCCTGCTGCGGCGGTAGGGGAGCCGGGTAGTGAAGTGACTGTCAATAAGACTACCAGCGTAATTGATGAAAAGAAGAGCGGTTCTATTACAATTTATAAGTATCTGCACAGTGAAGAAATTAGTAGTGCGGATGGTACGGGCGAAGTTCAGACTCCGCCAGCTAATACGAAGCCGTTGCAAGGCGCAGGGTTTACTATTTACCAGGTAATGAGCAAGCGTGACTTGATTGCTTATTACAATGGTGACGGCAAAACTAATGCACCGAAAGTTGACGATTATTTTAAGAAAAATAGCGATGGTAGCGTCGTAGGTTACGAAGCAAAAGATTTGGCTGAAGGTATTGCAGAAAAGGTTAAAGGTACGGGAAAAACGAATGCAGACGGTAAAGTCCAGTTTACGGGCCTTGAATTAGGCTTGTACCTTGTGATCGAAACCTACAAGCCGGATGCTGTTGTAGAAGCAGTTAAGCCTTTTTTGGTTTCTGTTCCTATGACCCGTGTAAAAACGAGTGGCAATAAAAGCGGCGAATTGACCGAGTGGCTGTACGATGTTATTGTATATCCGAAAAACAGCACACAGATTGCGGGCATTACGCTTGTAAAGTACGGTGCGACCGGCGCAGACAAAGATGGTGCTAAAAAGGCGAACAATGTGCTGGAAGGCGTTCAGTTTAGACTTGATCACTATAATGACACATCTGATAAAACTGATAAATGGGAAACCATTACAACGACAGATACCAATAAAGAGGGCAAAATCACGGCTAGTGATTTGAAACCCGGTAAATACCGCTTTGTCGAGTTGGGTTATGCTAGCGGTAAGGAAAATAGCTACATTATCAACAAAGATGCTGTATATGAGTTTACCATCGATAAAAAAGGTGAGATTCAGTATACAACTAAACCCAGTGAAAGCGATAATTGGGATTTTGTTATTGATACTGCCAACAAGACGATTGAAGTCTACAACTACAAGCCGGATATGGACAAGAATGTCCAGGACCGCGGAACTAACGATTGGGTTCAGGCAAGTGATTACAATGTAGGCGATGAAGTTCCATATCAGATTACTGTAACGGTGCCCAAGAACATTGCTGATTTGAGAACCTTTAAGGTTACGGATGCTCCGAACCATCTGGCGTATGTTGCAAATTCTATGACTGTCACGGCTGGTGACAAGCCGCTGGATGAGGACACTCATTACACACTTGATACGACTGATCCGGAAAACGGCTTTACTGTCGCATTTGTCCCGTCTGAAATTGCAAACTACGCTGGTCAGCAGATTGTGATTAGCTACAAGTCGAAGCTGTTGGAAAATGCCGCTATTGATGTAAACGGCAACCACAACACTGCAAAACTGATTTACTCCAATAAGACTGGCAAGACTAGCGACCCGAGCGATGATACTACGAACGAAATCGAAGATAGCGCAATTGTCTATACTTTTAAGATTAAAGTTGTAAAGACAGATGAGAAGAAGAAAGCACTTGCAGGCGTAGAGTTTGATCTTTATCGTGAGGTTGCTAAAACGGCAGCAAATGTGCTGACCGATGACAAAGCAAAAGCGCTGGGACTTGAGGTTTCTCCCGATAAGGCATGGGTCAAGGTAAACACGAGTAAGTTGGTAACAGATACTAATGGTGAAATCATCAAGACTAGTGGCGAATTGAAGAACGAGGGTCTTGCCCAAGGTCGTTATGCACTGGTTGAAACGAAGACGGCGGAGCATTACAACCTGCTGAAAGGTCCCATCTATGTTGAGCTGAAGGTCGTTTATACCAAAACTGTCACGGTTGCAGACGTGGTTGTAAATGGCAAGACCACGAAGCATACGGTAGAAGTTATCAAAAAGAATGGCTTTAAAGATGACAAGGATGCCACTATTACTGGTACCACGGAGATTAACGTCATCAACCGCAAAGGCTTTACGCTCCCCCGTACCGGTGGCTTCGGCACTCTGCTGTTCAGCGGCATTGGCGCACTGCTGGTTGTTGGCGGTGTCGGCGTGCTGATGAGCACCAAAAAGAAGAAGGGCAATGGCTGATTGACACCCCTCTTTTAGCAAACAAAACAAATCAAACCATACACCAAAAGGGGAAGGGCCGGTTCCGGCTCTTCCCCTATGGTGGGTTTTGAAAGGATTTTTGCCATGGATACCTCCACCAGACTGAAATTGGGCTTTGCGGCGCTGATGATCCTGTCGGGCATCGGCGTGGCGTCCTACCCGGTCATCAGCAACATGGTGGCCCAGCGCCACGCCAGTACGGCCATCCAAAATTACGACGAGACCGTGCATAGCATGGACACCGAAAAGCTGGACGCCGCCAAGGAAGCCGCCCGCCGTTACAATGAACAGCTGGGCAGCGCGCTGGACCGCGATGCCGCCGGCGAAGCCGAGGACACCGGCACCAGCTATGTAGACCTGATCGACGTGGGGGAAAGCCTTGGCTACATCACTATCCCGAAAATCGACGTAAACCTGCCCATTTACGAGGGCACCAGCGACGATGTGCTGCTGAAAGGCGTCGGCCATCTGGAAGGCTCCAGCTACCCGCTGGGCGGCGAAAGCACCCACAGCGTGCTGACCGGGCATCGCGGCCTGGCCGAGGCTGTGCTGTTTACCGACCTGGACAAATTACAAGAGGGCGACAAATTTTACCTGCACATCATGGACGAGGTGCTGGCCTACCAGGTCGACCAGGTCAAGGTCGTTCTGCCCGAGGAGACCGATGACCTTACGATCGTGCAGGGCCAGGACTACTGCACCCTGGTGACCTGCACGCCCTACGCCATCAATACCCACCGCATGCTTGTGCGCGGCACCCGCGTGCCGTATAACGGAGAGGAAGAAACCGGCGATACCCCGCAGGTCGTGCAATATCAGGCCCTGCACACCGGCACGGTGGTCAAGCGCATCGTGGATGCCTGGCCGTGGATCTCGGTGACCGGCAGCGTGATTATTGGCGGCGAAGCACTGCTGCTGCTTTTGCTGCTGCATCGCTGCAAAAAACGGGAGGAGGACGACTAAATGCGGCGTCTGCTTGTAAAAATCGGCGCGTGGCTGGCCATTCTGCTGGGCCTTGCCATGATGCTGCAGCCCACCGCCGCTGATTGGCTGACCCGCCAGCGCAACAGCAAAACGGCACAGCAGTTTGCCGCCCGCACTTCCGCCGAAGCCCCCCTGCAGACCGATGCTGCCGCGGAACCTGAACGCGCTTACCCTGAGCTGTACGCCGCTATGCAGGCCTATAACGAGGCGATTTTTGCCGACGGCCAAAGCGGCCTGACCGATGCGTTCGCCTATGAAAATCCGCCGCTGGATCTGACCGATTACAGCTATGGCGAGGAGGTCCTCGCCATGCTGTGGATCCCGCGGCTGGATCTGGAACTGCCCGTTTACCTGGGCGCCAGCCGGGAGAATATGGCCAAGGGCGCGGCGCTGCTGGGGCAGACCTCGATGCCGCTGGGCGGCGAAAACACCAACACCGTGCTGGCCGCCCACCGCGGCTATTATGGCGCGGAAATGCTGCGCAACGTGCAGCAGATCCAAGTGGGGGACAAGATCCAGCTGACCACCCCGTGGGACACTTTAATTTACCGCGTGGCAGAGCTGAAAATTATCGACCCTGCGGATATTTCCTCGGTACTCATCCAGCCGGGGCGGGATCTGCTGACGCTTTCCACCTGCCACCCCTACACCCAGAATTACCAGCGCTACCTTGTGATAGCCGAACGCGACCCCGATGCCGCCGTGACCGATAAGGACACCGACCTGCAGGAAAGCGAGGCCACCTGGGATGCCTCGCCCCGGCAGGTGACGATGGAAACAGACGGTACAACGTCTATCGCTGAGGTGGAACCCCAAAGCATCACCCCGCTGCCGCAGGAGGGCAGCACAGAATCCGAAGGCAGCGCGGTCTCCAACCTGATGATCTGGCTGGAAAACAACGCCCTTTGGGCCGGGTTCGTCTTTATTGCCGCCTGTGTCGGCGTGCTGGCAATCTGGCAAAAACACCGGGAGGAATGACCATGCAATACAACCAAAAGGCCGTTGACGTAGCAGCGGAAGTTTCCAAAGCCGTGTTTGGCAAGCCGCAGACCATCCGCACCATCTGGATGGCCATGCTGGCGGGCGGCCATGTGCTGATCGAGGACATCCCCGGTGTGGGCAAAACGACGCTGGCGCTGGCCTTTGCCCGCGCGCTGGAGCTGAACGAGAGCCGCGTGCAGTTTACCCCGGACGTGCTGCCCTCGGACATTGTGGGCTTTACCGTGTTCCAGAAGGAGACCGGGCGGCTGGTATACCACCCCGGCAGCGTAATGTGCAACCTGTTTTTGGGTGATGAGATCAATCGTACCTCGAGCCGTACCCAGTCGGCGCTGTTGGAGGTCATGGAGGAGGGCACCGTCACCGTGGACGGCGTGACCCACCCCGTGCCCGCGCCCTTTACCGTTATCGCCACCGAAAACCCCGTGGGTGCCGCCGGTACCCAGATGCTGCCGCAGTCCCAGCTGGACCGTTTTACCGTGTGCGTGGTCATGGGCTACCCGGACACCGAGGCCGAGATGCAGATGCTGGCGGGCCGCGGCCAGCGCACCCTGCTGGAGCAGGTGCACCCCGTAGCCAACCAGACCGACCTGCTGGCTATGCAAAAAGAGGTGGCCGGGGTGTTTATCCATGAGCTGATGTATCGCTATATCGTCGATCTTGCCCAGGCCAGCCGTAAGGACCCGCGCCTGGCGCTGGGGCTCAGCCCCCGTGCTTCGCTGGCGCTGGCCGGCATGGCGCGGGCAGCGGCCTACCTGGCCGGGCGGGATTTTGTGGCCCCGCAGGATGTGACCGCCGTGTTTGCCGATGTGGCCCGCCACCGTCTGGTGCTGGCTGACCAGGCCAAGGCGGGCGGCGAGACGGTGGATGTGGTCATCGACGATCTGCTGCGCACCGTGCCGCGTCCCCGCCCGGAAAAGGCCGACCGCCATGGCAGGTAAACTGTGCTGGGCGCTGGGCCTGGTGCTGCTGTTTGCCGCTGCGGTGCTGACGCAGGCGCCGTTGGCTGTGGGGCTGCTGGGATTTTTCCTGCTGCTGACCCTGCTGCTGGTGCTGGAGGTGCGGTACTTGCGCGGCAAGGTGGAGGCCGAACTGATCGTGCCCGACCAGCCTGCCGTGCAGGGCCGGCCCTTTGTGCTGACCGTGCGGCTGACCAACCACAGTCCGCTGCCCATCCCCCAATTGCTGACACTGGTGCAGGCCACCGATGAATGGGGCGGCAATACCATAACTTTACGCTGCAGCGGCATGTTGGGCAGCAAGGCCCGCGCTGAGCAGCGGTTGACGCTGCAGGCCAACAAAAGCGGCGTGTGGCAATTACGGCTGCAAAGCGTGACGCTGTGGGACCATCTGGGGCTGTTCAAAGCCCAATGCGGCCTGCCGCAGACCGCACAAAGCCTGTGCGTGCTGCCCCAAAGTGCCCGCCTGGGCAGCGACACCCAGCCCGACCCTGACGCCGATGGCATGCAGGAGAGCGACCGCAGTGTGCTGGGCGGCAACTACGATGTGCGAGAGTACCGCGAAGGGGACTCGCTGAAACAAGTCCACTGGAAGTTGAGTGCCAAGCTGAACCGGCTGTTGATCCGTGAACCGCTGGCCGCCGGTACGATGGCGGGGCAGGGGAGCGGTGACGGCCCCGGCGAGGGTGAGGGTGAGGGTGACATGTGGGGGGATTTCCCCGCCGAAGCCGCCCTGCACCGGGAAGCACCGCCCACCAAGAAAAAAGCAGTGGCGCTTTCCAAACGCGGCGGCACCGATGCCGACAGCGGCCTGGTGTTTCTGGACCGTGTGCTCATCAGCCCCGCCGTACCCGCGCGGGATACCCTGTGGCTGGTGGTGGATCTCTGCCTGCTGCTGGCGCTGGCCTTTGGGCTGGTGTCCGCCGCCGTGACGGCCTTTGCCGTGCACCCGCCCGTTTGGGTGTGGCTGGCGCTGGCCACGTGGTGTGCCGGGTGGTGCCTGTTTGGACGGCTGCCCCGGCGTGTGCAGCGGCTGGGCCTGCTGGCTGGCAGCCTTGTCTATTTGGTGGGGCTGTTTTTGTGCCAGCGCAGCTTTTTGGCCGGGGCACGCCAGTTTGGCGCTGCCGTGGCCGCAAGCTTAAATGAACGTTTTAACGCAAATCTGGCCGCCACAGCGGGCGGCACCCCGGCCCAGCTGGGGTTGTTTCTGGCGCTGGCCGCCCTGCCTTTGGCGGGCCTGCTGGCGCTGGCCGCGCTGCGCCGGGCCGACATTTTGCTGTTGAATCTGCTGCTGCTGCCGGCGGCGGTGTTCCTGCTGCTGGCGGGCAGCAACGTCTCCACGCCCTGCTGGCTGCTGCTGGCCGTGGGCTGGCTGGGGGCGCTGGCAGGCTCCCGCGCCGTGCGCCGCCGTGCCCTGTGGGGGGCGGCGGAGTCAGAAACCTGCCGCCGCAATCAGGCACAGCACAGGGCCATCCAAAAAGGCTCGGCGGCGGCCACTGTGCTGGTATGCGCTGTGCTGTTGGTGCCCGCCTTTGTGCTGCGGCCTGTGGTAGGTTTGCCCTTGCAGGCATTGCAGCCCGCGGCCCAGGTGGTAGAATCGGCGGCCATAAGCGCCGCTGTGACCTGGCTGCCCCGCGTCAGCGGCGGGCGGCTGAACCTGCATGTAGAAGCTGCCGCCGGCGGTGTGGCCGATGGTGCCTTAGCCCAGGGCGGCGGCTTGCAGCTGCGCGGGGTCGAGGACCTGGCCCTGACCGCCAGTGACCAGCCTGAGGAAACCGTCTACCTGCGGGGGTTTATCGGTGGCAGCTACGACGGCACCGCCTGGCAGACCCCCGATGCAAACGCCTTTGACAGCGCCGCCATGAACTGGAAGACCGAGGATGACGCCCGCCTGACTATTGCCAGCCTGCCGTTTTTGCGTGCCGCCTACGATGGCGCCGCCGAGCCGCAATCCCTTACGGTGGAGCGGCTGAACGCGGGGGACGCCTACACCTACGCCCCCTACAACGCCTACTGGAATGACTACTACACCCTAAACGGCGACGGCGCGGCGGACGGCCAGACCGAACAGGACGATGTGTTTTTGTATTATCCGCGCAGCATCGCCAAAGAACTGTTGGCCGCCCGCGCCGAGGGTGACCCCAGCGTGCTGGACCGCATGGAGAGCTCCTACGCGGCCTACGCCAACAGCCACTACACCGCCGTGCCCGATGGCTACGACGACTTGCAGGCCCAGTGCAAAACGGCCGCCAAAGAGCAAAAGCTGACCGACCCGGACGACATCACAGCCTACATCCGCACCTGGCTGAACACCAACTGCTGGTATGACACCAACGCCTCCCAGGCACCGGACGGCACCGACCCGATCCACTACTTTTTGTACGAGTCCAAGTCCGGCTACAGCGTGCAGTTTGCCTCGGCGGCCACGCTGATGTTCCGCATGTTCGGCCTGCCCGCCCGCTATGTGGTAGGGTATGCTGCGCCGCAAAGCTTGTTCACCCAGCAGGCGGACGGCAGCTGGCACGCCGTTTTGCAGGACGATAATGCCCATGCCTGGGCCGAGGTCTACATCGACGGCCAGGGTTGGACCCCCATGGAGATGACCCCCGGTGTGCTGGTAACAGCTGAAAAGGCCGACTACAAGAGCAGCCTGCCGGAGACCACCCCTGCAGAGAGTGGGGCCGCAGCCAACACCGACAGCGCCGATACCCGGCAGGACTTGCAGCTTTCCACCGCCCCGCGCCGTGCCCTGTGGCTGCTGGCCGTGCCGGTGGTGATGCTGGCTGCAGCTACAGCTGCTTTTATCCTGCACTGCCGCCGTGTGCTGGGGCTGGATACCCGCCGCCCCTGTGCAGAGCGGGTGCTGGCGATCTTTGCTGCAATCTATGCGCAACTGGTGCGCCGCGGCCTGCCTGCAGGTACATCCTCGGACGAGCGGGCGTTCCCCCAGTTTTTGCTGAAAGAGGTACATGAGCTTTCGGGCGGGGAAATCGAGGCGATGGTATCGCTTGCGCAGCGTGCTGCCTTTTCCGCCGATACCCTGACCGAAGAAGACGTAGCCGCTATGCGCGGCTGGTACAACCGCATCAAAAACAACAAAAAGACATAATTCCACATAAAAATTGCGAAAAAATTGCGAAATTTTTTCCCAAAACACCCCAAAACCATTGAAACCTACGCACTGCGTATGTTATACTAACCTAAACACCATTGAACAAGGAGTCGATTCTGAGATGCCGCGTCGCAAAAAATCGGATGAAGGCATTATGGATATCACCCGCATGGCAGAGGATCTAGGCGTATCAAAAACGACGGTATCCCGTGCTTTGTCCGGCAATGGCCGTGTAAGCGAAGCAACCCGCCAGCGTGTGGTGGACTATGCCCGTGAGAAAAATTATGTCCCGAACATGATGGCGAAAAGCCTCGTCACCAAAAAGTCGTATAATGTTGCGCTGGTGTTTTCGCGCCAGTTTTCTAACTTCGAGGGTCAATTCCTGCGCAAAACTATCACCGCCGTCTGCGATGTGATGGCCCGCAACGATTACGATGTGCTGCTGGCCATGGTGGGTGAGCAGGAGTCCCAGCCCATGCAGCGCCTGCTGGTCAACCACAAGATCGATGGCGTCATCCTGGCCCGCTCGCTGGAGCGTGACCCCCTGATCCCGTTGCTGCAGCAAAGCAAACTGCCCTTTATCGCCATCGGCCGCCCGGCCGACCCCACGGTGCTTTACGTCGACCACGACCAGGTGGGCGGCTGCCGTGAGATGACCAACCTGCTGCTGATGAAAGGTCTGCACCGCATCGCCCTGTTGGGCGGTTCCATGCTGTACACCGTCAATCAGACCCGTCTCGAGGGCTTCCGCCAGGCGCACGAGCACAGCCGTTGTAAGATCGATGAAACCCTGCTTTTTTTGGAGTTGGAGACCGACGATCTGCGCATCGACGCCATCCAACAGGCTGTGGCACGCAAGGCGGACTGCCTGCTGTGCATGGACGACCACGTGGCCATGCTGGCACTGAACACCGTGCGCCAGATGGGCCTGAAAGTGCCCAATGACATCCGTATTGCTTCGCTGTATGACGGCGAGGCTCTGCTGGATTGCACGCCGCAGATCACGGCGGTGTCTTTCGACCCCGAACTGCTGGGCAAACGCGCCGCACAGCAATTGTTGGCCGTTACCCGCCGCCAGCCCGTCGAGACCGGCGCCCTGCTTGGCTACCAGGTGGGCCTGCGCACCTCGACACAGACCTGATTTTGCCCCATTATTCAATAATAAACAAAGCCGCCCGGCCTGAAATTCTCTTCAGGCCGGGCGGCATTTTCTATGGATGCCTAAGGCAACACCGCACAATTCCCGCCTTACGGCTTAAGCACCGCTTCGGCGGC
>UQDG01000018.1 GCA_900539695.1 uncultured Oscillospiraceae bacterium
TTGCTTAGCAGCTTGTACTTCTCGCTCGCCGCATCGGCACTTAGAATTGTGCGGTGTTGCCCTAATATAAAACCAAAAGCCCCCGGTACTTAACGGTACCGGGGGCAACTTGTTACAGCATAATTCGGTGCAGGGGGTTATCGGGCAAGAATGTGCAGGTGCAAATTACTTGCGCTTGCTCTTGCGGCCGCGCTTTTTGGCGGCGGTGTTCACAGCGGTCTTGACCTCGGCAGCAGCCTTTTCGGCGGCCTTGACGGTCTCCTCTACAACAGGGGCAGCAGCCTTGACAGCTTCCGCGACGACCGGCTTAGCGGCCTCGACGGTCTTTTCGACGACAGGCTCAGCAGCCTTAACAGCCTTCTCAACCACGGGCTTAGCAGCCTCGACAGTCTTCTCAACTACGGGCTTGGCAGCCTTGACGGCCTTCTCGGCAACAGGCTTTGCGGCCTTGGCGGCCTTTTCTGCAACGGGCTTGGCTGCCTTGGCAGCCTTCTCGACAGCGGGGGCAACCGCTACAGCAGCAGCGTCGACGATCTCGGTAGCAGCCTTTTCAGCGGCGGCCTTAGCCTTGACGGCGGAAGCCTTCACGCTGGTCTTGGGCTTGCGGGTGACCTCGTTGATGGTCCAGTACTGGTTCTCGCCGTTGACGTCGGCCCAGATCTGCAGCGGAGTGCCGTTGACAGCGCTCATGCCGGCATCCAGCAGCTTGCCTGCCAGGTTGCTCTTGATCTTAACGCGGCCATCGTTGGAAGGCTCGACCACCCACAGCTGGCTGGAAGCGGGGGCACCCTCCCACTGGTGTACGCGGGTGCCGTCGCTGACACCGCCCATATCCAGGTCCATCATCTTGCCGGTGAAACGGTTCTGCACGCGGTAGACGCCGTCGCCTGCGGCAACGAAGCCCCACTGCTGCCACTCGGCATTGGCGTCGTCCCACAGCTGGATCTTGGCGCCGTTCTCGATATTATAATCGGCAACCTCAACGACCTTGCCGTTGGCGGCGTTGATGGTGTAGTACTTACCCTCGGTGATCACGGTCTGTGCAATTTTCTTCTTGGCTGCCATATTGGCTACCTCCCTATTCATAAACAGTTCTGTAAACGTATCCATGCGGCCTATATCGGCGCTGCCTAATCGGTTGCGCTGTACCCTCTGCCGCGGTATCTTATGCAGCCGAATAATCGTGGCTACGTCACCTATTATAACCACTTTTTACCAATTCGTCAACTTTTTGGCGGTAATGCGGCACTTTACACAAAAAAGCCGGGACAGCGGCAAGCCATCCCGGCAATTTTGATTGATTGTACACCAGATTGCTGCAATTTTTGCGCAGCAACGCTGCACACTATTCTGTCAATGCGTTCAGCTGTTCTCGGCAAAATTGCCTGTGTACAGGGTGTAGTAACGGCCTTTCTGGGCGATCAGCTCGTCGTGGGTGCCGCGCTCGATGATGCGGCCCTGCTCCAAAACCATGATGCAGTCCGAGTTGCGGACGGTGGACAGGCGGTGGGCAATGACGAAGGTCGTACGGCCGTACATCAGGCCGTCCATGCCGTCCTGCACCAGTTTTTCGGTGCGGGTATCAATGGAGGAAGTTGCCTCGTCCAAAATCAGCACCGGCGGGTCAGCAACGGCAGCACGGGCAATAGCCAGCAGCTGGCGCTGGCCCTGGCTCAGGTTGGTGCCGTCGCCGGTCAGCATGGTGTTGTAGCCATCGGGCAGATGCTTGATGAAGCTGTCGGCGTTAGCCAACTTGGCGGCGGCCATGCACTCTTCATCGGTGGCGGTCAGGCGGCCGTAGCGGATGTTCTCCATAACGGTGCCGGTGAACAGGTGGGTATCCTGCAGCACGATGCCAAGAGAGGAACGCAGAGCGTTCTTTTCGATGGACTTGATGTCGTGGCCGTCGTAGAGGATCTGACCCTTCTGGATGTCGTAGAAGCGGTTGATCAGGTTGGTGATGGTGGTCTTACCGGCGCCGGTAGAACCGACGAAAGCGATCTTCTGGCCCGGACGGCCGTAGAGGTTGATGTCGTGCAGGACGATTTTGCCCTCATCGTAGCCGAAGTCCACATCCTTAAAGACGATGTCGCCCTTCAGCTGGGTGTAAGTGACAGTGCCATCGGCGTTCTGCTTTTTCCAGGCCCAGATGCCGGTGGACTCGTTGGTCTCGGTCAGGGTGTCGTCGGCTTGGAACTTGGCATGCACCAGGGTGATGTCGCCCTCGTTGACCTCGGGCTTTTCATCCAGCAGGGCGAAGATACGGGCGCCGCCAGCCAGAGCCATAACGACCGAGTTCAGCTGCATGGAGATCTGAGTGATGGGCTGGTTGAAGCTCTTATTAAAGGTCAGGAAGCTGGCCAGCTTGCCCAGCGTCAGGCTGCCGACGCCGCCGATGGCCAGCGCACCGCCGACCACAGCGCAGAGCACGTAGCTCAGGTTGCCCAGCTGGCCGTTGACGGGCATCGCCACCAGAGAGTAGGCGTTGGCCTTGTCGGCGCTGTGGAACAGCTCATCGTTGAGTTCATTGAACTCCTTGATGGCGGCATCCTCGTGGCAGAAAACCTTGACGACCTTCTGGCCGTTCATCATTTCCTCGATGTAGCCGTTGACTTTGCCCAGCTCTTGCTGCTGCTTGAGGAAGTACTTGCCGGAGTTGCCGGTGAGATACTTGGTGGCCAGCATCATAGCGCCGACCATGACCAGGGTCAGTACGCTCAGCGGCACACTGAGGTAAAGCATGGACAAAAATACGCTGACTACCGTAATGATCGTATTGACCAGCTGGGGCAGGCTCTGGCTGATGAGCTGGCGCAGGGTATCAATATCGTTGGTGTAGACAGACATGATGTCGCCGTGGGCGTGGCTGTCAAAATACTTGATGGGCAGTGTCTGCATGTGGACGAACAGGTCGTCGCGCAGACGTTTCAGGGTGCCCTGGGTGATCTTGGCCATGGTGCGGTTCTGGATGAAGAAGGCCAGGATGCCCACGCCGTAGAAGCAGGCCACACGGGTGATGGCATGCAGCAGGCCGGAGAAATCGTTGCTCTTTTCGGCCAGCAGGGGCAGGATGTAGCTGTCGATCAGAGTCTGCATAAACAGGGTGCCCTGGACCTGAGCGAACACGCCGAGCAGAATACCGCACAGCACCAGGATGACCTGGAACTTGTACTGCTTCATCACGTAGGCCAGGATGCGCTTGAACACCTTGCCGGGGTTCTCTACTTTGGGGCGGGGGCCTGCGTTGCGGCCGGGGCCCATTTTTACTACTTTAGGCTGCTGTGCCATCAGGCTTCCCCTCCCTTCTCGTCAAAATCGCCGGAGCCTTTGGTCTGGCTGTTGTAGACATCCTGATAGATGGCGTTGGTCTTCAGCAGGTTGGCGGGGGTATCAAAGCCGCTGACCCTGCCGTTATCCAGCACCAGCACCTTGTCAGCGTTCTCGACAGAGGAAATACGCTGTGCCACGATGAACACCGTCGTGCCGGGGATCTTCTCGGCAAAGGAACGGCGGATCCTGGCGTCGGTGGCGGTATCGACAGCGGAAGTGGAGTCGTCCAGGATCAGGATGCGGGGCTTTTTCAGCAGGGCACGGGCGATGCAGAGGCGCTGCTTCTGGCCGCCGGATACGTTGTTGCCGCCCTGCTCAATGTGGGTCTGGTACTTATCGGGGAAGCGCTCGATAAATTCATCGGCGCAGGCCTGCTTGCAGGCGTCCACGATCTCTGCGTCGGTGGCGTCGGGGTTGCCCCAGCGCAGGTTGTCGGCGATGGTGCCGCTGAACAATTCGTTCTTTTGCAGCACCATGGCCACGTTATTGCGCAGGGTCTCCAGGTCATAACGGCGCACATCCACACCGCCGATGGAGACGTTGCCCTCGGTCACGTCATACAGGCGGGGCAGCAGCTGCACCAGGCTGGACTTGGCCGAGCCGGTGCCGCCGATGATACCGATGGTCTCGCCAGACTTGATGTCCAGGTCGATGTCGCTCAGCACCTTCTCGCCGTTCTTCTTGTAGGAGAAGCTGACGTGGTCGAACTTGACAGAACCGTCCTTGACGTCCATGACGGGGTTTTCGCCGTTGGTCAGGTCAGACTTCTCATCCAGGACCTCGGCTACACGTTTGGCGGAAGCGGCGGACATGGTGATCATGACAAACACCATCGAGAGCATCATCAGGCTCATCAGGATGTTCATGCAGTAGCTCAGCATGCTCATCAGGTCACCGGTGGTGAAGGTGGTGGCGCCTGAGCTGACGATGAGCCGTGCGCCCATCCAGCTGATGAGCAGGATGCAGCTGTAGACGGTCAACTGCATGAAGGGGGCGTTCCAGGCGATGATAAGTTCAGCGCGCATCAGCAGGTTGCGCACGTTCTCGCTGGCCTTGCGGAACTTCTCGCTCTCGAACTTTTCCCGCACGTAGGCTTTGACCACGCGGATTGCAGAAACATTCTCCTGCACGTTCTCGTTCAGGTCATCGTACTTGCGGAAAGCCTCGGTGAAATAGCGGGTGGCGTGCGTCATGATATACACCAGCACGCAGCCCAGCAGGATGACCGCGATCAAGTAAATGTTAGCCAGCTGGCGGTTGATGGTGTAGGACATGATCAGCGCCACGATCATGCTGGCAGGCGCACGGATGGACATGCGCAGCAACATCTGATAGGCGTTTTGGATGTTGGTAACGTCGGTGGTCATACGGGTGACCAGACCGGCGGTAGAGTATTTATCGATGTTGGCAAAGCTGAAGGTCTGGATATTTTTAAACATGCCGCGGCGCAGATTGCGGGCAAAACCGGTGGCGGCATGGGAGCCAAGCACGGCACCCAAAATGCCAAACAGCAGGCCAAACAACGCTGCAACGATCATCTGGGCACCAACGATGTAGATGACCTGCATATTGCCGGGGGTGACGCCATCGTCAATGATGGAAGCCATCAGTTTGGGGATGATCATCTCCATGATGACCTCGCAGATCATAAAGATCGGCGTCAGGATCGAGACCAGGCGGAATCCCTTTGTCTCACGTCCGAGTGTTTTCAGCAAGTTTCATTGCTCCTTTCCGGGGTAGATTGTTTTGCTTCGGCCTCGATGGACTGGGCGTTGTGCAGGATTTGGTTCAGCACCACGCGGGCAGCGGCCATTTCTTCGGGGGTAAGGCCCTGTTGCAGGTCCTGCTCAAAGCGGTCAATGCTGGCTCGGATGCGGTCGTGGTAGGCCACCCCTTTGGGGGTGGCGGCCAGCCGCTTTAAGCGGGCATCTTTCTCGACCGAGCAGCGGGTGATGAAACCATCCTGCTCCATGCCCTGCAGGATCGCCGTGACGCTGGAACGGCGGATGTGGAACCATTGTTCTACATCGCGCTGGTAGACATCACGGTTTTCGTTGTTCGCGCAGATGATCTCGCCCAGCAGCATACCGCGCACACCGGTCAGCTCCGGGGTGACTTCGGCTGCAATGCGGGTATCCATAGCGCGGCGCAGCATACGGGATGTATGGCTGAGCAGCGCACCGAAATGCTTGTTTACGCAGCCATCCCGAACCGTGGCTGGATTTTGGCAGATCATCGTTCTCACCTTCCTTATCGGGTCGTTTTGTTAGCCTGCGAATTGTTCATTCATGAATTGTTCGCATGCTAACTGTTTATATTCGTACTTGGATAGTATATCACCGATTGGGAAAATGTCAAGAGATGAATTTTAAAAAGCCCCCTCAAAGAGGGAGCTTTCTTTTACCTGCTTTCATCTAGGGCAATACCGCATAATTCTAAGTGCCGATACGGCGAGCGAGGTGCGGCAGATGCTAAGCCAAAAGCGCAGATAATACTTTGTGTATTATCGAGCATTTTGGCAACGCAGATGCCGTGCCGCAGCCGCCGGAGCGGTGCTTAAGCCGTTAGGCGGGAATTGTGCGGTGTTGCCTTAGGTATCATAGTCGTTACTTTCGTTAGAAAAACGCCCCAAACAACTTTAACGAATCTAGCGATTTTAACGAAAATGATACCTATTTTACATTAGATATATGTTTGCAATCGGCTCCTTCTATTTATAGGAGCTTCATGCGTCCGTTTTATTCCGGCGCTTTCATGCTCTCTACCATCGAAATGCGTTTCAGCAGCCGCTGCATAACCAGGTTGACCAGCGTGCTGAACAGCAGGGTCAGGGCAATGGCGTAGGCAAAGCTTTGGGGGTAGATCTGCCGCCCAAACATGACGGCATCGACCTCCACCGTGGTGATGACGAAGCTGTGCAGGGCAATGCCGCCTGCCAGGCCTAACAGCGTGCCGATCAGCGTTAAGGCCACGCTCTCGCGGTTAACGTAGGCGTAGACCTCTGGGTCGTAGAAGCCCAGCACCTTGATGGTGGCGATCTCCTTGACACGCTCGGCAATGTTGATGTTGGAGAGGTTATACAGCACCACGAACGCCAGCGATGCCGCACAGACGATGATGAGCACGACCACTGCATCGATGGAGTTAAGCATGTTGAGCACCTGTTTCACGTTGTCCTGCGTGAAGTTCAGGCTGGCCACATTGTCCATCGCCAGCAGGTCCGCCGAGAGGGTATCGCGGGCTTCCTGGGTGTCCTCGGGCAGGATGCTCATGATTGCGTTGTAGGCGGGAGCTTCGCCAAAACCGGCCTCGTACACCGCCGGGCTGAAGTAAACGTAATTGCTGACGTAATGCTCGCACACACCGCTGACAGTGAAGTCAGCTGTCTTATCGTCGCTGTTAGTCAGGGTAATGGTGTCCCCTGCCTTTACACCCAGGGTCTTGGCCATCTTTTCGTTCACGACCACGCCCTGCTGCCCCAGCGGCACCGCCTTGCGGGAGAGGCGTTCGTGCAGGTCAGCAAACTCAGCAAACTTGTCCACAGCCTGGGGAACCATGAGGTAGACGTCCATCTCACCGTTGGGGCCATCCTGCCGGGTGGATTCCATGGCAACGGTCAGCGAATCGGTGACGTTCTCATTATTATAAAGGTAGTCGTAAACAGGGCCGCTTTCGGTGGCCTCCTGCTTGGTAACGATGGTCATCATGTCGTAGTGGTAAATGTCGCCGTACTGCTTGGTGATGATGGAGTTCAGCGAATCCGAGATGCCGAAGCCCGCCACCAGCAGCGAGGTGCAGCCCGCCACGCCGATGACCGTCATCCAGAAGCGCTTTTTGTAGCGCAGCAGGTTGCGGCAGGTAACTTTCCAGCTGAAGGGCAGCCGCCGCCACAGCGGGGTGATGCGTTCCAGCAAAATGCGCTTGCCGGCCTTGGGGGCGCGGGGCAGCATAAGGGCCGCCGGGTCCTCCTGCAAGGTGGTGCGGCAGGCCAGCGCCGTGATGCCCATGGTGAGCAGGATAAGGGTGCCGCCCGCAAGCAACGCCTGGCTCAACCGCCAGGGGGTGGCAATAGACGGCATATAATACATCAATTCATAGGCGGACCAGATGATGGACGGGAAGGCCTTGAAGCCGACGGCCAGTCCGGCTACTGTGCCCGCTGCAGCCGCCGTGAAGGCGTAGATCAGGTACTTTTGCATGATGGCTGCGCCCGAATAGCCCAGGGCTTTCAGCGTGCCGATCTGCAGGCGTTCTTCCTCGACCATGCGGGTCATGGTGGTGGATACCACCAGTGCCGCCACCAGGAAGAAGAATACCGGAAAGATGGTGGTAATGGCGGTGAGCTTATCCACATTGGCGGTAAAGGACGCATAGCTGACGTTTTTGCTGCGGTCCCAGACGTACCAGGTGGGGTACTCCACATCGTTCAGGGCGGCTTCTCCGTCCTCGATTTGCGCGCGGGCATCGGCCAGGGCCTTTTCGGCTTCGGCCTTGGCGTCCTCATATTCTATTTCTCCGTCCCGTAGTTTTTGCAGGTTTTCGGCAATGGCTGTTTTGGCGTCATCCAGCTTTTTGCGGGCGTCGCTCAGCTGGCCTTTGGCGTCGTCGATCTGGCGGCGGGCATTGGCCATCTGCACCTTTTTGTCCTGCAGGGTGGCCCAGCCATCCTCCAGTTGGGCGCGGGCAGCCGCCAGCTGCTTTTTGCCGTCCTCGTACTGGGCCAGGCCGTCATAGTACTGCTTCCAGCCATCGTCCAGCTGGGCCTTGGCGGTGGCCAGTTTGGGGGCGTTGGCTTCCAGCTCGGCACGGGCGGCAGCCAGCTGAGCCGCACCCTGTTCGTATTGCAGCAGGCCCAACCGGTACTGGGTCAGCTGGCCCACGCCGGAAACCAGTTCTTCCAGCTGGGCTTTGCTGTCCTCGGGCAGGCTGGCCCACCAGGCTTCGACAGCGGCGTTCAGCTTGTCCCGGATGTCATCGGGCAGTTCGGGGGCGAACTGACGCGCCCAATCGACAGCATTCTGCAAAGCCGTCTGCATGGCGGCAGGGTCGGCAGCATCAGCCACGGCGGCGATATACGTCCGGGCCTCCTGCAAGCGCTGCTGTTGTTCTTCCGGCAGGGTGTCTGCGGGGATTTCATCGATGGCCGCCAGCAGATCGTTGGCCTGGGCGCGGATGGCATCCACCTGCTCCTGCGTCAGGCCTGCGGGGATGGTCAGACCGCCGTAATTCTGGATGGCTTGCCACAGTTCTTCCACCGTCTGGGGCGGCTGGGTGCCGTTGGCATCGCAGTTCTGGGCCAGCCAGCCGATAAACGCATCCACCTGGGCCGCATCCACTCCCAGCTTTTCGGCAATGGCTGCTATCCCCTGCTGGTAGGCGTCCGCGTTGGCGTCCAGCTGGGCCTTGGCGTCGGCCAGCTGCTTTTCGGCGGTTTCGATCTGTGCCAGGCCGTCGTTGTATTGTTTCAGTCCGGCTTCGTACTGAGCCTGGCCGTCCTCCAACTGTTTGCGGGCGGCTTCCAGCTTGGGGGCGTTGGCGGCAAGTTCGTCCTCCCCTGCCTGCAGCTGCGCCTCGGCGTCTTTCAGCTGGGCTTCGGCATTCGCCAATTGGGCCGCGCCATCGTTGAGCAGGGCTTCGTTGCTGGTCAGTTCGTTCAAGCCGTCTGCATACTGGCGCTCGCCGTCATCCACCTCTTTCTGTCCATCCGCCAACTGTCGTTTGCCGTCGGCCAATTCGGCGGCAGCGTCGGCCAGCTGTTGGTCGGCATCCGCTTTGGCGTCGTTGTACTCAGCCCAGGCATCATCCAGCTCGGCACGGGCATCAGCGATGATGCCGTCATAGCGGGCTTCACACCGGGCATCGGCGATGGCCTCGACGTTGGCCTTGACCGTATCAATATTGGTTTGGTAGCCATCGCCCAGGCTGTCCTGCTCCAACGCGCCTTCGGCGGTCAGGTAGACTTCGGTGTAGGCTTCGTAGGCGAAATCCTGCTGGGGGATGTAGAGCACCAGCTTGACCGTGCCGTTGCCCACGCTGGCGGGCTCACGCTCAAAGCTGAAATAGTTGGCGTTGTGTACGATGCCCACGACGGTGTACTCGGTGGTGCTCAGCTTGGTGTCCAGATCTTCGTTGGCTTTGTCCACCACCAGCTTTGTGCCCACGGTGTAGGTAGATTGCTTTTTGGTGTAGCTGGCTTCGATGACGCACTCGCCGGACTTTTCCGGCAGGCGGCCCTCGACGAGGTTCAGCTGGTTGATGGTGTTATTCTCCGGCACAGGCAGGCTGTGGACGCGGCTGACGACGGTGTCACCGTCCACCTCCACCAGCAAATCTGCCGAGTAGCCCGGCTGCACCTGGCGAACGCCCTCCACCTGGCGCAAGGCATCCACATCCTCATCGGTCAGGCCCAGGGTGGAGACGATGCGCAGGTCGTAGAAGTTGCCATCATCCATATAACGTTCCATCGACTCTTTCATATCGATGGGCGTGGCGTTCAGCCCGGCCAGGAAGCCGACGCCCAGCGCCACGATGGCAAAGACGGCGGCAAACCGGCTGGCGGTGCTTTTGAAGGTCCGCAGGGTATTTTTGCGATAACTGCGTGTCATTTACCACTCGATCCTTTCCACGGGGGTGGGGTTGGGGTTCACGGTCTGATCTACCACCCGGCCGCTGTTGATACGGATGACCCGGTCCGCCATAGCGGCCAGAGCGCTGTTGTGGGTGATGACGATGACGGTGCGCCCCTGTTTGCGGCAGGTGGCCTGCAGCAGGGCCAACACCTGCTTGCCGGTTTTGTAGTCCAGCGCGCCGGTAGGCTCATCACAAAGCAGGATCTTTGGGTTTTTGGCCAGCGCACGGGCGATGGAGACACGCTGCTGTTCGCCGCCGGAAAGCTGTGCCGGGAAGTTGTTTTTGCGGTCCGCCAGGCCCACCTCATCCAGCACGGTGTCGGCATCCAGCGGGTCGCGGCAGATCTCGGCGGCCAACTCCACATTTTCCCGCGCGGTCAGGTTCTGCACGAGGTTATAAAACTGGAACACGAAGCCCACATCATAGCGGCGGTAGGTGGTCAGCCGCTTTTTATCAAAGCCGCTGACCTTCTCGCCGTCCAGCAGGATGGTGCCCTCGTCGCAGGTATCCATGCCGCCCAGCATATTCAGCACGGTGGTTTTGCCCGCGCCGGAAGGGCCGAGGATGACGCAGAACTCCCCCTTTTGGATCTCAAAGCTCACGTGATCTGATGCAGCGATACGGGTATCGCCCATCTGGTAATATTTACACACATTGTCAAACAACACATAAGGCTGTGGCATGCTAAAACTCTCCTATTTTTTAAAGTAGCTTTAGTATAGCAGATTTGCAGGGAAATGTCGTGAATGAATTTTAAAATTTATTTTTCTACCATTTCCGTCGGCTCTATCCCCAGATATGGCAGGGCCTTTTGCAGGATCTCGGCGCAGACGGGGCCGGAGAGGGCGCCGCCGCTGGTGGTCCAGCTGTGGGGTTCATCCAGGCAGATCAGCACCGCCAGCCGTGGGGCCTCGATGGGCGCGACCGCCACAAAGCTGGCAATGCGGGCGCCCTCGTTTTTGCTGTCCAGCTTTTGGCTGGTGCCGCTTTTGCCGCCCACACGGTAGCCGGGCACCGCCGCCCGGGTGCCGGTGCCTTTGGTGACCACCCCTTCCATCAGCTTGCACATCGTGGCGCTGGTTTCAGCCGAAATGACCTGCCGCTTCTCTGTAGGTTCTACCTCTTTTATTATTGTACCGTCCGGGGCGGTAATGCGCTGTACAACATAGGGCTGCATCAGCCGCCCGCCGTTGACCACAGCGCACACCGCTGTAAGCATCTGCAGATAGCTGACCTTGCTGCTTTGGCCGAAGGAACAGGATGCCAGTTCCACCGGACCCATCCTGCAGCAAAAACAGGATAAGGCCCCCGGCGGTTTGCCGAGGGCCTTACCCTGTTTGCAAGAAAGAAACGATAGAAAAAAGAGAAGAAATCCGGGTCATCACCGCGATACGGCACGGCCCTTATATCAGACGGACAGGGAATCCGCCGGATCCTGGGTTGCATCCTCCGAAGCGGCTTCTGCGGGCAGGCGGCCGTACAGCTCCATCAGATGGTTGAGCTTTTGCGCCAGCGCCGGGGTGAAAGCACCCGGCAGTGCGCGCCAGCACCAGTTGCCGCCCAAGGTGGACGGCGTGTTCATGCGGGATTCATGCCCCAGACCCAGCACATCCTGTGCCTGCACCACGGCCAGATCGGCCGTGCTGGCCCAGACACCGCGCATCATACCCCAGTGGTAACCTTCCTTTTTGGTCAGATTCAGGTACTCTACGGCACGGTCGGTGTCGGTCTTATCGGCGGTGGCAAACCAGCCCTGTACAGGCTCGTTGTCATGGGTGCCGGTGTAGGCCACGCAGTTGGTGGGATAGCTGTGGGGGCGGTAGTCGCCGCCGTCGCGGCTGTCAAAGGCGAATTCCAGCACTTTCATGCCGGGGTACTCGCACTTGGCCAGCAACTCGCGCACATCGTCGGTCAGGAAACCCAGGTCCTCGGCAATGATGCGGGGGCTGCCCAGTTCCTTTTTAACGGCGGCAAACAGGCTGTAGCCTGGGCCGGTGCGCCAGCGGCCATGCTCGGCGGTCTTGTCGCCGTAAGGGATGGCGTAGTACCCGGCGAAGCCGCGGAAGTGATCGATGCGCAGGAGATCGTAGATGCTGCACAAGTGGCGGATGCGGCGCACCCACCAGCGGTAGCCGGTAGCGGCCATGGCGTCCCAATCAAACAGCGGGTTGCCCCACAGCTGGCCGGTGGCGGAGAAACCATCCGGCGGGCAGCCGGCCACCTCGATAGGCAGCAGGTTTTCGTCCAGCTGGAACTCCTGCGGGCTGCTCCATACATCCACACTGTCCGCCGCTACGTAGATGGGCAGGTCGCCGATGATCTCGACGCCCCGGGCATTGGCGTAGGCTTTCAGTTTTTTCCACTGGGTGTAGAAGAGATACTGCACAGCCTGCCAGAAATCGATGCTCGCCTTATGATAGCGGCGGGCCTTATCCAGATCGGCCGGTTTGCGCAGGCGCAGCGGGCGTTCCCACTCCAGCCAGGACTTACCGCCGTGGGCATCTTTCAGTGCCATGAACAGGGCGTAGTCCGGCAGCCAGAAAGCGTTGTCCGCCAAAAACTGCTCGTAATCCTCTGGGGGGTTGGCCAGCAGACGGGCGCAGGCGCGGCGTAGGACGGGGTAGCGCTTCTCGTACAGTACACCATAGTTGATGCAGTCGGGCGTGCTCTCCCAATCGATTGTGCGGTACTCCTCGGGCGTAAGCAGCCCGGCCTCGGCCAGCTGGTCAAGATCGATAAAGTAGGGGTTGCCCGCGAAGGTGGAGAAGGATTGATAGGGGCTGTCGCCGTAGCTGGTAGGACAAACCGGCAAAATCTGCCAGTAATGCTGCCCTGCCGCATGCAGGAAGTCCACAAATTCACGGGCCGCAGCCCCCATGGTACCGATACCGCCGGGGGACGGCAGGCTGGAAATCGGCAGTAAAATACCGCTGGTTCTCATAAAAATACTGACCTCTTTCTAATGGAATATACTTTCGGGCCCTCTATCAACCCTTAACCGCACCGGCCACAACACCGTCGATGATGTACTTCTGGCAGGCCAGGTACAGCACAATGACGGGGATGACCGTGATCATAATGCAGGCCATCATGGGGGCCATCTCGACCTTGCCATAACTGCCGCGGAAATACTGGATGGCCATGGGAATGGTACGGAACTGCTTGATGTCCAGCACCAGGGTGGGCAGCAGATAGTCATTCCAGACCCACATGGTTTCCAGGATGGCAGTGGAGATCATCGTCGGCTTCAGGATGGGGCAAACCACTTTGAAGAAGATCTGCAGCGGGTTGCAGCCGTCGATCATGGCGGCTTCCTCAATGGCGATGGGCATCGACTTGACAAAGCCGGTGAACATGAACACCGCCAGACCGGCGCCGAAGCCCAGATAGATGATGCAGATGTTGTAGGGGTTGTTCAGTTTGAGGGTATCTGCCGTTTTGGCCAGGGTGAACATGACCATCTGGAACGGCACGATCATGCTGAAGACGCACAGGTAATACATGCCCTTGGAGAGCACGCCCTGCACACGGGTGATGTACCATGCGCACATCGAGCAGCAGAGCAAGATCAGCGCGACGGAGGAGATCGTGATGATGAAGCTGTACCACAGCGAGGAGAGGAAGTCCATCTCCGTGATGCCGTAGATGTAGTTTTTCAGACCCACGAAGGTCTCGGCGGTGGGCAGCTCGAAGGCGTGAGTGGTGGTGATGGCACGCTCGGTCTTGAGCGAGTTCATCAAAATCATGAACACCGGGTACATCCAGAGGATGCAGACGATGGTAAGCACGACCGACAGCACCGAGTTGATGCGGCGATCCTTAGCAGTTTTGCCCATTATTGCTGCACCTCCTTAGAGCGGGTGAAATGGAGCTGGAGCAGAGAGATAACGACCACGAAGAGGAAAAAGACCATAGCCTTGGCCTGGCCGATGCCCTTCCACTGGGGTCCCGAGCGGGCGTAGAACGTATCATAAATGTTGTACGCCAGCATCATGGACTGCTTGGCCGGTTCGCCAGCCGTCAGAGAGAGGTTCTGGTCGAACAGCTTGAAGGAGTTGGTCAGCGTCAGGAAGGTGCAGATCGTCACGCTGGGCATGACCATGGGAACCTTGATCTTAAAGAGGATCTGGCGGGAGGTAGCGCCGTCGATGCGGGCCGCTTCGATCAGATCGGTGGGCACGTTCTGCAAACCGGCAATGTAGATGATCATCATGTAGCCGATCTGCTGCCAGCACATCAGGATGATGAGGCCCCAGAAGCCGTAGGTGGCGTTCAGCGCGAGCAGCGGCTTGCCCAGGGCAGAAAGGATGCCGTTGAGCAAAATCTGCCAGATGTAGCCCAGCACGATACCGCCGATCAGGTTCGGCAGGAAGAAGATCGTGCGGAATGCGTTGGTGCCGCGCATGCCGCGGGTAAGCAGCAGTGCGATGCTGAAAGCCAGCACATTGATAAGCACGGTGGACACGATGGTGAAAGCCGCCGTGAACCAGAACGCATGGGTGAAGGTATCATCGATCCAGATCATTTTGTAGTTGTTAAGGCCGACGAGCTGCACGTTTTTAACGGTAGTGAACTTGCAGAAGGACAGCCCCGCGCCCCAGATGAAAGGCCACACAAAGCCGATAATAAAGGCAATCAGCGTTGGCAGCACAAAGACGGGCCAGTAGCGTTTTATGGCTTTTTCCATAGGAAAGCCCCCTTTTCAGATTCTCTTTCTTGCTTCGTTTCGTTAAAAAAAGCGGGGCGGGCGATTTCCGCCCGCCCCACAGGTATTGCGTTTTAGGTTTATTGGGATTATGCAGCAGCGTTCAAAGCAGCCTCGCTTGCCCAGCCATCCACGAAGGCGGTGACAACATCATCCCAGCTGCCGGTACCGGCGGCGTAAGCGGTCAGAGCAGAACCAACGCCGTTCTTCCAGTTCTCGGAAGGCATGGTGGAGAAGTTCCAGGCCACGGGGGTCTTGCCCTCAGCGGTCATTTCATTGTCGACCTTGACGAAGAGGTTCGGGGACTCAGCAGCAGCCTTGAAGGGGATAACAAAGCCCATGTCGTCGGCCATAGCCTTGGTGCCTTCGTCAGAAGAAACACACCAGTAGATGAAGTCCAGAGTAGCGTTGATGTCGTCCTCGCTGGCTTCCTTGTTGACGCACCAGTAGTTCTCGGTGCCGGTGCACAGGCCCTGGTTGGCTTCGTCGCCGACGCCAACGTAGATGGGCATCATGGTCAGGTCGTCATCGGTGAAGGGCTTGCCATCGCCGACCAGGTTGTTGTACTCCCAAGAACCATTCTGGAAGAAGACGGCCTCGTTGTTCAGGAACTCATTGCGGCTGTCGTCGCCGGTCTTGCCAGCCAGCTCAGCGGGATCGCAGGTGGAGTTGTTGATGTACAGATCAAAGATGTCTTTGTAGTTGTCGAGGTAGGTGCCCTTGATGGCGTCGGTGTTATTGATGCCGTCTGCCTGATACTCGAAGTAGATGGGCAGGTTAGCCAAGTGGGTCTTGAAGCGCCAGTCAGAAGAACCATCCATGCCGGCGGAGGTGAATGCAGCGAAGCCAAGCTCGTCCTTGCGGGCGGTGATGTCCTCGGCAACCTTCTTCAGGTCGGCAAAGCTCTTGATGTCGTCCACGCTGTAACCAGCCTTTTCCAGCAGGGTCTTGTTGGTGATCAGACCGTAGCTCTCGATAACGTAACCGATGCCCAGGGTGGCGTCGCCGTCCTTCAGGGCGTAGGAATCGCTGGTCAGCTCACCGGCGATCTTGGAGCCGGACAGGTCGTAGCAGTAGTCCTTCCAGCTGGCCAGACCGACAGGGCCGTTGACCTGGAACAGAGTGGGCGCATCGCTCTTGGCCATCTCGCTCATCAGGGTGGTCTCGTACTGGCCGGAAGCAGCGGTCACGACGGTGACGGGAACGCCGGTCTCCTCGGTGTACTTAGCGGCCAGATCCTGCCAGGCTTCATCCTGCTCGGGCTTGAAGTTCAGGTAGTAGACCTTGCCGGCTGCATCAGCAGTAGCAGCGGTAGAGGTGGAGTCAACAGCGGATGCGGTGCTGTCAGCAGTGGAAGCGGCGGTGGAAGAAGCGCTGCTGCCGCAGCCTGCCAACAGGCCGAGGGCCATGGCGGAGGCCAGGCTCAAAGAAAGGGTCTTTTTTGCATTCATGGTCGTTTTCCTCCTTCAATTAAGAAAACAAGTTAGATCCAAGTGAGTGAATTCGTTTGCGCAATTCGAATACATTTTCCGTTCGGATTGCCTATATTATACATGGTGCCTTTTCAAAAATCAACCCGTTTTTGTCGATATTGCCCAAGTTTGTAAGTTGTTATGAAACTAGCGCGCCACAATTGTGCACATTTACTCCATATTTGCGCATTTTGTGTCATAGACCATTGCGCAAGTTGCGCGTGCGGCAGGTTTCGACAGGTACAAAATTCCCGGAGCAGCCGAGATCGATGCTGTTCCGGGGCGGAAAAAGGATCTATAATGTTTTATATAATTCCAATAATTGTGCTCCAATACGGGGTAGTGCCCGTTCCTCTGCGGTTTGGCGGGCGGCTGCGGCAGTATCGGGGAGTTTGTGCTGCAAAAGTGCCTGCAAGCGGGTGGGCAGGTCCTGCGTGGTGCGGTAGGTGTGGACGTTTACGCTGTCCCGCAGCCAGCCGCGATAGGCCGGGATGTCCCGCACCAGCGTAGGCGTTGCGCAGGCCAGGGCTTCTAATATCACGATGCCCTCGGTCTCCTCATAGCTGCAAAACAAAAAGGCGTCCGCCCCGCAGTAGGCCGTGCGCAGCTCTGCCTGGGAGAGAAAGCCCGGAAACCGCAGGTTTTCCGGTGCATCCGCCATGGCGGCTTTGACGTTATGCGGCACAAGGTGCGGGTCGGTGTAGCCGAACCACAAAAACTGCACCTGCGGCATTTTGCGAGCCAGCGCAATAAAATCCAGTATCCCTTTGCGCTGCATATAATGCCCTACGCTGATGACCACGGACTTATCCGCCGCCAGGCGGTACTTTTCCCGCAGGATGGACCGGCTGGCGGGGTTGGGGGCAAAAAACCGGGTATCCACGCCGTTGGAAAGCGGCACGATGGTCGGGCGCAAACGGTAACCTGCCAGTTCTTTGGCTGAGTAGGGCGTGGGTGTAATGATGAGGTCCGCCTGATTATAGCACAGCCGCAGCCATTGTTTGAAAAGCGGCGCCAGCAAGTTGGAGCCGGTGAAGGAGTTGCGGAAGTCCTTCTCGGTAGAATGGCCGTACCAGATGACCTTTTGCCCCCGGCGGCGGGCATGGCGTGCCGCCCAAAGTGATACCGGCAGCACGGTGTTGATGTGTACCACCTCGGCACGACAGTCCCAATCGGTGACGACGTGTACGCCGGCGCTTTCCAGCGCCGCCCGCTGGTGTTTGGCTGCCTGCCCTACCCCGCTTTTGCTGACCAGCGCCAGCGAGCCGCTATAAATATGTACGGTGCGCATGGCGTTCACCTCCAAAGACCCAGCAAATTTTGCGCAACTACGGTCAGGCCCAGACTGTACAGCGCAATGGACGCCGGTTTGCACAGCAGGATGATGGCCGCGTACAGCCGCCAGCCGATGCGCGTGGTGCCTGCAAGAAAGCAGAGATAATCATCCGGCGCAACCGGGATGAAAATAAGGAATGCGAACCACTTGGCAAACCGGCTGCCGCTGCCCATCCAGCGGTCATATTTTTCAATCATCTTGGCGGGGAAAACACTTTCCAGCAGCGGGCGGCCGCAGGCGCGGGCGATGGCAAACGCCGCCATCGACCCGGCGCAGATGCCGATATAGTTGTACCAGAAGCCTTTCCACACGCCGAACAGGATGACCCCGGCCAGACACCCCAGCCCGCCGGGCAGGATGGGGATGACCACCTGCACGGCCTGGAATGTGATGAACACCGCCGGACCTGCCCAGCCGAACCGGCTGATGCAGCTGGTCAGCGCTTCTTTGGAGTCAAACAGCCCGGCTTTCCAAAAGACATATGCCAGCACGGCGCAGAGCACCAGCCCCAGGATAGACGCTGCCTGGTTGATTTTTTTGATCATGCCACATTCCCCCCTGCCGCACTGCGGGCGGCGTGTTTACGGCCCAGCGCCGCCGCGTAAAGCCGCACTACGCTAAGACCGAACTGTTCCTTCGTGTAAGGCTGCACGGCGCGGCGGGCGTTTTGCCTCATGGCAGCCAGTTGGTGGCCTTTGGGCAGAGCAGCGGCACGGGCAGCCAGCTCGGCAGGCGTGTGGTAGGCCCAGCCGGTCTCTCCTTCCCGCACCAGCGCGTCCAGACAGGGGTCCGCATGGCAAAGCAGCGGCAATCCTGCGGCCATAGCCTCGATGTAGGTCAAGCCCTGGGCCTCGCTGGTGGAGGCACTGACAAATACATCCCCAAGCGCGTAGTAGCGGGGCACCTCGGCAGGCGGGACGGCCCCTACGAAAATCACGCGGTCAGCCACGCCGAGGCTTTGCGCCTGCTGTTCCAGCACGGCGCGCTCTGGGCCGTCGCCGACGATGAGCAGAACGGCGTCCGGCAAATTCTGCATAGAATCGACAAGTTCTGTTGTGTTTTTTTCCTTGGCCAGCCGTCCCAGGCTGAGCAGGACCGTCTTGTTTGCCTCTTTCGGCGGCAGGCCCAGGCGGCTGCGCAGGGCATCATCCCGGGGCACAGCAAAGCGCTGCAGGTCCAGCCCCGTGGGGATGATGCGCACCGGGCAGTGCACGCCGTAGCCCGCCAACAGGCGGCTGATCTTGGGCGTGGGTGCGATGACTGCGTCGCAGTCGGCGCAGATCATGCGGGTGAACAGCGCCGCCATCTTGCGCCCCATGCTGCGGCTGGGGGAAAAGTAGTGGGTGTAATCCTCGTACACCGTGTGATAGGTGTGGATAAGCGGTGCACCCGCAGCGTGCGCAATCCGGCGTGCCAGGGCAAAAGTGCTGAACTCGCACTGAGAGTGGACAACATCCGGGTGCCAGTCGATCAGATCACGGATGGCACGATTCAATGCCGGGGCGCGCATCCGGGCTCCTGGGTAGACCAGCCCGGCATCCAGTGAGCCGAGGCTGGTCACACCGTCCTTTGTATAGGTATGGCTGTCGCCGGAAAGGGTCAGCACCCGCACCTCGTGCCCCTGGGCCGTCAGTGCGGCGCGCAGGGTGGCAGTGGACGTTACAACGCCGTTTATGGTAGGGACCCAGGTATCGGTCGTAAGCAGTATTTTCATGGTCGTTGCCTCCCAGTTATTGGTAATCTCTGCTTACTATAACGAGGGGTGCGTGACGTATTTTGCAGAAGATACAAAATTTACATCTTCCACCCCGCAAAAATCGTAGGGCATCAGCAGCCCCGGCATCTTGCAAATTTGGTTTGATTCGGTTATGATTGTAACGGCGCAAACGATTTCAAATTTCGACATTTACCTAAGGTACCAATAAGGAGAAAAACTATGGCAAACCCGCAGCCCTGGTGGAAAAACGCTGTGATCTACCAGATCTACCCTCGCAGCTTTCAGGACAGCAACGGCGACGGCATTGGCGACCTGGCCGGCATCATCCAGCGGCTTGGCTATCTGGAGAGCTTGGGCATCGACGCCATCTGGCTCAGCCCCGTCTACCGCAGCCCGCAGGATGACAACGGCTACGACATTTCCGACTACTGCGATATTGACCCCATGTTCGGCACGCTGGCCGACATGGACAACCTCATCACCGAAGCCAAAAAACACCACATCCGCATCATCATGGATCTGGTGCTGAACCACTCCTCGGACGAGCACCGCTGGTTCCAGGAGGCAAAAAAGAGCCGCGACAACCCCTACCACGACTATTACGTCTGGCGCGACGGCGTGGAGGGCACGCCGCCCAACAAGATGCGGGCCACCTTTGGCGGCTCGGCCTGGACCTGGGTGCCCGAGGTGGGGCAGTATTATTTCCACCAGTTTTCCATCAAACAGCCTGACCTGAACTGGGACAACCCCGCCCTGCGGCAGGAGTTGTACAAGGCCATCCGCTTTTGGATGGACAAGGGCGTGGGCGGTTTCCGGCTGGATGTCATCGACCAGATCGCCAAGGACCCGGACCTGGGAATTACCTCCAACGGCCCGATGCTGCATGCCTATATCCGGGAGTTGAACGCCAACACCTTTGGCAGCACCGATCTGGTGACCGTGGGTGAGGCCTGGGGCGCCAATGTGCAGAACGCCCCCATCTTCAGCGACCCGCGGGGCAAGGAATTCTCGATGGTGTTCCAGTTTGAGCACATCGGCCTGGACCAGATCCCCGGCAAGGCGAAGTGGGACTTGGCTCCGCTGCAGCTTTCGGCGCTGAAAGAGGTGCTGACCAAGTGGCAGGTGGGCCTGCACGGCAAAGGCTGGAACAGCCTGTTCTGGAACAACCACGACCTGCCGCGCATCGTTTCCCGCTGGGGCAACGATGGCGCTTACCGGCAGGAATCCGCCAAGATGCTGGCCACCCTGCTGCACGGCATGCAGGGCACGCCCTACATCTACCAGGGCGAGGAGTTGGGCATGACGAACGTCGCCTTCCCCACCATCGACGACTACCGCGACATTGAAACGCTGAACATGTACCGCGAGCGTACCCAGGCTGGGTACAGCGAGGCAGACATCCTGCGCTCTCTCCACGCCAAGAGCCGCGACAACGCCCGCACCCCCATGCAGTGGGACGCCACCACCAACGCGGGCTTTACCGATGGCACGCCCTGGCTGCAGGTGAACCCCAACTATACCGCCATCAATGCGGCGGACGAGGTGGCGGATGCCGGCTCGGTGTTCCACTATTACCAGGCGCTCATCCGTCTGCGCAAACAGTATCCCATTTTCAGTGAGGGCGACTTTACCCTGCTGTTTGCAGACCACCCGGCTCTGTTTGCCTACCAGCGCCGCCTGGGTGACCAGGTGATGACCGTGCTGTGCAATTTCTACGAGGAGCCGCTCACCCTGCCCGCCGACGCAGTGGCTCCCTTGCCGTTGGATACCCTGCTGCTGGGCAACTATGGCACCCCCGCGGATGCGGCACATTTCCGCCCGTATGAGGCACGTATTTATCTGAACAACGCTGAATAAATTTAGGGCAATACCGCACAATTCTAAGTGCCGATACGGCGAGCGAGGTGCGGCAGCTGCTAAGCCAAAAGCGCAGATAATACTTTGTGTATTATCGAGCATTTTGGCAACGCAGATGCCGTGCCGCAGCCGCCGGAGCGGTGCTTAAGCCGTCAGGCGGGAATTGTGCGGTGTTGCCTTAGGACTCTTTGGGAATCTTATTTTTCGTGGCAGCAGCTGCCGTCACAGCCGTGGCAACTGCCACCGCAGCTATGGCATCCGCCGCCGCAGCCGCCGCCCCCGCAGGAGCCGTCGCAGCAGCCAAGGCCGCCGGTCTTATGCTCGTGAACCATGAGCCAGCCCGTACCGCCGAAAACGATGATCGAAACAATGATCGTAGGCAGGTTAAAGTTGGTTGCCAGAAATTCCATCATAAAAAATCGCTCCTTTCTGAAGAGTTGGCAGACATTCCTTCAGCAATTACTTGGAGGCAACAGCCTTTTTCTCGTCAAACTTGACTTCGTTGACGCCCTCGTACTTGTTGGGACGGAACAGCAGGTAGATGGTCAGGACGACGATGGCGATTGCAACAACCGTGAAGATGTTGAAGCTGACCTCACCAGCGATCAGGCCGCCGATCTGGTACACAACCAGGGAAGCGCAGTAAGCCAACAGGCACATATAGCCGATGGCGATAGCAGTCCACTTGCCGTTGTTCATTTCACGCTTGATGGCGCCCATAGCAGCGAAGCAGGGAGCGCACAGCAGGTTGAAGATCATGAAGCTGTATGCGGAGATGGCGGTGAAGTTAGCAGCAACCTCGGGCCAGATCTCGTCGCCGTTCTCAGACAGCTCGTCAGCATAGTGATACAGAACACCGAAGGTACCAACGACGTTCTCCTTGGCGATCAGGCCGGAGATGGAAGCGACGGTTGCGCGCCAGTCACCGAAGCCCTGCGGAATGAAGATCCAGGAAATTGCGCTTGCAACGATAGCCAGGATGGAATTGTCCTGATCCTCGACCATGCAGAAAACGCCGTCTTCGAAGCCGAAGCCCTGGAGGAACCACAGGATGATGGTAGAAGCCAGAATGACAGTGCCGGCACGCTTGATGAAGGACCAGCCGCGCTCCCAGGTGGCGCGCAGGACGTTGCCCCAGGCGGGCACGTGGTAAGAAGGCAGCTCCATAACGAAGGGAGCGGGATCACCGGCGAACAACTTGGTCTTTTTCAGGATGATGCCGGAGATGATGATGGCTGCAAAGCCAATGAAGTAAGCAGAGGTGGCGACCCAGCTGCTGCCGCCGAACAGAGCACCCGCAAACAGGCCGATGATGGGCATTTTAGCACCGCAGGGGATGAAGCAGGTGGTCATGATGGTCATACGGCGGTCACGCTCGTTCTCGATGGTACGGGAAGCCATAACACCGGGAACGCCGCAGCCGGTACCAACCAGCATGGGGATGAAGCTCTTGCCGGACAGGCCGAAGCGGCGGAAGATACGGTCCATGATGAAGGCGACACGGGCCATGTAACCGACATCCTCGAGGATGGACAGCAG
Organism: uncultured Oscillospiraceae bacterium; assembly: GCA_900539695.1. Classification (GTDB taxonomy): domain Bacteria; phylum Bacillota; class Clostridia; order Oscillospirales; family Ruminococcaceae; genus Gemmiger. Next base: position 22,587 of record UQDG01000018.1, read on the forward strand.
GAAGAACAGAACGAGCATCTGGGGAACGAAGCCCAGAACCGCACCGACACCGGCGACGATGCCGTCCATGATCAGGCCGTACAGCCAGCCAGCAACACCGATGCCCTCCAGGAAGCCGCCCAGGGCGTTGGGGACGATCTCGCCAAACAGGACATCGTTGGTCCAGTCGGTAGCGAAGGTGCCGATACCGATGCCGCCGTCAGCAACAGAGGTACCCATGGCGATGGCGTACATCAGCCACATAATGGCTGCAAAGATGGGCAGGGCCAGGATACGGTTGGTAACGAGCTGGTCGATCTTATCGGAAACGGTCAGGTGCTCGGCGCGGGCCTTCTTCTTGACGGCCTTGTCGACAACACCGTTGATGTAAGCGTAACGCTGGTTGGTGATGATGCTCTCGGCATCGTCATCCATCTCGTTCTCGCAGTCGGTGACATGCTGGCCGATGTGGTCCAGCAGGTCTTTGCCGAGGTTCAGCTCAGCCTCGACCTTGTCGTCGCGCTCGAACAGCTTAACGGCGTACCAACGCAGGAAGCGGTCATCGACCTTGCCCTGGATGGATTCCTCGATGTGAGCGATGGCATGCTCAACGCTGCCGGTAAAGACATGGGGCAGCTCAACACCCTTGGCCTCTTTGGCGGCGGCGATGGCAGCCTCGGCAGCCTGCTGGCAGCCCTCGCCCTTCAGGGCGGAGATCTCAACAGCCTTACAGCCCAGTTCCTTGGAGAGCTTGTTCAGGTCGATCTTGTCGCCGTTCTTGCGAACCAAGTCGATCATGTTGACTGCCATGACAACGGGGATGCCCAGCTCGATCAGCTGGGTGGTCAGGTAGAGGTTACGCTCGATGTTGGTACCATCGATGATGTTCAGGATGGCATCGGGCTTCTCGTTGACGAGGTAGCCGCGGGCGACAACTTCCTCCAGCGTGTAGGGAGACAGAGAGTAGATACCGGGCAGGTCCTGGATCACGACGTCATCGTGGCCCTTGAGTTTGCCCTCTTTCTTTTCCACCGTAACGCCGGGCCAGTTGCCGACGTACTGGTTAGAGCCGGTCAGGTTATTGAACAGGGTGGTTTTACCGCAGTTCGGGTTGCCGGCCAATGCAATTTTAATTGCCATTCATATACCCCTTTCTATGTTTTCCCGCTTTTGGGCGGGGAAAGCAGCCATTTTACTCGACCTCGACCATCTCGGCGTCAGCCTTACGAACGCTCAGCTCGTAGTTGCGGACGGTCAGCTCCATGGGGTCGCCCAGAGGTGCGACCTTACGGACGTAGACCTGGACACCCTTGGTCAGACCCATGTCCATGATGCGGCGCTTGACAGGGCCTTCGCCGTGCAGGCGCTTGACCGTAGCGGTCTCGCCGACCTTAACGTCTTTAAGAGTTTTCATATACGATTCCTCCTCAATACTGTAAATCTAGCCTCCGTTTGCGCGGGGACGGATTTCCGAATTTTAGGCGACCATGATGCGCATGGCCATGGTCTTATCCAGCGCGATGCGGGCTTCCTTGACCTGAAGGATCAGGTTGCCGCTGATCTCGTTGACGACCGTAATGGTCTCGCCAACAACAAAGCCCAACTCTGCCAGGTGCAGACGAACTTCATCCTTACCGGTGATCTTCTGGATGGTGACGGTCTCACCTGCTTTTGCCATTGTCAAAGGCATAGCACAAACACCCCTTTATATGCTGTTTGGCCCGCCCATTAGCATATGCTAACAGGTCAAGCAAAAGTGGGCGGTTAGAACGCTCTAACCGCTTGCGATAGCAGTTTAGCATAACTAACACCTAAAAGTCAAGCAGTTAGAGAAAATTAACTTATTTTCGTGCAGGGCGCCAGTTTTATACAACTAACCTTGTGCAATTTTATAAAAGTTTACAACATATTCATAAGATTGGCCGGATTTGACAAAACAGGACAAATTTGAGGATGTGTATATAGAATAAGGTTAAGGCATACGGTAGCAGAGATGGCTCCCCTTGAGGGGAGCTTGAGGGGAGCCTTTAAAGTAGTACTTGCCAAATTGGTCGTTATCCTGTATAATTAGAAAGTTATCGTTTATAGAAAGCAACACTACAACGAGGTTTATTATGCTGACTAAATATCTGACTGTATTTTTCGTCTCGATGGTGCCGCTGATTGAGCTGCGCGGCGCGATCCCCATCGGCGTGGGGCTGGGCCTGCCGCTGTGGCAGGTGTACATCATCTCCATCATCGGCAACATGCTCCCGGTGCCGTTCATCTTCTTTCTGGCCCGCAGGGTGCTGGAGTGGGGCGCGGATAAGCCGGTCATCGGCAAGTTCTTCACCTTCTGCCTGGAGAAGGGCCACAAGGGCGGCGAGAAGCTGAAGGCCAAGGCCGGCCGCGGCCTGCCCTGGGCGCTGCTGCTGTTCGTGGGTATCCCCCTGCCGGGCACCGGTGCCTGGACCGGCACACTGGCCGCCAGCCTGCTGGACATGGATTTCAAATCCAGCGTGCGTGCCTGCATGGGCGGCGTGCTGCTGGCCGGGTGCATCATGGGTGTGGTCAGTTTGCTGGGCTTCTCGGCCTTTGGTGCGATTGCCGGGTAATTTTTAACAATTCAACAATAATAAAAGGATGCAAGGAGTAAGTTCCTTGCATCCTTTTTTATCGTTATTGCGGGCCCCTAAAGCCTCCCTTGTGTAAAGGGTGACTCCCCACAGTGTGGGGAGATGTCGCGAAGCGACAGAGGGGCCCGACGCGTAAGCGGGTGGCACGGCGGTAGCCGTGACGGAGGGATTGTGATTTTACGGGGGTAGGTCGATGTATGGGTAAGGTCACAATCCCCCACCGCTTCGCGGAGTTTCCTTTACACAAGGGGGCCTTTTAAGGGGTACTTATTCTAATCCCATCACTTCATCTACCGGCAGGGCGGCTGTTACACCGTGGGCGGGGGTGTTCAGGCCGCAGGCGGCGGTGACTGCCTGCATGACGGCGGATTTCTGCTCCTGCGGGACGACGATCATAACAAAATCCTGCTCCTCCCGAATGGAAATGCCCAAAAAGCTGCTGGCCTCCTCGGTACTGCAGCGGCTGCCTTTCAGCACTGTACCGCCGCGGGCCCCTGCTTTGCGGGCAGCGTCCACAGCTTCGTCGCCGTGGCCCGCCTTGACGGAAACCCACAGCAGGGCGTAGGGATGGTCCTTCATGGTGTGTTCCTCCTTTTCAGCAGTGGGTCCGGCACAGTCCGCCGGGGCGGTCAACTGCAAAATGCTGTTCTGTACGCCGGTCAGCGGCAGGGTCACGGCGATGCCTGCGCCGCGCTTGTGGTAAGAAAGCGCCTTGTTGATGGCCCCGAACACCGCCGGGACGTTGGCGCGGGGCAGCAGGCCCGCCGTCAGCACGCGGGTGGTGCCGCCCAGGCCGATGGCATCCAGCAGCTCAGACGGGGCTGTGCCCTTGGCGCGGGCTTCAAAACAAAGGGGGATGCCGTTTTTTTGCAGCACTTCCACCACGCGGTGCTCATCCTCGGCCTGCGTGACCGAAAGGAGCAGCCGCAGGCAGGGGGTGCGTTTTTGCGTTGCAGCCATATCAGTATTCCTCCAGTTCCACCACGGTGTCGTCCAAAAGGTTGGGGGCGGTCTGCGCCTGGGTGCGGCGGGCATACAGCAGGCCCATGATCTGGATGGCGATGAGCGGAGCCAGGGCGACCAGCGCCACGATACCGAAGGCATCGGTGACGACGTTGCCGCCCACCGCGCTGCATGCGCCCATGGCCAGCGGCAGCAGGAAAGTGGATGTCATCGGGCCGCTGGCGACGCCGCCGGAGTCAAACGCGATGCCCACAAACACCGGCGGGACAAAGCGGCTCATGATAAGCGCCGCCGCGTAGCCGGGGATGAGCACCCAATAGATGCTAAGTCCAGTCAGCACGCGCAGCATGGCCAGCGCCACCGCCACGGCCACACCGGCCTGCAGGGCGCGGTTCATGGCATGGCGGGAGATGGTGCCACCGGTGATCTCCTCGACCTGTTCGTTGAGCACCTGCACCGCTGGCTCGGCCTTGACGATGTAGTAGCCGATAAGCATGCCGATAGGAAGCAGCGCCCAGCGCAGGGGGCCGCTGCCCAGGCCGCTGCCCAACAGATTGCCTACGGGCGCGAACCCGACGTTGACACCGGTGAGGAACAAAATCAGCCCGATAATGGTATACACAAAACCCAGCACCATACGCACCAACTGGCGCGGCTGGATGCTGCGGGTCAGCGCCTGGAACAGCACAAACACGCCCACGATGGGCAGCGTGCTTTGCAGCACCTCGGCCGTATAATGGGGCAGGTCCTGCAAAAAGGCCAGTGCCACATCCTGGGTAGTGATGACCGGGGCCAGCTGCACGGCGTCATAAATCGTCTCCGTGGGGTGGTAGAAGATGCCCAGCAGCATGACCATCAGGATGGGGCCAACACTGCACAGAGCGATGAGGCCGAAGCTGTCGTTGGCGCTGTCCTTATCGCTGCGGGCAGCTGAGAAGCCGATGCCCAGCGCCATGATAAAGGGCACCGTCATGGGGCCGGTGGTGACGCCGCCTGCATCAAAGGCGACGGCCAAAAATTCATTGGGGACAAAAAGGGACACCACGAACAGCAGCAAATACAGCCCCAGCAGCATTTTGGACAGCGGCACGCGGTACAAAATGCGCAGCACCGCCACGGCGGTGAACACGCCGACGCCCGCCGCCACCGTCCAGATGAGCACGGCGTTGGGGATGGCCGCCACCTGGTTGGCCAGCACCTGCAGATCGGGTTCTGAGATCGTGATGATAGCGCCCATGGCAAAGCAGATGACAACGGCCAGCCATGTTTTTTTCTGGCGCACGATGCTGCCGCCTATCCCCTGGCCCAGCGGGGTCATGGAGATCTCGGCACCCAGCTGGAAGAAGCCCATGCCCACGATGAGCAGCACCGCCCCCGTTAAAAACAGGGCCAGCGTACCCACCTCCATGGGCACCAGCGTGACGCTGAGCATCAGCACGATGACCGTGATGGGCAGCACGCTGGTCAGGGCTTCGCGGGTCTTTTCTTTGAGTTTTTCGTTCATTCGGCCTCCTTTTGCATGTAAGGGGGTCAGGCGGGCATCAGCGGTTTTCCAGCGGCACGTAGTCCCGCGGGGTCATGATGCTCTGGTAGGCGGGGCGGATGATCTTATCCACGTTGACCAGCTCCTCCATGCGGTGGGCGGACCAGCCCACGATGCGCGCCACGGCGAAGATGGGGGTGTACAGCTCCACGGGGATACCCAGCATGTCATAGACGAAGCCGGAGTAGAAGTCGACGTTGGTAGACACGCCTTTATAAATATGGCGTTTTTCTGCGATGACTTTGGGGGCCAGCCGCTCGATGGTGTTGTAATATTCAAAATCGCGGGCGCGGCCCTTGGCATCGGCCAGCTGGTGCACAAAGTTTTTGAACACCACGGCGCGGGGGTCGCTGAGGGAGTAGACCGCGTGGCCCATGCCGTAGATCAGGCCCTTCTGGTCGAAGGCCTGGCGGTCGACGATGCGGGACAGGTAGTCGTGCATGGCGGCTTCGTCGGTGGGGTCGGTGACGTGGGCGCGGATGTCGTCCATCATCTGCATGACCTTGATGTTGGCACCGCCGTGCTTGGGGCCTTTCAGGCTGGAAAGCGCCGCCGCAATGACCGAGTAGGTATCCGACCCGGAGGAGCTGACCACGCGGGTGGTGAAGGTGGAGTTGTTGCCGCCGCCATGCTCCATATGCAGCAGCAGGGCGATGTCCAGCACGTGGGCTTCCAGCTCGGTGTATTTCTGGTCGGGGCGGAGCATCTGCAGCAGGTTTTCGGCGGTGGAAAGCTCCGGTTTGGGGCGGTGGATGTACATGCTGCCGCCGCACTCATAATAATGGTAGGCGTGGTAGCCGTAGACGGCCAGCATGGGGAAGACGCTGATGAGCTTGATGCACTGCTCCAGCTGGGTCTGCAGGTCGGTCTTGCCGATGTCGTCATCGTAGCTGGCGAGGGTGAGCACGCTGCGGGTCAGCGAGTTCATCAGGTCGCGGCTGGGGGCTTTCATGATGACGTCCCGCACAAAGTTGGTGGGCAGGTCGCGGCATTTGACCAGGCTGTCCTTGAAAGCATCCAGCTGGGCCTCGTTGGGCAGGTCACCGATAAGGAGCAGGTAGGCGGCTTCCTCAAAGGCATAGCGCTTGCCGCGCAGGCCCCGGATGAGGTCATACACGTTGTAGCCGCGGTACCAGAGTTTTCCGTCGCAGGGCACTTTTTTACCGTCCTTCTCCTCAAAGGCATCAATGCGGGAGATGTTGGTAATGCCTGCCAGCACGCCTTTGCCGTCCTGGTCGCGCAGGCCGCGCTTGATGTTGTATTGGTCAAAAAGGGACGGGTCGATGCGGTTGTTGGTGACACATTCCTCGGTAAAAACGGCAGCTTCTTTTGCAATAGCAGCGTAATCGCTCATGGGTATGACCTCCTTTTCTTCTGTTCCCCTGTTTCGCGGACGGTTCGGCATCTTGTGCGCGTTTCGCCCAGATTCTTTCCCGGATATGAACTTTTTTTATACGTTGCGTACATTTTAAATTATACAGTACGGCTGTATGGCCTGTCAAACAAAGTTTTTATGAACAAGCTGTATAAAACAGCAAAAATGTCCCACAATGCAAGATTTGCATTGCAGGACATTTTTGCAAGATTAGAAGATTATATGGAAAGAAAAAAGAAGGAGGAAATGTTTATAGAAAACGCGGGGTAGGGAGAGCCTCCCTTTGCACAAGGGGGCCTTTGGGGTTGCGGCACTTTTACTGCGCACTATTCCCCAAAGTGACGTTGAGGGTCAGGACCTTGCCGTCGCGCTCGACCTGCAGGGTGACGGTGTCGCCCACCTGCTTGTCGGCCAGGTAGCTCTTGACGGTGGAGGTGCTGCTGACAGCCGTGTCATCGATGGCGATGATGCGGTCGCCGCGTTGCACACCGGCAGCCTCGGCGCCGCCGCCCTTGGTGACATCAGCCACGTAGACGCCCAAAGCGGACACACCGTACTGCTGTGCGGTGGAGGAATCCTGAACGTCCAGGATGCTGACGCCCAGCACCGGGCGGGCCACAGCGCCGTTTTCGATCAACTGCTGGGCAATGTCCATAGCGGTGTTGATGGGGATGGCAAAGCCGATGCCCTCGGCTTCGCTGTAGCTGCTCTTGGCGTTGACCACGCCGATCAGCTCACCGTTTGCGTTGAACAGACCGCCGCCGGAGTTGCCCGGGCTGATGGATGTATCGGTCTGGATCAAGGTCATATTGTTATCTTCCACGGTGACCTGACGGTTCAGGGCGCTGACGATGCCCTGGGTAACGGTGTTAGACAAGGTGCCCAGCGGGTTGCCCACAGCCACGGTGGTCTCACCGACAGCCAGCTTATCGCTGTCGCCGATGACTGCCGGGGTCAGGCCGGTGGCATCGATCTTCAGCACGGCAATATCGGAAGTAGAGTCGACGCCGACAACGGTGGCGTCATAGCTCTGGTCGCTGCCGTTGAGCTGGACCTTCACGCTGGTAGCTCCGCTGACCACATGGGCGCAGGTGAGGATGTAGCCATCCTGGCTGACGATGATGCCGGAACCGGCACCGCTCTGCACATAGTAGCCGCCAAACCAGGTCTGGCTGCTGCTCATCTGCTCGGTGGTGATGGCCACCACACTGGGGGAGGCCACAGCAGCGATCTGCTGCATGGTCATAGAGGTGCCATCGGTGCTGCCGGTGTTAGAGGCATCGGTGCTGGTGTCGCGCTGGACTTCCTGCACGACCACCTGGTTGCCGGTCAGGCCGGCACGGCTGGCCACCACGGCACCGCCGATGCCGCTGCCGAAGCCCAGGGCCACCACGCCGACACCGGCGAGGACGCGCAGCAGGACCTTGTTATGCTTTTTTTCTTTCTTGGGGGGCTGTTGCGGGGCACTGGCGTAGCTGTAGCCATTGTAGCCGCCGTTGTTGCCGCCATTGCCGCCGCTGAAACTGCTGGTGTAGCCGTTGTTCTGGCCGTAGGCGTTGTTCGGCTGGTTGTAGGTGTTGGCACCGGTGTTATTGGTGCTGCTGCCTGCCGAGTAATCGGTGCGGGCGGTGTTGGCGGTGTTCATGCCGCTGCTGCCCACATTGGGGTAGCCGCCCTGCTCGGGCTGGCTGGGCTGATCGGGCCGGGTTGCAGAAGTCTGGTTGGCTTCGTTCCGGGGCTGGTCGTTGTTCTGGCCCTGATTGGGGTCGGGCGTATTGCCGCCCTGGCCGTTATTGTAAAGACCGGAGTAATCGTATTCGTTGCTCATACTGGTCCATCCTTTCGCGTGAGATTTGGGAAGCGTCGGGGCAATGTCCCTGGGGCTTTCGCTCCCTTTTTGCTTTCTATGCCTATAGTATACCGGCCAATTGTGAAATAGGTTTCTTGGCCGGGTGAAAAGAATGTGAAAATGCTCCCATTTCGGCGCTTGACAGGCGGTGCCGGGGCCTGTATGCTGGATGTAGTTTGTAAAAGGAAGTGCCTGCTATGAAAATCACCCACGAAGCCGGGAAATACGTATTATACAAAGAAAAGACCGTCATCGGCATGGCTGCGCTGGAGGATGGGCGGCTGTGGGTGGAGATCGACCCGGCCTGGCGGCAGCGGGGGTACGGCAGCTATCTGGTCAAGGAGATCTTGCAGCAAAACGGCGGGTATGACGTCAAACGCGAGACCCGCTTTACCGCCGGCCCTGCCGCTGACGAAGCCGCCGGGGCCTTATTGAAAAAGTTCGACTTTCTGCCCCAGGGCGGCGAGATGGTCCGCCGCCGGGTGCCGGATCTTTCGGCGGTGCAGCTTTGCCATGAATTTTTGACAGCCCACCTCCAGCCGGGCGGACTGTATGTGGATGCCACCTGCGGCAACGGCCACGACACCGAGTTTTTGTGCCGCCTGGCAGGACCCACGGGCAGGGTGCTGGCACTGGATATTCAGCCTGCCGCCGTGGAAAACACCAACACACGGCTGGGCGCCGCCGGGCTGGGGGCCATCGGGCAGGCATTGGTGCACGACCATGCACGTTTGGCCGAACTGGTCGCCCCCGGCACGGCGGATTGCGTGCTGTTCAATTTTGGCTGGCTGCCCGGCGCCGACCACGAGGTGCACTCCACCGCCGATGGCAGCCTGCCCGCCCTGCAGGCCGCGCTGGATGCCCTGAAGCCGCGCGGTGTGCTGGCGGCGGTGCTGTACAGCGGGCAGGTCATCGGTGACAGTGAAAAGCAGGCGGCGCTGGGATTTTTCCGCGCCCTGCCGCTGACAAAATACACCGTGCTGGTATGCGAGTTTGCCAACTGGGCCAGCACCGCTCCCCTGCCCTGCTTCGTGATAAAAAAGTAACGCTTGCCCCCGCCGCGGCGGCATGGTATGCTTGTAGTATCGAACTTTTCCGCCTATGGGCGGGGCATAGAAAGAGGCTGCCTTTTGCAAAAAGAGACCTTTATCAAGCAATATGCGGCGGGACTGAACCCCCAACAGCTGGCCGCCGTGCAGGCCGTGCATGGGCCCGTGCTGCTGCTGGCCGTGCCGGGCAGCGGCAAAACCACCGTGCTGGTGACCCGTTTGGGCTACATGGTGCTGTGCTGCGATGTGCCCCCGGCGCAGATCTTAACGATGACCTACACGGTGGCCGCCACCCACGAGATGCGCGGCCGCTTTGCCGCCCGTTTTGGGGCGGAGCTGGCCGGGCAGATGACCTTCCGCACCATTAACGGGCTTTCGGCGGTGATTTTGCAGTATTACAGCCGGGTCTACGGCCGCCGCCAGCCCGAACTGCTGACCAACGAGGGCGACATCACCCGGATGCTGACCGACATCTGGCAGCAAGTGAACCGGGAGTTTCCCACCGAGAGCACACTGAAAGAGCTGCGCACGGCCATCACCTACATTAAAAATATGGCGCTGGCCGATGAGGAAATTGAAGGGTTGGAAACGGATTTAGCCAACCTGCCGGAGCTGTACCGCCGCTACCAGGCCGCGCTGAAACGGGCCGGGCAGATGGACTACGACGACCAGATGGTCTTTGCGCTGCAAATTCTGCGGGCCGCGCCGCCGGTGCTGGCGTATTTCCAGCAGCGGTATAAATATTTTTGCGTGGATGAATCGCAGGATACCTCCAAAATTCAGCATGAAATTATACGGCTGCTGGCCGGGCGCAGTCTGAACCTGTTTATGGTAGGCGACGAGGATCAGAGCATCTATGGGTTCCGCGCCGCCTACCCCCAGGCATTGATGGACTTTGAGCAGGTCTACCCCGGCGCACAGGTGCTGCTGATGGAGGAGAATTACCGTTCCAGTGAGGAGATCGTGGCCGCCGCCAACGCCTTTGTGGCCCGCAGCCGCTACCGCCGCCCCAAAACCCTGCGGGCGACCCAGGGGGCGCAGTGCCCCATTGAGATACGGCGCATCACCCGGCGCGAGGAGCAGATCGACTGGCTGTTTGAGGAAGCCCGGCGCGGCGGCGGGGAGACGGCGGTGCTGTTCCGCAACAACGAGAGTGCGCTGCCGCTGGTGGACCTGTGCGAGCGGCGGGGTGTGCCCTACCGCTTTAAAAAGGCCGACCTGACGTTTTTCACCCACAAAATTGTGCTGGATGCCGTGGATTTTTTGCGTTTTGCCTACGAGCCGGCCAATGGTGAGCGGTTTTTGCGACTGTACTACAAGTTTGGGCTGGCGCTCTCCCGCCAGAGGGCGCTGGCGGCCTGCGGGGCCAGTGCCCGCACCGGGCGGCCGATTTTGGAGGAGCTGATCCGTGACTCCGAGACAAAGACTCGGATGCGGGAATCGCTGGGGGATATTTACGCGGCGTTTAAGCGCATCCCGCAGCTGAACGCCGCCGATGCGCTGGACGCCGTGCGCCACGGCTGCGGTTACGGCGCGTACCTGAACCAGAAGGGCATGGACACCGGCAAACTGGCTATTTTGGAAATGCTGGCCGAGCAGGAACCCAACGCCCTGCGCCTGTTGGACCGGCTGGAAGAGCTGCGGATGCTGATTGCCGCGAAGGCCGATGTAAACAGCGATGTTCCGTTTGTTTTATCGACGATCCATTCCAGCAAGGGTCTGGAGTATGACCGGGTGGTGCTGCTGGATGCCTTTGACGGCGTGCTGCCCGCCAAGCCGGAGATCTGCTGCCGCACCCCCGAGGACACCCGCCAATACGAGGAGGACCGCCGCCTGTTTTACGTGGCAATGACCCGTGCGCGGCACAAGCTGGTGTTGTTCGATTGCAAGACGATGCCCTCGGTTTTTGTGCAGGAAGTAATTTTTAATTTGCCCGAGAGCCGTGCCGAACGGGAGCTGGCCAAGGCCGAAACCAACCGGGTGTTGGGGCGGAATAAGCCTGCGGCGGCCGGGCCTGCGTTGCCGCCGGTGGATGCAGCGGCTGTGACCCGCGTAGGGGCCGCCGTGCAGCATGCGGTGTTCGGGCGAGGGGTCGTAACCGAATTTGACGGACGGTTTGTTACTGTGGAGTTCTCGGGGATGCGGGTCAAGAAATTAGATGCTGCGTTGGTGGCGGAAAAGCATTTGTTGTGGGATTTGTGATTGCGGCTGATGGTTGTCACCCCCATGCGGTGACAACCGCATATAACAGCATCCTGCTGTAAGGTTCTTCTTTTTTTGTGACCAAAAGGGAAGCGAAAAAGTCTCGCTGCTGCGAGGCAGCACGAAAGGTAAAAACACATATGAAAAAGATATTACTCCTCGCCACTGGCGGCACCATCGCCAGCAAACCCACCGCCGCCGGCGGCCTGGCGCCGGCCATTACATCGGAAGAACTCCTTTCTTTCGTGCCGGAGCTGGCCAAACTCTGCGAGATCGACGCGGTGCAGCTGTTCAGTTTGGACTCTACCAACGTAGGCCCGGAACAATGGCAGCAGCTGGTCCATGCCATCCGCCAAAACTACGATGCCTACGATGGTTTCGTCATTGCCCACGGCACCGACACGATGGCCTACACCGCCGCCGCGCTGAGCTACATGATCCAGAACAGCGCCAAGCCGGTGGTGCTGACCGGCAGCCAAAAATCCATCTACAACCGCGATACGGACGCCCGCAACAACCTGTATCGCACCTTTTTGTATGCCAGCAGCGATTTTTCCTGGGGCGTGCAGCTGGTATTTGACAACAAGGTCATCCTGGGCACCCGCGCCCGCAAGACCCGCACCAAAAGCTTCAACGCCTTTTCCAGCATCGACTACCCCGAGACCGCCGTGTTCCGGGATATGCGGCTCATCCCCTTTCTGCGCCGCCCCGACCCGATGCCGCCCGTGCAGTTTTACGAGCAGCTGGACCCCGCCGTCTTCGTACTGCGGCTGGTGCCTGGCATGCGGGCGGACATCATCCCGCTGCTGGCACCTCACTACCGGGCACTGGTGGTGGAAAGCTTCGGCGTAGGCGGCCTGCCCGGCGGCGAGCACGGCGAAATGTACGCCCGCCTGCAGGATTGGTGCACCAGCGGCCGCCTGGCTGTGTTTACCACCCAGGTCCCCCACGAGGGGTGCGACCTGGCGGTGTATGAGGTGGGCCGCTCGGTGAAAGAGCTGCCCGGCGTGCTGGAAGCCAAGGACATGACCCCCGAGGCCGTGGCCGTAAAACTGATGTGGGCGCTGGGCCAGACCACCGACCGCGCCGAGGCCATGCGGCTGTTTACCACGCCGGTCGAGTGGGACATTGTATAAAACAACTAAGGCAACACCGCACAATTCCCGCCTGACGGCTTAAGCACCGCTCCGGCGGCTGCGGCACGGCATCTGCGTTGCCAAAATGCTCGATAAGACATCCAGTATTATCTGCGCTTTTGGCTTAGCAGCTGCCGCACTTCGCTCGCCGTATCGGCACTTAGAATTATGCGGTATTGCCCTAAAAACACCCCACCGGGGCTGTACGCAATGCACAGCCCCGGTGGGGTGCTTTGTATCAGGAATCGCTTTTATAACGAGGAACGCGGTTGCAAGCTTAGTCGTTCAGCAGGGCGATCTTGCGGATGGACGGATCGTGGGTGTCGTTGAAGTCGAAAGCGGCCTGGGCGTCGGTCAGCTTGAAAGTGTGGCTGATGGAGCCGTTCAGGTCGATCTTGCCCTTGTTGATGAGGTCGATGACGGTCTGGAAACGGTGGTTCTGCAGGCGGCTGCCGCGAACGTCCAGCTCTTTGCTGGTGATGACGAACTGGTTGATCTCATCGGGGGCGATGCTGAAGCCCATGGTGATGACGCGGCTTGCGTTGCCGGCGGCCTTGCAGGCGGTCAGGAAACTGCCATGGAAGCAGGCGCAGTCGATGACGACCGTCGGGCCGTAGCCATCGGTCAGCTCCTTAGCGCGGGTGACGACATCCTCGGTCTTGGAGTTGATGACGTCGGTAGCGCCGTTCTGGAGGGCAGCCTCCAGCTTGGGCTCGTCGATGTCCACGACGATGATCTTGCGGGGGCTGTACAGGTTGACGATGCGCAGCATGCTGCTGCCCAGAGCGCCGGCACCGATGATCATAACGGTGTCCTGGAACTCCAGCTGGGCACGGCTGCAAGCCTGCACGGCGATGGTGGTGGGCTCGATCATAACGGCATCCTGGTAGCTCAGGCTGTCGGGCAGGACATAAACGTCGCTCTCAGGCACGGCCATGTACTCGCGGTAGCCGCCATCGATGTGGACGCCGCGGACCTGCAGGTGCTCACAAACATTGGGACGGCCCTTGCGGCAGGCATAGCAGGTGCCGCAGGCAGTGACCTGGTCCACGATGACGCGGTCGCCGACCTTGATCTTCTTGGCGTTGCCGCCGACTTCCTCAACCACACCGACGATCTCGTGGCCGATGACGCGGGGATAGGTGGCGGCGGCGTTGGTGCCGTGGTAGATGCCCACGTCAGAGCCGCAGATGCCGGCGGCCTTGATCTTGACCAGGACGTTGTTCTTGGCGTCGATGGTGGGCTTATCCATATCGATGATGCGGAGATCATTGGGCTTTACGATCTGAACTGCTTTCATGTGTAAACCTCCCGGGTTTCTCATGTACAGAAATGACTTGGTTTCCCTCATTCAGCGGACTGACATGCTGACATGTCAGTCCCGACATCGTCATTGTAGCATGGCGGGTCAGGAATGTCAACACCTGTTTTGTAATTCATCAAAATAACAAAAGCGGCGGTGGTTTTTTGCACATTTTGCATAAGTGTATCGTTAAGTATTTAGCGAGCATGCGCCTATTTTTGTGTATTTGGGCAGTTGGGCTTTCTGGTTCCGTGGTTTTTCCATTTACCGCTTGCAGTCCCCTGCCGGATGTGTTACAATAGCATTAAGCCATCTGGCATGCTGACATGTCAGTTACAGAGTAAGGAGCACATCATGCCCAGCCCGACCAACAAAGCGCAGGACAATTCCATCCGGGAGAATGTCTACCGCGTTATCCGAGAAAATATCACCTCGCTGCAGCTGGCGCCCGGCACCACGGTAAGCACACAGGAGCTGGCCGCGAAGCTACAGGTCAGCCGCACACCGGTGCGGGAGGCGTTCATCCGCCTGCAGAAAGAGGATCTGGTGGAGATCACGCCGCAGAAAGGCACGATGGTCTCCCGCATCGATCTGACCCGTGCCGAGAAGGAGCGGTTCATCCGGGAGAGCCTGGAGACTGCCATTCTGCCGTTGTTTTTGCAGAACTGCACTGAGCCGGACCTGAAAGAGCTGGAGCTTTTGATCGAGAAGCAGAAAGCCTGTTTTACCGGGCTGAAGCCGCTGGAGTTCATCGCGCTGGACAACCAGTTTCATCAGCGGTTCTTTGAGCTTGCGGGGCAGGATTTAAGCTGGGACGTAGTGGCATCCACAAACCCGCACTACAACCGCCTGCGCGTGCTGACGGTGCAGAACGCCGCCACCTTTGACGGCGCGGTGCGCCAGCATGAGGTGATGATGGACCAGATCCGCCACCGGGACATCGACGCCCTGCGCCGGGAACTGACCGACCATGTAAGGAAAATTATCGCGGAGAAGAACGTTTTGCTTCAATTGTATCCTGATTACTTTGCAACGGCTCAACAGGAGATGAAGTTGTAATCGCTCTTTGGTTCCCTCTGCGCGACAGAGGGGCCCGGCTGCGTAAGCGGTCCCGCGAAGCGGGTGAGGGAAAAATCTTCGTATCCGCAGCAGCTAAAATTTTTGTCTCTCCCTCCGCCCCTGCGGGGCACCTCCCTCCCAGAGGGAGGCTCCAGGCAAAAACGGCAGACACCTATTACAGGTGCCTGCCATTTTTAATGCAAAATTTTCTTTAATGTTTCTTTTATTCGCCCTGCGGGCCTTGAGTATTGAACTTGACCCTGTGGTGTGTTATACTTTCATCGTATACTTATTTATAATAGGGAGATTGTGTGATGGAGAACCTCCGATCCAAACCGTTCTGGGACCGCTCGCCGCTGGAAAGCCTGGCGGCGGGGTATAAAAAGATCCCGTTGAATTTTAAGTTGACGATGCTGGCGGCCTTCGTGTTTGGCCTGGCCGCGCACATGTACTGCTACACCAATATGCTGACCGGGGCGGATGATTCGGCACTGTTTACGCAGGGATTTTCCTGGGCGGATGGTGCTTCCGGCACGCGCTGGCTCATCAAATTGTACTGGGATCTGCTGGGTACCATCCGCACGCCGTGGCTGCTGGGTGTGGTCACGCTGGCGCTGTACGGCGCGGCGGCCTGGTTCGTCTGTGAAGCACTGGGCATTACCAGCCGCGCAGGCGTGGTGCTGGTCTCGGGGTTGATGGTCACATGCCCGACGATGATTTCCTCAAACTTTTACCTGACCAGCGCCCACATCTACGCCGGGGCGCTGCTGTTTGCCTGCATGGCTGCCTATGCCTACGAAAAATGGCGGCACGGCTGGATCGCCGCGTTTGTGTTTATGCTGCTGTCTGAAGGCAGCTATGCCGCTTATATCGGCATGACGCTGAGTTTGTTTTTCCTGTGCAGCTTGAAAGAATTGCTGTTTGACCAGGAGGCCAATGACAAACACAATCTTGTCCGCCATTTCGGCATGCTGTTCCTGTTCGGCAGCTCGATGGTTGCTACTACCGTGATCTGCAACCTGATCACCGCTAACAACACGGCCGGCCGTGTGCAGGATGCCCAGGCCCAGGCTGCGACTGATTATGTGGGCAACATCATCACCTCGTTGCAGCAGGTGTTCACCTTCTTTTTGCCCGGCACCTACAACACCTATTTCCATGGCGAGCGGGTCATGTACTCGCTGTTTCTGCTCTGCGCAGCGTTATCTGCCGTGCTGGTCATCTGGCTGCTGGTAAAACAGCAGCTGTGGAAGCGCCCGCTAGGGTTGTTTTTGCTGGTGGCAGACATTGTCTGCCTGCCTCTGGCCATGAACGTCATCGGCATCGTATCCAAGTGGGTACACACCTTGATGACTTTTGCCTACCTGACGCCGTGGCTGTTTTTTGTGATGGCCGTTGAGCAGCTTTACCGCCGGGACGACCTGCGCAAAGATTGGGAAAGGCTGCTGCGGTGGGGGTATTCCCTGCTGGCCTGCGTGGTAGCCGGGCTGACTGTTTTGTGCGGCATCCGATTGGCAAACATATGTTACACCAAGGCGTATGCACGGTACACCGAAGGCCTTGCCGATTCCATCCGCTTGACAAACTTGATTGAAGCCATTCCGAATTATGTGAAGGGTGAAACGCCCGTTGCATTTGTTGGTGTCAGCGACAATGATTTCCCGTGGCAGGATGCTTATGAACTTACCAGCGACATTGCTGGCATTGGCGATTTGTATTATTGGCAAGGCATGTACACAGCGCCTTTTGTCTTGGACAGTTATGTAAATCAGCATTTGCGTGCCAACATGCTTATCTTCCCTCAAGATGCCGCTATTTTTACCGCAGATACTATAGCAGATCAGTTAAATGATGCAGGCATCAATGCTTCTGCTGATGAAATCAAAGAACTTCTGCAGGATCTGCACGCATTTCCGAAAGAGGACTGCTGGACCTGGTATAACGACGTACTTCTTATTAAATTATTTGCAAATTAAAGTGAATTGAGGATGTTCTATGATGCAGGATATGTGTATCCTTGTTGTCTCCTGTGATAAATATGCCGATTGCTGGACGCCGTTTTCGGACTGTATGCGCAAGTTCTGGCCGGACTGTCCTTATCCAGTGTATCTGTGCACTGAGAGTGGAGAGCCGGAAAATGGGGCAGTGTACAGTAAGGTATTCCACGAGCAGACCCAGATTTGGACCGCCCGTGTGCGCAAAGCCTGCGAGAAAATCAAGGAGTCACACATCCTCATCGTTCTCGAAGACCAGTGGCCTTCTCTTCCGGTTTCTACTGCTACCGTGCAAAACATCCTTGGTCTTATGCAATCGCAGGAAAACATCGGCATCGTTTACCTCGATAAAGAAGTTCACGGCATGCCGTTATGGCAGCAGAACAGCCACTTTTATCTGCTCCCTCCCGAAACTCCCTATCGCATGTCGGTCGTCCCTGCCATTTGGGACCGAGATTTTCTGTTGACAGCATTTCATGAAGATTTAAGTGCCTGGGATTTTGAACGGGTCGGTTCCTTTGAAAAAAGCACCTATCCCAAAACGGTTCTTATCACTGTTGACCGGGTTTTTGCCCGTGTATGTGAAACCGGTGCCGTCATGCAGGGCAAATGGCTGCGCGGAGTTGCAGCCTTTGCTAAAGAGAATAATTTAAAAATCGACTTTTCCAAGCGCGAAACATTGAGCAGCAAAGACCTATTTTTAAAAGATTGCAAATCGTTTGTCTACAACCTCAATCCCGCTTTGATCGTTAAAATTCAGAACTGGCTGTACCATCGCAGCCAGAAGAAATAACACGCCGCTGTATGCCAGGAGGTACCCCATGGCAAAACTGTTAGGCAAGCTTTCCGTACTGATGCCTGCTTATAATGAGGAAACCATCATCTATGCCAATGCGCTGGAAGCTGCGCGGCAGATCAGCCCGCTGGCGGATGATTACGAGCTGCTGGTCATCGACGACGGCAGCAGCGACCGCACCAAAGCGGAGATCGAGCGCGCCGCAGCCGAGAATCCGAAGATCCGCTGCATCAGCTACCAGCCCAACCAGGGCAAAGGCGGTGCACTGCGGGAAGGCACAGCCCACGCCACGGGTGACTATATTGCTTTCTGTGATGCCGATTTGGATTTAGCGCCCGAACAGCTGGCAGACTTTATCGATCGTATGCAGCGGGAAAATGCTGATGTTGTCATTGGCAGCAAGATGCACCCGGAATCCAAGGTCGATTACCCGGCCATCCGGCGCGTGTACAGCTGGGGTTATTATATTCTGCTGTTAATTCTTTTCCGCTTGAACGTGCGGGACACCCAGACCGGCCTGAAGCTGTTTAAGGCCGAGGTCATCAAGCCGGTCATGCGGCAGATCCTGGTCAAGCGTTTTGCGTTTGATATTGAGGTTTTGGCTATCATCAATGCACGCGGATATAAAATCACTTCCGCACCGATTGAGGTAGTGTTCCACCGGGCTTCTTTCGGGCGGATCGGATATCAGGACATTCGCAATATGTTTGTCGATACGCTGGCAATTTTTTATCGTTTGCACATTCTGCATTACTATGATAAAGCAGATACGCTGGAAAGGTCTTAATCTATGGCACAGTCAGGTATTTATTTTTTCATCGGCACGGAGGCCGAACTGATCAAGCTTTTTCCTGTAATGCTGCAATTGCAGGCGCAGCAGGTTCCCTATCATATCATCGCATCGGGGCAGAACGATATTGTAAAAAGTACCATTCTGCGCGCCCTCAACGGCGGCCATGTGGATTTGGAGCTGAGCAAGGAAAGCGACATTAAAAAGTCGGCTGCCGGGTTGATGCAGTGGTTTGCTGCCACCTGGCACAAAGGGAAAAAGGCCATTCCCGCGCATTTCGGCAGAGATACTCTGCGCGGCGCTACGATGGTCGTACACGGTGATACCGTTTCCACCGTTATGGGTGCGTACCTGGCAAAGCATTTCGGCATGCGTGTGGCCCATGTAGAGGCCGGCCTGCGCAGCCACAACTGGCTGAATCCCTTTCCCGAAGAAATTGACCGTGTACTGACCAGCCGCTGTGTACGGCTGCACTTTGCCCCCGGCCAGGAGGCTGCTGCTAACCTGAGCAAGGCCAAGGGGCTTGTGGTAAACACCACTTATAATACGATTGCCGACAGCCTTGCCTACTCCCGCACGATTCCCTGCAAGGACCCAGTTATCGCAGAACTGCAGAGCGTTCCTTACTTTGTGTTTGTCATGCACCGGCAGGAGAATCTTGCCAACAAAACGTTGGTGCGCGACATGCTGTCCCGCGCGCTGCAACAGGCTGAAAGCATGCACTGTGTGATGATCCTGCATAAGCCTACTGAAGTAACGCTGCAGGAGATGGGGCTACTGGACACTGTAAAGCAAAATGCACACGTGACCGCCTTGCCCCGTGTGGAGTATTTTGATTTCATGAAACTGCTGGAGGGCGCGGCGTTTGTCATTACGGATGGTGGCAGTAACCAGGAAGAGTTGAGTTACATGGGCAAACCCTGCTTAATTCTGCGCACTCATACCGAGCGCAGCGACGGCCTTGGCCAGAATGTGGTCATGTACCAGGAGAGCATGCAGGTCGTGGATGATTTTATTGTCCACTATCCCGACTACCAGCGCCCGCCCATCGTACCCGCGCAGTCCCCTGCCCGGATGATTGCCACTGCACTTATGAAGAACTGAACCGACAAAGAAAGAAGCCTCTATGAACACTACACCCGAATCCCTGCCTGTTGTAACGATCCTGATTGCCACATTCAACTCGGAAAAGATTTTACCCCGCACGCTGGAAGGTATTAAAAAGCAGAGTTACCCCCAGGACAAGCTGGACCTGTTGGCTGTGGATGGCGGCAGCACCGACGGCACCTATGCCTTGATTGAACGTTACGGCGGCCGGGTCATCCACAATCCCAGAACCGAGCCTGTGCACGCTAAACTGTTGGGCATGCAGGCCGCCAGGGGGCGCTATGTGCTGACGCTGGACCACGATGAGGTCATGGTCAACCCGGACAGTATTCTGCACAAGGTGCAGGCCTTGCAGGCCCACCCCGAATACAAGGCCGCGCTGTGCGGCGGCTATCTGCGTCCCGACGATTATCCGCTGCTGAACCAATATATTTCCGAGTTCGGCGACCCCTATTCCCTGTTCATCTACCGTTTTTCCAAAAGCTACGGCTTTTTTGAGAAAAACCTGCGGGACTTTTACGACGTCCGTTGGGAGGACGAGCACACACTCTGTGTCTCGTTCCAAGAGCTGCACCGTTTCCCGCTGATTGAGCTGGTCTGCGCAGGTACAATGATCGATAAAGAATATTTTTCGTTCTGCATGCAGGACGAGACCGAACTGGTCCACGCCTTTTACATCATGCGCGCCCAGGGTGACACCCAACTGCTGGTCGTCAAAAACGACCCGCTGCTGCACTACTCGGCCGATTCACTGAAAGCTTACTGGCCCAAGCTGCGCTACCGCGTGTGGAATAACGTCAACAAAGCCAAAGAAGACAACGCCGGCTACGCCGGGCGCGAGCGCTTCCAGCCAGGCATCGGCAAAAAGGCGTTGCTGTTTGTGCCGTACACCGGGTTTATTCTTCCCGCGCTCGCCGATGGCATTGGGCTTGCCATCTCCCGCAAAAACCCGATTTACCTGATGCATCCGATTTTTTGCTGGTATGTGCTGCTGCAAATCGTTTACCAGTACACCCGTAAGCTGCTGAAAGCCCCCACCAAAGCCAAAAGCTACGATGGCAAAAAGGAAATCTCTTAATTTTCCGCATAGATACACAACAGTGCGCCCCGCCTTGCGGCGGGGCGCGCTGTTGTGTATCTATGGATTGTGTAGCGGAAATACTTTTGCGTTTTGGAAGCGATGACTATGAATAATGCTCACTCGTCTGTGCGGACACAGCGCAGCGCATACCGTGCCTGGCCGGTCGTGGTACAGGTAAACAATGTCAGGTCCCAGTTGTTTTCGGGCGTTTTGACCGCCATCTCCTCGATTTGGGTCGGCTGCAGGACCTCTGTGTCCGATACCGCATAGTGCCATGTGTTGTCATTCATATAGGAGTATGATGTTTACTAATGTCGGCTACTCCCGTAGAGGCTGTTTTGTATTTACAACCTCAAAAAGGAGAATAGACTTTTTTGCAAAGATATGTTATAATACATCAAATGCACCGAAAGGATGTCGATTCTATGGCGAAGAAAAAATCGAAACGCGGGTTTACGCTGGTCGAGCTCATTGTTGTACTGGTGATTCTGGCTATTCTTGCAGCACTGCTGATTCCGGCACTTACCGGGTACATTAACAAGGCCAGAAAGAGTCAGGTCGTGGCAGAAACCCGGATGCTGACGCAGGCTGTGCAGACTGAGATGTCTACGATATACGGTCTCAATAATTCGTTTCAACGGCAAAAAAGTATTGGTAAGCCGCTGACGATTGCTTCTAAAACAGGAAAATATTCAGACAATGGTGGTAACACATCTACCGGAGACTTGGGCGATTTAAAAGAGCACTACGAAGAGATAATTCATCTTTCGGAAGTCCCTGCGTTAGAGAAGGGGCTCACGGCATTAAATGATGCCTATTTTTACTCGTTCATCGACGAAAACGGCGCAGTGATGTGGACGGTATACGATAACGGCAATGGGTATACCGGGATATATTGTGGCGATGACGGAAAGATTGATTCGTTTAAAAGTAGCGAAGTTAAGTACGCAGAGGGCTACAAAAACAATTACGCAGGATATGTCATTTATTACAACAAAAGAGACGCGGGCGGTATTGATGTGTTTACAAAAGATGTCTTTTACGCTACATTAGGAATTGAAAACCCTTAAGGCAAAGCACTTCAAAAAATAGTCTGTAGTGATATGGCGAGTGCCATCATATATTAGCAAATCCCTCAGAGCAAATTATGAAGTGACCCCAAAAAGTTAGACAATATTCTGAAGTAAAAATTGTTCAAGCAG
>UQDG01000019.1 GCA_900539695.1 uncultured Oscillospiraceae bacterium
CAGCCGCCGGAGCGGTGCTTAAGCCGTTAGGCGGGAATTGTGCGGTGTTGCCTTAAGATTTGGGCGGCGGCAGTACGATCTTGACCGCGCTTAGTACATTCTGGTTCTCGGTGGTCATAGTGCCGTTGTATTTCTGCACGATGCGGCGCATGACTTTCAGCTCGTAGTTATGCTGGCGGGCGGCCCGGGCAGGGGCCTCGGTTACGACGGGTGAGATGATGTTGATGACCGTGAAGCCCTGCCTCTTACAGACCAGCAGGTCGATCATCCGGCGCGGCTCGTCCATCTGGCGGGCGGCGGCATCAATGGCCTGATCCAGCGCATTGGAAAAGAGGGCGTACAGGTCGCCCGGCTCCACAAAGGCCACAGCACTGCCGTCGGCCACGCAGTTCAGTGTGATGTGCCGGGCCTCGCAGTGCATGCTCTTTTCGGTCAGCACCACGTCCAGCACCTCGTTGCCGGTGTCGGCGTTGGCATCATAGCGCTGCACGGCGCGCTCAGCCTCATTCAGGTCCTTTTCCTGGGCCGCATCGGGGTTCAGGCGGCGCAGGTCAGCGATCTGTACCTTTAACTCATGGCATTTTCGGTTGATGATCTGCACGTTCTGCCGTGCGATCTGGTACTGCTGGCGCTGGCGCTCATACAGCAGGTTCAGGGTGTCCATTTCCTTCTGCATTGCCGATTTTTTGAAGAGCTCGGTCTGCAGATAAAGCAGCGTCAGGCAGTAGAGCTGGGTCAAAAATGCGGGTGCAACCAGTACCAGGCCCACGCCCGTATTTTGCAGTGTGGACATCAGCGCGAAAAACTGGAAAACGAACATGCCGCCCAGCAGACCTGCGCTGAGCAGCTGCCGCGGGCCGATACGGTAGAGGCCTTCATCGGGCATCAGTCGCGCAGCGGTATACCGCACAAGAATACAGACGGCAAGGGTAAAGCCGATTTGCCCCAGCATCATGGGGATAGTGGCCAGGGCAGGCTGCTGCAGGCCGGCTTTGGCCGCGCCCCAAATCAGCAAACGCCACAATTCATAGATAGATTCCGACGTAAGCACGATCCAAACGCTGCAGTAAGCGCTGGCAGCGGCGTCCAGCGGGGTACACAATTTTGTAGAAATGCTCACCCACAAAAAGAACCCGCCATAAATCACCAGCAGCATCGGGGCCGAGGTGCGCCCGCTGTTGGCCCAGGTAATGACCTGCGCAAAGGGTACCGTGGCCACAAAATCCAAAAGAAACCGCAGGCGGTAGTTTTCCCGTCGTTTCAGCGGCAGCCAATAGGCCATCTGGGCCAGCCAGATACAAAGGGCACTGGTCAGCAGCGTTACCAGCGGGGCCACTACAGCGCACCCCCGACGTAAGCCGCCACGGCGGCCAAAAAGGCCACCCGCTGGCGGCGGCTGATTTCCAGCTGCTCCTGCCCGATCTGCACGAAATCATTCTGCACGCCGGTCACATGGCGCAGGTTGACCAGATAGCACTGGTTGCAGCGGGCAAAGTGGTAGGGGGCCAGCTCTTTCTCGGCCTTTTGCAGGCTGCCCCGCACCGACCAGGTATCGGCAGCGGTGTGGTAGTGCAGCAGGCGGTCGCGGGTCTCCAGGTACAAAATATCATCGGTATTCAGCAGCTGCACACCGCCGCCCACCTGCAGGGCAATTTGCCCGCCACGGCGGCGCTGGATGCGCTGGAGCGCCCGCTCCAGCTTGGTGCTGAACTGGTAGTAGCTGACGGGCTTAAGCACGAAGTCCAGGGCATCCACCTCGTACCCGCGGATGGCGTACTGGGCCATGTTGGTGACGAACACCAGCACCACATCCGGATCCACCTGCCGGATGCGTTCGGCGGTAGGCATGCCGCCCAGGGTGGGCATCTCGATGTCCAGGAAGATAATGTCAAAGCCGGGACGGTAGGGGTCCACGATCTCGGCCCCATCGGCAAAAGCGGTCACGTCCAGCTGGCGGCCGCTTTCCCGGGCATACTGGGCAATAAATCCGCAAAGCTGCTCCCGCATGGCGTCGTTGTCTTCCACTACGGCGATTTTAGCCATTTTGTATGCCCCCTTCCAGGTAAACGTATATAACAGTATTATGGCAAATATGCCGGAAAAAAGCAACACTTTTTGCTGCAAAAAATCCGCCTGCCGAAACAGACGGAATTTTCTAAATTTAATGCGGTGCGCCGCCGCCCAATTGCGGGATGGGGCAGTGGCGGATGTACCACGCGAAGAGCAGCGAGGAGATGCTCCATGTGATGGGGTAGGCCCAGAATACCACGCCGATGGCATGGATAAAATGCAGCGTGATTGTAATGTAGGTGATGCGCAGCACGCACCAGACCGCCAGCATGACCATCATGGGCACCACCGGGCGGCCCAGGCCGCGCAGGATGCCTGCACAGCAATGGCTGAACGCCAGCAGGCAGTAGAACAGCGCCGCCGTGTGGGCCTGCTGGACGCCGAAAGCGATAACGTCCGGCTCGCTGCTGAAGGCTCCGATGAGCCAGGGGGACGCCAGATAGATGCAGACGCCCACGACCTCGGCCATGGCGATGGAGCAGAGGATGCCGAATTTCATGCCCTTGCGCACGCGGTCCGGCTGACCCGCGCCTACGTTCTGGCTAACGAACGTTGCCAGCGCCATGGCAAAGCAGGTCACCGGCAGGAAGGCAAAGCCCTCCACCTTACTATAAGCACCGCAGCCCGCCATGGCGTTGGCACCAAAGGAGTTGATGTTGGACTGCACAATGACATTGGCCAGCGAGATGACCGAGTTCTGGATGCCGGAGGGCAGGCCCTGTACAATGACAGCCTTGAGGGACGGCCCATCAAAGCGGACTTCCCGCGGGCGGACGGCCCATTCTTCTTTGGAGCGTATCAGCTTGGAGAACGCCAGCACGGCGCTGACCGTCTGGGAGGCAATCGTGGCAAATGCCGCTGCGCCAACACCCATGCGGAAAACGCCGATCAAAACAAGGTCCAGCACGATATTGATGATGGAGGCCGCGATCAGGTACCGCATAGGGCTGCGGCTGTCGCCCACAGACTGCAAAATACTCGCACCTACGTTGTACATAACCACAGCAATGCTGCCCATAAAGTACATGCGGAAGTAGGCGATGGAGTTGACCAGTACGTTGTCCGGCGTGCCCATCCAACGCAAGATCTGCGGAGTAAGCAGCACACCCACCACCGTAAGCACCGCACCGGCGGCCAGGCCCAGGGCTACCGTAGTGTGGATGGTGCGGCGCATGCGCTGCCAATCCTTGGCACCAAAGTAGCGGGCCACCACAACGCCCGCGCCCAGCGACACGCCGTTGACAAAGCCGGTCAAGAGAAAGATCAGACTGCCGGAGGAGCCGACAGCGGCCAGAGCCTCGCCGCCCAGGAAGTTGCCGACGATGAGGGAGTCGGCTGCATTGTACAGCTGTTGGAAAAGGTTGCTGATAAAAATAGGCAGCGCAAACAGCAGCATGCCTTTTGCTACACTGCCCTCGGTCAGGGTCGTTTTCTTTTGGGGTTCCATTCTGTGTTTCCTACACTCCTTCTGTTCGCCATCGGGTGACATAAATGTATTGTAACACTTCCTTACGAGGTATGGCAAGTTTTTGGATACATATTTTATACAAGATGGCAAAAGACCCCGCCATGCCTTGCGGCGCAGCGGGGTCTTTTGTTTGAAAAGAAC
This sequence comes from uncultured Oscillospiraceae bacterium, assembly GCA_900539695.1. Lineage (GTDB taxonomy): Bacteria > Bacillota > Clostridia > Oscillospirales > Ruminococcaceae > Gemmiger. The sequence continues at coordinate 3,680 of UQDG01000019.1, forward strand.
ATTTTGCAGAGCAAACGGGAATGGTGAAATAAGATCAAGCGGTCTCCTGCATTTTGGCCGTCAGCTTCCGGGCGGCAAACACAAGCGCCACAGCGGCGGCAGCCAACAGGGCAGAGCCGATGTACCCGGCCACGTAGGAGCCGGTGGAATCGTAGAAGGTCGCGCTAATCTTGGGGCCGACAAAGGCGCCGATGCCGTAGCCGATGAAGATCAGGCCGTAGTTGCGGTTGTAGTACTTGCTGCCGAACACGTTTTTGACGATAGGGGCAAAGACCACCAGCAGTCCGCCGAAGGAGAAGCCCACCAGGCAGATGCAGGCGATGAAGTAAGGCAGACTCTTGGCAACCGTCAGCATGCACATGGAGATACCGTTGAGGACCAATACCAGAATCAGGGAGTTCCAGCCCTTGAGCTTATCATAGATAAAGCCGAAGCCGATACGGCCGCACATGTTGGCCAGCGTCATGATGGAAACACACATGGCGGCAGTCATGGCGTTCTGGCCGATCTGGTTCTGGGCAATGGGCGAAGTGGCGCTGACCATCATGGTACCGGCGGCGTTCGCAAAGATAAACATCACGACCATGACCCAGAATACCGGGGTCTTGACCATCTGGGGGATGTTGTAGTTTTTGGCATTCAGCTCTTTTGCCTGGGTGGCGCTGGGGGTCCAGCCTTCGGGCATCCAGCCCTCCGGGCAGGGCACGATCATCCATGCCACAGCGCCGACACCGATCAGGAATACGACCGCCAGGATGCGGCAGGCCATCTGAGCGCCGTAGGTATCGATGAGCCACTGGGCGATGGGCGACATGATGAAGGGGCCGCAGGAAGCGCCCGCCTGGACAAGGCCGGAGATAGAACCGGCCTTATCGGGGAACCATTTCAGCGCAGTGGGCAGGCAGGCCGGGTAGATCGTACCGGCACCTGCGCCAGCCATGACGCCGTAGAACAGGTATAGCTGCGGAATGGTAGAGGCAAAACCGGTGAGGAACCAGCCAGCGGCGAAGAAAACCAGGCCCAGATAGATGGCTACACGGGGCTGGAGCTTTTCGGCCAGCAGGCCGCCCACAAAGCCCATAGCGCAGTAAACGAACATATAAATGGTGTACGCCATGCTGAACTGCGAGCTGCTCCAGCCAAACTGGCCGGTGAGCGGCAGAGCAAACAAACTGAAAAAGGCGGTGGCAGAGGTGAACAGGCTTTGGATCCAGACACCTGCAAAAACACGCCAGCGCGTTGCTTTTGTGATCGTCATAGCTGTCCCCCGTTACTGCTGCAGGGTACCGAGATCCAGCCCCAGGTCACGGCCGCTGAACTTACCGGCGGCGCGGCTGGTGCCCAGCCAGTAGACCATATCGGAGATGTCGGCCACTTCCAGGAAGGGCACACCGTCATACATTTCCTGCCAGTTGGCAAAGTTCATGCCGGTCAGGTCGTTGATGAACTGCACGTAGCTGTCGGTCTCGCACATCGGGGTCTTGACCTTGGTGGGGCAGACAGTGTTGACGACGATGCCGGTGCCTTTCAGCTCCTGGGCCAGGGTCTTGGTCAGGCCGCGGACGCCCCACTTGGCCATGCAGTAGGTGGCCAGCTTGGGGGTGCCGTACATGCCGGAGGTAGAGGAAATGTTGATGATACGGCCAAATCCCTGCTTTCGCATGTAGAGGGCGGCGTACTTATCAGTGCGCCAGGTGCCGATCAGGTCAATGTCGATGACCTTCTGCACCTGGGCGTCGGTCAGCTCCCAGGTATAGCCGAAATTGATGACACCTGCGTTGGCGACGACAACATCGATGCGGCCAAAGGTCTGCCAGGCCTTCTCGAACAGGTTCTGCATGTCCTCGTCCGAGGTGATGTTGGCGCGGACAGCCAGTGCCTTGGCGCCGGCGGCCTCGATCTCGGCGACAGTCTGCTTGAAGGTCTCGCCTTCGGGGTCCTGCATGTCGGCCAGGACGACATCAAAGCCGTTCTCGGCAAACTTGAGGGCGTGGGACTTGCCCTGACCCATAGCACCGCCGGTGATCAGTACAACTTTACGTTCCATTGTTTTTTCCTCCTCTTTTTCGAGATCGTTACTTTTTTCGCAACCTCATTTGACTTTATTATAGCGATGCTGTATCATAAATACAAATACAGGTTTTCTATCAAATTCATCCAAAAAATTTATTGGTTTATACAGGCCGTTTGCCGCGCTTTTCTGCCCCGCCGGGGTGGAACCATGCAAATTCTGTAAGGAGGTGCAGGGCCGTGAATCTCGACCATCTGCGATATTTTAAAACGATTGCCGAGTGCGAGCACTATGGCCGCGCGGCGGAAATTTTGCACGTCAGCCAGCCCAATTTAAACTATGCCGTCACCCAGCTGGAAAGCGAGCTGGGCGTGCCGCTGTTTGAGAAAGCGGGCCGTAATGTACGCCTGACGCGGTACGGGCGGCTGTTTTTGCAATCGGTGACGGAATCACTGCAAAAGCTGGACGAAAGTACCCGTGCGCTGCAGGAATTGGGCACTGGCGGCGGGCTGGTGCTGCTGGGCAGCATCCGCAAGCTGGCGGCCCAGACTGTGCCTGAACTGATGCACGGTTTTTTGGCCCAGCCCGGCCAAGAGTGCGTGCGGTTTGAGCTGCACACCGAAAGCGGTTTCAGCCGGGACCTTCTGCAGGCCGTGGCCGAGGAACGGCTGGACATGGCGTTCGTCAGCCACCCCGGCGACCCGACCGTGTTTGAGTGCCTGCCGTTTAAGCGGTCGCCCTTTGTGGTGGTTGTCCCACCGGGGCACCCGCTGGCAGAGAAGGAAAGCGTGACGCTGACCGAGACGCTCCCCTACCCATATGTCTACTTTTCTAAACGCGGCGGGCTGCGGCCTGCGGTGGATGCCATGTTCCGTGCGATCGGTGCCCAGCCGAAGATTGCCTACGAGACCGAGGAGGATACCGTGGTGGCCGGTATGGCGTCCGCCGGGTTTGGCATTGCCATCGTACCCGACCACCCGGTGCTGCGCTGCCTGGACCTGAAAATCCTGCCCATCACCGCCCCTGATCCCGGACGCACCGCATACCTGTGCCGCAAGCGCAGTGCCCAGCTGCCGGAGGCCGCCAGCTGCTTTTATCAATACTGCGCCGAAACCCTGCCTGAAAAAAACTGTTGACAAGCATAACCTTCTTATGGTGTAAATTTCCTGTTCGTTTTTTGAACGCTGTGCAGATGCACGTTTTGATCATCCCCTTTCGGGGGGATCGAGGCTACACAGACGGCCGGGTCAGATGCCGAAAACCCGTCGAAGAGCCGGGGACCGTACCGCGGGTGCGGATTGGCAACGTGGTTGCCTTGTTGATCGGGCCGGAGTGCCCCAATGCTTTATAAGCTTGCGCTTTGCGCACCAACTTGTAAGCAGTCAATAAGTGTGATGGCCGCGTTTGAAAACGGCGAGCCGGGCAACGACGAGGAGACTGGTGCCCTGGATCTGGGCTGGCAGCTGAACGCCGGAACCGAGTTTGGCTACTACAATTTCAGCAAGGAGGTCAACGCCCGCTCCCATGCCGCCCTACTGGAGAGTGAGAATCCCGGCAATGTGTTCTGGGCTACCGGCAAGGGCTATGAACTGGCTGACACTTCGGACGCCACCGTCTCCCTGCTGGAAAAGGCCGAGAGCTGCGGCACCGATTTTACCGCCGAGCTGGCCGCCTACCGTGCCGCCTACACCCGCCTGCAGCAGCTGCTGGCCGAGACCGCAGCCGCCGAGACCGAGGCCATGCAGGCTTTGGCAGAACAGTTGGCCGCATAAGGTCTGCTCTTTACAGTTTGCCCCAGCTGCGCTATACTGTGGATAACACCTATACAGAACAGGAGCAGGCCATTATGGAAAACGAAAAGATCATCCTTGATATTGTAGTGGATGTGCAGAAAGATTTTATCACCGGTGCGCTGGTCAATGCCGAGGCTCAGGCCAATGTGGCCCATCTGGCTGAGGTCGCCCGCGCCCACGCCCAGGCCGGGCACTGGATGTTCTTTACCAAGGACACCCACCCTGAGGAATACCTGGACACCCGCGAGGGCCGCCGCCTGCCGGTGGAGCACTGCATTGAGGGCACCGACGGCTGGAACTTTGCCCCCGAGCTGGAGGATGCCATGGACGATACCGAGCCTGAAGTCTCCCACATCGTGTGCAAAAAGACCTTTGGTGCCTACATGCTGCCCAGCGATATTCTGGACGAACTGATGGCCCATAACAAGGCTGTGGATGACATCGAAAAGATCATCGTCTACGGCTACTGCACCGACATCTGCGTCATCAGCAACGCCATGGTGCTGCGCGCTGCGTTCCCGGAAGTTGAGATTGAGATCCGATCCGATTGCTGCGCTGGCGTTACGCCCCAGTCCCACCAGACGGCGCTGGATGCCCTGCGCGCCTGCCAGTTTACCATTGTATAATAAGGGGCTGCCCGCCTTAAAATAACAAAACACCCCGGAGCTGCGGCTCCGGGGATTGTTTTGCATTCATAAATATAAATCGTATAATTTAAATTCACATATACGCATCGTCTTGTAAATTCGATGTAAAGTTGTGTATTATTTGTAAGATCTTGCGTTTTCTTGACTTTTCAACAGATTTTGCCATCATTTTGTAAGACATTTGTACCGGGTTTCTGTTACACTGTGTATGTGTACAGACAGGAATCACAAGGAGCACCGCAGATGAACTTTACCCAATGGAAAAATTTCGGGTATCCGGGGCAGGACCTTACCCCCTTTGAGCCGGTGCTGGCCCGGGACAACCTGGTCACGCTGACCAACTATGGCAGGCTGTGCAGTATCCTGTTTGTCACCACCCCGGTGTGCCATTGTCTGTTCGGGTTCTTTCAGCCATTGAGCACAGTACCGCTGCTGTTGGCGGCAGGTGCGGCGTTTTTCCTGCGGTGGGCCGCTCAGCGCTGCCTGAACGATCCCGACCAGCTGGTGCCCCGCGCCCGGCTGCTGACCAGCCTGTTCACCCTGCTGATCTTTCTGCTGGGCGTTTACTACGACCTCATCCGCCACCCGACCGAGATCAATGTTCTCCTCTGCCTGGTGATGCTGATCCAATTGCTGCTGTTTGATGCCCGGCCGGGGCATAACCTGACGGTGTCCCTCTCCGGGCTGGCGGTGGTGGTGTTGTGGGAATGCTACGTGCCGGACCCCCACCGGCTGATCAACATCATGTACTGCTTTTTAGCCTCTCTCATTGGGCTGTACCTGGCCTGGCACAAGACCCACAACATGTTTGGCATGCTGCTGTATGCCCAGCGGGAGAAAGCTGCCGTAGAAAAGGAAACTTCCACCCAGGCGGCAGTCAGCCAGTTCCAGCCGCATTTTATCAGCAATATGCTGTCCACCATTCAAATTTTATGCGATGATGCCCCCGCCAAGGCCAAGGACTCCCTGGGCCTGTTTGCGGATTACATGCGGGTCAGCACCGATGCCTTCAACTATAACGGGCTGGTCTCTTTCCCGCGGGAGTTAGCCCACGCGCGCAACTACGCCGCGCTGGAGCAGCTGCGCTTTGGCAACAAGCTGCAAGTTGTATATGATATTGAATCCGAGGATTTCCTGCTGCCAGCGCTGACCCTGCAGCCGCTGGTAGAAAACGCAATCACCCACGGCATTGGCAACAAGCGGGGCGGCGGCACCGTGACCATTGCCACCCGCGAGGAGCCCGACAACTGGCTGATCACCGTGCAGGATGACGGCTGCGGCACCGATAACATTGCCGCCGACGGCCTGCCGCCCCAGCAGGAGGGCGGGTTCATCGGCCTGGCAAACGTGCGCCAGCGGGTAGAATCAATCGCAAGGGGACGGCTGCATTTTAGCAGCATTAAAAATAAGGGCGCCACGGTAACGGTCGTGCTGCCCAAGGAAAGGTGAAGAGAAGTATGACGATCCTGGCAATTGACGATGAGCCAGTTATGCTGGTGCACCTGGAAACCGAGCTGCGGAAGGTCTTTCCCAAAGCAGACATCGTGACCTTTGACGAGTGTGACGAAGTGCTGGCCTTTCTGGAAACGCCCCAGAGCCGCAGTCTGCAGTATGCGTTTATGGACATCAAGCTGCGGGGCATGCTGGGCATCGAGCTGGCCAAACGCATCAAGGACCAATGCCCGCAGACGCGCATTTTGTTCTGCACCTCCTACTCCTACTACGCGCTGGAAGCCTACCAGCTGCACGCCCTTGGCTACCTGATGAAGCCCGTCGACGCCGATAAGCTGCGGGAGGCGGTCTCCCAAATTGAAGCGCAGCTGGGTACCTTCCCGGAGGACGGTACAGAGATCCCCGGCAAACTGGTGGTGCATACCTTTGGCAATTTTGAGGTGCTGTACAACGGCACACCGCTGGTGTTTGAGCGGGAAAAGGCCAAGGAGCTGCTGGCGCTGCTCATCGACCGGCAGGGGCTTTCGATGACCAACGGCGAGATTGAGGCCTTTTTGTGGGAGGAGCTGCACTCGCCCCAATATTTGCAAACGCTGTTCTACTCGCTGCGCAAGACGCTGCGCGGCATCGGGTTTGAGGATCTGCTCATCCGCACACGTAACCACACCAGTATTGATGTGAGCAAGCTGCACTGCGATCTGTACGAGTTTTTGAAAGGCAGCGCCGACGCCGTAAACAGCTACGCCGGAGAGTACATGAACAATTACAGCTGGGCCGAGCTGACCAACGCCCGGCTGTACAACGGCACTTTTTCAGATTTTGTGCTGGCGGCGCAGGCACGGTCAAGACGGTAAAATGGCAAAAAGGCTTCCCTTTGAGTACCCTCCATAAAGAAGATGCCCCAAGGCGGCTTTTGCAACTCAATTTAACAATTATTCGAAACGGTGTAGCCCTATTGGTTACGCCGTTTCTGTTTTCTTGCGCTCCGCGAGAGATTTCTGGAACACTTCTTCCATTTCTTCTGGTGTCAGTTCGTCGAGAATCCCGACGGCGCTGTAATAAGTATCTACAGTCTGGATACGCTTGCCGTCAAGGTATTTCGGGGCGTAACTTTTAGAAATCTTTTGTGAACGCCAATCCGAGCAGCAAAAAACCGGAGTACACAGCCTGAAATCCGGCTGTGTGCTCCGGTTTATTTTGATGGTACAAATATGGAATTTTTTCCATGGAATAAGTCGTAACAAGCCACGGATTTGATTGTTCAAATCCAGCTTGCCAAAGAATTTTTCTGGGACCCTCGCCAATTTTTTCATGGCGCTTCGATATCTATCTCCGTACTCTTTTACCAGATCGTTTGTGTAGACTTGCCCGCACGATAATCCGGATTCGGCAGATCAACCTCAATAAATGCAGAAAACCGCCATGTAAACCGAGATGTAAAGCAGAATATACGCAGTAATTGGTGGTGGCAACCGAACTTTTTCGTTATAATTTGCAGCGTAATCAAGACAAAGGAGGATCGAACAATGGCTATCCTATGAGCTGATGGGCTACACTGAACAGGGTGAACCGTGCGAAGTGTATTTCACCAGATCCGGCAGTGCAGAGGACTATTATGCACCCGGGACCTATATCAAGATCAGCATGAGTAAGACCATCACCCTTGGCGTGGAGGTCGTGGAAGAACCGTCTGTTCCGCAGACAGCGTTGGAGAGAATTCAAGAGTTGGGAACCAAAGCTGACTGATAGGAATGTGGACAAATCAAATTATTTTATATATAATTTTTATGAGGTGATTGTACTATGTACGCAACAGGAGTAATAATCATTTTAGTTGCTGTTCTCTATGTTTTATTCTGGATAGCAGTGTCTGCCGGCATCGTCTACCTGTTTATTCTGATCGTGAAGGCACTCAAGAAATATGTCAACTCCAAGGAAGTACGAGAGGAAAAGAAAGCTGTTGCCAAATCCTTGGGCGAAGCATTGAAGGAAAACCGCATCCGCTGCCAGATGACGCAGGAATTTGTGGCGGAAACGCTGGGCGTCAGCCGCCAGTCCGTTTCCAAATGGGAGAACGGCTCCAGCGACCCCAACACCTCCAATCTGATTGCTCTTTCGAAGCTCTACAAGATTTCTCCGGAGGAACTGTTGGAATGTGCAACGAGAACACCGGAGGAAGATTGAGATTTCTTTGCAAAGGTCAGTCAGCTGACAAGACCGATATCATCTTCCAACCGGAAAAGTTTTGTCACCGCGGTTCTCTTTTCGGTATAATTTAGGGGTGTAGTTTTGCTTTATTATAGGCGTTGGGCAAGCCGTTGGCAAAGCATAAAAAAGCACCGCCTTGGATAAGACGATGCTTGATGATTTATTTTTGCGGCTGGTTATGACAGCCCAACATATTTATTATAGCACCATGGGCATGCACTTATCAATCCTTAACATGCACAAATAATTCATTGCAGGATTGTCTGCTCTGCGAATAGACGAATTTCTAAGCATGTGCTATAGTATAGACACAGAAAGAAAACAGCCGGAGATAAGGAGATAAGAACTCCAAGCGAAGCCACTTTCTTAACACTTCCCCATAAAAGACCGATCGTGAACAGACCGACATCTTAAAGCAGATCTCCCGAAGCGGAAACGTGAAGAAGGAGCACTTTAAGGACTCCGATCCAATAGCACGAGGGCAGCGGGAAGAACAAGGAAGAAATTGTAAAGGCCGCCGGCAGGATTTCGGATGAAAGGAGGCTCTGGACCCGATGGCAAACTTTAAAGATCCCATTCATCACCGGCGGGCCTGGGCCTGCTGAAACGAAGAGAACCACATTGAAAGCCGCAGGTCGTAACCTGTAAAAGATTGAAAAATTCAGATGGTTGGTTCATAAATCAGATTCAGCAAGCCCAGGGGCCGTCAAGACAGACCCTGGCGTGTAATATAGATTAAGATGAAAGAAGGTCGGTAGCGATGACCGTCACCACTCCACCGAACAGGAAGAACCTGAATTTCATCTGATCCACAAGGAGACACTCCAATGTACTAGAGTTAAGAGGCGCAGTCCTCAGCATCAGACCCCGATACCCCAGGAACGATCTTAAGAGCCGAACCGATTTTACCACGTTCCACAAATGCTTTTCAGCAAATAACGAACCAGAGGGTAAGACCAATGAACAGGTAAATTGAGATCCTGAAAGGGTTAAACAAAATCGCAAAGTTAGGATGATCCTTATGAAAACAAGGGTACAGTCCGAAAAATAACGAGTAAGGGTTATGAGGCTATGACTCCGAAGAAGTAAGACCGCCGGGGCGAACAGAAATGTTCGCCCCGGCTTTTGGTTTGTGATTCTATTTTGGTTTGCAAAGATGTAGGTCAGCACTTATTGTTTTACAGCATACACCGCATAACCCGTGTCGCCTCTACGAAGTCGTGGGATTCGTACAGGGCGATGGCGGGGGCGTTCTGGGACAGGACGCTTAACTCCAGGTATTCCAGCCGGCGGTCCCGCGCCCAGCGCTTGGCGGCGCCCAACAAGGTACTGCCAATGCCCTGCTGGCGGTGGGCTTCGTCTACCACCAGGTCCGCCAGGCAGGCGTAGCGGTGGGGCAGCACACAGCTGAACTCCGGCGTCCAACCCGCATAATTCACCAGCGCAAAACCGACCACCGCGCCGTCCTCCTCGGCCAGCAGATAGTCGGCATCCGCGGCCTTGACGGCCTGGCGGACAAATTCATCCTCCCGCGGGGCAACGCAGAAAAACTCCGGCTGCAGGTCGACCAACGCCTGATCCAGCTGGCGGTACAGTGCTACGACGGCCGGGATGTCCCCTTCCCCGGCCGGGCGGATCGTAATCTTGGGCATGCTTATTCCCCCAATCCTATATAAGGCACCACCGCACAATTCCCGCCTAACGGCTCAAGCACCGCTCCGGCGGCTGCGGCACGGCATCTGCGTTGCCAAAATGCTCGATAAGACATCCAGTATTATCTGCGCTTTTGGCTTAGCAGTTGCCGCACCTCGCTCGCCGTATCGGCACTTAGAATTATGCGGTATTGCCTTAACGCTAAAACAAAACGGCGGACGCACTTGTCCGCCGCTTTCTCATTTGATTTCCTGGATGGTGTAGTTGAAGCCGTACTCTTCCTGCAGCTTCTTCACGGCAGGCTCGCAGTCCTCGATGAAGGTGGCGGAGTAGACGCTCTGGCCGTTGTGGGCCTTCTTGTACTCTTCCACGATCTCGTTCAGCTTTGCCCAGCCCTCGTCAGCCTTGGCCTGGTCCATGCTCTGGGGGAAATCGATGATGAATTCGCGGTGTTTGGGGATACGTGCTTTCATAATGATACACTCCTGTGATTTTTATCAAAAATATACGTTTTGTATATTCAGGCAGATTTACAGCCCGAAACAGCGCCGGGCATTTTCGGCGGTCTGGTCCAGCACGGCCTGGGCGTCCATGTCCCAGATCGTGCCGATGTAGGCGGCCACATGGGCGATGTTGCGGCTGTCGTTGCGGGTGCCGCGCACCGGCTCCGGCGCCATGTAGGGGCAGTCTGTCTCCAGCAAGGCGCGGTCATGGGGGATGGCGGCCAGCACTTTGGCGGCACGTTTGGCGCCTTTGTAGGTCACGGCACCGCCAAAGCCCAGATACATGCCCTGCTCCACCAGCCAGGCAGCGTCATCGGCGCTGCCGCTGTAGCAGTGCAGGGCACCGCGGGGCTTATATTTGCGCAGCAGATCGTACATTTCGGCATGGGCTTCCCGGTCGTGGACCGACACGGGCAGGTCCAGCTCCCTGGCCAGCTGCAGCTGGGCCTCAAACAGGGCGTACTGCTCCTCGCGGGGCACGGGCCAGTGGTGGTCGAGGCCGATCTCCCCTACCGCGACAACGGCGGGGTCCTCATACAGCGGACGCATGGCAGCAAGCTCGGCGCGCCAATCACCGTGGTAGACGGCCACGGTGGCGGCGTCCTCCTCGATGAGGCTTTCCGGGTGGATGCCCAGCGCGGCGTGGAAGTAAGGCGCGGTGTGCGCCAGCTCCAGCACCTTTTGGGCGTCGCCGGAGTGGGTGGCACATTCCAGCACGCCCACCACGCCGCCCCGGGACAGCGCGGCCAGCAGGTCGGCACGGTCGCCGTCAAACTGGCGGCTGGCATAATGGGCATGGGTGTCAAAAATATTCGTCATGGTTCAGCTTTCCTTTGGCTGCGGGGCGCGGTTGACTAGGAAGATGCCCACACAGACCAGCACCAGCGCCGCGATGTACTGCCACTCAAACAGCGGCTCGCCGTTGAGCAGGGCCGAGAGCAGCACGTTCATGATTGGGATAATAAGCCCGAAGATGGCGATGCGGGAAATGGGGTTGTTCTTCATCAGCAAGGCCCACAGCACATAGCCAGCACCGGAAATGAACGCCAGCACGAGCAATACCGGGATAGCCCAGCCCTGCTGCGGGTGCAGGCTGCCACCCATGGCAAAGCCGATGACGGCCAGCGCGAACCCTCCGCAGCCCAGGTTGAGGACACTGACGGTGAAGCTGTCGGTCTTTTTGGCGGCGGCTTTATTCCACGGCCCGGCCAACGAGAAGATGGCCGAAGCCAGCAGCATGTACAAAATGCCTTTGGCACTGCCGCTGCCGTAGTTGCCTAAGGTGGCAAACAGGACGCCGCCAAAACCCAGCACGCAGCCCAATGCCTTGCGCGGGGTCATGCGGTCGACATTGCCGTACAGGAAATGGGCCACGATAACGCCCATAAAGCTTTGGGTGCTGTTGATGATGCCGCCCATGGCACCGGTAAGCAGCGCGGCCGCCGAATAGTAAAAGAAATACTGTGCGGCGGTCTGCCACAGACCCAACCCGCAGCAGACGGCCAGTTGTTTGCCGCGGGGCATGGGAAGCGGGCGGCGGTTAAGCGCCAGCCCGGCCAGCCAGACCAGCGCCGCGCCCATCATAAAGCGGACGCCTGCAAAACAGAGGATGGTCGCTGTATCGGAGGAATCGATGGCGAACATCCGATACCCCATCTTGATAAACGGCAGTGCCGACCCCCACAGAATGTTGCAGAGGATGGCCATAGCTACAGCAGCTGCCGGATTGGAGAAGAATTTATCCAGCTTTGACTTCTGGTTATCCAAATTTTATTCTCCCAAAATTGCATGACTATGCGATTTTAATTAAAAGTTCTTTCAGTTCCTTTCTTTCAAGAAAGGAACTGAAAGCCTTAATGGATGCGTGCACCGGCGGGGGTGCTGTCCGGGAAGAAGGCGATGGAGCAGCCGCCGTCGACATCAGTATCAGCAGCAAAGATCATGCCCTCGCTGACATACTTACCCTTCATCATCGGGCGGGGTGCCAGGTTGGCCACGATGCCGATCTTTTTGCCGATCAGATCCTCGGGTGCGAACCACTTGGCGATGCCGGACAGGATGCAGCGTTCGCGCTCGCCGTCAAAAACGGTCAGGTGCAGCAGCTTCTTGCTCTCCTTCATGCGCTCGCAGGCACGAACCTCGGCCACGCGCAGCTCTACCTTGCAGAAATCATCAAAGCTGATCTCTTCCTCATGGTCGCCGATCAGCTCAGCGCTGGCAGCAGCGGCTTCGGCTTTAGGCTCCTCTGCGGGGGCGTTGGCAGCCTGGGCAGCGGCTTTCTGGGCAGCCTCCAGGGCATCCAGTTCGGCCAGCTCCTTGGCGGTGTCGATGCGGGGGAAGATATTCTCGCCCTTGTGCAGGGTGGCATTGGCAGGCATAGAACCCACGGCAGCGGCGCTGTCCCAGGTCTTCAGGCTGTCATCCACGCCCAGCTGGGCAAAGATCTTTTCGCAGGTGGCGGGCATAAACGGCTGCAGCAGCACGGTGCAGATGCGCAGGGTCTCGGCCAGGTTATACAGCACACGGGCCAGGCGGGGCTTGGTGTCCTCGCTCTTGGCCAGCACCCAGGGGGCGGTAGCGTCGATGTACTTGTTGGCGTTGTCGATGACCTCAAACACGTCGGCCAAAGCGTTCTGGAAAGCATAAGCCTCCATGTCGGCCTCGTAGCGGGCGCGCAGACCGCTTACTTTTTCCAGCAGGGCGGCATCCTCGGCCCCTTCGTCCTGCTCGATGGGCAGGCAGCCGCCAAAGTACTTGTCCGCCATGGCGGTGGTACGGGACAGCAGATTGCCCAGGTCATTGGCCAGGTCCATATTGATACGGTTGATCAGCAGCTCGTTGGAGAAGTTGCCGTCGGAGCCAAACGGGAAATCACGCAGCAGGAAGTAACGCAGGGCGTCGGCGCTGTAACGCTCGGCCAGCAGGTAGGGGTCCACCACATTGCCCTTGGACTTGGACATCTTGCCGCCGTCCAGCAGCAGCCAGCCGTGGCCGTAAACGTGCTTGGGCAGGGGCATATCCATGCTCATCAGCATGGCAGGCCAGATGATAGAATGGAACCGCACGATCTCCTTGCCGATAAAATGCACGTCAGCAGGCCAGAAAGTCTCGTAGTCGCTGTCGGGGTACTTATCGTTCATGAAGCCGAGGGCGGTGGTGTAGTTGAACAGGGCGTCGATCCAGACGTAGACGACATGCTTGGGGTCGAAGTCGACGGGGATGCCCCACTTGAAACTAGTACGGGAGACACAGAGGTCCTCCAGGCCCGGATCGATGAAGTTGTGCACCATCTCGTTGACGCGGGAACGGGGCAGCAGGAAGTCGGTGTTGACCAGCAGGTCGCGCACGCGGTCGGCGTACTTGGACAGGCGGAAGAAGTAAGCCTCTTCCTCAGCATCGACGACAGGACGGCCGCAGTCCGGGCAGCAGCCGTTGACCAGCTGACTCTCGGTCCAGAAGCTCTCACAGGGGGTGCAGTACTTGCCCTTGTAGGTGCCCTTGTAGATGTCGCCCTTCTCGTACATCTTTTTAAAGATCTTCTGGATGGCGGCAACGTGATAATCGTCGGTGGTACGGATAAAGCGGTCGTAGCTGATGTTCATCAGTTTCCACAGGTCCTTGACGCCCTTGGGGCCTTCGACGATGTTGTCGACGAACTGCTGCGGGGTGACACCAGCCTCTTTGGCCTTCAGCTCGATCTTCTGGCCGTGCTCGTCGGTGCCGGTCAGGAACTTGACGTTGTAGCCCTGCAGGCGCTTGTAGCGAGCCATGGCGTCGGTGGCCACGGTGCAATAGGTATGGCCGATGTGCAGCTTATCGCTGGGGTAATAGATCGGCGTTGTGATGTAGAATTTTTTCTGATCCATGATTCTCTCCTTATAACAAACCGCGTAGGTGTTTTCACTTTGCAGGTGTGTTTACTTTTAAAACCCGATGGGTGTTACGCCGCAGGCTTCCAGCGCGTGGCGGCAAAGCACCTCGGTGCTGTCGATGAAGAATTTTCCCAGGTGCTCGTCCCGTTTGACGAGGCTCAACTCAGTGCAGCCCAGTACGGCCATATCGCAGCCCTGCTTTTTCAGGTCGTGCACAGCACCGCCGAACTTGGCCATGTCGGCGCGGCGGCCCTGCTTGATGTCGTCGTAGATGACCGACATGATGTCGTCCTGGTGGTCGCCGGCGGGGACGGCCCACTCGATGCCTGCATCGCGGCAGGCGATCTGGTAGGTCTCGGCCTGCAGGGTGCCGTCGGTAGCCAGGATGCCCAGCTTAGTGCAGCCTGCAGCCTTGGCGTCGGCCACGGTCAGGCGGGGCATGTTCAGCACCGGCACGGGCAGTGCCTCGGCCAGGCGGTCGTAGAAATAGTGGGCGGTGTTGCAGGGGATAGCAATGACCGTGGCGCCGTAGTGTACCAGGCTGAAACCGTCCTGCTCCATGACGGCGAAGGGATCGTCCTTGCTTTCGCCCATGATGAACGCCGTGCGGTCCGGCGTGGACGCGCGGGAGGAAATGACGATGTCAATATGATCCTGGTCACAGGATGCGGGGGTGTGGTCGATCAGCATCTGGTACAGGTAGCAGCTGGCGGCAGGCCCCAGCCCACCCAGGATGCCCAGAACTTCTTTATGGGGGTTTTGCGGCAGTTTTTTCTCCGTCGTGGCGCACCCCTCCTTATAACAGTATTCTTATTTATTATAAAGCGTAGCGGGGAAATATGCAAGATGCTAATATGAAAAAGGCTCCCTCCCAGAGGGGGCCGAATAATAAAAAAGCAGCCCACCGGCAAGCGGCAGGCTGCGGAAATTATTTTGCGTACTCGGTAGCGCGGCTTTCGCGGATGACGCTGACCTTGATCTGGCCGGGGTAATCCAACTCGTTCTCGATCTTTTTGGCGACATTGCGCGCCAGCAGGATGACCTGATCGTCGCTGACCTTGTCCGGCTGGACCAGGATACGGACCTCGCGGCCAGCCTGGACAGCGTAGGAGCTTTCGACGCCCTCGAAGCCGTTGCAGAGGGCTTCCAGCGTTTCCAGACGCTTGATGTAGCTCTCCATGTTCTCGCGGCGGGCACCGGGGCGGGCAGCGGAGATGGCATCGGCAGCCATGATGATGAAGGCCAGGGTGGTCTTGGGCTCCACGTCACCGTGGTGGGCCTCGATGGCGTGGATGACCTGCGGGTTCTCGCGGTACTTCTTGCAGATGTCGACGCCGATCTGCACGTGGCTGCCCTCGATCTCGTGGTCAAGGGCCTTGCCGATGTCATGCAGCAGGCCGGCGCGGCGGGCCAGCTGAACGTTGATGCCCAGTTCGCCAGCCATCAGGCCGGCCAGCCAGGCAACTTCCAGCGAGTGGCTCAGCACGTTCTGGCCGTAACTGGTGCGGTACTTCAGGCGGCCGATGAGCTTGACCAGGTCGGGGTGCAGGCTGTGGATACCCAGATCCATGACAGCCTTGTCGCCCTCGCGCTTCATCTGGATCTCCAGCTCGCGGCGGCACTTGTCGACGGTCTCCTCGATGCGGGCCGGGTGGATACGGCCATCGGCGATCAGGCGCTCGAGGGCCATGCGGGCGACCTCGCGGCGGGTCTGGTCAAAGCTGGACAGGGTGATGGCTTCCGGCGTATCATCGATGATGAGGTCGCAGCCGGTGGCAGTCTCGAGGGCGCGGATGTTGCGGCCCTCACGGCCGATGATGCGGCCCTTCATCTCGTCGCTGGGCAGCGGCACCACGCTGACGGTGGCTTCGCTGGTGGCATCGGCGGCGCAGCGGGCGATGGCCTGGCCGACCAGCTCACGGGCGATGTTGTCGCACTCGTCCTTCATGTTGGCCTGGTAGGCGCTGATCTTCATGGCCTTTTCGTGGGTCAGCTCGTCGTCCACCTGCTTCAGCAGCACGGCGCGGGCATCCTCCTGGCTCATGGCGGCGATGGTCTCCAGCTTTTCGGTCTGACGCATTTTCAGCTGTTCCAGCTCGTCCAGGCGGGCTTCCACGGTCTCGGTGCGGCGCTTGAGGTCTTCCTCTTTGCGCTCCATGGCGGCGGAGCGCTTGTCCAGCGCCTCCTCCTTCTGATCCATGCGGCGCTCCTGGCGGGTGATCTCGGCGCGGCGGTCCTTGATCTCCTTGTCAGCTTCGCTCTTGAGTTTGAAGGCTTCGTCTTTGGCTTCTACGATGGTTTCCTTGCGCTTGGCTTCAGCCGTCTTGATGGCATCGTTTACGATGCGCTTGGCTTCGTCTTCCGCCGAGCCGATCTTGGCTTCGGCCGTGCGCTTGCGGTTTTCGCCGCCCAGGTAAAAACCGAGCGCCCCGCAAACAGCAGCAGCAACAAGGACCAGCAGCACAGTGATAATTGGGCTCATGGTCAGTTCACTCCTTAATTTTGGAAAAATGCAAATTCAGGAGGGCGCAGCACAGCGGGACGCTTTTTCAATATACGGTTTGTTTGTTTTTTATGGCAAAAGCAACACAGCGCGGCAAATGCGGGCAAAAAAGCGCGCACTTATGCCACAAGGCGGCAATATAAAACGTAACTAAGCCAAAAACAGGCGGATACTGTATCGTAAAAAAGCGGTGTTCCCGGTGGGCGACACCCTATGGACGCAACCGCACAGGCAGTGGTTAAGGTGCGGCGCTTTTCCTTTTATTCCTGTTTACAATTTTATCGTTATTTAAGGCAATTGTCAAGAAGTATTGCATCGAAATAAGAGGGCATAAAAAGGCCCCCCCTGGGAGGGAGCCGGAGCCCTCTCCCAGAGGGGCCTTTAAAATCTTACGCCGTCACATCCTCGAACTGGGAATTATACAGATCCGCGTAGAAGCCGCCCTGGTCGATCAGCTCATCGTGGGTGCCCTGCTCCACAATGTCGCCATCCCGCATAACCAAAATCTTGTCGGCATCACGGATGGTGGACAGGCGGTGGGCAATGACGAAGCTGGTGCGGCCCTTCATCAGGCGGTCCATGGCGGACTGGATGCGCTGCTCGGTGCGGGTATCCACACTGGACGTTGCTTCATCCAGAATCAGGATGCGGTTATCCGCCAGGATGGCGCGGGCGATGGTCAACAGCTGTTTCTGGCCCTGGCTGACGTTGGAGGCGTCCTCGTTCAGCTCCATCTGATAGCCGCCGGGCAGCGTGCGGATGAAGTGGTCGGCATTGGCAGCCTTGGCGGCAGCGATGACTTCCTCATCGGTGGCATCCAGGCGGCCGTAGCGGATGTTCTCCATAATAGTGCCCTTGAACAGCCAGGTATCCTGCAATACCATGCCGAAGCCTTCCCGCAGGGCACTGCGGTCAAAGTCCCGCACATTGCGGCCGTTTAAGGTGATAGCACCGGCGTCCACATCGTAAAAACGCATCAGCAGCTTGACCATGGTGGTCTTGCCTGCGCCGGTGGGACCGACGATGGCCACCTTCTGGCCGGGCCGGACCTTGCAGCTGAAATCGTGGATGACGGTCTTTTCCGGCGTGTAGCCAAAGCGGACGTGGTCGAAGGTGACCTGGCCGTCGATGGCGGCCGGGTCGGCACGGCAGGCCGGATCAGCCAGCTGGTCCTCCTCTTCCTCGCCCAAAAATTCAAACACACGTTCCGACGCGGCGGCCATGCTTTGCAGCATGTTGGATACCTGCGCCAACTGCTGGATGGGCTGGGTGAAGTTTTTGACGTACTGGATGAACGCCTGGATGTCACCGATAGTGATAGCACCGGCGGCAGCAAAAATACTGCCCGCCACAGCTACGGCCACGTACCCCAGGTTGCCCACAAAGTTCATGATGGGCTGCATCAGGCCGGAGAGGAACTGGCTTTTCCACGCGGATTCGTACAATTTATCGTTGGCGGCATTGAAATCTGCCAGCACGGCGTTCTCACGATTGAAAGCCTTGATGACGTTGTGGCCGGAGTAGATCTCCTCGACCTGGCCATTGACAACGCCCAGCGTTGCCTGCTGCGCCTTAAAATATTTCTGGCTGAATTTGACCACCAGCAGCACCAGCGCCAACGAGACCGGCAGGATCAGCAGTGCGATCAGCGTCATTTTGGGACTGATGGACAGCATCATGATGAGCACGCCGATCATGGTGGTCACGCTGGTGATCAGCTGTGTGACCGACTGGTTCAGGCTTTGGCCCAGGGTGTCCACATCGTTGGTGATGCGGGAGAGCACTTCGCCCACGGTGCGCTTTTCAAAATAGGCCAGAGGCAGGCGGTCGATCTTTTCACTGATCTGACGGCGGAAATCATAGCAGACTTTCTGGGACAGGCCGCTCATCAGCCAGCTCTGGATAAAGCTGAACGCCGAGGACAGCAGGTACATGCCCAGCAGGATCAGCAAAATTTTACCGATGTAGCCAAAGTCGATGGCGCCGGTGCCCCGCAGCTTGGCGATCCAGCCAGTGGCCAGGGCCGTGGTGGCCTTGGAGAGAATTTTGGGGCCTGCTATATTAAATATGGTAGACAAAATGGCAAAAACAACGACCACGATGAGCGAAAGCTTATACTTGCCCATCGCCCGCAGCAGCTGCAGCAGGCTGCCCTTAAAGTCTTTGGCGCGCTCGGTGGTCATGCGTCCGGGTCTCGGCATATCACTCACCCTCCTTCGACAGGTTCAATTCTTTCTGGCTCAGCTGACTGCGGGCGATTTCCTGATACTCGGGGCAGCTTTCCATCAGCTGGGCATGGGTACCGTCGCCCACGATGCAGCCCTCGTCCAATACAAGGATGCGGTTGGCATGCAGCACTGTGGAGATTCGCTGGGCCACAATGATGACGGTGGCGTTGTCTGTCTGGGCTTTCAGGGCACGGCGCAGGGCCACGTCGGTCTTGTAATCCAGCGCCGAGAAGCTGTCATCAAACAGGTAGATGCGCGGCTTTTTAGCGATGGCACGCGCAATGGAAAGACGCTGCTTCTGCCCGCCGGAGACATTGCTGCCGCCCTGAGCAATGGGGCTTGCATAGCCTTCGGGCTTGGCATCGATAAACTCGGTGGCCTGGGCAATGCCGGCGGCGGTACGCACGTCCTCATCGGTGATATGCTCGCCGGCAAATTTCAGGTTGCTGTCGATAGTGCCGCTGAACAGCACGCCCTTTTGCGGCACATAGCCCATCAGGTCGTGCAGCGTGGCCTGGGGCATATCGCGCACGTCCACGCCGTCGATGCAGACCGCACCGCCGGTGGCATCATAAAAGCGCGGGATCAGGTTGAGAAGCGTCGATTTGCCGCAGCCGGTGGAGCCGATGATGGCCGTGGTCTCGCCGGGCCTGGCGGTAAAGGTAATGTGCTCCAGTGCGTCGCTGTCGGCGCCGGGATAGCGGAAGCTGACATCCTTGAACTCCACTTCGCCATTCCAGTTTTTGCGTTCCAGCGCCGGTTTGGCGGTGGCGGCATCGGGGTCGTGGATGGTGGCCGGCGTCTTGATGACCTCGTCGATACGGTCGGCTGCCATACCGGCACGGGGCAGCATGACGGCTACCATCGCCAGCATCAGGAAGGACATGACGATCTGCATTGTGTAGGTGATGAAAGCGATCATCTCGCCCACCTGCATGTTGCCCAGGTCCATGGCCTTACCGCCGAACCAGACGATGAGCAGGCTGGTGCCGTTCATGATGAGAGTCATAAAAGGCATCATGGCAGCCATGGTGCGGTTGGTAAACAGCTGGGTGTCCATCAGATCGCGGTTGGCTTTATCAAAACGGGCTTCCTCAAACTTTTCGCGGCTGAAGGCGCGGATGGGCATGATGCCGGTCAGGATCTCGCGGCTGACAAGGTTCAGCCGGTCGACCAGCGTCTGCATCTGCTTGAATTTCGGCATAGCCACGTTCATCAGGATGGTGATAAGCACCAGCAGCGCAGCCACCGCCACAAAGATGATCCAGGAAAGACCGGTATTGCCCGCTGCCACGTGCAAAATGCCGCCAACACCCAAAATAGGCGCATAGGCCACCATGCGCAGCAGGATCACACAGACGAACTGCACCTGCTGGATGTCGTTGGTGGTGCGGGTTATCAACGATGCTGTGGAAAACTTTTCGATCTCCGCGTTGGAGTAGCCCACGACGGTGGAGAACACCTCGCGCCGCAGGTCGCGGCCAATGGCAGCTGACACGCGGGATGCGATGAAGCCTACCGCCACCGCGGCGGCAACCATCAGCAGGGTCAGGCCCAGCATCTGCCCACCAATGCGCAGCAGATACGCCATCTGCACGTCGTGAGCGATGCCCTGGGCTTCGTATTCGAGGGAAACCAGCAGCACGGCCTGGCTGGCAAGGTTGTCGGCCACGGTCCCATCCAGCTGGGAGAGGGCCCCGGCAAGCTGGTTTTGCAGCATCTCCCGTGCGCCGGGTGCCTGAGCCATCGCCGCAAACTGCTGGCTGACGGCATCCAGGTCGTAGGTGGTGGGGGTCACCGTCTCGGTACTGCCGGCGACCCGGGCAGCATTTTGGGCCGCAGCCATGTACAACACCACATCGGGTGTGGTGAAAGCGGATTCCAACTCCGCCGCAGCAGTGTCGGCATCCTCAGAAAGATAACGCAGACCGTCGGCGTCAGGCTCGCTGTACCACTGGGCGGCCAGGGCGGCCTCGTCCTCGGTCATCAGCAGTTCCAATGCCTGCAGGGTAGTATCGCGGACGGTATACGGTACCGGGCTTTCGATACCGCCCTGCTGGATGCCAACATCCACGATCTTGCTTGTGTAGTCCGGCAGGGACAGGTCGCAGTAGGCCTGCACGATCAGCAGGGCCGCCACGGCCAGGCATGCCGCCCAATGGCGTGCCAGCTGTTTAAATATTTTCGTCATCGACGGGTCCTCCCTGTTTTTGTGCGCTGATCTTTTTCTGCATGGCGTCGTTTTCTGCTTCAATTGCATCCAACAGCACACCGCGCAGGGCGTACATCTGATCGATCTGTTCCGGTGTCATCCGTGCCATGATGCGGCCAAAGTAGGCGTTCAGTGCCGCCTCGCTTTGCAGGCGTGCCTGCTCGCCCTGCGGGGTGATGCGCACGAAAGTTTTGCGCCGGTCGTTGGGATCAGTTTCCCGCACGATGCTGCCATCCTGCTCCATCATGCGCAGCCCGCGGGAAACGGCCGGCATAGGCTGCCGCATAGCACGGGCCACCTCGGAAACATAAATTGCACCCTCCACGCCGCGCTGCTCGATTAGAATGTGCAGGTTTTCCAGCATGCCGAAGTGGCATCTGGGACAGTCTGCCAACGCGCCGCGCATGCCGCGCTTGGACATTGTGTGCAGCCGCGAGACAAATCGAAACACACCCTGCAAATCCGGGATCTCTGAACCTGGCATAAAGCGCCTCCTGTTAATTATTATCATGTGTTAATTATTTCATCGTGATAATAATAGTCCCTCCTGCATCAGGATGCAAGAGGGTTGCAGAATTGTTTGAAAAATGTTCATAATCCGGGTGGGCATGCGCTTTTGTTCGTCAATTTCAAGCAAAGTTCTCGTCTGTGACGCTAAAATTGTAGACATTTCGCACAATCAATGCTACAATAGAATCAATTACAGGAGCCAACTGCGCCCCAAAGTTAGGAGAATCGCCGTGAAGCTGAACAGCCGCCGCACCATTCTGGTGGGTCTTGCGTTTTTGTCGATCTGCACGTTTTGGCAGATGTACGACAGCGTTATGACCTTAATTCTGACCGACACCTTTAAGCTGAACGAAACCTTTGCCGGTGCCATTATGGCTGCTGACAACGTACTGGCGCTGTTTTTGCTGCCGTTTTTCGGGGCGCTGTCCGATAAGACCAGCACCCGCATCGGGCGGCGCATGCCGTTTATCGTGGGCGGCACCGCAGCGGCAGCCATCTTGATGAACCTGATCCCGCTGCTGGACGACCGCTACGCCGCCAGCCCCAGCACCGGTATATTAGTGCTGTTCATTATTGTGCTGGGGCTGCTGCTGGTGTCCATGGGCACCTACCGCTCCCCCGCCGTGGCCCTGATGCCCGACGTGACCCCCAAGCCCCTGCGCAGCCGCGCCAACGCCATCATCAACCTGATGGGCGCCGTGGGCGGCATTTTGTACCTGGGGCTGGCGGCTGTGCTGTACCCGGCGTCCAAAACCAAGGGCGTGGAGCATGTCAGCTACCGGCCGCTGTTCTTCATCGTCTCGATGATCATGGTTGTGGCGGTGGTCGTTTTGTATCTGACCATCAAGGAGCCCAAGCTGGAAGCAGAAAACCAAAAGCTGGAAGCCGCTCATCCCGAGTGGAACCTTGCCACTGACGACGGCACCGGCCACGAGGTGCTGCCTGCGCCGGTCAAGCGCAGCCTGAGCTTTCTGCTGGTGTCCATCTCGCTGTGGTTCATTGGCTATAACGGCGTTACTACGTGGTTTACCAAGTATGTGGAGGCTGTCATGGGCGAGGGCCTGGGCGGGGCCTCCACCTGCCTGCTGGTTGCCACGGCGGGCGCTATTGTCTCGTACATTCCCATCGGTGCGCTGGCCGCTAAGATCGGCCGCAAGCGGACTATTCAGTGCGGTATCGTGCTGCTGGCCGCCTGCTTTATGCTGGGCTACGTGCTGACCACCACTTACAGTTCCATCCAGCCCATTATGTACGTGGTGTTTGCGCTGGTGGGCCTTGCCTGGGCCGCCATCAACGTGAACTCCCTGCCTATGGTGGTGGAGATGTGCCGCGGCAGCGACATCGGCAAGTTTACCGGGTACTACTACACCTTCTCGATGGCCGCCCAGGTGGTAACCCCCATCGTGGCCGGCTCCCTGATGCGGGCCATTGACTACCGTGTGCTGTTCCCCTACGCCGCCCTGTTTGTGGCGCTGAGCTTTGTGACCATGTGCTTCGTCAAGCACGGCGACGCCAAGGCAGAGGCAAAAAAAGGGCTGGAAGCGTTTGAGGATATGGATAACTAAACGGCATATCCAACGCCAATCTAACGTCATAAGCGCAACTTATTTCCGCCGGGGGCAGAACGCCCCCGGTGGATTTTTTGTTAAAGTTAAAATTGCATTTCATCGCCTTCTTCGTACGCTATGGGGTCGTTGTCACAGCGCTTTTTGCTTTCTGACAATTTCACTTTGCAAACCACCGCCTCTTTCCTTTTCGGGTTTGGGAACCGGAAACACAGTAAAAGTCGGGAGCGACCCGAAAGTCGCTCCCGCTGCACAGCCTATTTATTTGTAACGAGATACAGATTCTGTATTCTGCAAACTGCTCACCGGAGATTTCAAGTGCAATATCACTGTACCGGCAGCTCCACCGCAATGGTGGTGCCTTTCTCCGAACTCTCCTCCACCCAAACGGAGCCGCCGTGGAGATTGGCAATCTCCCACACCAGCGAGAGCCCCAGCCCCGCACCGCCGTACTCGCGGCTGCGGGACTTATCCACACGGAAAAAGGGCTGGAAGATGCTCTGCTGATACTCATCCGGAATACCACAGCCGGTATCGGAAACGCGAATCAGGAGTTTTTCCGTTTCCTGTATGACGCAGACCCTCACCGAGCCGCCGGGGCGGTTGTACTTGACGGCGTTCTCTGTCAGGTTGAAGATCAGCCGGTAGATCAGCGCATCGCTGCCGGTCATAACGCCGTCGCCATCCGCCTCCAGCGTGATGCCGCGCTTTTCCACCAGTGGCGCGAGATCCGTAAAGATCTCCTCGATCATAGGAGCGAGCTGGATCTGCTCGTTCCGTGCCACTTGCCGCAGATTGCTCATCTCCAGCAGAGTCTTGGTCAGCCGGGTCAGCCGTTCCGTCTGCTCCCGCAGGAGGGCGAGAAACTCCGCAGTCTCCGGCAGCACGTCGGGGTGCTCTGAGGAAAACAGGTCCAGCTGCGCCTGCATCAGCGTCAACGGCGTGCGCAGCTCGTGGGCGGCATTGCCGGTGAACTGCCGCTGGGCGGCAAAGGCATTGTTCAGCCGCTCCAGCATCTGGTTGAACGAGTGGCTCAGCTGCTGGAATTCTGGAATGACGTCTTCATCGATCCTCATATCGGCAAGATTGTTCAGCTGCACCTGCTCCACATGCGAGGCAAAGCTGCGCAGGGGCTTGAGCGCGCGTCCGCTGACAAAATAGGTCAGCATGCCGCTGAGTAGCATTACCACAGCCGTGATGTACCAGTTGGTGGTGCGGAAGCTCCCCTGCGCCCCATCGACGACGATGGTCAACTCCTCGTTGGGCGCTATGAGTTCCGGGTCAAAGCTCGCCGCTCCGCCCTCATTCAGGATCACCGTGCTGCCACCCTGTAAGCTGTCCGCAATGGTGTCCATATAGTACACACCGGAGGAGCAGAGCAGCAAATTCATGACCACGCAGGTGATGCCAATGAGCAGGACGGACATCAGTGTGATGCGCCACTGCAAGGAAAGCCGCTTCATTCCTCCTCGCCTCCCATCAGATATCCCTCGCCGATGCGGTTGCGGATGGGGTCATAGCCCAGCGCGGCGCGGAGCTTTTTGCGCAGGGCGGAGATGTGGACGCGAATGGAATTGCTGAAGCTGTCCACGCTGTTGTCCCAAACGTGATCCATCAGTTCCTCCTGACTCACGGGCCGTCCCTGATGCACCATCAGGTATTCGAGTATCCCTGTTTCCTTGCGGGTGAGCGTCAGCGTCTGCCCGTTGGCGGTGGTGGTACGGGAGCGGGTGTCAAAGGTCAGGTCCCCGCAGGTCAGCAGTACATCCTGCTGGGTGAACTGCCGCAGGGTCAGGCTGCGAATGCGAGCCTCCAGCTCGGCAAGATGAAAGGGCTTTGCCAGATAATCATTGGCCCCGGCATCTAACCCCTCCACCTTGTCCTCCACCTCACCCCGGGCGGAGAGGATCAGCACCTTTGTCTCCCGGTCGGTCTGCCGCAGGGTGCGCAGCACTGTCATGCCGTCCTTCTTCGGCAGGTTCAGATCCAGCAGCACCAGATCGTAGCGCTCCACGCCCAGAAGCTCCAACGCCTTCTCCCCGTCGTAGCAGCAGTCCACGCTGTATGCTTGGCGCCGTAGGCTGCGGACGATGGTTTCACACAGGGCGCGTTCGTCTTCAATTACTAAAAGGTGCATGAGAGCCCTCCTTTTTTATTCATTTTTATGTCGTTTTAATTATAGCAAAATTAGATAAGGTTTGCGTTAAATTTTCGTTCTTAACAGTGACTTTAACTCTCTTGCGCTATGATGGTGGCAGAAAAAGTGAAAGGGTGATGGAATTGAGCCATGTAAAAAAGTCGGCCGTGCAGGCCGCGCTGCTGGTTGTTGGTATCGCTATGCTGTGTTTCGGCGTATGGCGCGGCGAGACGGCGACGGTGCTGAGCAAAGCAATTAAATTATGTCTGGAGTGTGTGGGCATTGGGTAAGAAATCTTCGGGCGCGTCACAACTCCTGTCCCGTTTCCGGGGCTGGATACAGGCGGGGGCAGTCTTATTGACCAACCTGCATCTGCCGAATTTCCTCAAAGGAGGCCTGTATCAGGGCGCAGGGAAAAACGTCTGCGTGCCGGGGTTGAACTGCTACTCCTGCCCAGCGGCCTCCGGTGCCTGTCCCATCGGTGCGTTTCAGGCGGTGGTTGGGTCTTCCAAGTTCAGCTTTTCCTATTATATCACAGGTTTCCTCATTTTGCTGGGAGTCCTGCTGGGACGTTTTATCTGCGGTTTTCTGTGTCCCTTCGGCTGGTTTCAGGAACTGCTGCATAAAATCCCGACGAAGAAGCTCTCCACAAAGAAACTCAAGCCCCTGACCTATCTCAAGTACGCTGTACTGCTGGTGATGGTCTTCCTGCTGCCGGCGTTCCTTGTAAACGATGTAGGCATGGGTAATCCGTTCTTTTGTAAATACCTCTGCCCACAGGGCGTGCTGGAGGGGGCCATCCCTCTGTCCCTTGCCAATTCCGGCATCCGGGCGGCGCTGGGCAAGCTGTTTACATGGAAATTCAGCATTCTGCTGTCGGTGATCGTGCTGAGCGTGCTGTTCTACCGTCCCTTCTGCAAGTGGCTCTGCCCGCTTGGCGCATTCTACGCGCTGTTCAACCGGGTGTCCCTCTTCCAGATGAAGGTGGACAAGAATAAGTGCGTCTCCTGCGGAAAATGTGCCAGAGCCTGCAAGATGGATGTGGACGTGACGAAAACGCCCAACCATACTGAGTGTATCCGCTGCGGGATGTGCATCCGCGCCTGTCCGACGAACGCCGTGTGCTTCCGCTACGGCTTCGGCAACGGGAAAGAAACAACAAAGAAAACAACGATGGAGAAATCAAAATGAACAAGAAGAGAATTTTTGCACTGGCTTTTGCCGTACTGATGTTGCTGGCCTTGGCGGCCTGCGGCACGAAGAACAATGACAAGATGGGCGACATGAGCGGCAACGGCTCCGCCATGACTGACGAGCCGAAAAACGCCGAGGAGGCGCTCACCCTGCACAAGGAGCTGCTGGAGCAGGAGAACGCGATCCTGTCGGAAAATACCGAGCTGTGGGAAAAGGTCTTTATGAAGGCTGACAAGGGCATGGCCATGATCGAGGACGGGAAAAACTACGGTGACTTCCTGCTGGATACCATCGAGGCCGCTAAAGAGCAGTTCGCCGACAATGAGTATGAGTGGCTGAAGGAGTCAGCCACGAAGATCAGCAATATTGAAAACAGGCTGACCGAGTTGGAAGAGAAGTATCCCGAGATCATGCAGAAATCCACGGACGGCGATATGAGCATGCCCGCGGGCAGCGACACGAGCAACCCTCCCGACGACGGCAGTATGCAGAAGTTCCCCGCCTTTGAAGGGAAAGATCTGGACGGCAACACGGTGAAGAGCGACGAGCTGTTCTCCGCCAACGCCGTCACCGTGGTGAATTTCTGGTTCACCACCTGCAATCCCTGTGTAGGCGAACTTTCCGATCTGGATGCGCTGAACAAGGAACTGGCGGAGAAGGGCGGCTCCCTCATCGGCGTCAACACCTTCACGCTGGACGGCGACGAAACGGCAATTTCCGAGGCGAAGGATGTGCTTGCCAAGAAGGGCGCCACCTATCAGAATGTGTATTTTGACTCCGACGGTGAGGCGGGAAAGTTCACTTCCAACATCTTTGCCTATCCCACCACCTACGTGGTTGACCGCAGCGGCAATATCGTGGGAGAGCCCATCGTAGGTGCTATCACGGAAAAGAAGCAGGCGGAGACACTGCAAAAACTCATCGACCAGGCTCTTGCCGCCGATATGGGCTGACAAACAGATTCATCTCCTCAGGAAGGAGGGATACACCATGTATCGGAGAGTATTGCCGCTTCTGCTCACCGCGGTACTGCTGCTGAGCGGCTGCGCCTCCGGGCAGAAAAATATGCCGCAGAAAACGGACGAGAAGGAAATGACCGAACAGCCCTCTGATATGTCCGGTGAAGGAATCATGTATATGGATACCACGGAAAATGTCATATATCTGGCGGGCGGCTGCTTCTGGGGCATGGAACAGCTGATGCAGTCCATCCCCGGCGTCATCGATGCCGAGAGCGGCTATGCCAACGGCACCTGCGGGGCGGACGCCGATTACAAGACCGTCTGCAAAGGGAACACCGGCTTCCGGGAGACCGTGCGGGTGGAGTATGACCCCGGGCAGGTGAGTCTCGACGCCCTGCTACTGGCCTACTTCTATGTGATCGACCCCACGGTGGAGAACCAGCAGGGCAACGACCGGGGCAGTCAGTATCAGACCGGTGTCTATTACACCAACGAAAGCGCGAAGGAAACGGTGGAGCGCATCGCGGAGATCGAGCGGGGACGCAGTGAAAAGTTCTTCGTGGAGATAGGTCCACTCAAGAACTATTACCCCGCCGAGGAGTACCACCAGAACTACCTCGAAAAGAACCCGAACGGCTACTGCCACATCCCGCGCGCGGAGATGGAGCTGTTTTCCCGGCTGCGCATCGATCCGGGCGACTATCAGAAGCCCGCGGCGGAATCCATCCGGGACAAGCTGACGGCGGAGCAGTACCGTGTTACGCAGGAGAGCGGCACAGAGCGCGCTTTCACAGGCGAGTTCTGGGATAAGTTTGAAAAGGGCATCTATGTGGATGTCGTCACCGGCGAGCCGCTCTTTTCCTCCACGGATAAGTACGAGAGCGGCTGCGGCTGGCCGGCTTTCACAAAGCCCATTGAAGAGCCTGCCGTGGTGGAACTGGAGGACCTGAGCCACGGCATGCGCCGCATAGAGGTCAGAAGCCGTGCCGGAGATTCTCACCTTGGTCATGTGTTCACCGGCGATCCGGAGTCCCCCAATGGCGTGCGCTACTGCATCAACAGTGCGGCCCTGCGCTTTGTGCCTTACGCAAAGATGAATGCAGAGGGTTACGGATATCTTCTGTATCTGTTCGAGGAATGAGTTCGCATAATACAATGATATAATAAGCAGCGTCCCAATCATTATGAACCGGGACGCTGTCGTTTATGCTCATGTCGGTTTAGTAAAGCGGACAGAAACCTCCAAATGGGCTGAAAAACGAAGCCAATAAACGGAAGTACAAACTTCCAAATCAAGATCGCACCTACAATGACGCCAATGCCGCCTCCGATGGCCAACAATACTTTCTTCATGGTTTTCTCCTCTCGTTTTGTTGTGACATCATTATATTCATCCATTGTTTTCTGTTTGAAAATTATTAATTAGAACAGGGATTTGAAGAAATCCACAATACTCATGAACGAAAAACTCATACCACCGAAAATTCCGCCGAGTACCCATCCGATGAACGGAAATACGACTTTCCACATCAAAAGAGCTGCGGCAATGGACGGAGTGCAAGTCCTTCCAAGGGGGGGAAGAAAACTTCTGAATGGGTAAACAGTGCTGAAAAAAAGGTTCTGACATTGAAGCACAGCTCCATGTCAGAACCCTTTTATTTCGCAAATTATTTTTTGGGGTTGCGTCGCCCGGTGTTTTCCGAGCCACGCACTTCCTCATGGTAAAAGTAATCCACAATGACCGGGTGCCCAGGCTCTGCTCGTCCGTAGGGCAGCTCGTTGTCCACGAAGGGACAGCTGTATTCTTTCGCCAGCCGTTCCGCTTGATCCTCCAAACCACAGAAGTAGCTTCTGTCTCTCTTGTTGTAGATAGCGTCGTACAGCGGAACCAAGTCAGGAAATTTTTTACGTATATAGTCCATGATGTCTTTTTTGAATCCGCCTCGCAGGTTTAGATTTTCCAGCCACACCAGGTCGCACTGATTTCTGACCTGATGGAAGATAGCCTCAAAATCCGTGATACCGGGAAAAACCGGAGCGATAAAGCACACGGTGCGGATACCTGCGTCATAAACCTGCTTCATGGCATCCAGCCGCCGCTTGATGCTGACGGCATTGTCCATATCGTTTTTGAAATCCTCGTCCAGCGTATTGATCGACCAGGAAACCGTGACCTTTCCCAGTTCTTTCAGGAGGTCGATGTCACGGATTACCAAGTCTGACTTGGTACAGATGAGAATTTCTGCCTCACTGCCCCGGAGCTGTTCAAGAAGCTTTCGGGTGTTCTGAAACTGAGCCTCCTGGGGCAGATAGCCATCGGTCACAGAACCGATGACTACGCGCTGCCCTTTGTACTTTTGCGGATTTTTGATTGCTGGCCAATGTTTCACATCCAGGAATGTACCCCACGGTTCGGTGTGCCCGGTAAATCGCTTCATAAACGAGGCGTAGCAGTATTTGCAGCCATGGGTACAGCCCACATAAGGATTGACGGAATAGCCGCCCACCGGCAGGGTGGATTTTGTCATAATATTTTTGGTTTCTACATCCTGAATCAGAATGCTGCTATCTTTCACTTCCGCCATGTCTTCTGTTCCTCCAATACCCGGTAAAAAGCCGGGGGAAATTCTTGTATCATCTGTGCCTCTCCCATGATAGGAAGCAGATCTTCCTTCATAAATACAGGGATGCCAAGCGCATGGGCCTGATGTGTCAGGTTCCACACCCATTCCGGTTTCGATATAGATTTGCCCTTCCTATGTCCGGTCTCAGTCCCAATGACGATCCACTCAATTCCGGTAAGGTCCACCATACCAACATCATCAAACATAGGTTCAAAGGTCACATGATAGTGTCCGCCATGGATATGCTCCCGCAAAGTCCGGATACGGTTTTTCTCTTTACTGGAGGTAACAGTTACACCAAACCAAGCATTCTCCAGGGTAGTGGAAAACACAATATCCTCCGGTCGCTTGGTCAAAAACAGATATTGGTGCTGTGGATTTTCAGTCATCTTGGCAAATATCTGTTCCCGCCACTCTGGCTTCCAGTGGGAAAAATCGCTCATGCCGGTGAGCAGAAAATTCTGTGGGCGCTTTTTCTCCATCAGCCGCAGCTTATTGGGAAAAAACTCCGGCTTTTCAAAGTCGTCGATCATGTGAAACCGGCGGACATTGTTTCTGGCGTAGCAGTAGCTGCAACCAATAGTACAGCCGATCACCAGATTCATGTTCTGAATACAGTCTTTAATACAAACAGTCACCGCTAACGCCTCCTTTCCGTTTTGAGATTTAGCCTTCTACCGCAGGCGCAACTTTCCCGAAGCCGTTCCAGGCATACAGGCCCTTCTTGTCCTCATCGCCCAGGAACTTGTCCACCTGACAGATGTGCAGGATATGGTCGCCAACTTCCACCGACTGCTGCAGGGTGGCCACCATCGCCAGACGAGTATCCACCGGAATCTGGATGTCACTGCCCTCCACAGCCATCATCTCGATGTTGTTGGCGGCCACCTTGTCGGTCTTGGCACCGGTAGACGCTCCGCAGGCCATCACCGCCTGAGCAAGACTCTCGCCAGGAACAGTGACAATCACCTTGCCGGTCTCCCGTACCTGCTTACCGGTGTGGGACTGTTTGCCAATGGCGAAACCCACCATGGGCGGATTGAAGGAGAGGTAAGACACAAAGCAAATGGGAGCCAGGTTCGTAGAACCGTCCTCCTTTTTAGAGCAAATCAGTGTCAGCGGATTGGGGGAGGTCAGAACAGTAGCCTCCATAATGTTCAGTTCTTTCATGTCATTCAGACCTTTCTAAGAAATTTCAGTTGTTGACTGCATAGCCAACCAGTGATATATTTATTATATCTGATAGTAATTTTTGTTCAAGTACGCAAATTATATGTACCTGGTATCAAAAAGTATACTGTAAAAGACGAGGAAAGATTCAATTATGACTTATGAAGAATTCAAAGAAAAGGTTGGCAGTGTCATCCTAACCGATGATGGAAACTGCCCGGTCACGCCGGTGGTTCAAATGCTGCAGGGCAAATGGAAACTCCAAATTCTCTATGAACTATGCATCAAGTGTCCCATGCGGTTTGGGGAACTGAAAAAAGTTCTCAAGCCCATCACCAACACAGCTCTGACCAACGCCCTGAAGGAGCTGGAATCGGATGAATTGATCCAGCGCATCCAATATAATGAAATGCCCCTACGGGTGGAATACTCCCTCACCGAGAAAGGACGGGATCTGTTGCCAGTCTTTTACGCCATTTCCCAATGGGGAATGAAATATATACCATGATTCTAACAATATTAATCTGAAAGATAATAGCCGGGAGGCATTGACAATTTGAGTCAACTTCCCGGTGTTTTATTTTCTGCATTTTCTACTGCTGCAAAGGATTCAGGAAGCAACCTGATTCATGAGAGTTGATAACTCCCACCGTCTGCAAATAGGCATAGATGATTATGGTCCCCACAAACTTCATGCCCCGCTTTTTCAAATTTTTTGAGATAGCATCAGATAATGGAGAGCTGACCTTGTCTACTTCTTGGATGATTTTTTCATCTGTCCAATGCCATAAGTATCGGTCAAAACTACCCCACTCTTGCTGTATCTTTTGAAACACTTGTGCATTGACCACTACGGCTCGTATTTTCAGCCGGTTACGGATGATTCCAGAGTCAGCTTGCAGAGCCATCAATTTTTCTTCGCTATAAGATGCCACTTTCCGTAAATCAA
Organism: uncultured Oscillospiraceae bacterium; assembly: GCA_900539695.1. Classification (GTDB taxonomy): domain Bacteria; phylum Bacillota; class Clostridia; order Oscillospirales; family Ruminococcaceae; genus Gemmiger. The sequence goes on from UQDG01000019.1 coordinate 35,873, forward strand.
ACCCGCCAAAAGCACGGCGAAACGCTTCCCGTTTATTTAAAACACATTTCCAGGTGAGACCTGCCTGAAAATTCTCCAAAATCAACATTTCAAACAGTATATGGTCATCGTTGACCGGTCTGCCCATTCCTCGTCATGGTATCGCAGATAAGCGGTATTAGCCGGTTTCACCCAATGGCATCGGATTTTTCTATCTGCCCATTGCATTCCTTACTCCGCCTCCAAGAGAAAAATAACAGGTCGGATGCCGTCTGGACATGCAAACACACCAATCGTATCATCATTGAGCCAAGTGCCAGACGGCTGAACCAGTTCCCCCAAGGATAACTGACGCGCCATGGGAGCAATCACCTGCCAAGCAACGCCACACATCCCATCCGGCGGATTGATGCCATCGCTGTACAGCACTTGACCTTTCTGATGAAAAGGACACTTCCCCAAATTAGGAATTGCATACTGTTCTGCCAGTTCCTGATAGTATTCCGTCCGCAGCACGGTGATTTTTATCTTTTTACGCATTAGTTTTCCTTCTTTTATAGTCATTTTGAACCTGCTCCGGAATCGTCATGCCTCGCACGCCTCCCGGAGAGCAGGCAGCAGCTCATCCAGCCGCCCGTCCAGTCCGAAGGACTTCTCTTTGATATTGTCCGCAATGTAGATCTCACCCAGATTGATGGTCACATAAGTGGCGTTTGGCTCGCTGGCCACCAGGCGCATCATCGGGGCCTTGATCAGCTGATTGCGCCAGCCAATGCCCAGCTCCAAAACCACCAGTTTCTTCCCGTGGTAGGTTTTCAGAAAGTTTTGGAACCGTGCCTGGGCAAAGGTATCCGAAATCATTCTCTGACCCGCGCCCATGTGGATGTCCATGGGACCTCCGCACTTGGGACAGCGCGGCACCAACTCTGTAGGCACATGGCCGCCCTGTTCGGCAGCCGATAATTTTTCGGCCACCTCTAAACTTGAATAGAGGGTGTCGTGGCAGGGGCGGGCACACTGCATAGTAAACCAGTTGCCCTCAATCTCATAGATTTTCGTCGGATCGAAGCCACACAGTTCAAAGTGACCTTCTCCGTTTGATGTGACGACAAAGTAATCTTTCTCTCCCACAATGGCCTTCAAATCGTTCATCACCGGCGTAGGCTGGTACTGCCCGCAGTAATGATGGATGAGCCGGGCCCAGAAGGCCCATTTTTCCTCCTCGCTGGGCCATCCAGCCATCATGCCCTGCAAAATACACCCAAGGCCGTATTTCCGTTTAAAATCCCCAAACAGTCTTTCAAAGACCGCATTGTCCGCAAACAAATGCAGTCCTTCGGTGATGGACAGTCCGTTACTGGCCCCGATCAAGATAGCGTCCGCTTCTCTGAATTTTTCCGCAATAGGGTTCCAATCTATCATATTCGTTCGCCCTTTCTATTTTATGTTTGCTGCGATGGAGCGCTCCTGCCGGAGGGCAGCTAGAGTTTCCGCCAAATCTCCTTGCAGATACAGGCTGCGTCCCCGCAGATGCTCTGGCCTATGAGATGACTCTCGATTAAGACATGCATAAAAGACGTTTTCGTTTTTGGCAGTAAGTTCCCAGAAGGGCAGTTTGATGATACTGGGCGTCATCTCACCCACGCCAAGTTCCAACAGCAGGACTTTTTTGTCGGACTGATCCATTATCCAGCGTCGCAGGAATCTATGGTAGCGGTGCAGACTATCCTGCCAGAAGGTTCCCTCCAGGAAGGTATCGTCTCGTACCCAGGGCACCAGCATCCACCCGCAATCCGGGCAACGAGGAACAGCTTTCTCCGGCAGGCGAACACCTACCAAGTAACCAGTCAGTTCCTTCACTAGTCCCGGGTCTCCCATGGGTGCATCATCCCTGCAAAAGCACCTTTGAAGTGGTACTTCTCCGCAAAAGGCCGGAAGTATTTCCGGTAGGAGTCGTTGTCCTCGTAGTAAAAGTCTCCGCCACCGGCAGCGGACAGGCCGGAGGCTCCGCCCACTACCACACAGTCAGCTTCCTTTACCTCCTGTACCAACCGATTGATCTGTTCGCTATACGGCAGCGGCTTTTTGTCAGTCAGCTGATAAGGCGTACTGCCGGAAGCATAGATAGGATGGTACTTGGAATAATTCATCTGGGTCTGCATGACCAAATCATCATAGAAGTTCATTGTCGCCATTCCTTTCAGGTGGGTGTTATTTTTATTATTACTTCAAATCATTTTAGCATCCCCTTGCGCTGCTGTCAATATGCTGTTATAATAAAAATAACATCAAGTAAAAAAGGAGATCAGACCATGAAATATCCCACCCGCCTTAGCGATGCTGTTCATATTCTGGCTTTTATCGCTCTGTACCCAGACTGCGACCTGACCAGTAACAAGCTGGCAGAGAGCATTCAGACGAATCCTGCCTATGTGCGCCAGCTCATGTCCGCCTTGCGGAAAGGAGGGCTGCTGGTCAGCGTGAAGGGACATCCCCGACCCGCTCTGGCTCGTGAGCCGGAGAAAATCACTCTGCTGGATGCCTATCGGGCAGTAGAGGGCAACAAGCCCCTGCTCCATCAGGACATCCACACCAATCCTGCCTGTGGCGTGGGTGTAAATATCCAACTGGTGCTGCGGGATTTTTACTTGGACATTCAAAAAACAGCGGAACAAAAAATGCAAGAAATCACGCTGAAAGATGTGCTGGAACAATATCACATGAAGTTGGAAGGGATGCCCTTGCAGCGTTTATGACGGATCGACTTTCAGAAACGCTTCCATTTGGGACAAAAATTCTTCTGAACGGGAAATACAGAACCTCCTTGCGGGACTATACTGAGAACCGGAGAGACCTATATCCCGTATGGGTATTCCACTTTCCAGAGAAGGAGGTTTCAATATGCAGGAAAAGTACAATGTCACAGGCATGACTTGTGCGGCCTGCCAAGCTAGGGTACAAAAAATCGTATCCAACCTGACCGGTGTGCAAGAGTGCAATGTCAATCTGTTAAAAAACAGTATGGTGGTGACTTACGACGACAAAAATGTAAACAGTGGACAGATTATCGCCGCTGTAGAAAAGGCAGGCTATGGAGCATCCCTACAGCAGGTCAAGGGAAAATCAGCTGTACAGGCTGTCTCCCCGGTGGACACGGCGAAAAAGGAATATGAGGCGATGCGCCGTCGAGTAATCTGGTCCTTTGTATTCACTATCCCTTTGTTCTATCTCCCGTACAGAAGATTTCCGTCAAGCAAACAACAATAAAGCAATCGAATGGAGGAACCACTATGAAAAAAGAACTGATGATCGAAGGAATGATGTGCCAGAACTGCGTCAAGCATGTTACCCATGCCCTGGAGGGTATCTCTGGTGCGTCCCATGTCCAGGTAAGTCTAGAGAACAAAAAGGCCACTGTTGAGGTCCCGGAGTCCGTTACCGACGAAACCCTAAAAGCGGCAGTTACCGAGGCGGGCTACAAAGTCACAGAGATTATCCCCCATGAAGGCTGATAAGGCTCACATAACCCGTTCCATTAAGATTGCCAGAGGACAACTGGACGGCATTTTGCGAATGATTGAAGAGGATCGCTACTGCGTGGACATTTCCAATCAGCTGTTGGCAACTCAGGCTCTTTTGAAGCGAGTGAATCAAGAGATTTTGCGGGCCCATATACGTAGCTGTGTCCGAGAGGGACTGCATACGGACGAGCCCAACCCAAAACTGGAGGAAGCTCTCCAACTGTTGGAAAAGCTGGTTACATAATAATAGACAATGGACCGGCCCAATCTAAATGGCCGGCCCTAAATTAAGGAGGAAATCAATATGAAACTTGGCATTATTCGTTGTATGCAGACAGAGGATTACTGCCCCGGAAGCCGGGATTTTCGGACAATCCGAGAGAGAAAAGGCGCTTTTATGGGAGAGGATGACATTCAGTTAGTGGGCTTTATCAACTGCGGTGGCTGCCCCGGAAAAAAAGCGGTGCTGCGGGCCCGTTCTCTGGTAGAACAGGGCGCTGACACCATTGCTTTTGCTTCCTGTATCAGCAAAGGGACTCCCATTGGTTACCCCTGTCCTTTCGCCAAACGTATGCGGGAGCTGGTACAGAAAGAGGTAGGCGATGGTGTCCGTATCTTGGATTACACCCATGACGCTGGCCCTGAACCAGAAACATCTCAGAAGTAAAGTTTCTTTTCTCTCCGGCCTATGGTAAGATAGACTTCAAGGAGGAGTGCTAAATGATTCAGAACCGCTTACCCCACGACCACGGACAAACTATCGAGCATGAACTGGAATATATGCCCAGCGTAGAAAACTTCCAAACCGTAGCTGATATTTTCAAGCAGCTGGGGGATGGCAGCCGTATTCGCATTTTTTGGCTGCTTTGCCACTGTGAGGAATGTGTTATCAATCTTTCGGCCATGGTAGATATGAGCAGTCCTGCAGTTTCTCACCATCTCAAGCAGTTGAAATCAGCAGGTCTGATCGTTAGCCGCCGGGACGGAAAAGAGGTCTATTATAAAGCGGCTGATACCGAACAGGCTCGAAATTTCCACCACATGATTGAGTGGCTTGTAAAAATCGCCTGTCCGTCGCAAGTAGAAACACAGAAAGGAACGCCATGAAAAAAGAAGAATCCAAAGTTATCGCTCAAAAACTCCAAAAGATTCCAAACGGCACCCTCGCCTTGAAGCATTGCCGGGCTGGTGGAACGGGCAGCACATTCTTTGGAGAACAGTTTCGAGCGGTTACCGCTGGAAAAGGGTGTGTGGAGGCATATGAAACTTTTCCTGGAATAGAGGTATCCTTCAATGTTTTTCTTGCTTCAGAGGTCAAGTTTCGGCACGATGCTTCGGATTCTGTTTTAGAAATTTACTATTGTCGCAGTGGTCGCGTGGGTTGGAATATGCAAGGCGGTACTGCCGTCTATTTAGGTGCAGGTGATGTGACTGCGCACAGTATGGCCTGCTGCGCGGATTCCGCCATGATGTTTCCCCTAGGATATTCAGAGGGGATTTCCATTTCCGTGGATCTGAAACAGCTCTCTTCCATTTGCCCGGAAGTTTTAAAGAATGCCGGTGTGGAGGCAGACCAGTTACGGGATCGATTTTGCTCCGGAAAGCCATCCGCAATCCCGTCCTGTTCCGATTTAGAGCATATTTTTGCCCCACTCTTTTCTGCTCCTGTGTCCGTTCGAATTTCCCTTTTGAAATTGAAGGTGCTGGAAATTTTGATTTATTTGAGCAACATGAAAGTACAGTTTACAAGGGACTACACAGGGTAACGGTCTGACGGGAGGGGTTCCGCCCGTCAGATTTTCCATGTGATGTTCAAGCTGTCGCTTGTAGCGGCTATGGTGGTAATCATCAAATCCACCACCCGCCGCTTGTCGTCAAAGGATACATTGTCCCATGTGTCGAGGTAGCCGGAAATCTGGCTGACCTGTTCTGGGCTAATGGCTTCCACCGTCAGTTCCGCTATCCTCGCCAGAAGTTCCTGCTTGCGCCCGTCCAGTTCTGCTATCTTCACATTCACATAGGAGAGCAGGACATTGTTTGCACCCGTCAGACTGTCCACCAGCTTTTCAATCTCGCTGTCCACATGGGCAAGCTCCACTTGCAGTGCTGCAATTTTCGGGTTTGCCTTTGCCGCTTTCTTTCTGCCTGTCAGCGTCTTGTAGCTTGCCAGTTTCTTTACCATCTGCTGATAAACAACCGCTTCCAGTTCCGAAGTAATGATTTTCCCGCACCCCGGACAACTCTTGTTATCCAGCCGTTTCGTACAGCGAAGGTATTGCTTGCCGGAGGGATTGAAGATACTCATAAGGGCATACCCGCAGTTCCCGCACTTGATTTTTCCCGCCAGCCATGTGTGGGTGGCTTTCCGGGCAGACTGGATTTTCATGTTGTTCATCAGCTTCTTGCGGCAGGTCAGCCAGATGTCGGAGGGGACAATGCCCTCATGGGGAGCCAGTACCAGCATTTGGTCTTTCAAGTCGTTCTTTTTGCTGGGCTTCACATCCCGCCCTTGATACAGATAGCAGCCGTTCATGCCTGTAAAATCGGCAGCGTCATTGACAATGACCGTCCCTTGACTTTTGAAAAATTCGTACACATCAAGGTCTGCCTGCACATAGACAGGATTGCGTAACATCTGCGCCAGCGTGGGGCGTATCAGCTCTTTGCCATGGAACAAAATCCCCTGTTCGGCAAAGTACCGGGTAATGTCCCCGTAGGAGGTTGTGGGCTGGGCATACATCTCAAACATCAGCCGGATATTTGCTGCTTCGTCCGGGTTTACCACCAGCTTCTTTGTGTTGATACCGTCCATCTTAATCGGCTCTGTATGGAAGCCGTAAGGGGCTTTCCCGCCCATCTTGAAGCCCCGCTGACTGCGGGAGTAGTAAGCGTCCGTCACCCGCTTCTGTATCGTTTCCCGTTCAAGCTGGGCGAACACGATACAGATATTC